>DASZQW010000044.1:0-23809 GCA_035549455.1 Rhizomicrobium sp. | reverse complement strand
CTGGACGAGCGCTTCTCGCCCGGCTTGGGCGGGGTGGGCTTGGGGCCCAGCCGCCAGGCCTTGGCGCCGTCGAAATTGAGCACGCAGGTCGCCTGGCCCTTGATGCCCATCTTGTGCTCGATGCCGCCGGTGTTGACGCCGTTCTTCGCCCCCATCGCGCCGTCTTCCGAGACCAGAAACTTGGGCACCATGAAAAAATTGACCGTCGAAAGATCGTCATGGATATGACCGTCCGCGTCGGGGATTTTGGCGATCACCATATGGATGATGTTGCCGGTCAGGTCGTGATCGCCGCCGGAGATGAAGATCTTGGTGCCGTTCATGCGATAGGTGCCGTCCGGCTGCTCTACCGCCTTGGTCTTCATCAGCCGCAGGTCGGTGCCGCAACCGGACTCGGTCAGGCACATGGTCCCGGCCCATTCGCCGCTGACCAGTTTGGGCGCGATGTTCTGCTTCATCCAGTCGGCGCCGGTGGCAAACAGCGCCCCATAGGCGCCCGCCGTCAGCATGGGATACATGGCCAGGCTCTGGTTGGACGACATCCCCATTTCGCTCACCGCCATGGTGATGATGGGCGGCAGCCCGGCGCCACCGGCGCTTTCCGGCGCCCCCAGCCCGCCCCAGCCCGCCTCGCAATAGGCTTTGTAGGCGTCCTTGAAGCCCTTGGGCGTTGTCACCGCGCCGTTTTCGAAGCGGCAGCCTTCCGCGTCGCCCGATTGGTTGAGCGGCTGGAAGACCTCTTCGTGGAACTTGCCGGCATTGCTCAGGATGTCGTCAATCAGTTCCGGCGACAGGTCGGCGAATTGCGGCAGGTCGCGGTGCGTCTCCAGCGCCAGAACCTCGTGAAGCAGGAAGCGGAAATCTTCGACCGGCGCGCGATAGAGGGGCATGGGGGAATCCGTGGTGCTGCGGCTGTGAGTCTTACGCCACCGCCGCATCCCTGGCGATTGTGCGGATGCGAAAAAGGCCCGGCGCGGGCCGGGCCTTTCCACAATTCACCGAAATCTCGCCTATTGGACTGAACCACTCGCGCTCACATTGGCGGAGCCTTCGGCCTGGGTCTGGTTGAGCGTTCTGGTAGTTTCGCGTTCCGCTGCATTGGCCCGATTTTCCGCCTTGCGGGTCATCGTGCCGGCGGCGGCCTGCGTCGAGCGATTCACACTGGCCGCGTTGTTGGCCCCATCAGCGCTGTTCACATCGCCACTGGCCGCGACGCCGCCCGCCGAGGTGTTGGCCCCCAGCGCACCGTTGGCATGGGCCTGGGCGGTGTGGTTCAGCTTCTGGGCCGCGGTGTCACCGACGTTGGAGGCGGCGGAGGTGGTGGTGCCGATCGCCGAATTGGCGCGGTTTTCCGCCCCCATTGTGGTGTGGTTCAGCGCCCCGGTGGCGCCCATGGTGGACGGGCTGGTGGCCGTGATACCGCTATTGGCGCGGCCCGTCGCGCCGATGCCGCTGGCGGCGCCGCTAACAGCGCCGCCGGCGCCCAGAACCTGCGCGAAAGCAGGAGCCGCGGTCAGCAAAAACGCGCAGGCAAGTTTGGTGCTGGTCTTCATGGGTCACTCTCCTGGAAGGAACCATGCTCCTGGGAAGGAACCTGGGTTCCCGAATGGTCGTCATCACCCCTCCAGCAGAAAACGGCGCGGCTGATTGTAGGTTCCGCCCGGCCCGCTGCGTGTTTGGTACGGTTTGGTATTCGCAGTCGCGGCGATGCCTGTGCCGTCATGTCGAAGAACGGGGCGGCAGATGGTGACCCCAGGAAGACTCGAACTTCCGGCCTACGGTTTAGGAAACCGCCGCTCTATCCTGCTGAGCTATGGGGTCACGGATGGAACCATTGCCGCATTTTCGGCAGGAATTCACCCCTTTATTTAAGCCATGACCGCCAGGCGGTCATCGGCTGACGAATTGCTGCCAGCGCGCGCCCAGTGCCGCGCCGTGATCCAGCCACCAGCCGTCATCCACGGCGAAGGCGCGGGCAAAATGCGCCGGCGCGGTGGGCAGCCAGGGCCGCATCGGCGTGCCCAGCTCGGGATTGTTCTTCACCAGCGCCAGCGCGGAGCGCCGCGCCGGGCCATAGGGCACCCAGTCCGCCATTGCCGCCAGCGGGGCGGCGCCGGTGGCCCAGGCGATGAAGTCCAGGGCGCGCTTCTTGTTGGGGTCGCCGCTGGGAATGGCGAAGACGTCGAATTCGTAAAGCTGGCGGTCCCACAGGATGCCCGGGGCGAAGTCCTTTTTCGCCGAGTCATAAACATCACCATTCAGCGCCGTCGCCATCACCGCCTGGCCGTTCTTCACCCAGTGCAGGGCGTCGATGCTGTCATGGGCCCAGATGGGATTCAGCGCCTTCAGCTTGGCGAAGGCCCGGTCCAGCCCCTCCGGCGTGGCCAGCGTCCGGTACACTTCGCTGGGCGGCACGCCGTCGGCCAGCAGCGCCATTTCCAGATTATACTTGGCCGAGGCGCGGCTCAGGGCGCGGCGTCCGGGGAAACGGGCGCGATCAAAAAAGTCCGCCAGCGTCCTGGGCGCGCGCCGCAGCCGGGGCGAATAGATCATCACCTGGGAATAGACCATGCTGCCCACCCAGCAGGGCCCGATCGCGCCCGGCACGAAGTCTCTGCGGTCGGGCAGGATGTCGGGGTCGATCCTTTCCAACAGGCCCTTGCGGCAGGCTTCCACCGCGCGGGGCAGCTCGAAATCAATCACGTCGCCCTTGTATTTGCGGGCATTGACCGCTGCCTCGACCTCGCCAAGGTCGCCGTCCCATTGGGCGATGCGCACATCCACCGATTTTTCGGCCGCATAGGGCCGCATCAGAGCGGCGGCCTGGGCCCGGCCATAGGCTCCCGCCCAGGTGGTGACGGTCAGGATGGGCGCGGGCCGGGAGAACCAGTAAAGCGCGGCCACGGCCGCGATCATGATCAGGGCGAGGGGGAAGAGGACGCGGCGCCGCATGCTGCCACACTAGCGGAGGCGGGCCAAAAGACTAAAGATCCATTTCATAGCCCAGATCGACCGCCGAACTGTTGACATTGTTGTCCAGGCAGACGCTCTGCAGCGATCCGCCGACGGCGCATTTGTGTCCCGCATTGCGCACCTGCAGCCAGCGATACATGGCGGTGAGACGCGAGGAATCCGACAGCGGCACGGCCAGTCCGCCGATGAAGGAATAGGCGAGGTCCCAGCGCTTCTGGCGGGCATAGCTGTTGCCGCCACCCGACAGGTTGGTGTCGGTATAGGCCGCGCCCACGCCCATGCCGACAAAGGGCTGCAGGCCCAGATCGTCGGGCATGGGGATGTCCCATAGCAGGTTCAGCATGGGGGCGGCGATGCGGGTGCTGCCCGTCGCCGTAACATTGGTTCCGTCCAGCGACAGCCGCGACAAGGGCTGCCAGCGGTACAGGGCTTCCAGTTCCAGCCGCAGGTTCAAGGGCAGGTGCGCGCCCAGATAGACCGAGCCGCCGCCGCCCGAGGCATAGGAGGCGCGGATGGCGGTGGGCGGCGCGGTGGGGGTCCATGTCATGACGGCGTTGGCGTTGAAGGCATAGCTGCCGCGCAGGCCGACATAGGCCCGGCGGGCCTGCCAGTCGTCGCCCGGATCGGCGGGCGGCGGGGCGTCCTGCGGCGGGGCCTGCCAGCTTGGGTCGGCCTCAATCGGCTGGGCGGCGGCGGGCAGGGCGGAAAGCAGCAAAAGCCCGGCAATCAGGCTGGTCGTGGTGCGCATCAGGGCCCCCGAAAATCTCAGCCCGAAGGTCGCCCCAGTCGGTTAACGAATGGTTAATTTCCGGGTTTTGCCGCGGCCTAAAGCCTTGCTTTTGCGAGGGGTGGCCCATAGAACGCGCCTTCCATGGCAATCGCGTGAGCCATTGTCGCGCAGTGGGGACCCGGGCGCGCAGCCAGGCGCGCCCCGGGAAGAGCGCCGGACAAGGGCTCAGAGGTTGGCCGCAGGGCCGTGTGTGCAGTTGTAGCTCAGTTGGGTCCGAGGCCCGTCAGGCCGAGGACGGGCGCGCAGCCAAGCGCGCCCCCGGGAAGAGCGCCGGACAAGGGCTCAGACGTTGGCCGCAGGGCCGTGTGTGCAGTTGTAGCTCAGTTGGTTAGAGCGCCGGATTGTGGATCCGGAGGTCGGTGGTTCAAGCCCACCCAACTGTACCAACCTCCTCAAGCAGTCCTGTCATTGAAACGCCGGACCGTGCGCGTGGGCGGCGACTAGACGAGGGCGAATACCGCGGCGCCGGCGCCGAAGGCCAGCAGCGCAAAGCCGCTCAGCGCCAGGCCCAGACGGGCGCCGCCGAACGCCACGGCCAGCACCGACTTGGCCACGCCATTGGCCGTGGCGGCGATCAGGATCGTGGACACTGCCACCGCCGGGGTCACCTCACCTCCGGCCGCCTTCGCCATCGATAGGGTTATGGGATCGACATCCAGCAGGCCCGAAATGCCGCCCAGCGCGAATAGTCCGGACGTTCCCGAGGACAGGAAATGCACCAGCAGCATGATGCCGCACAGCAGGGCGGTGAAGCGCAGCATCAGCGGCAATTCGAACGGATCCGTCAGTGTCAGTCCCTGCCCGCCCGCCTTTCCCGCCGCCCGGTAGGCGAGCAGCGCCGGAATCAAAAGCACCGCCGAAGCTGCCGCCATGGGCGGGGCCAGCGCCCTCAGCAGCGATGGCGCGATCACCACCGCCAGCACCGTCATGCGCATCAGCGACATCATCCAGGCAGCCAGGATGGCGGTCATCACCTGGGGCAGGGCGGCGGGATTGCGCCCTACCATCCGTGCAAAGGTCCAGGTCACGGTGGTTGAAGTGGCAAGTCCGCCCATCAGGCCGGCAAACAGCAGGCCCCGCCGTTCGCCGGCGACCCGCACGGCGATATAGCCGGCATAGCAGACCGCCCCGACCAGCACCGTCATCAGCCATATCTGGTGCGGGTTTAGCGCCTGCCAGGGATCGACCGTGCGGTCGGGCAAAACGGGCAGCAGCACGGCCGTCATCGCCAGCAGGACCAGGGCGGCCCGCAGCTCGCTCCATTTCAGGCGTTGCAGGAAGGTATGCAGCACCTTGCGCTCGGCCAGGATGGCGGCCGTGACCACGCCGCCCGCCCCCGCCACCGCCATGCTGCCGCGCGCTGCATAGGCGCCCAGCATGAAGGTCATCAGCCCGGCGACAAAATCCGTGGCGGAGAATATGCCGGCGCGCTGCGCCCGCCGCCATTCAAACAGGCCGAAAGGCAGCGCAAAACCGACGAAGCACAATCCCAGTGTCAGATTGCCGGGCACCAGCCCGCAAATGCCGCCAAAGCCGCCGATCAGGGTGAAGGTGCGGATGCCCGCGACCCGCGCGCCATCGCGCGCCTGGCGCGACTGCCAGCCCCGTTCAATGCCGATCAGAAGGCCGATGGCGACGGCCAGTCCGGCGCGTTGCAGAAGCGCGATGTCCGTCATGGGTTCCCTGGGTTGGCAGGCTGGACGGTCCCGATCCGGTTGACAATGGGAATCCTGCGCGCCGCCGCCAGCCGTATGGCTTGCCCCACCGATCCGATCAGGTCCGCCACGAAAGCGGGCGGAACTTTGCGGGCGGCTGGGACGTTGCCCAGCGGTGACCGCGTGGAACCGGAAAAATGCGCAAATTGCTGTTTGCCGGCGTGGGCCTTTGCATCCTGGGCGCCCTGTGGCGGGTTGAAGAGGAAGAAGACGGCGTTGCGGTCGCTTTGTCGCCGTTCCTGGCGGCGCTGGCGCTGGAAGCGGGAATTTTCATGCTGCGCCGCCATCAGGGATCGCTGTTGGGCGCGGTTGGTCAATCAGACAGGACTTGAAGATGAGCAGTATCAAAGATCCGGAGAAAGAAGCGCAAATCCCCGCCCGCATGCCGCCCGACCAGCAAGGCCGCGGTGGGTCGCCAAAGGATACCGATCCGCAAGGACAGCAGGGCGCGGTCCATCACCAGACGCGGATGGCGCCACACGCCGATGCCCCTGCCGGGCTGGAGCAGGACAGCCACGGCAAAACCATCCCCTTGTCGCAGCGCACCCAGGATGACCAGGAAAAGGCCCGCAGCGGGAAAAGCTAGGCTGCTGGCCTCAGCCCCCCGCTTGGACTAAGACTTGGGAAAAAGCCTGGGAGGGCAGGGATGGTTCGAAAAATTCTGGTGCTGGCCGGGCTGTGCCTGGCGGTCGCCGCCGCCGATGCCCGCACGCTGCTTTATGTCGGCAACAGCATGGGCGACGACGTCACGGTCATCGACCCGGCGGCGCAAAAAGTCGTCGCCACCATCAAGGTGGGCAAGCTGGTGCATGGCGTCTGCGCCCCCGCCGATGGCCGCACCGCCTATGTGACGGTGGAATCCACCAACCAGCTTCAGATCATCGACACCAGGACCAACACCGTCACCGGCACCATTGCGCTGCCCGGCCGGCCCAACGAATGCGCCGCCACCAGCGACGGCCATTATGTGGCGGTGCCGCTGCTGGCCCCGGCCAATGCGGTGGTGATCTACGACATGACCAGCAAGGCGCCCAGCCAAATTCCAGTCAAGACCTTGCCCATCCGCAAACCCCATAACTGCTTCGTGCCGGAAGGCGGCAGCAACACCGCGATCTGGTGCGAAGAGCGCGACGCCTTTCGCATCGACCGCATCGACCTGACGAAGATGGACTATGGCGGGATGGTCAATGTCGGCGGCGACCCGCGCCCCTTCATCGTCGCGCCGGACGAAAAGACCATCTACACCGCGCTGTCGGGGCTACACGGCGTCGCCACGGTGGATCTGGTGAAGAAAACCGAGAGCGAGTTGGCGCTGCCCGCCATGCCGCTGATAAATTGCCGGGTGGAGCCGCCCGACACGCCGACCCACGGCATCGCGCTCACCGCCGACCGCAGGAAACTCTGGATCACCTCGGTGGCGGGCGGCGGCATCTATATCTATGACCTCGCCACCGGCGCCGTGTCGCCGAAAATGCCCACCGGCGCGTGCCCCAACTGGATCAGCATGTCCAGCGACGGCAAATATGCCGGCATCAGCAATGCCGACAGCGACGACGTTTCCATTCTCGATGCCCATAGCGGCAGGGAACTGGCGCGCATCAAGGTCGGCAGCGCGCCCAAGCGCCTGCTGATGATTGACGTGCCCAACAATTAAAGGAAACACGATGCGCAAACTGGTTCTGGTGCTGGCCGCGCTCGCCGTCTCGGGCGCGGCCGCCGACGCGGTGAAGAAGGATTCCACCATCCTCGACCGCCTCTATGCCCAGACCGGCGTCTATCACAAGGCTCAGGGCGCAGTCGTGCCGGACTTTGTCGCCGACCCGAGCTGGCCCGCGCCCTTGCCGCACAACTGGCTGCTGGGCCAGATCGGCGGACTGTTTGTCGACCGCCATGACCATATCTGGGTGCTCAACCGCCCGCGCAGTCTGACCAATGACGAGACCGGGCTTGAGCCGGCGGTGCCGGGCGCCCTCGATGCGGGCAAGGTGCCGGTCAGCGGGCTGGGCTTTGAACGGCCGCACGGCCCCGGGGCCGACTGCTGCCTGGCGGCGCCCTCGGTGCTGGAATTCGATGCGGCGGGCAAACTGCTGCGCGCCTGGGGCGGGCCGTCCGATCCGGGCTGGCTTGCCAGCCACTGCAAGGCGGCGGACGGCTGCATCTGGCCCAACAACGAGCATGGCATTTATGTCGACAGCCACGACAATGTCTGGCTGGGCGGCAACACCGCCTATGGCGGCAAGCCGCCGGAAGAAGGCGGCGCCGAAGCGGCGGGCACCGGCCCGCGCGCGCCCTGGGCGACCAACAAGAACGGCGCCGACGGCTTTATCCTGAAGTTCGACATGGACGGCAATTTCAAGATGCGCATCGGCGGCACGCCGCAGGCGGTGGACAGCAACGACAGCCATGGCGGCATCAACGGCACGCCGGTCTTCTACCAGCCGGCCGACATTGTGGTCGATCCGGCCACCAACCGGCTCTATGTCGCCGATGGCTATGGCAACCGCCGCATCGTCATCGTCGATGCGACCACGGGAAAATATATCGGTCACTTCGGCGCCTATGGAAACAACCCGGTGGACGATGCCGCCGCCAAAGCAGCCGGGCGCTGGCCGGACGATCTGGCGCGGGGCAATCGCAAGCCCGCTTTTTTCCGCAACCCGGTGCATTGCGTGAAGATCGCCGATGACGGCAAGATCTATGTCTGCGACCGCGGCAATGACCGCATCCAGGTGTTTGACAAGAACAGCCCCGAGTTGGGAAAGCCCTGCAGCAATCCCGGCGGCGAGCCGGGCAAGTGCGGCTTCATGGCGGAACAGGCGATCAGCCCCGGCACCGAGACGCTGCCGGTAATGCCCGGAACGGCGGTGTCGATGAACTTCTCCACCGACAAGGCGCAAAGCTGCCTCTATGTCGGGGACAATACCAACCAGACCATCTACCTGCTCAACCGCGCCACGCTGGCAGAACTGGGGCGGCTGGGCCGCAACGGCCGGGGTGCCGGCCAGTTCCACTGGCTGCACCAGGTCAGTCTGGACAGCCATGGCAACATCTATACCGCCGAAGTCGATACCGGAAAGCGCATCCAGAAATTCGCCCGCCGCGGCGCGCTGGGATGCAGCGGCACGGGGTCGGCGACAGTGGGCGGGGTGGTGAGCCAGTAGCCGCCGCGGGACTTGCGGGCGTTCAAAGCGCGCTGGTGAAGGCCGCCTGGGTTTTTGCGCGGACCTCGTCCAGCGTCACGCCGGGGGCCAGCTCGACCAGCGCCAGGCCGCGCTTGCCGCGTTCCAGGGTAAAGACGCAAAGATCACTGATGATCATGTCGACGCAGGCGGCCCCGGTCAGCGGCAGCTCGCAGCTTTTGAGGATTTTTGACTCGCCCGCCTTGTTGGTGTGCTCCATCACCACCACGATCTTCCTGACCCCCGCCACCAGGTCCATGGCGCCGCCCATGCCCTTGACCATCTTGCCGGGGATCATCCAGTTGGCGATGTCGCCGGCTTCCGATACTTCCATCGCGCCCAGCACAGACAGATCGATATGCCCGCCGCGGATCATGGCGAAGCTGTCGGCGGACGAGAAAAAGCTGGTCATCGGCAATTCGGTGATGGTCTGCTTGCCGGCATTGATCAGGTCGGGGTCTTCGTCGCCCGGATAGGGGAATGGACCCATGCCCAGCATGCCGTTCTCGCTTTGCAGCGTAACCTTCATGCCGGCCGGAATATAGTTCGCCACCAGGGTCGGGATGCCGATGCCCAGATTGACATAAAAGCCGTCCTGCAACTCGCGCGCGGCGCGGGCGGCGATGTCTTCGCGCGACCAGGCCATCCTATTTGTTCCCCTTTGATGCGCCGGGACGCGGCCGGGTCGTCACCCGTTCGATCGGCTTCTTGTAATCCTTGCCTTGCAGGATGCGCTGCACATAGATCCCCGGGGTGTGGATCTTGTCGGGATCCAGTTCGCCCGGCTGCACCAGCTCCTCCACTTCCGCGATGGTGATCTTGCCCGCCGTCGCCATCATGGGATTGAAATTCCGCGCCGTCTTGCGATAGACCAGATTGCCCTCAGTATCGCCCTTCCAGGCCTTGACGATGGCCAGATCCGCCTTCAGCCAGCGCTCGCGCACATAGCTCAGGCCGTCAAACTCTTCCATCGGCTTGCCCTCGGCCACCACGGTGCCGACGCCGGTGCGGGTATAGAAAGCCGGAATGCCGGCGCCGCCGGCCCGGATGCGCTCGGCCAGCGTACCCTGCGGCGTCAGCTCCAGCTCCAGCTTGCCCGACAAATACAATTCCTCAAAAAGCTTGTTCTCGCCGACATAGGACGAGATCATCTTCTTGATCTGGCCATTGTTCAGCAGCACCCACAGGCCCTGCCCGTCGGCGCCGCAATTGTTGGAGATCAGGGTGATGCCGCGGCTGCCGTCGTCCTTGAGGGCGGTGATCAGGTTCTCGGGATTGCCCGACAGGCCGAAGCCGCCCGACATCAGCGTCATGCCGTCAAAGGTCAGGCCTTTCAGGGCGCTGGCGGCATCGGGATAGACTTTGCCAATCGGTCTTGGGGCCACACGCATCTCCTGAGCATTTCGGCTTAATTCGCATTGCAACATGGGGCGGCGCAAGGGGCAAAGCGGCGCGCGCCTAACCTACTGATTTGCAATATCTTGTTCCGGTTCCTTGCCGCCTTGGCCGGGGGCCGGTACAACCCCCGCCATTCTACGGATTCCCGTCATGAGTTCGCCCAGGCAAGACAAAGACAAAGGGGGGCGCCCCAAGGCCCGCCTGCCGCGCGGCTTGCGCGACCGCGGCGCCGCCGAGATCATGGCCGAGCAGAAGATGCTGGCCGTCATCCGCGCCGTCTATGAAAGCTATGGCTTCGAGCCGCTGGAGACCCCGGCCTTCGAATATACCGACGCGCTGGGCAAGTTTCTGCCCGATATCGACCGCCCCAATGCGGGCGTCTTCTCGCTGAAGGACGATGACGAGCAGTGGATGAGCCTGCGCTACGACATGACCGCGCCCCTGGCCCGCCATGTCGCCGCCAATTTCCAGCACATTGCCAAGCCCTTCCGCCGCTACCAGACCGGCACCGTGTGGCGCAACGAAAAGCCGGGACCGGGCCGCTACCGCGAATTCACCCAGTTCGACGCCGACACGGTGGGCAGCGCCTCGCCATCCGCCGACGCCGAACTCCTGATGATGTTGGCCGACACGCTGGAGGCTCTGGGCCTGACGCGCGGTGACTATATCGTCAAGCTGAACAACCGAAAGCTGCTGGACGGCGTGCTGGAAGCCTCGGGCATCGCGCTGGACGACCGCGTCCGGCGCGGCATTGTGCTGCGCGCCATCGACAAGATCGACCGGCTGGGCGTGGAGGGCGTCTCGGCGCTGCTCGGTCCGGGCCGCAAGGACGAAAGCGGCGACTTCACCACGGGCGCGGGCCTCACTGCCGACCAGGCGCACCGCATTCTCGCCTTTGTCGCGCCGGACGCGGCGGACGAGGACGCCCATCTGCGCCAGATCGGCACCCTGGTCGGCACCTCGGCCGTCGGGGCTGCGGGCCTGAATGAGCTGGAACAGATTGTGCGGCTGCTTGCCGCCTGCGGCTATGGCCCCGACCGGGTGATGTTCGACACCGGCGTGGTGCGCGGCCTGGACTATTACACCGGCGCGGTGTTCGAGGCGCAGCTGACCTTCCCGGTCAAGAATGAGGACGGCGAGGAGGTCGTGTTCGGCTCGGTGGCGGGCGGCGGGCGCTATGACGATCTGGTGGCGCGTTTTACCGGCCAGCAGGTCCCGGCCACCGGCTTTTCCATCGGCGTGTCGCGGCTGATGAGTGCGCTGGCCTCGCGCGGCGCGCTGGCGGCGGCCAAAGCGCCGCTGGTGGTGGTAACGGTGTTCGACAAGACCGACGCCGCAGCCAGCTTTCTGCTGGTGCAGGAATTGCGCCAGGCGGGTATCCGCGCCGAAGCCTATGTCGGCAATGGCAAGATGGGCGACCAGTTCAAATATGCCGACAAGCGCGGCGCCGTCCTCGCCGTGGTCGAAGGCCCGGATGAGCGCGCCGCCGGGCTGGTGACCCTGAAAGACCTGGCGCTGGGCGCCGAGCTGGCCAAGTCGGTGGAAAGCCGCGCCGACTGGGTTGCCAATCGCGAGGCGCAGAAAAGCGTCGCCCGCGCCGAGCTGGTGGCGGAAGTGCGCAAATTGCTGGCGCCGTCGTCCGGGGCATGACGATGACCGCCTTTCCCTATTACGAGGACGGGGCGCTGGAAGCGCTGAATGCACAGGCCACCGTCCTGCTGAACCTGTTCGCCGGCCACGGCTATGGGCGCGCCGAACCGGCGGTGCTGCAGCCGGCTTCGATCTTTCTGGACCGCTCGGGCGAGGAGATCCGCCGCCGCACCTTCACCCTGACCGATCCGTCGGGCCGCGAGCTGGCGCTGCGCCCGGACCTGACCATTCCCATCTGCCGCCAGGCAGTGATGGACGGCGCGTCTTTCCCGGCGCGCATCAGCTATAACGGCTTGGTGTTCCGCCACCAGCCGGGCGAGCCTCACCGCCCGACGCAATTCTTCCAGGCCGGTGTCGAATTGCTGGGGCTGGAAGACCGCGCGCGCGGCGACAGCGAAATCCTCACCATCGCCATCGCGGCCCTGCGCGCGGCGGGGCTGATGGACTTTTCGCTGCGCATCGGCGACCTGGCGCTGTTCAACGCCCTGGTGGATGCGCTCGATCTTCCGGCGGGCTGGCGCGGGCGGCTGAAGCGCCATTTCTGGCGGCCGGGCTATGTCGAGAGTCTGCTCTACTGGCTGGGCCATGGCGATGGCGCCACGCGCCTGCCCAAAAGCCGCGCCGAGATCGAAAGCCTGCTGGACGCCCAGGGCGACGCCCCGCCCGCCGGGCGCAGCCGCCAGGACATCATCAGCCGCGCGCTGGAGCGCGCCGCCGAAGCCGCCAGCCTGAAGCTGGATACCAGGGTGGCCGACGCCATTGCCCAGATGCTGGACATTTCGGGGCCCGCCGACATCGCCCTGGCCAAGATCATGGCGCTGCTGCAGACGGCGGGGATCAATCTGGATCCGCAGCTTGCGGCGCTGGAGGCGCGGCTGAAGACCCTGGCCGGGCTGGGCATCGCGCCGTCCCAGGTGCAGTTCACCGCCCATTTCGGCCGCAACATGGAATATTATACCGGCTTCGTCTTCGAATTCTGGGCGCGCGACAAGGAAGGCGCGGTGCAGATCGCCGGCGGCGGCCGCTATGACAACATGATGGAGATGCTGGGGGCCAAACGCCCGGTCTCGGCCATCGGCTGCGCCATCCGCACCGAGCGGGTGCTGGCCGCCCGCCTGCAAACCGAAAAAGCGGGGGCGGTGTGATGCTCAGCCTCGCCATTCCCTCCAAGGGCCGCCTGAAAGACAATTGCCACGCCTGGTTCGCCGCGCGCGGCGTCACCATGGAGCAGACGGCGGGGGCGCGCGGCTATCGCGCCAGCGTTGTCGGCTTTCCCGATATCGAGGTCATGCTGCTGTCGGCGGGCGAGATCGCCGCCTCGCTGCTGGCGGGCGATATCCATCTGGGCATTACCGGCGAGGATCTGCTGCGCGAGGAAGCCCCCGAGCTGGAAGGCCGCATGCACCTGATCCAGCCGCTGGGCTTCGGCTTTGCCGATGTGGTGGTGGCGGTGTCCAATTACTGGATCGACGTCACCAGCATGGCCGACCTGGACGATGTCTCAGCCGCCTATGCCGCCACCCATCGTCGCCGGTTGCGGGTGGCGACCAAATACGCCCAGCTGACGCGGCAGTTCTTCGCCCAGGCGCGCATTTCCGACTACCGCATCGTGCCCAGCGCCGGGGCCACCGAAGGCGCGCCCGCGGCGGGCACGGCGGAAGTGATCGTCGATATCACCACCACCGGCGCCACCTTGCGCGACAATGGCCTCAAGGTGCTGGAGGACGGCGTCATCCTGAAGAGTCAGGCCCAGCTGGCCGCCTCGCTGACGGCGGAATGGGACGCCGGCGCGCGCGCGGCCTGCGCGGCGCTGCTGGCGCAGTTGGGCGCCGATTACGCGGCGCTGGCGGCGCAGCTTCCCGCCTAGGGCAGCTTGGCGGTATCGCGGATATCGGCGTCGCCGATATGCTCCTTCTTCCACACCATCATGGTGTGGATGCGGGTGCGGCCGGAGGGATGGTCGTAGAAGATCGCTTCCTCCCACGGTCCCGGCTCCAGCTTGCGATAGGTCGCCAGCTTCAGGATGACGGTGGCGAAGGCGTCGGGCTTGCGCACCGCATTGACGCCGAAATAATCCGCCTGCTGCTCGGTGGTGCGGCTGATGGTGGCAAGCGCCGGGGTCATCACGAACAGATACAGGCTGGCCAGCGCCGCCAGCAGCGGCAGTCCGGCAATGTCGGATACCTCGCGCACCTGCCAGTTGCCGCCGAACACGCCCACCGCGAAGCGAAAGCCCCAGGCCATGAAGGCGAAGCCCAGGATCGCCACCAGCCCCATCAGCAGCAGCAGGCGGGTGGTGTGGCCCATCACATAATGGCCCATCTCATGGCCCAGCACTGCCAGCACTTCATCATGGCTGCCGTGTTTCAGGAGATTGTCGTTGAGGGAAATCCGCGTCGTGCCCAGGAATCCCGTGACATTGGCGCTGAGGCGGGTGGACTGGCGCGATTCATCGACCAGCCAGACATTGTCGGCGGCAATGCCGTTGGCGCGGGCCAGCGACAGGATGTCCTGCCTCAGCGGGCTGTCCGGCAGCGGCCCATAATGGTTGAACAAAGGCGCCACGAAGACCGGATAGATCACCAGGAAGATCACGAAGAAGAAGATGGTGATGCCCGCGCCCCACAGCCACCAATTCTCCCGCGCCGCCCGGATGGCGGCATAGATGACGGGCAGTACGATCAGCGACGCCGCCAGCGTCACTGCCAGCCCGATGCCGAAGTCGCCCAGCCATTGCGCGAAGCTCTGGTTGGACAGGCCATAGGCATGTTCGCGCAAGAAACCCTCATAGACGGAAAGCGGAAACTCCGCCGCCGTCACGATCAGCACATAGGCGGCGACATAGATCATCACCTGATAGGTATGGCTGCGGGTATGGCCTTCCGCCCAGTCGCGGATGCGCGCCGAGATCTGCAGCCACAGCAGCAGCCCGGCCACCACCAGGGCATAGACAAGATCGACCACCAGCAGGCCATGGCCGCCCTCGGTATAGGCGTCGGACTTTTCGCGCGCCGCGCCGCTCACCTTGGCCAGATAGGCGCGGGTCGCGGCCTCGGCGTCGAAGGCCGGGGTGGTGTCCATCAAGGGCAGGGCGCCCACCTGGATATGGGTGGTGGGCGCGGCATGCGGCCCGGCCATGACAGGGGTGGCTTGTTGCGCGGCGGCGGGCGCCGCCAGGACGACAGCAAGGGCGACGACAAGCAGTATGGCAGTGGCGAGCGACCGGATCATGCGCGTTTCCCTCTTTTTTCCCGGCCTCACATCGCGCTTGCGCGCGCGATGCGTTCCTACGCTGCCGCTATGAACCGTTCGCGCGGGCAAAAAGTCCGCGGGACTTTTTGCTTTCCCGCGCCCACCCTAACAGGATTTTATGGCCTCCCAAGCGATTAATGCCCTAGTCTGCGCTATGTGCCGCGTCTCGCTAACACTCTGTCTGTTGTTGTTGCCGCTGCCTGCCCTGGCGGCGGTGAGTGACTCCGCCCGTTATCGCCGCTGCATGGCGGCGCCGCCCGCCGCGGCGCTGGCCGATGCGGAAAACTGGGCGCGGGACGCCGGCGGTGTCCCCGCCCAGCATTGCGCCGCGCACGCGCTGGTGGGGCTGAACCGCTTTGCCGAAGCGGCCGCGCGGCTGGACAAGATCGCGGGCGGTCGCAACGTGCCCGACGCCGCCTTCCGCTCCGAGCTGTTCGACCAGGCGGGCAATGCCTGGCTGCTGGCCGGCGACGCCGCCAAGGCGGTGCGGAGTTTTTCCGCCGCCCTGACGCTGTCGGGCGGCGATGCGGATCTGTTTGCCGATCTTGGCCGGGCCCAGGCGATGCGCCGCAACTGGCCAGAAGCGGTGCTGGACCTGAATGCGGCGCTGCAGGCGCGGCCGCGCGACGCCGCCCTCCTGGTGCTGCGCGCCAGCGCCCATCGCGCGCTGAAACAGTTTGGCGAAGCGCATCGCGATATCGAAGCGGCGCTCAAGGCCCGGCCCGGCGACGGCGATGCGCTGGTGGAGCGCGGCTTGCTGCGGCGTCAGCTGGGTGACCTTGGCGGGGCGCGCCGGGATTTCCAGGCGGCGCTGAAGACCGGCGCCTCGGCGGCGGCGAAGGAAAATCTGGACGTGCTCAGGCGATAAGCCATTCGGCGCGGACATCGGCATCGGGCTCGTCCGCATGGCGCTGCGCCAGGGCCGCGAAGGCGCCCGGCGCCAGAAGCCGCGACAGCGCCCACACCGCCGCGCCGCGCACCAGGGCGGAGGCATCGCTCAGGCGATCTTGCGCGCAGCATGCCAGCGCCGCGTCCCCGCTGTTGCCGATGGCGATCATCACATTGCGCAGGAAGCGGTCGCGGCCGATGCGCTTGACCGCCGACCCGGCGAACAAGGCGCGGAAACCGGCATCGTCCAGCCCCGCCAGCGCCGCAAGCCGGGGCGCTTTCAGTTCGTCACGCGCCTGAAGCTTCATCTCCGAGGCGGCCCGCGCGAACTTGTTCCAGGGGCACACCGCCAGGCAATCGTCACAGCCATAGATGCGATTGCCCATGGGCGCACGAAATTCGCGCGGGATGGGACCCTTATGCTCGATGGTCAGATAGGAAATGCAGCGCCGGGCATCCAGCCGGTAAGGCGCGGGAAAGGCATCGGTGGGGCAGACATCCAGGCAGGCATGACAATTGCCGCAATGATCCTCTTCCGCCGCATCGGGCGGCAGCTCCAGGGTGGTGAAGATCGAACCCAGGAACAGCCAGGAGCCGAAGTCCCGCGATACCAGATTGGTATGCTTGCCCTGCCAGCCCAGCCCCGCTTTCTGCGCCAGCGGCTTTTCCATCACCGGGGCGGTGTCGACGAACACCTTGACCTCGGCACCGTGCGTCTGGTGCAGCCATCCCGCCAGCGCCTTGAGCTTCTTCTTGACCACATCGTGATAGTCATCGCCCTGGGCATAGGCCGAGATCGCGGCGCGGTTTTTTTGCGCCAGCACCGCCAGCGGGTCGGTCTGGGGTCCGTAATTGACGCCCAGCAGGATCACGCTTTTGGCGTCGGGCCACATCGCCTGCGGATCGGCGCGCCACACGGCGCGGCTCGCCATCCAGTCCATCCCGCCATGATGCCCGGCGGCGAGAAACGCGCCCAGGCGCTGGGCGTTGTGCGGCTCGGCGCGGGCATCGGCGAAGCGAATGGCATCGAAGCCTTCCGCCGCGGCGCGGGCGCGGATGCCGTCAGAAATCGAGTTCGGCATAATGCGACACCGGCGGCTGGCCGGGCACGCGATCAGCCAGGATGGAGCGGAAGGCCGGCCGCGACTTCATCCGCACATACCATTCCTGCGCCGGGGCGAAATCCTGCCACGGCACTTCGCCGAAATAATCCAGCGCCGACAGATGCGCCGCTACCGCCAGGTCGCCCAAGGTGGTCTCGCGGCAGGCGAGGTTTCCGTTGGCCTCGGCGGCGCGGCCGATTGCGCCCAGTGCCAGCTTCAATTCCTCGCGCCCGGCGCGGATCACATTCATGTCGGGGGCGCGGCTGAAGCCGGCGCCGGTATATTTGGGCGCGGCCTTTTCATAGACGATGCGCTGGGTCACGGCTTCATGGAACGGTCCCATCGCCCAGTCCAGCCAGCGCAGCGCCTCGCGCCGCGCGCGATCGTCGGCGGGCACCAGCGGATGGTCGGGGAAGTTGGTTTCCAGATGATCCAGGATGGCCCAGACGCCCTCGGCGCGGGTGCCGTCCAGGTCGATCAGCACCGGCATGGTCTGGCGCGCATTCTCCGCCGGGGCCGGATCGCAGGCCACCCGCTTTTCTCCCACCATCAGGCGGGCCAGGCGGCAGGAGGGCGACAGCATCAGGTGAATCAGGCGGCGCATTCGTCCTCAAATAGCGAAGCGGTAGGACAATTCTAAGGCCACGCTTTTAAGCGAGGCTTCTATTTAACGCAAAAGTTCAGCCCGTCGCGGGCGACCATGGCGCTGCGGCCCCTGAGCATTCCCGAGCGGCGGGCGACATAGCGGCCGGGATGGGCGGCTTTCCAGCGGTGGGGATTGGGCAGGATGGCGGCCAGGCGGGCGGCTTCCTCCGAGGTCAGGGAACCGGCGTCCGTGCCGAAATAGGCCTGCGACGCCGCCTCGGCCCCGAAGATGCCATCGCCCCAGTCCACCAGGTTCAGATAGGCGGTGAGGATGCGCTTCTTGGGCCACAATCCTTCCACCAGCACCGTCAGATAGGTTTCCAGACCCTTCCTGATCCAGCTGCGCAGCGGCACCAGGAACAGGGTGCGCGCGGTCTGCTGCGAGATGGTGCTGGCGCCGCGCATCGGCTTGTTCGGATGGCGCTTATGGTCTTGCACCGCCTTGTTGATGGCGTCGAAGTCAAAGCCGTGATGGCGGCAGAAATTCTGATCCTCGGCCCCGATCACCGCCCGTTCCAGCCGGGGCGAGATGTCGTCGCGCCAGGAATAGCTGGCGCCCTTGCCCATCGCCAGGCTGACCAGCATCTCGGGCGTGCCGGGAATGGGCAGGAAACGGAAAACCAGCAGCAGCAGGATGGGGGCAGGGACCAGCAGGATGAACAGGGTCACGCAGACCCGCCACACCCAGCCTCGCCCCGACCACAGCGAGGCCCAGACGATTCCTTTCGCCGCCATGCGCCCAGCATAACGCTTTTTATAGGGTGCGCGAACCGGGCGGCGATGCTACCTGTTGGCGCTTCAGCGGGAGGTTCGCCATGCATGACGCATTGATGTCCATCATTCTGGGCATTGTCGAAGGCGTCACCGAATTCCTGCCCGTCTCCTCCACCGGCCATCTGCTGGTGGCCGAGAAGCTGCTGGGGCTGGACAGCAATTGGGAAGCCTTCACCGTGGTGATCCAGCTGGGCGCGATCCTGGCGGTGGTGGCGATCTATTTCCGCAAATTCTGGCAGGTTCTGATCGGTCTGCCCACTTCGGCCCAGGCGCGCAAATTCGCCGGCGGCGTGATCCTGGCCTTCCTGCCCGCCGCGGTGGTGGGCGCGCTCCTGGCCAGCCACATCAATGCGGTGCTGCTGAATCCCAATATCGCCCTGCCGGTGATCGCGATATCCTGGATGGCGGGCGGGCTCCTGATCCTGCTGTTCGAGCGCCTGGCGCCGCCGCCCCTCTTCACCGATGGCGACAACCTGCCCCTGAAAAAGATGTTCCAGATCGGCTGCTGCCAGATCATGGCGCTGATCCCGGGCATTTCGCGCAGCGGCGCCACCATTCTGGGCGGCGAGCTTCTGGGTGTGGGCCGCCACGCCGCCACGCTGTTCACCTTCTATCTGGCGGTGCCCACCATGCTGGGGGCGACGGTGTTCGAGCTCTACAAGAAGGGCGGAGCGCTGTCGCAGGCACAGTCCGCCGACATCGCCATCGGCTTCATCGTCTCCTTTGTCGTGGCCTGGTTCGTGATCCGCAGCTTCCTGGCGATCGTCACCCGCTACGGCCTCAAGCCGTTCGGCTATTACCGCATCGCGGCGGCGCTGGCGCTGATGCTCTATCTAGCCATGCATTAGGCGCGAAGTTCCGGATTCATGTCCGCATATTCGCCTTTTGCCCGATACCGCCACAGATAGGACGGGACCACCGCTTCCACCGATGTCGGCGTGATGCCCAGGTCCGCCAGGCCCGCAGCGGTGGGGCCCACGACATTGTCCTTCTTCAGCAGCCGCACCTGGTCGATGGTGAGCAGCGGATTGGGCAGCAGTTGCAGAAAGGCTGCCTTCAGGGTGGCAAGAGCGAAGGGCAGCGGCACCAGCAGGCGCTTGCGCCCGATCTCGCGCAGGATAAGCTGCAGCAATTCCTTGAAGGAATAGACCGAGAGTCCGCCCAGCTCGAAGATGCGGCCCCGTGCGGCCTGCGAGTCCAGTGTGGCGGTGATCGCCGCCGCCACATCGCCCACGAACACCGGCTGGAAGCGGGTGTGTCCGCCGCCGACCAGCGGCAAGGCAGGGAAAAAGCGCGCCAGTCCGGCGAATTTGTTGAAGAAGGCGTCTTCCGGCCCGAAGATGATGGAGGGGCGCAGGATCACCGCGTCTGGGAAGGCTTCGCGCACAGCCGCTTCGCCTTCGGCCTTGGTCCGGGCGTAAACAGAATCGCAGTCCGCGTCGGCGCCGATGGCCGAGACCTGCACCAGCGCCGTCACCCCCGCCTTGGCGGCGGCCTGGGCGATGTTGGCCGCGCCTTGGGCCTGGACGTCGTCGAAGCTTTGGCCCTTCTGGAACAGGATGCCGGTCAGGTTGATCACGGCGTCGGCGCCCATCACGGCATGGGAGACGCTCTGGGCGTCGGCCACATCGCATTTGACGAAATCAATCTGGCCCACCGTGCCCAGGGGCCGCAGGAAGAAGCCGCTTGCGGGATGGCGAGTGGCGATCTTGATGCGCCAGCCGGCGCGGGCCAGCGCCCGCACCGTGTGGCGCCCCAGAAAGCCGGAGCCGCCGAAAACCGTGACCAGCCTGGAATCCATGGGGCAATCCTTCTTGCGCGAACCCTGCTGGTTTAGCCAAAAGCCCGCCGGGAGGAAATGCCCCAAAGGGCCGCGCCGGCCCCGCCCATTCTCTTGTCTATCCCCCAGGGCGACGGGGTTCTTGCGCGGAAAAAGGGGCAATTGACTTGCCGGGGGCGCCCCCCTAAACATCGCGCCCTTGCCCCGGGCCACTCTGCGGTCCGTGCCCAGATGGCGGAATTGGTAGACGCACTAGTTTCAGGTACTAGCGCTGCAAGGCGTGGAGGTTCGAGTCCTCTTCTGGGCACCATTACTCTGATCTCCACGGTTCGCCGGAGATCAGATTTCCCGAAAAACCCAAAGAAATACTGGCTTTTTACTCCGCGGTGGTTCGGCACTGATCGCCACTGTTCGGCGATTTTCTGGGTCTGACATGGGTATTTCTGGGTCCGGAAGCGGGGTTTGGGTACGCGCTGTACCCAGGCACCGGCAAAAACCCAGACCTAAGTTTTCGCCGCTCTTCGTACCCAATGAGGTTGGGTACGACGGCTAAGCGAAGGACCGAACTGGGTACGCCGCTAGGTGGGAAAGACTGCCAAGCCTCTTCGCACGAAGGAGCTAAACAATGGCGCTTACAGACGCGAAATGCAGAGCGGAAAAGGCCGGTCCGGTCCGGCGTAAACTTTCAGACGGACACGGCCTTCAACTTTGGGTGCAGCCCAGCGGCTCGAAGCTATGGCAGTTGAGCTACAGCTTTCAGGGCAAGCAGAAGCAGATCGCCTTAGGACCGTTTCCTGAAGTGTCGCTGGCCGAGGCCAGAGACAAGCGAGACACATATAGAAGAGGGATGCGGGAAGGGGTGGACCCGGCCGCCACGCGGCCCCGCAAGTCTCCCTTCGGCGCGGTGATCATCGGCGCCGGCGATACCTTCCGGGAAGTGAGCCTTGAATATTTAGAAAAGCGTCGTCGGGAACAACTCGCGGCCGTGACAATGACAAAGAAGGAGTGGCTGATCGATTTGGCCCTCCCAAGCCTTGGTGACAAGCGTTGCCGAGATATCAAACCGGTGGACGTTCTTCGAGTTCTCCAAGAGTTGGAGGCAAGGGATTGCTTTGAGACCGCAAGGCGGCTTCGTGGAACCGTTGGTGCTGTATTCCGGTACGCCGTCATTACGGATCGGGCCGACAACGACCCGACACCAGCGTTGCGCGGGGCAATCGCCACGCCGAAAACTGTATCTCGCGCCGCAATCATCGAACCTAAGAAATTTGGTCAGCTTCTGAAGGCCATATTTGCGTTCGATGGCCAACCCACCACCGTGGCCGCGTTAAAGTTGATGGCAATTCTGTTCCCTCGCCCAGGCGAGCTTCGGATGGCGACCTGGGTTGAGTTTGACTTTCAGAAGGCGACTTGGGCAATTCCGGCTGAGCGAACGAAAATGCGCCGGGAACATCTCGTGCCATTGCCTCGCCAGGCACTAGCTATCCTAAAAGGTCTTCGGGAAATCACAGGCCATCGCGAGATGCTGTTTCCGGGACTTATCACCCGACACAAACCGATCTCCGAGAACACTATGAACGTAGCGCTCCGGCGTCTTGGATTCGGCCAGGAGGAAATGACGTCCCATGGTTTTAGGGCGAGTGCGTCGACGCTCCTGAATGAATCAGGAAAGTGGAGCGAAGATGCGATCGAACGCCAGTTGGCGCACATCGACAAAAACGCGGTCAGACGAGCTTATGCTCGTGGCCAGTTTTGGGAAGAACGGGTCGCAATGATGGCGTGGTGGGCAGACCACATAGACGGCCTTCGTGCCGCAGCGCCATAATAATTCGGACGCCGTCTGGAACCGAGAACTGCAGTGCGACTTCGTCTGACAGTGTGGCCTGTCAGCGAAGTTGTGCTGCATCCAAATACGATCGGACGGTTTCAAGGTCTGCCGCACCTCCGGCAAGCATGTACGCAAGCGGTGTTTGGCCGTCGAACGCCGAGTTAGTCGCTGTACCCAGTTGTCAGCCAGATCGGCTGACGAATAGAGAGTGTGGAGAGCATTAGTTATCCCCGCGACATGGCCAATTTGACGTAAGGCCTCTCGGAGGGATCGAAGGCGTCCCTGGCCTGACAGCGCCGCCGTCAACGAGCGCCGATCCCAGCAGGATGAGCGCATCGCAGCATCGACGCGCCAGGCATTCATAATCCGGTAAGATCCATCAACAGCAGCGGCGCGCTTGCCTGTGAAATCCAGCTGATTTGCTCATGGCGATACCGCCTGATAGGCCACGGCCAAGCTCTTGATTTAAAACAGGATGGAGGATCGCTACAACCGCGTCCGGAAAATGCCGTGTAGAAGCAAGCCTTGTGCCGCCCAGGACTATCCAGCGGGCTCACCTTCTATCCATCCACAGCAGGCTACCTATATCATCTACCAGCGAAGCCGGATCGGGATAAAATCACCGAGAGCTGATTCGGCGTTCCCGTCCTGCCAGCCCGCGTTGCGTTGTGCATCTTGAACCCGCGGAATAACGAAATGGATGAACGTTTTGCGTTGCGCCTGCTAGGGCGCATCATGAATTGGTCTGAGGAGGTCGCAACCCGCGAATACAAGTGGGTTCGCCTTGTCTCGCAGCTTAAGTTCGACGGCTATGGCGACTACATGGCCGGAGTTCGGTTTCCTGAAAGCCTGGCCGGCTGGCTTGCGCAGTTTAAGCTCGAAGACCGGCAGACCGCGTACGATTTTGTGAAAAATCGGCTGATTTACTTCTCGTCCGCCGAGGTCAACAGGCTGGTGACAGAGTTTCAGCCGCGTTATGTGGAACCAATCCTGCGAGCAGCCACCGGCCAGGCGGCGTCCGTTCCGCCATACATGGCCAATGCGAACCCCAAAGCGCGCGCCGAGCTCGAGCGCCTGCGACGGCGTACACTTTATATTGGCCTGAGCGACGGGGCCCGCATTGACATCCTGCGCCGCGCCAACGCTGGCATCCTAGCCAACGACCAGATCGTCCTGGCAACGCACATCGACCGTGAGAAGTGGAAGGACCTGCAAAAGAACCTGAACAAGGCTCTGAAAAAAACGGGAGCCACCGACGGCAAATTCGATAATATCTTTCTGATCGATGACTTCGCCGCTTCCGGTACCACCTTCATCCGCAAGGGAGATGATGGCTGGACAGGAAAGCTCTATAAGTTCTTCAAACTTATCTCCAACGCCAGGGACGAGTTCAAGGCTGGCAGCGACGAGTTTCCGTTGAGCGAAGATGTCGGTGTTTTCGTCCACCACTACATCTCTACGACCCGGGCACATGAGACGATCGTCGAGCGCATTGGCGAGATTGAGAAGGACAACGTACCCGGCTGGTTCAAAAACGTGAAGGTGACGGAAGGGCTACTTCTGCCGCACGACATCGCGATTGACCCGGCAGGTGATCCTGGCATCTGGAAGCTGACCGAGGACTATTACGATCACGACATTTTCGTGAAGTTGCAGGAGCACCTACCCAAATCGCAGACCGACCTAAAAAGAGGTGACCTGCTCCCCGTAATGCCCCCGTTTATGGGGAGAGTCTGTTCTGGTTATGCCCCTGGCTGGGGCGTGCTGCAAACTCTGTCGGCGTGAGCCCGTCCAGGCTCGTGTGCGGTCTGAGTGTGTTGTAGTCGATCCTCCA
>DASZQW010000043.1:0-8686 GCA_035549455.1 Rhizomicrobium sp. | reverse complement strand
CCTTCGCTCCAAGCCCCGCCTGGTGCTGCTTCAATATCCCGATGATCTGTTCTTCGGTGTATCGGCTGCTTCTCATCGTCCGTCTCCTTCAAGGAACGGACTCTACCTCAAATCGAGGGCAATTTCGGGGAGCAGGTCAATCGGATTGGCAATGACGGGCCACTTCCTCACGAAGTTCGCCTATTCCTTTCCCATCAGCTTTGTGGACCTCGGCGTCAGCGACGAGAAGTTCAAAAGATTTCTCCAGCATTTTGCAACACCACTCAGCGAACTCATTAAGATGGCGTCAGCGTCTGAGTTTAGAAACGAAGACTTTTCATATTCTCAGAACCCGCTTCGGATATATCCGCTCGCGCGTACTGGCATAGGTGGGCGACACACTCTAATCGCACCCATCCCATCTTTCTTGTTCCATCGGTTTACGTCGGGCGTATATTACGAACTTGTCCGCAATGAGGCTTTCGGAGCGGCATTCGGCCCTTCCTTCCAAAGATATATAGGCGAGGCACTTACCGCAGCGTTGCCAAAAGATCGTTTTTCGATCCTGCCGGAGGCCGAGTACCACGTAGGAAAGAATCGCGAAGACAGCGTTGACTGGATCGCAAGCGACGGCAGCGGCCATTTGTTTGTCGAATGCAAGACCAAGAGGATGCGGCTGAACTCCAAAATCGCGCTTGTGGATATTGAATCTTTGCAGGCCGATATCTCAAAAGTGGCTGATTTCGCGTTTCAGCTTTATCAGACAATGGACGATGCCAATTCGGGTCATTACCCACATTGGCGACCCGACGATAAGCCTGTTTATCCGCTCATAGTGCTGTTGGAGGAATGGTATCTCTTCGATCCTCGCCTAGAGGAAGAGATTGAAAAACAGATTATGGAAAAACTGGCGGCAAGGGGAATTGATCCTCAGGTCGTGAAGAAGTGTCCATTTTCGATATGCAGCACTGGGGATTTTGAAGTGCTGGTCCAGGTCATCGCTATGACAGGCATTGCAGCCGTATTTGAGAAGCGGCGCGCGTTGGATCGCACGAAATGGAATATGAAGGGCTTTTTGTTTAGTCAGTTTGGCGACGTAGTTGCTAAGATTGGGAAGGGTGGACTTTTCCCGGATGAACTACGATCTCTTCACCCGGATATGCCGTTGCCAGGTGGCGTTTCACCCGACTAGTGTCGTCCGCTTTGAAGCAGTAACCCGTTGCCGTGCAGTGGGGGGGGCCTTTGTGGGTAGACCCAGACGAATGCCAGTTATCGACACGAAGATGACTTTAATTCTTGCCAATCCAACTAGCCAAATTCTACTACCTACCTGGATGAATTGTCGGTCAGGCGGTGTAAAGTCCTTGTGCTATCCCTTTACCCCCCCGCGAATGCGGGCCACCCAGGTGACGCCACTCCGCCGCTGCAGGACTGGATCGATATTTCATTCTGAGTCACTCCAGCCTTATGCCCAGCTGGGTGGCCCACACTCCGGTGGGCCATGACAAGATGAAGCTATTGGGACGACAGCCGAAGCGCTATTTCCATCTAAGCGTGAACGCCACTTTCGGGCCGATGGCCACCTGCGGCTCGGAGGGCGGGGTGGCGTGAAGCTGCTGCTCGCGGAACGAGACGCATTGCTGCACCAGACCGCCCATGCCAGCGAAGTCGGAGGCCTTGGGCAAGGCGCGCAGGAAACAGTCGTCGAAGAAAGTGTACTGGTCCAGCTCGCCGCAGCCGAACGAGGTGCGGTCGGGCCGTGCGGCGCTGATCACCACCCGGTCGTCGCCCGCCAGCGCCGGCACGAACTGGCCGGAGAAGCAGGCCGACATCACCGCCACCGTGGGCTTGGCGCCGCAACTGTTGTTGACCATCGCCGCGACCTTGCCGGGGCCGATGACCTGCGATCCCACCACGATGCCGTCGGGCGTGCCGTGGCTGGTGAAATAGACCAGGCATCCGCCGGGGGCGCGGCTCGACAGGTCCCACATTGTGCCGGCGATGGCGCTGAAATCGGTCGGCAGCGCGGCGCCGTCGGGATCGAGCGAGAACTGGGCGATATTGCGGGGATCAAAGCCCAGGGTGGTGAAATCCTTCACCAGGTCGCGGCGGGCATTGTCGAACACCTTGCTGGGGGCGCCGGAATGGGCGTGATCGTCGCCCGCCACCACCAGCACCGCCCAGTTGGAGAACTGGTTGGCCGCCGCATTGGCGCATCCCGCCAGAAGCAGACCCAGACTGAACAGCAAGCCTCTCATGCCCTACCCCGCGTGAACCCGGCAACCAGCTCAATATGCGACGACCAGAGGAACTGGTCTATCGGGGTGACGGGCCCGATTTTATAGCCGCCATTGGTTAAAATCGCCGCGTCGCGGGCGAAGGTGGCGGCGTCGCAGGAAACATAGGCGATGACGGGAACTTTCGAGCGGGCCAGGGTGCGGACCTGGGCTTGCGCCCCGGCGCGGGGCGGGTCCAGCACCACGGCGTCATAGGGGGCGAGTTCACCGGGGGTGAGCGGCAGCTTGAACAGGTCGCGGACCTCGGTGGCGACGGGCTTCAGACCTTTCGCCCCGCCACCGACAGGGGCGAAAGCGCGGGCGGCGGCGGCCAGCGCCGCCAAGGCGGACTTGTCCTGCTCGATCGCCTTGACGCGCGCCTTCCGCGCCAGCGGCAAAGCGAAAGTGCCGATGCCGCTGAAAAGATCGGCCACCGACTTGGCGTTGCCGACGATCTTGAGCACCCGCGCCTGCAGCGCGGCCTCGCCCTGCGCCGTGGCTTGCAGGAAGGCGCCCGGCGGCAGCAGGACGGGAATGCCGTCCAGCGCGATGGTCGGCGCGGCGGTCTCGAACACGATGTCCTTGTCCAAGGCCAGCCGCGCGATGCCCAGCCCCGCCAGCCGCGTGGAAAGCGCGGCGGTCAGCGCCGGGGTGAGATTGCGGCTCCAGCGCAAGATGCCATCAAAGCCGGTGTCGGTCTGGGTGACATGCAGGTCGGCGCTTTCGCCCACGCCAAACACCGGCGCCAGCGCCGTGCGCAACCGGCCGACCAGCGCGAACAAAGCAGGCGTCACCACATCGCAGTGATGCATGTCGATGACGGTGTGGGAGCGGGCGGCGTGAAAGCCGATCTGCAGGCCTTCGACACGGGCCGCGATCTTGAAAACGGCGCGGCGGCGCGTCCCGGGCGGCACGATGACGGGGGCCAGGACCTCGGCATTGACGCCCGCGCGCATCAATGCGGTCTGCACTGCGGCGCGCTTGGACGCGGCATAGTCAGCCGGCGGCATGTCCTGGTGCTGGCAGCCGCCGCACTTCTCCAATGCCGAAGATGGGTCCAATGCCGAAGATGGGCCGAAGTGGGGGCAGATTGTCATGCGCGCTTTATCCCACCCTCCCCTTGCGGGAAGGTCGAAAAATCCGAAGCCTTGCGAAGGATTTTTCGGGGAGGGGTCGGCATTGCGAAATGACCCCTCCCCGAAATTTGCGTGCCGCAAATTTCGACCCTCCCTCAAGGGGAGGGTCGAAGGTCAGGCCAGCTTGCCGGCCAGATGCACGGCTTCGGCGCCCCGCCCCAGCGCATTCAGCGCCGTGCTGACAATGCCGTCGGCGTCGAGTCCGGCCTGGGCATACATCTTTTCGGGCGTGTCATGATCCTGGAAGAGGTCCGGCAGGGTCATGGGGCGGAATTTGAGGCCCCTGTCCAGCAAGCCGTCCCAGGCCAGGAAGTGCATGACATGGGCGCCAAAGCCGCCCGCCGCACCTTCCTCGATGGTGATGAGGATTTCATGCGCCTTGGCCAGGCGGCGGATCAGGTCGGTGTCCAGCGGCTTGGCGAAGCGCGCATCGGCGATGGTCGGCGACAGGCCGTAACCGGCCATGCGTTCGGCCGCCAGCAGCACTTCCTTCATGCGGGCGCCGAAGCAAAGAATGGCAATCCCGGAGCCTTCCTTGACAATGCGGCCCTTGCCGATCTCCAGCGGGATGCCAACGTCCGGCAGCGCGATGCCGGTGCCTTCGCCGCGCGGATAGCGCAAGGCGCTGGGGCGGTCGTCGATCCGGGCGGCGGTGGCGACCATATGGACCAGCTCGGCCTCGTCGGACGGGGCCATGATGACGAAGTTGGGCAAGGCCGCCAGATAGGCGATGTCGAAGGAACCGGCATGGGTAGCGCCGTCGGCGCCGACCAGACCGGCACGGTCCATGGCAAAGCGCACCGGCAGCGACTGGATCGCCACGTCATGCACCACCTGGTCATAGGCGCGCTGCAGGAAGGTGGAATAGATGGCGCAGAAGGGCTTCATGCCCTCGGTCGCCATGCCCGCCGCGAAGGTCACGCCATGCTGCTCGGCGATGCCGACATCGAAGGTGCGGGTCGGGAAGGCCTTTTCGAACAGGTCGATACCGGTGCCGGACGGCATGGCGGCGGTGATCGCGACGATGCGCTCGTCCTTGCGGGCTTGGGCGATCAGGCTTTCGCCAAACACTTTCTGATAGGTCGGGGCCTTGGGCGCGGACTTGGCCTGTTCGCCGGTCAGGACGATGAACTTCGAGACGGCATGATACTTGTCGGGCGCGGCCTCGGCCGGGGCATAGCCATGGCCCTTCTTGGTCACCACATGCACCAGCACCGGACCCTTCATGGTGTCGCGGACATTTTCCAGCACCGGCACCAGATGGTCGAGATTGTGGCCGTCGATCGGCCCGACATAAAAGAAGCCCATCTCTTCAAACAAGGTGCCGCCCATCGCCATGCCGCGGGCATATTCCTCGGTGCGGCGGGCGACGTTGAACAGGGCGCGCGGGAAAAACTTGCGCGCCACCCGCTTGGCGACATTGCGCAGGCCGGTATAGGGCCGCGACGACACCAGCCGCGCCAGATAGGCGCTCATCGCGCCCACCGGAGGCGCGATGGACATGTCATTGTCGTTGAGGATGACGATCAGCCGGTTCTTGTTGGCGCCGGCATTGTTCATGGCCTCATACGCCATGCCCGCGCTCATCGCGCCGTCGCCGATCACCGCGATGACATGGTTGTCGCCGCCCTTGAGGTCGCGCGCCACCGCCATGCCCAGGCCCGCCGAGATGGAGGTCGAGCTGTGCGCCGCGCCGAAGGGATCATATTCGCTTTCGCTGCGCCGGGTGAAGCCCGACAAGCCGCCGGCCTGGCGCAGGCTGCGCATGCGGCTGCGCCGCCCGGTGATGATCTTGTGGGGATAGGCCTGGTGGCCGACATCCCAGATGATGCGGTCATCGGGGGTCTTGAAAACATAGTGCAGCGCCGTGGTCAGCTCGACCACGCCCAGCCCGGCGCCGAAATGGCCGCCGGTGACGCTGACAATGTCGATCAGGTCGGTGCGCAGCTCGTCGGCGAACTGGCGCAACTGGTATTTTTCCAGCTTGCGCAGGTCCTCGGGCAGATCGACCTGATCCAGCAGCGGCGTCTTGGTATTGGGGATGTTCATACCTGGAAAATCTCTTGAATGGGCGGGCAAAGCAAGCTCATGCCGGCGCCCCCGGTTCATTGTCGAACGGGACCAGTTCGGGGCCACCCGCGCCCATGACGATCTTTTCCAGCCGTCCCTCTGCCGATTTGAGCTTTTTCTCGCAATGGCTCTTCAGCAACTGTCCGCGTTCGTACAAGGCGATGGAATCTTCAAGGTCCACTTCGCCCTGCTCCAGCCGGGAGACAATGGTTTCCAGCTCCTTGAGCGCCCCTTCAAAGGACATATCCTCGACGGCGGCGGACGGCTTCTTGGCTTGCGGGGCAGACAGGGCGCTCTCCAACTGGCTGGCAGGGGCAATGACGCTGACAGACCGCCATAATCGCAGTTATGGCCCGCCCGAACCAGCTTCGCGCCGCCGCAGGTGCGAAGAACTATAGTTCAAGGCCCTGCGCGGACAAGCGAATTTGTGACAATAAGGCCTTGAATATGTGACCTGATTGTCACGGGCGGGGCAGTTGTGCGGCGCGCAGTTCCAAGGCGCTGCCCGGCGCCCCGGAGGGCAGGCTTTCCGCCCCCTGCACCACCGCCTCAAGGGCGGGAAGGTTCAGAATCGATTCGATCCGCCCCAGGATGCTCCAACTGGCATCCATGCCGCCCATCAGCCGCGACAGGCCCTGCAGCAGCCCGGTGGGACGGGGATAGACCTTGAACACAAGGCTGCCCGGATCGAGCTTGGCCAGGCTGGCCGCCTCGCCCGCCGCGGTCCAGAAGCCGCCCAGCCGGTCCACCAGCCCGTTGGCATGGGCGTCGCCGCCCGACCAGACCCGGCCGCGCGCAATCTGCTGCACCCGGGTGAGCGGGATCTTGCGCCCCGCCGCCACCTTGCTGGTGAAGTCGTCATAGATGACATCGGCCTGGTGGTTGAGGTTGGCCCATTGCTCGTCGCTATAGGGCTGCAGCGGCGAATCCATCAGCGTGTTCTTGCCCACCGCCACCATCTCGGCATTGGCCCCGGCCAAAGCGAGGGATTTGTTGAACGAGACTTTGCCGGTCAGGACGCCGATCGAGCCGGTGATGGTGCCCGGCTCGGCGACAATGCGGTTGGCGCTGGTGGCGATGTAATAGCCGCCCGAGGCCGCCACCCCGCCCATCGACACCACCACGGGCTTGCCCGCCTTCTGCGCCATCTTCACGGCATGCAGGATCTGGTCGGAGGCGGTGACGCTGCCGCCGGGCGAATCCACCCGCAGCACGATGGCCTTGATCGACTTGTCCTGCGTCGCCTGGCGGATGGCGCGGGACAGATCGTCGCTGGCGATGCCGCCCGAAGTGTTGATGAGGGAATTCTTGGCGGTGCCGTCGCGAATCTCGCCGCTGGCTTCGACGAGGGCGATGTTGGGGCTGCCCGTCGCGCGCTCGGTGGCGCGGGCATAGCTGGCGAAGCGCACCAGCTTGGCCCCGCCCCCGGCGCGGCTTTGCGCGGCGGCGCGGGCCTCATCGTCATAGCCGACCTTGTCGATCAACCGGCGCTGGAGCGCGTCTTCGGTGAATTGGGGGCTGGCCTCCAGCGCCGCCACCAGTTCGGGGCGGCTGATCTTGCGCGCCGCCGCCATCTCGCCTGTGCCGGCGTCATAGACCGACTGCATCAGCCGGGTGAGCTGCTGGCGGTCGGCGGGCGACATGGCTTTTTCCATGTACATGTCGGCGGCGGACTTGTACTCGGCCCGCTTGGCGATCTGGGGCAGCGCATCAATCTTTTCGAGGCTGCCGCGCAGGAAGATTTCGCCGCCGCCGGTGCCCGCCACGCCGAACGGCGCCTTGGGCTGCATCCAGATCTGGTCGCAGGCCGTGGCGGCGAGATAGTCGCCCATCCCGGCACCGAAAAAGGCGGTGGCCTGGGCGATGGCGAACTTGCCATGGCTGCGGAACCGCTTGATGGCGGTGGCGATCTCCTCGGCCTGGGCGGTGGAGAGCGCGCCATTGCCCAGCTGCAGCACCACGCCCTTGACGCGGCTGTCGCGGGCGGCGGCATCCAGCCCCAGCACCACATCCATCACCGTCACCCCGCGCGGCGTGAAGACGTTGCCGCCGGCGGCGGAATCCGTCACCGGCGCGCGCAGGTCCAGCGCCAGCACCATCTTGCCCGGCAGGCCATCGCCCCAGGCCAGGCCGATCACCAGCAGCACCGCGAACAGGACGATGGCGCTGGCGACGAATATGGCGATGCCGTTGAACACCGCGCCGAAAATGTGGCGCAGCCAGCCGAGGAAGCGGATCATGAAATGTCCTTGAAAAAGGCCATGGCGGAATGCCCGGCGCAATCTAACGAAAAAGCCCGGCGTCCAACAGGGCGCCGGGCTTGTTTTCGAACCCCTCCGGCGGGGCTGTGCTGGTTAATGCTTGGCGGCGTCGCGCACCGCATCCTTGACGCCGCCCACGGCGTTCTGAATCTTGCCGGCGACCTTGTCGGCGGCGCCCTCGCTCTGCAGCTTGGCGTCGCCGGTCATCTTGCCGGCTGCTTGCTTGACGGCGCCCTTGGCCTGGGTGGCGGAACCTTCGATACGATCCTTGTCCATAAATTCATGCTCCTGATGGGGTTTTTGCGTTGGGGAACGCTGTCCAGATAACGGGTGGGTTCCGGAGCGGTTCCCATCCATCTTGCGGGTAACTTTGTGAGGATCCGGACGAAATAACCGTCGTATAAAAGCGTAACGGAGGACGAAAACATGCAAAGACGCGGATTTATCGCAGCCCTGATGACGGGCGGGGGCCTGTGCGCCAGTGGGCGGGCATTCGGCTATGACGTCTCCAAGAGCGACGCGGAATGGAAGGAGCAGCTTTCGCCCGCCGCCTATGCCGTGCTGCGCCATGCCGCGACCGAAGCGCCCTTCACCAGCCCGCTCAACAATGAGCACAGGAAGGGCGTGTTTTCCTGCGCTGGCTGCGACCTGGCGCTGTTTTCCTCGGACACCAAGTTCGACAGCGGCACCGGCTGGCCCAGCTTCTGGAAGCCGCTGGCGGGCGCCGTCCAGACCGAGCAGGACAATTCACTGTTCATGCAGCGCACCGAAGTGAAGTGCCGCCGCTGCGGCGGGCATCTGGGCCATGTCTTTGACGACGGGCCGCGGCCCACGGGGCTGCGCTACTGCATGAACGGCGTGGCAATGACCTTCAAGCCAGCCTAGCGCGCGCTCGGCCTCACATCGCGCTTGGGCGCGCGACGTTGCGGCGTTCGGGCGGGCGAAAGGTCCACTGGACCTTTCG
>DASZQW010000042.1:0-28346 GCA_035549455.1 Rhizomicrobium sp. | reverse complement strand
CCTTCGCTCCAAGCCCCGCCTGGTGCTGCTTCAATATCCCGATGATCTGTTCTTCGGTGTATCGGCTGCTTCTCATCGTCCGTCTCCTTCAAGGAACGGACTCTACCTCAAATCGAGGGCAATTTCGGGGAGCAGGTCAATGACCCCACAAGTACCTCCGTATCGTTCACCGCCCGAACACCGGTATCAGCCTATTATAGCTCTGATCGAATCATGTCGTGGGAGGACGGGAAAACGACGCCTAAGAAAGAAGCAAGATTCGGCATCCTTACAACTCCATCTAATATAAGAACAGGGTTTCAAAATACATATGTGGCCACCTCGCCAAAAGTGACATGGAATGCATCTTCGTCGAAGAAGCCAGCCAAAGTGTCACTCGAATTTTATGCAGCTTGTCTAGACGGAGCTTCGCTAGCACAAATTGCTAACCGAGAAACTTTCCAGCAGAGCTGGAGCGGGGTGCACCATTTCGAGGTAATGGTTAGTAAAGGACAAGGAAATCTACGGGGCAATCTTAGAAAACAGTCCGATAGCTACGTCTACTCACCCGACAAAGGAGATCTCATCGAGTTCTCAATTGTAGATGAGAAGGGGAAATATCGTATCTCCAAATACCTTTTGAACGCACCACCACTTCATCTCTGGAATGCCTACGGGAGCACTGATTTCTCTCTCGATGCGTTTCTGGTCGACGAGCGGCCCAGCGGCGGCATAGCAGCACACGATCGCACATTCGATTTCAACATCGATGGCAGACATTCTCAAATAAGCGTTAAACCTAGCCCGCTGTCCATGCACCGAAAGATTGGCTCATGTCATGCGTTAGGAAATAGAGCCCCTGCTGTTGATGGCCGAAAAGACTTTTATACCGAAGAGGCGCAATTCGGCGTTGTTGTCAAAATCGAACCGGAAAATCAGGACTCAGTTTATCTCGTCAAGGAACACGATTCCGCCATCATGAAAACAGACGGAGTGCTTTGGACGGGCGAATTGTCCGCCGCCGAAGTTGCTAGGTCTATTACTGACGGCCGCGTCGGTGCACTTGTCATCAATGACGGCTTGGACAAAATATCGGCGAACGGCACAGATCATCGTGTCGAAGCCAACGAAATGATTTTTCTTGCACGCAGCAACGTTTATCTTAGCTCTGCAGACGGTCGCCTGCTCAATGGCGCCGGAACAGTCGGTGTTTTATTTAAAGGGCAGGAAAGACTAATCCGCACGCGTTGGGAATTGTTTGGGGATTTGGTTAAGAGTAGCATTCTGGCTGCTTTGACAAGTTTGCTGCTCTCTGCGGGCTTATTGGCCCGAAGCTTACTCTCCAAAAATGAGGACCTGTACTGGACTTCTCTTTGAGGACGAATTCCGGGGACACTTTACTGAATTCCCCTTGGGGCGCGCAGCGTGGCGGCTTTGGCTTGCCGGATAGCCGGTGGATTTCTCGCTGGCCCCTCGCGCAGGCTCGGGGCGTTCGTCGCTCCAATTGGTCCACTGGACCAATGGGTTCGCTGCGCGAACCGCTCCTCACTTTCACCGAAAACGCGCCGTCGCGCGTGGATAACGTGGGGAAATCTCTATCCCCACTTCCTATCCCCAAAAACCGCGCCTAGCTTGCCCTCGTCTGCCTCATGCGGAGACGTTCCGGACGTCTGAAACGGGGGGCAGGCCGGCGTCGGATGCGCGCGGCACGGGATGACGAACCTGCCGCGCTTTCGAGGTCGCCAAAGGGCTCACCACCTTTGGCCGGGGCGGCGACGGCCGCAGCGGCAAAGGGGGCAAGACGTTGCGGCCAGCCGGTGCGCCTGCGGGCCCCGTGTCCGCCACCAGCCCGATAGCGGCCCAAAATCGCCGGGCGTGACGGGGCTGAAAGGCTACGCGGACTTCCGAAAGGAGGTCGCCGCCCTGAAAAGGGGCGGAACCAAACACATGGCCGCCTTCGCGGCTCCGCCACGCCGTCTCCGCTTTTTTTGCGGTGCGCATCCGCGCGCCCACGCATCCGCGCGACTGGGCCGGAACATCGCCCCCACTGGCGCGTTCCCGTGGCCTGCGGGCGACTGCGTCCGCCATCAGGAGACTCCCATGACCGACCCCAAACCCGACAAGACCAAGACCCCGGACCAGATCAAGAAGGAAAGCGCCGCCGTGCCGCATCCCGGCATGATGGGCGACGGCACGGAAGAGCAGAACCTGAACCAGCCCGGCAATCCCGATGCCCGCATCGCCAGGGGCGAGGTGAAGGACGCTTTCTCCTCCCCCAAAAAATAAACCCAAAGCCCCCGCCGCGACCTGGCTTTTTCGCGCCAACAGCGCGCCCGTTGCATTTGGCTAGTTCTGCAACCCGCGCAGGCCGGTGAAGAAACTGTCTATGGCGGCGCCGGCATTGATATTGGCGCCGTTGTTGCTGAAATTGTTGTTGCTGCCATTGGTGTTGCTGTTCGAATTGTTGTTCTCGTTGCCGTTGTTGTTCTGGTTCGAACCGCCGCCGCCCATGTTGCCGCCGCCCCAGCCGCCGCCGCCCGAATGGCTGCCCCAGCTTCCGCCCTGGCTGTGATCGCTGCCGCCCGCGCCCGGCATCCCGTTGAAGATGTTGGTGGTGCGCACGCTGATATTCTTCTCCACATTGATGTTGGTGGAGTTGTCGATGACGCTGGAATTGTTGATCTGCTTGGAATTGTTGATATTGACGTTGGCGCTGATGTTGCTGGAATTGTCGATATTGGTGGTGACATTGACCGGGGCATAGACGTTCAGGCTGTGGTTGACGAAGATATTGCTGCTGCGGTTCACATTGTTGGTGATGTTGGTGGTGCCGCCGCCGCCCCAATTGTGACCCGATATCGTGCCGCCCGGCGGGCAATTCACCTTGGGGACGCGCACGCTGGGCATGTGGAAACTGCCCATCCCGCCTGCCTGGGCGTGTGACAGCGGGATCACCGCGACCAGCGCGGTGGTAAGCATAAGCATTCGCATGAGCATGAAAGCCCCTCGATGGTGAAATCCCGGGAACCTCGCTTCATGGTTTGTGCCAGCGAAAATCGGCCCCGCCGCCCGCCTTTTGTGCCGGGATGGCACGCAAGGCGCCGCCGGGCGCTCCTTTTGTGGAACCTCGAAGTCCGGCGGGCGTTACACTGGCGTAACAAAAACCCAACAAAATCCGGGAGATTCCCATGAAACGCCTCGCCATTTGCACCGCGATATTCTGCCTGGGCGCCGCCGCCCCTGCCTTGGCCGCCTGGAACGAGGTCGGCACCGTGCGGGTGAGCTTCGCCCGCGATCACGACACCAAGAGCTTCGACATGGGCGGCCCGGTGGAGCGCCTGCAGCTGCGCGCCGACGGCAGCGACATCACCTGCCGCGACGTCAAGGCCACCTTCGGCAATGGCCGCAGCCGGTCCATTTTCCGCGGCGCCCTGCGCGACGGGGACCCCACCGCCCTGGACCTGCCGGGGGACGCCCGGGCCATCTCGCGTCTGACCTTCGACTGCGGTGCCCAGAATCGTCGCGGCGGCAATATCGTGGTGGTGGCCGATGTCGGTAGCCATCGCGCCGAATGGCGCCGTAATCCGCGCTTCGCCTCCAACTGGTCCAAGGCGTTCAACTGGGGCAGCGACATGGTCAATGACTGGAAGTATCTCGACAACGTCAAGTTCAGGGGCCGCAACGACAGCGATTCCAGCTATGCCGGCGTGGGGGGCAAAAATATCGATGCCGTGGCGCTGAAGCCGCTCGACGCCGACGCCCGCTGCAGCCGCGTCACCGCCCGCTTCGGCAATGGCCGCGACCAGGCGCTGAGCGTCAACAATGGCGATTACCTGCGGCGCGGCCAGTATTACAAGCTGGACCTGCCGGGCCGCGCCCGCGACCTGGTGAGCCTGAACCTGCGCTGCCGGGCTACCGACGCGCGCGCCGTCACCATCCAGATCTACACCAGCCGCTAAAAGAAAAAGCCCGGCAGCAATGCCGGGCTTTTTTATTCCTGGCGCGATTTTCTAGCGCAAATACGGTTCGACCTTGCCCTTGTATTTGACCGTCATGGCGTTGCCGTGGCGGTCCACGGTCTTGCCCACCGCCAGCCGCACCCAGCCCTCGCTGACGCAATATTCCTCGACATTGGTGCGGTCGACCCCGTTGAACAACACCCCCACGCCGCGCTCCAGCAGTTCGGGATTGTGGAACGCGCTGGCGGGGTTGGTGGACAGCCGGTCCGGCAGAGCGGCGGCGGCATCGGGGGGGGCATCGGTCATCGGTTTTTTCCGGCACAGGACCCCGCCTCATATCCCTGTTGTCGATGGGGTTGCAAGCGTCCCGGTTTCCCCCTTCAGTCCGCCCCACAACCACACTTGGGAAAGCCCACATGGCTTACGACATCTATGACGCGTCCGTGCCGCCGCTGATCCATATGCTGGGGGGCCTGTCGGCCATCCTGGCCAAGGGCGAAGCCCATGGCGGCATTGATCCGGGGGAGGCCCGCCTGGCGCCCGACATGCTCCCGCTGAAGAACCAAGTCTATATCGCCACCGATACCGCCAAGGGCTGCGGCGCGCGGCTGGTGGGCGTCGAGATCCCCAAATTCGAAGACACCGAGGTTACCTTCTCCGAACTGCGGGCGCGCATCGCCAAGACTATCGCCTTCCTGACGGGACTGGAGCGCAAGAGTTTTACGGGATCGGAAGACAAGCAAATCATTCTGAAATTTCCCTCGACGACGCTGGAATTTGGCGGCGCCGACTATGTGGGACAGTTCGTTCTGCCCAACACCTATTTTCACATCACCATCGCCTACGCCATCCTGCGCAATCGCGGCGTGGCGCTGGGCAAGGGCGATTATCTGGGCGGCGGCAAGTAGACAAAAAAGGCCCGGTGGAAACACCGGACCTTTTTCCCGTCAGCGTTGCGCGTGCTTTTCGCGGCTCATCACGGGCGGGTCGAACTTGCCCAGCACACAGATCTGGCCGGATTGCAGCACCCGAAGGTTCTGCTCGCCTTCGCAAACCTGGCCGGGACCGTGGATGGTCCAGGCGAAGCCGTTGAACTTGAGGTCGTTGCACACACCCTGCAGGTGGTTCACCCGGGTGGTGCCGTCGCGCATCTTGAAGATCAGGGTGCGGCCATTGTCGGAATGGGTGCCTTCGATGTCGCGGACATTGAGGCAGACCCGCGCCGATGCCGGGGCAGCAATCGAGGCGGCACCCGCAAGCGCCAGGACGGCTATCAGGACTTTCATGGTTTCCTCCATGCGGTTTGCCCCCCGCAGAGGCGACCAGTATCCGCCCGCCCTGCACTGCCCGCAAGGGCCGTCCCGCCCGCCTCAACCCCGCACTTGACGGGGGCCGCCACAGCGGCCAAAGGTCCGGCCTTGCCCGTTTTTCCGGAGAAATGCCGTGCCCGCCGCTGCCGATTCCGACCCGCCCAACGGCCAGGTGACCGTGACCCTGCCGGACGGCAAGGCTATGACCTTCCCGCGCGGCGTCACCGGCGGCGATGTCGCCGCCGCCATCGGCCCCGGCCTGGCCAAGGCCGCCCTGATCATTCTGGTCAATAGCAAGGAATATGACCTGTTCCGCCCCATCGAACAGGACGCCCAGATCCGCATCGTCACCAGGAAGGACCCGGAGGCGCTGGAACTGATCCGCCACGACATGGCCCATGTGCTGGCGATGGCGGTGCAGGCGCTTTATCCCGGCACCCAGGTGACGATAGGCCCGGCCATTGAAGACGGCTTCTATTACGACTTCGCGCGCGACACGCCCTTCACACCCGAAGACCTGCCCAAGATCGAAGACAAAATGCGCGAGATCATAAAGTCGGGCCTGCCGACCCGCCGCGAAGTATGGCCGCGCGATCAGGCGGTGGAGCATTTCAAGGGCATCGGCGAGAGCTATAAGGCGGAACTGATCGCCTCCATTCCTGCGGGCGAGGATGTCTCGATCTACTGGCATGGCGACTGGCACGACCTGTGCCGCGGGCCGCATTTTCGCACCACCGCCGAGATCGGGGACGCCTTCAGGCTGACCAAGATTTCCGGCGCCTATTGGCGCGGCGACGCCCGGAACGCGCAGCTGCAGCGCATCTATGGCACCGCCTGGCGCGACAAGAAGGAGCTCGACGCCTATCTGACGCGGATAGAGGAAGCCGAGAAGCGCGACCACCGCAAGATCGGCAAGGAGATGGACCTGTTCCACACCCAGGAAGTCGCCACCGGCCAGGTCTTCTGGCACGCCAATGGCTACACCCTGTATCGCGCGCTGGAGAATTACATCCGCCGCCAGCTGGTGAAGGCCGATTATGTCGAGGTCAAGACCCCGCTGCTGCTGGAGCGCAAGCTGTGGGAACAGTCGGGCCATTGGGAAAATTACCGCGAGCATATGTTCCTGGCCGAGGTCGAGGACGAGAACAAGACGCTGGTGGTCAAGCCGATGAACTGCCCGGCACATGTCCAGATCTTCAATGAGGGCCTGAAGTCGTACCGCGAGCTGCCCATCCGCATGGCGGAATTCGGATCGTGCCATCGCTATGAGCCGTCCGGCGCACTGCACGGCATCATGCGGGTGCGCGGCTTCGTGCAGGACGACGCCCATATTTTCTGCACCCACGAGCAGATCACGCCCGAAACCACTTCATTCTGCAAGCTGCTGCTGGCCTGCTACAGGGACCTCGGCTTCGACGAGGTGCAGGTGAAGCTGGCGACGCGCCCCGAGAACCGCATCGGCAGCGACGCGGTGTGGGACCAGGCGGAAAGCGCGCTGGCGGAATCCACCAAGGCTGCCGGGCTTGACTATACGCTCAACCCCGGCGAAGGCGCCTTCTATGGCCCCAAGCTGGAATTCGTGCTGCGCGACTCCATCGGGCGGGACTGGCAGTGCGGCACCCTGCAGGTGGACTTCAACACCGCCGAGCGGCTGGGGGCGAGTTACATCGCCCAGGACGGCAACCGTCATCCGCCTGTCATGCTCCACCGCGCCATCGTGGGCTCGCTGGAACGCTTCATCGGCGTGCTGATTGAGCATTACGCCGGCAAGTTTCCGCTGTGGCTGGCCCCCGTCCAGGTGGCGGTCGCCACCGTGGTCGCCGACGCCAATTCCTACGCCGCCGAGGTGGTCCAGGCGCTCAAGGCGGCGGGCCTTCGGGTGGTGCTGGACACCGAAAACCAGACCGTGAACTACAAGGTTCGCCAGCATTCTCTCGCAAAAACCCCGAATCTGTTGGTTCTGGGACGCAGGGAGGCCGAAAACCGCTCGGTTACCCTGCGGAAACTGGGGGTCGACAAGCAGGAAAGCCTTGCGCTGGAGACGGCAATTTCTATGCTGGCCGCCGAAGCCATCCCGCCCGACCTGCGTTGAGCGGCCACGAGGATTCAGACCATTGCACTGATCGAAATCGTTTCGTGAGGCTGGCTGGACACCCCTCGCGAGGCCGTTGGCGTGCGTGGACGAAACACAGGAGAGAGTCATAGTACCGAGACGTTTCCAGCAGGACCAGAAGGCCCCGACCAAGGATGGTCCGCGCATCAATGAGGAAATCACCGCCCGCACCGTCTTCCTGATCGGGGAAGACAGCCACAAATACGGCGAGATCGGCATTGATGAGGCCCGCGCCCTGGCGGATGAGAAAGGCTTCGATGTCGTGGAAATATCTCCCGACAACAAGCCGCCCGTCTGCAAGCTGATGGATTTCGGCAAGTACAAATACGAGCAGCAGAAAAAGGCCAACGAAGCCCGCAAGAAGCAAAAGGTCATCGAGATCAAGGAGATCAAGATGCGCCCCACCATCGACGACCACGACTATGATGTGAAGATGCGGGCGATGAAGCGCTTCTTCGACGAAGGCGACAAGGTCAAGGTGACGCTGCGCTTCCGCGGCCGCGAAATGGCCCATCAGCATCTGGGCATGGACCTGCTGAACCGGGTCCAGAAGGACACCGAAGTGTTCGCCAAGCTGGAGCAGTATCCCAAGATGGAAGGCCGCCAGATGATGATGGTTCTCGCGCCCAAATAGCGCGCAAAAGCCATCCGTCCGAAATGGTTGCCTATATCAATGGATCGGCCGCGCCCAAGCGGCCGATAGGCGCGAGAAGCGCGCGTCCCACGGACGCGCGCCGGAAGGCAACCAAGCAATCCTGCCGGATATTCTCCTGCCCTTCCCGGCCGGGCGATTGACGTGTGCAGCGCCCGAAAGCCGCAAACGCAAATTCAGAATTGCGCCTCGCCGCTCGTTCAAACTCGCGCCGTTCGACGCTCAAATCGATCCACCGGATCGATTTGCCCAGCTTCGCTGGTTGCGTCTCACGGGCGCTTTTTGTTTCAGACGTGCATTGCCTTATAGACAACGCGCCCGCTTTTCAGCAGGAAGACGATGCCGCCGGGCTCGCGCGGCGCGGCGTTGGCGGCCATGACGCCGCCATTGCCGACCGTCGGCGCGGCGGGGAAAATCAGCGCGCTGCAGCGGTCCGGTGCCTCGAAACACGCGCGTACCGCCGGGTCGAGGCGGTCAAAATCCTCGGACGTCTTCGGCATGAAGTATTCCTGCACCCCCAGACCTGACAGGCTTCTGGCATGAAGGCGGGTGGTATCGAAGCCCAGCGCCGCCAGCTGGACCTGCGATGTGCGGCCAGGCTCGACGCGCGCAAAGGCGGCCTCGACGCCGCGGGCGGAAACAAAATTAAGGTCCATGTCGATGACGGAGCCGCGCGCCCAGAAGGCAGCGGCGGCGATCGCCAGCAGCATCACCAGCGAGAAGATCAGCAGCAGCGGCAGCATGTGATGCTCGTCGCGCCAGCGCAGCAGATTGTTCATGGCGTTAACCCAAACGCGTTGTTTCAACGCCGTATCCATAGCTAAGGCGCGGGTGTGCGCCATGCAAAGCGCGTCCGATGGTAAACGGCTTAACGAAGGTTACGGCGCAGGATGCCGCGCCACTGCTCCGGCGATGACGGAAATTCCTGCGTTGCCGCCCGGCAGGGCCGGCGATGCGCCGGGCAGCGGCCCGAATGCCAGCGAACCCGGCACCATGGCGCGAGACCTAATGCAGATCCATCAGGCGCGCGACACGGTACAGCGTCACATGCACCTGTTTGCCCCGGGAATAATCAAAGCCGCGCACCGCATCCACGGCACGGGCATCAGCCTGCAATTCCGCCAGCCGCGCCAGGAAGGCGCCCTGCTCGGCATCTTCGACCAGCGCCAGCCCGCCACCCCGCGCACCGGCGTCGGCGGCGCCCCTGCCGTCCGTCAGCACCACATCCTTGCCCAAGGCAAAAATCATGCTGGGCTCCTGGTAGCCCGCCAGCGCGGGCGGCGGATCGCCGGGTTTGCTGTCGGCCAGAACCAGCGGCGTCAACCGGGCGGTAATCCACAGTCGCGACAGGCGCGGCCCCATACCAGCCGTCACGGCGGGCACAAAAACCAGCATCGCCAGCAGCGACACCAGCACCGCCCAAGCAAAAGCCCGTCGCAGCGCCAGCACCAGCGCGGCCAGCGCCAGGCATGCGCCCGCGCCGCCCGCCGCCGCCAACCACCACACATCGCCTGGCCCATAAAGACGGGGCGCAAACACCAGCGCGGCCACGAGCAGCCCCGCGCCCGCCACGAACTGCAAGGCAGCGACCCAGCGCGCCGCCGTCAGCCAGCCACGCAGCCAGGTCGCTGACGACGGCGCACTGGTGATGAACAGCGCCGCCAGGATCGCCAGCGGCGGATAGGCTGGCAGAATGTAATGCGGCAACTTGGTCGGCACCACCTCCACCACCAGCCACCAGGCCCCGGCCCAGGCCAGCAGAAAACGAACCCCCGGTTCGCCGCGCCGCGCGATACCGACCGCAATGCCGGGCAGCACAAACAGGATTGCGGGAAAGAAGGTCACGGCTGCGAAAGCCAGATAGAAGCCAGGCGGCAGTCCGTGGCTTTCCTGTCCGCCGGCCAGCTTGGCAGCAAAATCATTGCCCAGCGATTGTTCCAGGAACTGGCCGTGGCTCTGGATGGTGATGGCGATCATCCAGGGCATGCTCACCAGCAGCGCCAGGAAAAATCCTCGCACCGGCTTGATGCCACTCAACCAGTCCGTCCTGCGGTCCCAGGCGATCAGCCCCAGCACGGCGGCAATGGCGACGCCCGGCACCAGGGGAAATTTGACCAACGCGCCTGCGCCCGCCGCCGCCCAACCCAGCAGGATCAGCCGGGTAGATGGTCTGGGCGCTTGCGCCTCGCGCGCGGCACGGTAGACCCGCAGCAGCACGCCCTGCACCACCAGCGCGAAGGCCAGCAGCACCGCATCGGTGGTGGCGATGGTGGCTTCCGCCGCCAACAGCACCGAGGACAGCATCAGCAGCCCGGCCAGCAGCGCGGCTTCGGCGTCCAGCAACGCTGCCGCGCACCACACCGTGGCCCGGGCGGCGGCGATGGCGCCAAAAAGCGACGGCAACCGATAGGTCCAGATGTGGCGGTCATCCCCCGCGCCAAAGGCGGCGGTCGAAGCGGCCTGCAGCCAGTAGATGCCGATGGGCTTTTTGTAGCGCGGCACCTGGCCAAGGCGGATGTCGACCAGGTCGCCCGATTCCAACATTTGGCGGCTGGACTGGGCAAAGCGGCTTTCGTCGCGGTCCAGCGGCGGCAGGCTGAGGATGCCGGGCAGCCACAACAGCAGCCCCAGAAGCCCAAGCCAAAGCAGGGGCCGCCGCGCCAATCGGGCGAAAATCCGCGGCGGCGCGGCGGGGGCCGGCGCCGATTCCGCCCGGATTTCCACATTTTGCGAGTCGGTCATCGGGGGAACTATGTCGGTCCCGCCCCTATGTTGCAAAGTCGCGGGCCTGTATAAGGCCCCCAAAATTCCGGGCGTTTGAGAAGGATTTATGGGCGAAATCGCCGTTTCCGTGGTGGTGCCGGTGAAGGACGAGGCTGGCAATGTCGGTCCCCTGGCGCGCGAGATCGCCGCCGCCCTGGCCCATGGCCCGGCGCATGAGATCATTTTCGTCGATGATGGTTCCGCCGATGGTACCGGCGCGGCGCTCGCCGCCCTGAAATCTGAACTGCCCCAGCTTCGGGTGCTGCGCCACGCCCGTAACCTGGGCCAGAGCCGCGGCATCCGCAGCGGCGTCCAGGCGGCGCGCGGCGCGGTGATCGTGACCCTGGACGGCGACGGGCAGAATGATCCCGCTGATATCCCAAAGCTGTTGGTGATGCTGGTGGCCCAGCCCGATCTGGGAATGGTATCAGGCGTGCGGGTGAAGCGGCGCGACAGCGCCAGCCGCCGCATCGCCTCGCGCCTGGGCAACCGTTTTCGCGCCGCCCTGCTGGGCGACGGCGCAACCGATACCGGCTGCGGCCTCAAGGCCATGCGGCGCGATGCCTTTCTGGACCTGCCCTATTTCGATCACATGCACCGCTTCCTGATCGCGCTGGTGCGGCGCGAGGGCTGGAAAGTCATCTGTGTGCCGGTAAACCATCGCCCGCGCCTGACCGGCCACTCCAAATACACCAACTTCGGCCGCATGCTGGTCAGTGTGCAGGATCTTCTGGGCGTGCGCTGGCTGCAGCGGCGCTACCGGGGCCGCGCCGAAATACAGGAGCTGTGACATGGGCTTTCTCTGGAAGCTGACCCACGACTTTGAGCTGTGGATGCAGAATATGGCGGCGCATCCCACCGAGGCCGCCTGGCTGGCCTTCGGTTTCTTCGGCACCGCCCTGTTCGGATCGCGCTTCCTCGTCCAGTGGGTCATCAGTGAAATGAAGGGCCGCAGCGTCGTGCCGGTGGCCTTCTGGTACTTCAGCCTGGCTGGCGGCGTGGTGACGCTGATCTATGCAATCCACATCAAGAGCCCGCCCTTCATCCTGGGCCAGGCGCTGCCCCTGGTGATCTATGCCCGCAACCTCTGGCTGGTCCGCCGCGAACAGCGGCGGGGCGATGTCCCGGCCTGAAAGCCTTGTCGGGGCGGGGATTTAACGGGTGCTTGCGGGGCGAGGCGGGGGCGTGTATCTCCGCTCTTCCCTGGCAGGACAGGTGGCCGAGTGGTTGAAGGCGCACGCCTGGAAAGTGTGTAACGGTGAAAGCCGTTCGAGGGTTCGAATCCCTCTCTGTCCGCCAAACCCCTTTGTAATCCCACGACTATTTTGATTTTTCGGGTGCGCGCCCCGGATTGACCACCGGGTTGGCTTTCGTTTCTGCGGGCTTCGATGGCGCGGGCGACGGGGCGGGCGCTGGCGTAGTGATCGCTGCTGCGGTGGGTTTCACATCTTTCAAAATCTCATATGCGCCCCAAGGCAGACAGAATGCCGAACCTAGTCCAATGATGAGCGATACCCAGAAGGTGATTGGCATCACGATCTGCTTCCATCGCGGCGCATCCTTCGGCCAGTATTTAAAGTCCACCAGCATCCACGCGTTCATCCACGACATGTAGATGCTTGCTGCCATCGTCCAGTTAGCCCAGGTAATCAACCCGGCGATAAGAATCGCACAGATGCCGATGATGAAGGGCCAGTAGCTCATTGGATTTGTCCTGACCGCTTCCGGTACGCCCGGCTGAGATACCATGTAGAGCGCCGCCAGATGCACGGACGTCACCGTGACGATCAGCCATTTTCCGTAATCCGCTTGTATCTGTGACGTGAACTTGAGCCGCTCGCCGTTGAGGTGCCAATAGGCGTTCGCAACGGTGGGATTGGGTATGGGCGGCAGCGACGGCGGACTTGGCGGTTGTTGACCGGGATTAGACATTCACGCCCCCATTTTCATCAGGCTTTGGCAACCCTGCGAAGAAACGATATGCGTGTCCATTGACTTTCGCCAGGCTGCTTGACTTCCCAATACATCCATCCATCAAGCCGCGTCTTCTTGCCGTTTTTCGTAATGGCAATACCGCTTGCGGCACCGGACGGGCTGTCGAAAATCTTGCCGTCAACCACCCATCTCCCGTCAACAATCTCCCCCGCATAGGGCCGCTTGTTGTACTCCATTCTGATCGCTGTCCCATGAGGCAGCGATATCCCCTCATCTGACCAAGAGCGGCGATTGTCATTGGCCTTGTTAACTGCCTTCGGCGCAACTTTCGTCGGCAGCTTCAACAACCGCCGCAATGCCTCGTTTGGACTTTCTGCGAAGCTGCTGCGCTCACCCTCAATCAGCTTGTGAATGTCGAAATCAATTTCAATGGCGCGAAATTCAGTCATGGGGCATCTCCGTTCATTGGGCGAATGAATATGCTCCTTTTACCCCTCCGTCAAGAGTTGAGTAGTATTGAGTAACAGTTTGAGAAATGCGAATTAAATGAGCGGTTTACGGAATGAGTTGGGGCTGAGCGCCGGATGCCCCCTGCGTTAGCGGACTGTCGAAAGGTCCAGCCGAGCCGCAGCTGCTGTGCGACGTCGCCACGCCCGCAACCACGCCTAAGGGAAGCCTTCGGCCTATAATTGCCTGGCCTGTTCCAGCCGGTCGCGCAAAGCCCAGGACGCCTCGTCCGAAGGACTTTTTAGCATCGCCGCCTTTCCGCTGGCAGTGGCGCTGATGGCCGGACCAGGCGCGATCACCGCCTGCGTCCTGCCGGCGGCGCACTAGCGCTTGCCGCTGCGGCGCGCGCCCCAATCCAGGATTTGCGGAAATGCCGTGATCACATGGCGGGCGGCGGCGCGGGTGATGCCATTCATCGCCAGACCTGCGAACAGCGCGGCGGCCCGGATGCGCGGTGCGAAGCGCCTGGTCCATTGATGCGGATACTCCGCCTCGCGGCCGTGGAGCAGCAATTGCGCCAGCAGACCGCCCGCCTGGATTGCCATGCTGATGCCTTCGGCCACGATGGGATGCGCCTCGCCGGCAAGATTGCCCACGACAAACACGCCGTCCCGGACGCGCGGGCGAAGGCCGGGATGAATGGGGCCGGTGGCGAGTATCGCCCCTTCCAGCGTCGCGCCTTCCAGCGCCGCGTCAACACCCAGCGTGGTGGCGCGGATATGCGCCAGCGCCGCCTCGCCCGCCTTGCCGCCGTGACGGCGCCGCGCGGCATCCAGCGTTTCGCGCCGCAGGCAAAAGGACAGCGAGGTTAGCCCCGCATCGCTATGCACCATTCCGCCATAGCCGCCGGGAAAGGCCAGCAGCGGCATCAGTCCGGCCGGCAACCGGCTGTCGCGGAAATGCGCCTTGAAGGCAAAGAGATCGCTGGCTGTCGCGATAGCGAAGGGCCCGCCGGTATTCCATGAGCCGCAGGCGGCAATCATGACGCGCGCCGTGCGTTCACGCCCGTCGCCCAGCGCGATCACGCGGCCGCGCAGAGTGGTAACTTCGCCGGGCTGCAGCAATTCCACGCCCGCCGCCACGGCCGCATCGCGCAGCAGCGTGTCGAGCGTGGCGCGGTTGAGCGCCCGACCCCAGGGGTGTGTCCGCGGCGACGCCAGGACGGTGTTACCGGCATAAAGTCCCACCCGCGTCACCACCGGCCCTGCGGAGGCTTCATAGGCGTCGGCGATGCCGCAAGCCTGCAGCAGCGGCAGCGAAGTGGCCGAGAGGAATTCGCCGCACACCTTGCGGCGGGGGAACTGCGCCTTCTCCACCAGCGCGACATGCCAGCCGCCCTGGGCCAGCAGGCGCGCCGTCACCGCGCCGGCGGGACCGGCGCCCATCACCAGCGCATCAAACGGCATGGGCGGCGAAGACATGGGTGAAGGGCCAGGCAGAGCGCTCGTCCAGCCGCCAGCGCCGCGCCGCGCCGCCTTCCGGCCACAGCGCCGCCAGTTCGGGATTGTTGAAGCCGGCGCGCACGCTGGCCACAGCGTCGTGGCGGGTGACGTCATTGGCGCCCAGCGCCCAAACCATGTGTGCGCCGAGGAGCGCAAAGCCATTGCGGCGCGGCTCACAGGCGACGAAGCCGGCGCCATTTTCCGCCACCCGGGCCAGGAGACGCTTGAGAGCCGCATCGTCGAAATGATGCAGAAACAGGTTGGCCATCATCAGGCCGGCCTGCGGCAGGCTTTCAAAGATGTCGCCCGTGCGGCTTTCGCAGCGCCAGCCCAGCCGGGCAAAATCGTTACGGGTCGCCGAGCTGATAATGTCCACCCGGTCGCAGACCAGTGCCTGAACGCCGGGCCAGCGCTTTGACAAGCGCTTGGCAACCGACAACAGGAATCGTCCATCGCCGCCGCCCAGGTCTGCCAGCACGGTGGGCGCGGGAAAGCCTGCCAGCGCCCGCGCCATGATCGCCGACTGACGCATGACGGCATTGATCCGCGCCAGATCGCGGCGGGAGCGCCGCGCGCGCGGATCCTCCGGCGCCAGGCCGTCGAGAATTTCAGGAACCAGTACCCGCACTCACGCCGCCATGCGGAACAGCATGGTCTCCGCCACCAGTCCGGGGCCGAAGGACATGGCGCAGCCGCGCCCACCCACCTGGTCCCGCATCAGCCGGTCCAGGACGAACATCACCGTGCCGGACGACATGTTGCCGTTATCGCGCAGCACGCCGCGCGACGCGGCCAGCGCCTCGGGCGGCAGGTCGAAGGCCTGCTCCACCGCATCCAGCACGGACCGTCCGCCGGGATGCACCGCCCACAGATCGATGTCATTGGCGCCGCCCAGAATGTCGGCCCGAGACAGGGCCAGGGCGGTTCGGATGGCGGCGGGTACCGCGCCGGACAACACCATGTCGAAGCCCTGATCGCGGATGTTCCAGCGGATCAGGTCGTGCGTGTCCGGCACCAGCGCCGCCTTGAAACTCTCCATCGCCACGCCTACCGGATCGGCGCTGACCAGGGCGGCGGCGCAGCCATCCGCGAACAGCAGGAAGGACAGCATTTCTTCCAGATCCTGGGTCTCGTGCAGGTGCAGGGTGCAAAGCTCCAGATTGACCGCCAGCACCCGCGCCTGCGGCTGGGAGCGCACGATGTGACGCGCCAGCTTCAGCCCGTTGATGGCGGCATAGCAGCCCATGAAGCCGACCATGGTGCGTTCGACACCAGGGTTGAGCCCACAGTGTTCCACCAGTTGCAGGTCGAGGCCGGGCGCCGAAAAGCCGGTGCAGCTTGTCACGATGACATGGGTGATGCGGGCGCGGTCCTCGCCCGCCAGAAGTTTCTCCACCGCCGAAACCACCAGCGCCGGCGCCAGTTCTTCGTACTTGCGCATTCGCGTCGCGGTGCCGGGAAAGGCACCCGGGCGATAGAACCCATCGGCGTCGACTGCAACGCCGTCGCCCTGCCCGGGCGTGAGAACCGAGTAGCGGTGTTCGATGCCGCAGCGCTCCGCCATGCGGTTGAAAAGCGCCGCCTTGCGCGGATTGCCCGCCAGCATGCCGCGGCCGAACTCCAGGAAGGCATGGTGGACGTCGTGTGGCGGCGAGACTGTGGCAATGCGGTTGATATAGGTGGGACTCATGCCCGAGCTTAACGCACAAGGCAGCCGAATGGATGCAATTTGCGCGAATGCCGCCGGAAATTCCGTTCAGGTGCGGTTCAGGAATGTCGCGCCATTATGCCGTGATGATGAGAACCATGCGCATTTTTCCCGTTGCGGCGGCCCTGCTCGCGGCCACTACTTCCGCCCAAGCGGACGACTTTCCACCCGGCGCCCTGCACGACAAGGTCGCCCAGGCCTGCACCCAGTGCCATGGTGCCGACCAGATCGCGGGCCAGCGCATGAGCCGTGACGGCTGGAGGGATACCGTGGCGCGCATGGTGGCCAACGGCGCGCAGATCAGCGACGCCGATCAGGCCCGGATCGTCGGCTACCTGGCGGCCAGCTTCCCCGCAAAATAGCTCACCACAGATGCACCCGCTGGTCGGGCGGCAGATAGTATTTCTGGCCGGGCGTGACGTTGAAGGCACCATACCATTCATCCTGGTTGCGGGTGGGGCCGATGACACGGAATTCCGCCACCGTATGCTCATTTGACAGGGTCTGGGTGCGGATGGCGCTGTCGCGCATCTTGCTGCGCCATACCTGGCCGAAGGACAGATACAGACGCTGGTCGCCGGTATAGCCGTCCTTGACCGGCGCGGGCTTGCCATTCAACGACAAATGATAGGCCTTCAGCGCGATGGCCAGTCCAGCGTTGTCGGCAATGTTCTCACCCAGCGTGTTCTGGCCGATGACATGCAGGCCCGGCAGCGGCTCGAAGGCGTCATACTGCGCCACCAGCGCTTTGGTGCGGGCGTCGAAGGCGGCGCGGTCGGTCGCCGTCCACCAGTCCTGGAAGACCCCGTCGCCATCATACTTGCTGCCCTGGTCGTCAAAACCGTGGCTGATCTCGTGCCCGATCACAGCGCCGATGGCGCCGTAATTCACCGCATCGTCGGCATTGGCGTCGAAGAAAGGCGCCTGCAGGATGGCAGCGGGGAATACGATCTCATTGAAGGATGGATTGTAATAGGCATTGATGGTCGACGGCGTCATGCTCCATTCGCCCTTGTCGACCGGCCGGTTGATGCGCGCCACGTCGCGGTTCCATTCATACAGGCTGCCGCGCTGGACATTGCCGATCAGATCGCCCCTGACGATCTCCAGCGGCGTGTAGTCGCGCCACTTGGTGGGATAGCCGATCTTGGGCGTGAACTTGTGCAGCTTCTCCAGCGCGCGGGTCCGGGTGGCGGGCGTCATCCAGTTCAGGGTCTTGATGTCGGCGTCATAGGCCTTGATCAGGTTGGCGACCAGAAGGTCGGCCTTGGCCTTGGACTCCGGCGGGAAATAGCGCGCCACATACAGCTTGCCCAGCGCCTCGCCCATCTCGTTGTCCAGCAGATGCACGCCGCGCGTCTTACGGTCGAGCTGCTGTGTGCGTCCACCCAGCACGGTGCCGTAGAAGGAGAAGGCGAGGTCATCGAACCGCTTGGGCAGATAGGACGAGAAGGTGCGCAGGTAATGCACTGCCAGGTAATCGCGCCACACCGCGACCGGGGTGGCGGCGAATATCTTGGCCAGCGGGCCGAAGGCGGACTTTTCCGCCACGATGACATACCGCTCGTGACCGTCGGGCAAGACCAGCGGGATATGGGTTTCGGCCAGGAATGCGCCCCATGGGAATTCCGGCGCCAGCTTTTTCAAGTCCGACACCGGCATGGGATTGTAGATCTTGTCGGCGTCGCGGCGGTCGGCGCGGTTCCACTGCACCCTGGCGATTTCGGTTTCCAGCGCCAGCACCCGGTCGGCGCGCGCGGCGGCGTCGGTGAACCCAGCCAGCGTCATCATGTCGGCGAGATATTTGCGATAAGCCTCGCGCGTCTTGACGATGGCCTCGTCGCTGGAAAGGTAATAGTCGCGGTCGGGCATGCCCAGGCCCGACTGGCTCAGATTGACCGAGTAATTGTTGGGATTCTTGTCGTCCACCCCCACGCCGATGCCGTAAATGCTCTGGGTGGACAGCCGGATCGACGCCATGGCGCGCGCGACATCGGGCAGCGTCTTAAGATGCGCCAGGTAATCCAAATCCTTCTGTACCGGCTTCAGGCCGGCCGCTTCGATCGCGGTGGTGTCGACAAAGGTGTCGAATAGGTCGCGCAGCTTTTTTTCCTCCGGTGCGAGCGAGGCTTCCGGCTTGGCGTCCAGTTCGTCCACCAGGGTCTTGAGCCGCTGCTCGCTGAGGATCTGCAGGTCCTGGAAGGAGCCTGTGGAGGACCGGTCGGGGGGGATGGTCGCCGTCTTCAACCAGCCGCCATTCACATGCAGGAAGAAATTGTCGCCCGGCTTCACTGCAGGATCGAGCGAAGTCAGGTCGACGCCCCATTTTCCCAGCTTGGGCGCATCCACTGCCAGGGCGGGAGATGCCACAGCCAGTGCGCCGCACAGGAATGCCAGGGTTTTCAGACGGGACATGGGAAACTCCGGGGGAGACGGGGAAGTCTAGGGGGAGAAATGCGGTTTTTCCGCGGTGATCGTCTGTTCGACGATGATGCCGGGAGCGACATCGCGGCCTCCAACCCGGCTGATGGTCACAGTCACCGTGGCGCCGGGCACCAGAAGGCCCCTGTCGCCCATCGTCAGGGCGAAAATAGGCGTTCCCGGAACCACTTCCACCACCGCCTCGGCCTCGCAGGACAGCGCGCTGGCATAGGGCGCGGGCACGGCCCGGCCTTCGCATACCGCCTCGCCCTGGGCCACCGGATCAAGGGTTGCGCCACGGTAATGCAGCGTCAGGGTGCCGCCGGCCTTATCGTCTGCCGAGATGGGCTGGGTCTTGGTCACGGTGCCGTTGACCAGCAGCCGGCCATTGTCCGCAAAGCGGCCCTCGCCCGTGCCGCGCAATGGCGGGGCATAAAGATAGATGTCGTTGGCGAGAAGCCGGCCGCCGCGCCCCGCGGTCACCGCAGCACCGGCATAGTCTCCCACCTTGATGGCGCCGAAGCTGCTTTTCTCGCTCAGGACATAGCGCGTCTCGGGCATCAGGGTGACGAGACGCTCCGTGTCGTCCAGCTGGTTCGGATGGTCGGACGGAGCCGGGCTTTTCATCGGCGGCGGGAGCAGGGGCTGCAGCGTGATCACATCACCATTCACCGACGCCAGCCGGGCCTTGATGCGCGTGACGCCCTGGGCCAGCGCGATGGATTGTGCTGCCGCCAATAACGCAGCGCAAGCCATCACGGTAAGCAGTTTCTTGTTCAATGGCGCGGCTTTTGGAACTTGAGCATGAACTGGCTGGTCTTGCCGCGGATATCGGCTTCGAACACCCGCCTGGTGCCGTCGTCGCCGGCGGCCTGCAGCGCGTCGCTTTCCGCCACCAGCTTGAAGCCGGCCGCCTCGACTTCCTTCTTCACCGTTGTCTCCTTGATGCGGTGCAGGGCCTCAGTGACGTCGTCGCCGGCGGAGTCGGCGGCGGCGTGGTCGATAATGACATAGAAGCCGCCGGGCTTGAGCGACTTATAGACCGCCTTGTTCACTTCGTTGACGTCCGTGGCATAAGCCTTGTTGTGCATGTCGTGGTAATTGTCGCTGGTCCACACCATGTCCACAGGCTCCGGCGTCACAAACTGAGCCAGCGGGCCATGGATCACGCCGAGATTGGGATAGGTCTTCTTCAAGTCGGTGAACTGGTTGTCAGGGTCCTTGCCCTGGCCTTTCAGGCGTGTGTCATACTGGGTGCCGAAATAGGCATAGACGCGACCGCCCGGCTCCACCGCGTGCGCGAAGATGCGGGTGAAGTAGCCGCTGCCAGGCAGCATGTCGACAACCACCTTGCCCGGCGTGATGCCGGCAAAGGCCAGCATCTCGGCGGGCTTGCGGTTCGCGTCGCGCCTGGTGTCGTCGGCGGGGCGGTCGCTGTCGGCGACCGCCGCTTTCATACGCTCGGTAACCCTCGGCGCGGCGTTCGCCAGCGCGGCCGAAACCAGTAGACCCGCCAGCAGCAGAGTCGTGCGCTTCATCTTCCCACTCCCATCGCTTTTATGGGCGCGAGCCTAGCGGCTTTTGCGAACAGTAAGAAGGCCCCGCCCGTTAAGCGGGCACGTCCAGCGGAATGCCGGGCGCGGTCTTGGAGGCGTGGATCACCAGCGAACTTTTCACGCTGGCAACGTTTTTCTCGGCGGTGACGGTGTCGGTAATGAAAGACTGGAAGGCCGACAGGTCGCGGGCGACGCATTTCAGGATGAAATCGACTTCGCCCGACAGCATGTGGCACTCGCGCACTTCCGGCCAGCGCCGCGCGCTTTCCTCGAAATGCTTGAGGTCGCCGTCTTTCTGACTGGCCAGCCCGACAAAGACAAAGCCGGTGACCTCATAGCCCAGCATCTTGCCGTCGAGCTCGGCGTGATAGCCCTTGATGAAGCCAGCCTTCTCCAATGCGCGGATGCGGCGCAGGCAAGGCGGCGCCGTGATCTTGGCGCGGCGGGAAAGTTCCACATTGGTGATGCGGCCATCATTCTGCAATTCGCTGAGAATGCGAAGGTCAATGGCGTCCAGTTTGCGGGAATCCAAGGACAGCCCCCCGGCGAAAGAATATTGCGCAGTCCTCATAACGCAGGGGTGCGACCCGCGCAATAATATTTCTCGAATCGCTAGGTGACGGTCACAAGCATGCGCCGAATGTCCCAGCCCATAAGCTTCTGCCCGACCAAGCCTTTTGACCCGGCTTGACCCGGCGCCTCGCCATAACGATATGACATAGCCAGACCCGCAAAACCCGCAAAGCACGCCATGACCGCCATGACCGCCAACACCCCCAAGCACAGCAAAGTCATCATCCTGGGCAGCGGCCCCGCTGGCTGCACCGCCGCCATTTATGCCGCCCGCGCCATGCTGGAACCGACCCTGATTTCGGGCATCCAGCCGGGCGGCCAGCTTACCATCACCACCGAGGTGGAGAATTATCCGGGCTTCGCCGAGGCCATCCAAGGCCCCTGGCTGATGGACCAGATGCAGGAACAGGCGCGCGCCCTGGGCACCAATTTCGTCACCGATACCATCGCCAAGGTGGACCTGTCGCGCAGGCCCTTCACGCTGCTGGGCGACAGCGGCGATGTCTACACCGCCGATACGCTGATCATTGCCACCGGCGCGTCGGCCAACTGGCTGGGGCTTGAGAGCGAGGGCAAATACCAGGGCTTCGGCGTCTCGGCCTGCGCCACCTGTGATGGCTTCTTCTTCCGCAACAAAAAGGTGGCGGTGGTCGGGGGCGGCAACACGGCCGTAGAGGAAGCCCTGTTCCTCACGAATTTCGCCGACCGGGTAACGCTGGTGCATCGCCGCGACTTCCTGCGGGCCGACAAGACCAACCAGTCGCGACTGAACACCAACCACAAGATCGATGTGCTGTACGATACCGAGATCGCCGAGGTGCTGGGCAGCGAGGAGCCAAAAGGCGTTACCGGCGTCAGGCTGCGCAACACCGTCACCGGCTCGCTGCACGAGCAGGCGGTGGACGGACTGTTCATCGCCATCGGCCACTCGCCCGCCACCCAACTGTTCCACGGCCAGGTGGAGATGGATGAGAGCGGCTATATCAAGACCGCGCCCGACAGCACCCATACCAGCGTGGCGGGCGTATTCGCGGCTGGCGACGTCAAGGACAAGGTGTTCCGCCAGGCGGTGACCGCCGCGGGCACGGGCTGCATGGCGGCGCTGGAAGCCGAACGATTCCTGGCGGTGTCGCATTCGGGCGACTTGCCGGTTTAACACTGAGGAGGGGCCATGGACTGGGACAAGCTTCGGATCTTCCACGCGGTTGCGTCGGCGGGCAGCTTCACCCATGCCGGCCAGACGCTGGGACTGTCGCAATCGGCGGTCAGCCGCCAGATCAGCGCGCTGGAGGATGAAATTTCCACCCCGCTGTTCCAGCGCCACGCTCGCGGCCTGACGCTGACCGACGAAGGCGAGTTGCTGTTCACCGCCGTCACCGACGTGCTGGGGCGGCTGGCGGCGGCGGAAGAAGCCCTGAAAAATGTTCACGACGCGCCGCGCGGTGCCTTGAAGATCACCACCGCCCACGGCATCGGCGCTTATTGGCTGCTGCCCAGGCTGGGCGAATTCCTCGCCCAGTATCCCGAGGTGGAAGTCCATCTGGTGATGGACGACAGGGAGCTCGACCTCGCCCAGCGCGAGGCCGATCTGGCCATCCGCATGCGCGCGCCGGTGCAGGCCGACCTGATTCAGAGAAAGCTGTTCACCGTCCACTACCACATCTACGCCGCCAAGACGTACCTGAAGCAGCATCCCGCGCCCCAGACGCTGGAGGAGATCGCCGACCACAACATCATCGTCTATGGCGAGACGGCGGTGCCGGAGATACGCGACATCAACTGGCTGCTGGAAGCCTTCAAGAAGAACCAGAAGCCGGGCAGCAAGGGGCAAATCATCCGCATCAACAACATCACCGGCATCCTGCAGGCGGTGGAAGCCGGGCTCGGGATCGGCGTGGTCCCGGATTATGTCGCCGCCCAGCATCCCGCGCTGGAGCGGGTGATGCCGGAGATCGCGGCGCCGGGCTTCGATGTGCATCTGGTCTATGCCGACGCCCTGCGCCAGTCCAAGCGCGTGGCGGCGTTCCGGGATTTCGCGGTCAAGTCGTCAAGGGACTGGCAGTACTAGCTGCCGGTCGACTTGTGCCGGTGACAGCCGTCGCCAGTCCGCAGTGCAGTTGTCGCGCCTCTTGAACCGGGGCGATTGGCACCTATCTCTACGGTGTCGCCTTCCTCTCCCCCGGAAGGCGGCTTTTGCCCCGCTCTCCTCCCCCTTGAGCGAGGTTCAAAACTGGGCCGGTGCGGCGCCTCTCCTGGCAGCAGCGCTGGCCCTTTTTTCTATCCCACGGAACCGTGGTAAGATTGGCCGATATCGGGGCCAATCTGGGGCGACTTCATGTGCGATTGCAAAATAGACCGGCGCGCGCTGGGCAAGTTTCTGGCGGGAGCAACCGGGGCCGCCGCCCTGCCGCAGGCGGCCCAGGCCGCCACGGTGACGGCGCTGGCGGTCACCTGCATCGACTACCGGCTGGTGGACGACGCGGTGCGCTTCTTCGACCATCGCAAGATGACCAACGACTATGACCAGGTGTCGCTGGCGGGTGCGGCGCTGGCGGCGGTGTCAGACAAATTTCCCTCCTCCAATGCCGCCTTCTGGGATCATGTCGGCATCGCCAAGACGCTGCATCACATCCACAAGGTGATCGTGGTCGATCACCGCGACTGCGGCGCCTACAAGGTCGCCTTCGGCAACGACTTCAAAAGCGACCACGACGCCGAGACGTCCCAGCACAAGGGCGTCATGGAACAGGTCAAGGCCACGCTGGCCAAGACCCATCCCGACCTGGAAGCCGAGTTCTACCTGATGGCCCTGGACGGAAGCGCCGAGCGCATCATCTAGCTTTTCGGCACCTGCGGCACGGAGGTGGCCGGCGCGGACCGTGGCACATCGTTCTTGGCCATATTGAGTGCGAAGGCCGCCGCACCGGGATTCATCGCATCCACCATGCTGGTCGGCATCAGGATGGTGGCGCCGCGTTCCTTGGTGGTCTCGTAGATGATGTTCATGGCGCGCAACTGCAAAGCCTCCGGACTCTGGGCATAGAGCTTGGCGGCGTTGACGAATTTCTGGGCCACATCCTCCTCGGCCTGGCCCAAGATGACGCGCGCCTGCCGTTCCCGCTCGGCCTGGGCCTGGCGGCTCATGGCGTCCTGAAGATTGGCGGGAATGGCGACGTCGCGGATTTCCACCGAATTGACGGTGACGCCCCATTCCGCCGTCTTGGAGCCAATCACCTCCTTCAGCGCCGCGTCGGCGGTCTTGCGGTCGGACAACAGTTCCGACAGCGCCGAGGAGCCAATCATCTCCCGCAGGGATGTCTGCGCCACGCGCTGCACCGCGCTATTGTAGTCGGCGATCTCCAGCGCGGCGCGCTCGGGGTCATGCACCATCCAGAAAACAATGGCGTCGACATTCACCGGCACGGTGTCCTTGGTCAGCGCCTGCTCGGCATTGACCTCGGTGGTGCGGATACGCTGGTCCACCCAGGTCGTCACCCCATCGAAGATTGGGATCAGGATGAAAAGCCCCGGCCCCTTCACGGCGTGAAGCCGCCCCAGGCGCAGGACCACCGCCCGCTCCCATTGCTGGGCCATCTTGATGGAATAGCCCAGGAAAATGCCGATCAGCGCCAGCACGGCGGTGATCGCGATGGGCAGGCGGGCCAGGAAGGACAGCACCGCGCCGCCCACGAAGATGATGAAGACAAGGGCACTGATGGGATTCATGTGAACCTCCGGGGTTGAGGATTGAAGAGGGGCGGCGCGGGCTGCCGACGGCAGGCCGGACCAGGGATTGCGTGGCGGATTGGGCGAGGCCGTGGGCTTGCCGCGCAGGATCCTGGAAAACTGCGTCCAAAACATGAACGCCGTGAACAGGACGACGACGAAGATGATGTTTTTCATGACGCCCGTTCCGCCAGCTTCGTCAGCGCCTGGGCCAGATCGTCCAGTGCGATGCCCTGGCCCCGGGCTTGGGCGGCAACCTTGTGGGCGAAGTCCTGGGCCAGGCGGCGGGCATTGCGGGGCGGCGAGGCCGGCGCCCGCGCCACGAAGGTGCCGCGGCCGCGCAGCTTGGTCAGGACGCCGCCCTGTTCCAGCTCGCCATAGGCGCGTTGCACGGTGTTGAGGTCGATCTTCAGCGCCACCGCCACCTGCCGCATGGTGGGAAGCTGTTCGCCGGGCTGGATCACGCCCCTGCCGACCATGGCCAGGATCTGCTCGCGCAGCTGGACATAGATGGGCACGCCATTGTCCTGGACGCTGAGATCCTCGAGCATTATGCCATTGTATGAATGTCTTCATACAATGGCAACGCCTATGTCAGGCTGTTGCAGAAGGTCTGAATCCGCTTGCAGGCTTCTTCCAGCGCCTTGTTGGAGGTGGCGTAGGAGATGCGGAAGAAGGGCGACAGGCCGAAGGCCGCGCCATGCACCACCGCCACGCCGGTATCCTCCAGCAGCGCGGTGGCAAAGGCCGCGTCGCTGTCGATCACCTTGCCCTTGGGCGTCTTTTTGCCGATCAGCTTGCGGATCGAGGGATAGACATAGAAGGCCCCTTCCGGCTTGGGACATTCGATGCCGTTGGTCTGGTTCAGCATCGAGACCACCAGGTCGCGGCGCTCTTCAAGTATCTTCTGGAACTTGGGGATGAAGTCCTGCGTCCCGTTCAGCGCTTCCACCGCCGCCCATTGCGAAATCGAGGCGGCGTTGGTCGCCGACTGCGACTGCAATTTCGCCATCGCCTTGATCAGCGGCTCCGGCCCGGCGCAATAGCCGATGCGCCAGCCGGTCATGGCATAGGCCTTGGAGACGCCGTTCATGGTCAAAGTGCGGTCATAGAGGCGCGGCTCGACCTCCAGCACGGTGGTGTATTTGAAGCCGCCATAGACCAGATGCTCATACATGTCGTCGGTCAGCACCCAGACATGGGGGTGCTTCATCAGCACGTCGGTCAGGGCCGTGAGCTGTTCCTTGGTATAGCAGGCGCCGGTGGGGTTGGAGGGCTGGTTGAAGATCAGCCACTTAGTCTTTGGCGTGATTGCCTTTTCCAACTGTGCAGCGGTCAGGCGGAAGCCGTCTTCCAGCCGCGTCTCGACGATCACCGGGGTGCCGCCGCCCAACAGCACGATGTCGGGATAGCTGACCCAATAGGGCGCGGGAATGATCACCTCGTCGTCCGGGTTCAGCGTCGCCAGCAGCGCATTATAGAGAATGGTCTTGCCGCCGGGGGCAACGAAGGTCTGGGACGGCTTATAGTCCAGATTGTTCTCGCGCTTGAACTTGGCGGCGATGGCGGCGCGCAGTTCGGGAATGCCTTCCACGGCGGTGTATTTGGTATGACCGGCGCGGATGGCCGCAATCGCAGCTTCCTTGATGTTGTCGGGGGTGTCGAAGTCGGGCTCGCCCGCGCCCAGGCCGATCACATCCATCCCCGCCGCCTTCAGCTCGCGCGCCTTGGTGGTCACCGCGATGGTGGGCGACGGCTTGATGCGGTTCAGGCTGTGGGCGAGGAAGTCGGGCGGCAGTGACATGACGGGCCTTTGCGAAATTGCGCTTGGGGCATATCAACCCCTTGATCGGGCGGCAAGTTCCAGGCTTGCACAATATAATTGTTCGGGCCGTTATTTCGCCCCCCTCCCCCATGGCCTTCGGAAATCATTGGATTTTTCGCGCCGCACTCCACAAGTGCGGGGTTCGGCCCGTCATGGCCACAGCTTACCACGGCCACGAAGCGGGGGGATAAGTTGTAATCTTTGCGCCGCAACCCTTTGAGTCGCGACCATGAGGAAACTTGTCCTGTTGGGGTGTGTGGTTCTGGCGGCTTGCCTGGCGGGGTGCTCCAAGCCGGTGCCGCCGGTGGGCAAGTGGGAAGGCGGGTATGCGGGCGGCGGCATGGCGGTCGCCGCAAGGGTCGAGATTCTGCCCAGCGGCGCGGTGAAAGTCAGCGCCCCGGACATCACCAATGTCGGCGACAGGCCGGAGGAGATGGACGCGGTGCGCGCCCGGCTGGCCGCCGAACTGGCCAATGGCTGGAGCGAGGTCGCGCCCCGCAGTTTCGACTTTGACGGCAAGACCTTCCGCAAGCCCGGCGGCTTCGCGCCGCAGATGGTGTGGGACAAGGCGACAGGCCAGATGGTGCTGGAGCTTTACATCGGGGCGAACCCGGCGCTGCCGGTGCCGCTGCGGCCGGTGAGCGAGTTTCATGACTCGCCGTGGGCGAGTGGGTGATAATGCCAACGCATCTACGCGATACAAAGCTCATTCCTGCCGACATTCATGATCTTTAGACGAGGCAAGCCAACGGTCAGTGATCGCGGCGGAATGATTTAAGCGAACATGGCGTCGCATAAAAATCATCATTTTGTGCCGAAGGTCCATCTAAAGTCGTTCAGTACGCACGCCGATGGAAATGCGATCAACCTTTTCAATATCAAAAGCGGCCGCTTAATCCCTGACGCTCCAACTAAGCATCAATGCGCCAAGAATTATTTTTACGGCAAAGATGGCGCACTGGAAAAGATGTTTGGGGAAATTGAGGGGCGGTACGCAGAAGCAGTGAGGAAGGCAAGCGGCCATACGTTTGATGAAAGCGACTTAGTATGGATGAGGCTGTTTATGGTCTTGCAATACGGGCGAACGGAGGTCGCAGCACAGCAAATCAAACTGTTCTTCGAAAAATCTGCCGCCTTAACTTTCCGGGGGAGGTCGCTCTCAGAGTCGGAACGGCCACCTCTGGATCCACATCAGATTGTCTTGCAGGCGCTTAGGAGCCTTAAGGGGCTGACTCCATCCCTCAAGGATTTGCATTTCTGCATCCTCGAAAATCACACAAAGATACAATTTGTGACTAGCGACAACCCGCTAATAAACACCAACCGTTTCTATTGCCAGAAAATTGGTGAAGATACTTGGGGCGCGATAAGCGCAGGGGCGCTCTTTATTCTGCCGCTCACCCCCCGGCTTACAGCCTGCCTGTTTGATCCCGGCGTGTATGCGGTCAAAAGCCATAAGGGATACGCTGACCTAAAGAAGGAGACGGACGTTCTGGCGCTGAACGAGATGCAATATTTGAATGCTGCCGAGAACGTTTACTTTTCAGAGGTGCAGGATGGCGAGCGTATCGCCGGAGAGTTCGGCCCGATTAGCAGCCGGAGAGTTAAAGAGCTCGCACGTCTGACCGAATTTCTGGCAGTCGCCATGCCAGATGGCAGGGATCGAATTGTCCCGCTGAAGCCGGGCATGGACGAGGAGAAGTACGACTCTAAGTATATTATGTATAACGTTCCGCGTGACCTGCTCCCCGAAATTGCCCTCGATTTGAGGTAGAGTCCGTTCCTTGAAGGAGACGGACGATGAGAAGCAGCCGATACACCGAAGAACAGATCATCGGGATATTGAAGCAGCACCAGGCGGGGCTTGGAGCGAAGGA
>DASZQW010000041.1:0-222170 GCA_035549455.1 Rhizomicrobium sp. | reverse complement strand
CGCCCGCGCCCGCCGCCAGGCCCGGCGCGATGCCATGGGCCCGCGCCGCATAGTGCAGGCAGCGCTGCACGCTCAGCGCGTCATAGAGGCCAAAGAAGTCGGGCAGATAGCCCAGCCGGGCATGGATGGCGCGGGGCGCCTCGGTTGTGTCCAGCCCGGCGATGGTCACCGAGCCCTGGTAGGGCGTCTCCAGCGCCGCCATGCAGCGCAAGAGCGTGGTCTTGCCCGCGCCATTGGGTCCGACCAGCGCGGTGATGACGCCGCCCGCAATGGTCAGGCTTATGCCGTCCAGCGCCCGCTGGCCGGGATATTCGAAAGTCAGATCGCGGATCTCGATCATGGTCCAGATATAACCCATTGCGGCGAAAGGGACAATTTACCACCCAGGCCCTGTGTCCCTTGAAACGCCTCGCCTTTCACGCCAGAACAAAGCGTCAGTTCAGGGGATTCCATGCGCATCGCGATGATCGGCACCGGATATGTCGGGCTTGTGTCCGGGGCGTGTCTGTCGGAGTTCGGCCATGACGTGGTTTGCATCGACAAGGACCCCGCCAAGGTCGAAACCCTGCGCGCCGGAGGCATTCCCATTTTCGAGCCGGGGCTGGAAGAAGTGGTGGCCGCCAACATCAAGGCCGGCCGGCTGTCCTTCGAGACCGACCTGAAGCGCACAGTGGCGGGCGCATCGGCCGTGTTCATCGCGGTGGGCACGCCGTCCCGGCGCGGCGATGGCCATGCCGACCTGACCTACGTCTTCGCCGCGGCCGAGGAAATCGCCGCGGCGCTGACCAACCATGCCGTGATCGTCACCAAATCCACCGTGCCGGTGGGCACCAGCCGCAAGGTGGAAGAGATCATCCGCAAGGCGCGCCCCGGCGCCGATTTCGACATGGCGTCGAACCCGGAATTCCTGCGCGAAGGATCAGCGATCGAGGATTTCCGCCGCCCGGACCGGGTGGTGGTGGGCTGCGATACCGAGCGCGCCCGCGAGGTGATGCGCGAGGTCTATCGCCCGCTCTATCTGAATGAGACCCCTATCGTGTTCACCAGCCGCGAGACCAGTGAACTGATAAAATATGCGGCCAACGCCTTCCTCGCCACCAAGATCACCTTCATCAACGAGATGGCCGACATCTGCGAGAAAGTGGGCGGCGACGTGCAGGAGGTGGCGCGCGGCATCGGGCTGGACGGACGCATCGGCAAGAAGTTTCTCAACGCCGGACCCGGCTATGGCGGTTCCTGCTTTCCCAAGGACACGCTGGCCCTGGTGCAGACGGCGCAGGAATTGGGCGCCCCCACCCGCATCGTCGAAGCGGTGGTGGCGGTCAATGAGCGGCGCAAGCTGGACATGGCCAAGAAGGTCGAGGCCGCGTTCGGCGGCGTCAAGGGCAAGACCATCGCGGTGCTGGGACTGACCTTCAAGCCCAACACCGACGACATGCGCGACGCGCCGTCGCTGGTGATCCTGCCCTATCTGCAGAAGGCGGGGGCGACGGTGCGTGCCTACGATCCCGAAGGCTGTGATGAAGCCGCCAAACACATGGCGCTGGATTACCGCAAGAACGCCTATGACGCGCTGGAAGGCGCCGACGGGGTTGTGATCCTGACGGAGTGGAACGAATTCCGCGCCCTCGACCTGACCCGTGTGAAGACGGCGCTGAAAACGCCCCTGATGGTGGACCTGCGAAACATCTACCGCCCGGCCCAGATGCGTGAAGAGGGTTTCACCTATGTCAGTGTGGGACGGCCGTGACGGTGCTGGTCACCGGTGCTGCCGGGTTCATCGGCGCGGCGGTAAGCGCGGCGCTTCTGGCCCGCGACGACCGCGTGATCGGGGTGGACAACCTCAACCCCTATTATGACGTGGCGCTGAAACAGGCGCGGCTGGCGCGGCTTGCGGACCGGCCGGCCTTCACATTCGTGCAGGCCGACATTTCCGACCGGGACGCGATGCGGAAGCTGGCATCGCCGGACATCACCCATGTCGTGCATCTGGCCGCACAGCCAGGGGTGCGCTATTCGCTGGAGAACCCTTACGCCTATGTCACCGCCAATGTGATGGGCCAGGTGGTGATGCTGGAACTGGCGCGCGCCCTGCCCGGCCTGAAGCATTTCGTTTATGCCAGTTCGTCTTCGGTCTATGGCGCCAACGAGAAGACGCCCTTCGCGGTGGGCGACGCGGTGGACCATCCCAACTCGCTCTACGCCGCGACCAAGCGCGCCGACGAACTGTTCGGCCATGCCTATGCCCATCTCTATGGCCTTCCCGCCACCGGCCTGCGCTTCTTCACCGTCTATGGGCCGTGGGGCCGTCCCGACATGGCGCCGATCCTGTTCGCCACCGCCATCGCGGCGGGCAAGCCGATCAAGCTGTTCAACCATGGCGAGATGTGGCGCGACTTCACCTACATAGATGACATCGTGGATGGCGTGCTGAGGGCGCTGGACCGCCCGCCCACGGCCAAACCGCCGCACGCGCTCTACAATCTGGGCAATAACAGGTCGGAAAAGCTGACCGACTTCATCGCCGCGCTGGAACAGGCGCTGGGCAAGAAGGCGATCCTGGAAATGGCGCCGATGCAGAATGGCGATGTGCCGGCGACCTATGCCGACATCGACGCCAGCACGCGCGACCTGGGATTTTCACCCACCACGCCGATCGGCGCGGGCATCCCGAAATTCGTGGACTGGTTCCGCGGCTATTACCGCTGAAGCCATTTCTTCGGCGCGGCGCAGACCAGCACGAAGAACAACGCCGCGAACGACACCGCCAGAACGGCAAGGCAGGCGGCGGCGGCCAGCGCCCCCTCCGTCAATCCCCGTATGAACAGCGTCAGCGTGCTCATGGCCGCCCCATTACCTTCCGGATAGGGGGTATCCCGTTTTGGCACAGTCGCCAACGCCGGGCGCGCGTTAAGCTTACCTCTTAAACGCTAGGCCGCCTTGCGCGACGCCAGGAACTCGCCCATCCGGCCCAGGGCCTTGAGGATATTGTCGGTCGAGTTGGCGTAGGACAGGCGCACATAGCCTTCGCCCAACACGCCGAAGTCCGGCCCGCCGATCAGCGCCACGCCGGTCTCGTCCAGCAGCGCATTGGCCAGCGCCTTGGCCTTCCAGCCGGTCCCTTTGACGTTGGGGAAGGCATAGAAGGCGCCGGCCGGGACGATGCACGACACGCCGGGCAGCTTGTTCAACCCTTCGACCACTTTCCTGCGGCGCTTGTCGAACTCGCGCGCCATGCGATTCACGGCGTCCTGCGGCCCGGTCAGGGCGGCAAGTCCGGCATACTGGGTGGGGGCGTTGACGCAGGAATGCAGGTTCACCGACAGCTTGCGGGCATAGTCATAGAGCTTGCCCGGCCACACCGCATAACCCAGCCGCCAGCCGGTCATGGCATAGGTCTTGGACCAGCCATTGAGCAGGATCAGCCGGTCGCGGATCGAGGGGTATTTCAGCAGGGTGACATGCTCCTGCCCGTCATAGATCAGCTGGTCGTAGATCTCGTCGGACATGATCGCGACCTCCGGCCATTTCTCCATGCCGGCGACGAATTTATCGACCTCGGCCTTGGGGGTGACGCCGCCGGTGGGGTTGGCGGGGGAGTTGATGATGATCAGCCGCGTCCTGTCGTTGATCAGCGCCAACGTCTCCTCGGCGGAAAAGGCAAAGCCATTTTCCTCGCGGATCGGGATCGGCACCGGGGTGGCGCCGGTATATTCGATCATCGAGCGATAGATGGGAAAGCCGGGATCGGGATACATGATCTCGACGCCCGGCTGGCCGAACATCAGTATGGACATGAACATGGTGGGCTTGCCGCCCGGCAGGATCATCACCTCTTCGGGCGAGACGGTGACGCCGTAGCGCCTTTTGAGGTCGGCGGCGACGGCTTCGCGCAGCACCGGAATGCCGGTGGCGGCGGTATAGCCATGATGGCCGTCCTTGATGGCCTTGATCGCCGCTTCGGCAATGTGATCGGGGGTGCGGAAGTCGGGCTGGCCGATCCCAAGATTGATGATGTCTTTGCCCTGGGCGGCCAGGGCATTGGCGCGGGCCAGCACAGCAAAGGCATTCTCCTCGCCGATGCGGTCGAAATTGGCGATCGTCTTCATTTGAATTCCCTGCTGTTGGGGCTGCTCGTATAAAGCGATCCTCGCACGCGCGCCAGCCCGTGGTTCCCTTTTTGTTCTACCCTGCGACATCTGCTTTTGCTGAATTTTTCCTCGGCTGACACGGGAGGGGTGTCGTCATCCCATTGGAGGCAACGCCCAGCGACCGCGATTTCGCGACCATGACATCTTCCTTGCGATACACTGGCGCCATGAAATGTCTCCTAGCCGCGGCGTTACTGATTTTTGCCGGCTCTGCTGTTGCGCAGAGTGGCCCGCTCTCCCCCCGGGATTTCGGCGCGATCGGCGATGGCAAGGCCGACGACACGGCAGCGCTGAAGAAATGGCTGTCGGCGCTGGCGCAGGCGGGCATGGGATATTGCGGCAGCGGAAATTACCGGGTTCGCGACTCGCTGGTCCAACCGCCCCACACCACCATCCTGGGCTCGCACCGCTGCGTGATCCGTCCCATCCGCACAGGCGCCAGCCACGTCGCATTTTCGCAGTCGCCGGGCTCGACTCTGGATGGCATCATGCTGGATGGCAGCGACGCGCCCGCGGGCACTATCGGCCTCGGTTTTGTCACCTCCAGTAGCGGCGTCGCCGATGGCGGGCATACGCACAACGTGTTTGTCGCCAACTTCTTTCGTCCCGGCAGCACGGGTATCTATGTTCATGACGTGATATTGTGGAATTTCCAGGAGGTGGTGACCGACCGCAACCACGTCAACTTCCATATCGGAAAAAAGGGAGGCGACCAGACAACCACGGTCTGGATCGGCAATTCGAGTTTTCGCTCCGCCATTACAACCGGCCTCTGGATAGAGTCCGGCCAGGAAATCACCCTGGCCGGCGACAACGCCGAAAACAACAAGGGCGCCGGCATGCTGATTGACGCTTCCGCCAATCCCGGCGTCATCAGCGGCTTGACCATCGGTCCGAACACCCATTTCGAGGCAAACTGGCTGTCGCTACCGGCCGGCGCGCAGCGCCATGCGCAATACAATCTGATCCTGCATGCGGCGCAGGATGTCGCCTTGCGCGATATCCAGTTCCAGGGCGCCGCCAACGATCCCAAAGCCGCCGAGTTGATCGATGTGCGTGACTATGTGCTGGACAATGTCCGTGTCACCCGGATGCCCGGCGAGATCGCCATGACCGGCGCGAATGTCGGGAGCGTCGTCAACTGGCCCGAACTGAATGGCGCACTGGCGGCCATTATCAGCGGCCGCCGTTGAACACCCGCCTGCGCAAGGCCGTGCGCGGTCCTAGCCGAGATATCCGCGTTCGCGCAGATACGCCATGATGGCCTGGGCATGGACTTCCGGGCTGGTTTCGACCGTGCTCACTGTCAGTTCGGCATGCTCAGGCGCCTCATAGGGACTGTCTATGCCGGTGAAGTTCTTGATCGTGCCCGCCTTGGCCTTCTGGTACAGGCCCTTGGGGTCGCGCTGCATGCAGACCTCGATCGGCGTGTCCACAAACACTTCCAGGAACTCGCCTTCGCCCAGCAGTTCACGCGCCATGCGGCGTTCCGAGCGGAAGGGCGAGATGAAGGCGGTCAGCACGATCAGCCCGGCATCGAGGAACAGCCGGGCGGTCTCGCCGACACGCCGGATATTTTCCACCCGGTCGGCATCGGTGAAGCCCAGGTCGCGGTTAAGGCCGTGGCGGACATTATCGCCGTCCAGCAGATAGGTGTGCTTGCCCTCGGCGGTGAGCTGTTTTTCCACCAGATTGGCGATGGTGGACTTGCCCGACCCGGAAAGCCCGGTGAACCACAGCACCACCGGGCGCTGACCCTTCATCGCGGCCCGCGTCTGCTTGTTCACATCCAGCGCTTGCCAATGGACATTGGTGGCGCGCATCAGCGAGAAATCAATCATCCCCGCCCCGACCGTGGCGTTGGTGAAGCGGTCGATCAGGATGAAGCCGCCGGTGTCGCGGTTGTCTTTATAAGGATCGAAGGCCAGCGGCTGGGCCAGGGAAAAATTGGCGTAGCCGACTTCGTTCAGCGCCAAGGTCTTGCCCGCCAGATGGTCCAGGGTGTTGACGTCCACCTTGTGCTTGAGTTCGGACACCGCCGCCGGGACCGTGGCGGTGCCCAGCTTCAAAAGATACTGGCGGCCCGGCAGCAATTCCTCGTCCGCCATCCACAGCAGATGCGCCGCGAACTGGCCGGACACGGCGGGGCGATTGTCCGGCGCGGCCAGAACGTCGCCGCGTGAAATATCCACTTCGTCGGCCAGAGTGAGCGTGACGGCGTCGCCCGCCACCGCTTCGGCGCGGTCGCCGTCCATGGTGACGATGCGCGCGACCTTGCTGGTCTTGCTGGTCTTGCCCGACTTGGCCACCACCACCGTGTCGCCCGGCCTGACGCGCCCGCCCACGATGGTGCCGGCAAAGCCGCGAAAATCGAGGTCGGGACGGTTGACCCACTGCACCGGCAACCGGAACGGCGTGTCGGCCAAAGCGGTGTCGACATCCACCGTCTCCAAGTGCGACAGCAGCGCGGGGCCCTTGTGCCAGGGCGTCCGCTCCGACTTGTCGATCACATTGACCCCGAAGCGCGCCGCGATCGGGATCGCCATTTGGCTGGCGAAATTCAGCTTGGCCGCGAACAAATGGAAGTCCGCCACGATGCGGTCGAACACGTCCTGCGAATATTCCATCAGGTCGATCTTGTTCACCGCCAGCACGATGTGGCGGATGCCCAGCAGCGACGCGATATAGGCGTGGCGGCGGGTCTGGGTCAGAACGCCCTTGCGCGCGTCTATCAGGATGACAGCGAGGTCGGAGTTGGAGGCGCCGGTCGCCATGTTGCGGGTATATTGCTCATGGCCCGGCGTGTCGGCGACGATGAACTTGCGCTTGTCAGTGGCGAAGAAGCGATAGGCGACATCGATGGTGATGCCCTGTTCGCGTTCGGCTTCCAGCCCGTCCACCAGCAGCGCGAAGTCGATATTGTCGCCATCGGTGCCGAATTTTCTGCTGTCCTTTTCCAGCGACGCCAGTGTGTCCTCGAACAAGAGCTTTGTGTCATAGAGCAGGCGGCCGATCAGGGTGGACTTGCCGTCATCGACGCTGCCGCAGGTGAGGAAGCGCAGCAGGGACTTTCTTTCCTGGGCGGCGAGGAAGTCTTTGAGGTCGCTTTTCTGATTGTCGGCCGCGGCAAGCGCGGCTTTCGGGGGGGCATTCATGTCAGAAATACCCTTCCTTCTTCTTCTTCTCCATCGAGGCTTTTTCGTCGCTGTCGATCAGGCGGCCCTGGCGCTCAGACGTGCGGGCGGTGAACATCTCGGTGACGATGGCTTCCAGCGTGTCTGCGCCCGATTCAATGGCGCCGGTGAGCGGATAGCAGCCCAGGGTGCGGAAGCGGACCAGCTTTTCCTCGACCTTTTCGCCCGGCAGCAGCGTCATGCGTTCGTCGTCGCGCATGATCAGGGTGCCGCCGCGCTCCACCACCGGGCGCTTCGCCGCGAAGTAGAGCGGCACGATGGGGATATTCTCGGCCAGGATATATTGCCAGATGTCCAGCTCGGTCCAGTTGGACAGCGGGAAGACGCGGATGCTCTCGCCCTTGTTGATGCGGGTGTTGTAGACGCGCCAAAGTTCGGGCCGCTGGTTCTTGGGGTCCCAGCCGTGATGGGCGTCGCGGAAAGAAAAGATGCGCTCCTTGGCGCGGGATTTTTCCTCGTCGCGGCGCGCCCCGCCAAAGGCGGCGTCGAAGCCATATTTGTCCAGCGCCTGCTTCAGCGCCTCGGTCTTCATCACCTGAGTGTGGAGCGACGAACCGGAATCGAACGGGTTGATGCCGCGCGCGACCCCGTCCTGGTTGATATATTCGATGAAATCCAGGCCCAGCCGCTTCACGGTCTCGTCGCGGAACCGGATCATCTCCTGGAACTTCCACGTCGTGTTGACGTGCATCAGCGGAAAGGGCGGCTTGGAGGGATAAAACGCCTTCATCGCCAAATGCAGCATCACGGCGGAATCCTTGCCCACCGAATAGAGCATCACCGGGTTGGCGAACTCGGCCGCCACCTCGCGCATGATGTGGATGCTCTCGGCTTCCAGCCGGCGCAGATGCGATATAACAGTATTGTTACTGGACAATTCTGGGTATCCCGAAACTGGGATGTGAAATAGTCCTTGCCCGATCCCAACACAAGCGGCCGCCCTCTATTTCAGCGCCACTATTTCAAAGTAACGGGGCTGACGGCGGGCGGCACGGCCTGTTCCTCAACGGCAAAACGCACCCGGCCGATGGCGCGGCCATCCACGGTCTGGATGTCGACCTGCCACTGGCCGGGCCGTGGGTTGGTCTTGACAGTGTACCACCGAAAGCCGTCCTCGCGCCCCCCCAGGATATTGACCGCCACGCGCTGCTGGCTCTGCCAGCCCTTGGCGGGATCCAGCCACTGCCAGTCATGCACGATGCGGGTGCGCAGCCCCCTTGGTGCGAACACCGCATTGTAGAGATAGAGCTTGGCGCCCGGCTGGACATGCATGATGGCGTGGGTGCCGAACAGCGCCTGCCATTCCGGCGGCTCCTGTTCCTGCTGGGCCTCGAACACCGCGCCGCTGCGCTTGACCTTGTGATAGACCCCGGCATCGGTCAGCACCAGCGGCAGCGGCGGCAGCACCCGCAGGAAATAGGCGGCATTGAGGAAGGCGGTGATCACCACCATGCCGACAAAGACCTGCATGCGCGCGGCGCGGTAGCGGTCATGCCCCAGCCGCGCCAGCGCCCGCACGAAGAAGAAGAACACCACCAGCGACACCACGCCACTGACGATGAACCAGCGCGGCCCCATCCGCCCCGTCGCCACCGGCACCAGCATGATGGCGTAGGAATAGAGCGCAAAGAACAGCAGCAGCGACGAGAACACCAGCCGGGCGTGATAGCGGCGCATATATTCATTGCCGATGAAGATCGCCGCCATCGCCAGCAGGAACGGCCAGGACGAGGTGACCGAGGCGCTGCGGATGTAGAAGACGCAGAAGCCCGACAACAGGCAGCCCAGCGCGAACTGGGTGACGGCGACCAGGATGGTGCGGGTCTTGTCGGAGGGCTTGCGGCCGTCCACCCGGGATTCCAGTCCGTGAAGCACCGCGATTGCGATGCCCGCCACCAGGAGATAGACGATGAAAACCGCCTGGGTCACGGCATGGTCAATGCGCCCGAAGGCGAAACTGTCGAAGGCGAAACCGCCGGCCAGCGACACCGCGGAAATGCTGCGCTCGTGACGCTTGGCCCAGCCGATGGCCGGTTCGTAGGTGGCGGGGTCGAAAGCGCGCATGGGCTGGTCTTTATGGGGCCGCGCCGATCCTGCCAACCCCCGCACCCCAACATTACGGCATGTTTCAGCGGTTGAAGCGCCGTTCCCAGGCGATGGCCGAGGCAATGATCTCCTGGATGCCGTCATGGGCGGGTTTCCAGCCCAGCGCGGCCTTGATGCGGCGGGGGTCGGCGATCAGGGTGGGCGGGTCGCCGGGGCGGCGGGGACTGACGCGCACCGGCAGCGGCTGGCCGCTAACCTGCTCCACGCCCTTGATCACCTCGCGCACCGACAGGCCGCGGCCATAGCCGCAAGTATAGGCCGTGCTGGCCGCGCCGCCCCGCAGGGCATCCAGCGCCAGCAGATGCGCCGCCGCCAGGTCGGTGACGTGGATATAATCGCGCACCCCGGTGCCGTCGGGCGTGGGATAGTCGGTGCCGAAAATGTCGAGCTGCGGCAACCGCCCCAGCGCCACCATGGCGGCGCGCTTGATCAGATGGGTCGCGTTGAGCGCGGACTGGCCGGTGCGGCCCTTGGGATCGGCGCCCGCGACATTGAAATAGCGCAGCACGATGTGTCGCAGCGGATGGGCGCGGGAGGTATCCTCCAGCATCCATTCGGTCATCAGCTTGGAGCGGGCGTAAGGGCTGATCGGTCCCTTGGGCGCATTCTCCTCCAGCGGCTGCGGCGCCCCCTCGGCATAGACGGTGGCGGTCGAGGAAAAGATGAAGTGCTTGACGCCTGCTTCCACCACGGCCTGGATCAGGGCGCGGCCCTTGATGACATTGTTGTCGTAATAGCCGAGCGGATCGGCCACGGATTCCGGCACCACGATCGAGCCGGCGAAATGGATCACCGCATCCACCTTGTGCTCGGCGACGATCCTCTTCACCAGCGCGGCGTCGGCGACGTCGCCCTGCACGAAGACGGCATCCTTGCCGACCTGCCCTTTCACGCCTGTGGACAGGTTGTCGAGCACGACGACGTAATCGCCGCGGTCCAGCAGGGCATAGACGGTATGACTGCCGATATAGCCGGCGCCGCCCGTAACCAGTGTCGTCATAGACCTATCCTGATACCCGCCTCGATGGCCACCGCGAATCCGCGGCTCGGCCGGGGCTGATCATCCTGTACCCGCCCCGCCAGGTCCAGCGTGAAGCCCTGCCTGCCCAGGTCGAACGGCAGGCGGATGCGTGCTTCCGCCAGATTCAGCTTCACCGGCAGCGGGCTGACGGCGTTGGCGCCGATGGAGCGGGCGTCGCCGATGGTGGCATGATGCAGCGACAGCTCGTAGAAACAGCCGCCGGCATCGGTCCAGCTTCCCTGCAGCGACAGCAGGGTGGAATCATCGTCCAGGCTGAAGCCCAGGGTCCGGCCGCGATAGCGCATCCCATCGGGATACTGGCCGTTGGTGTAGCTGACGCCATAGGCGGGATCGGCGAAGGCAAAGGCGGTGATGGTGGCAATGCTGTCGGTGAATTCCGCCGTCAGCTTCACTGGATTGTCCGGCGCCGGGACCCAGAGGCTGGCGCCGAACAGATGGCTGGTGTCGGAATGATTGAAGAGGGAATAGTCCTCGTTCATCAACTGCATCCAGGCCTGCACCGGCACGCCGAAGACGGCGTGGTGGAGTTTGATTTCCAGCGCCCCCTCGCCGTTGACATTGTCCGGATGGGCCGCGAAATCGGAATTGGTGAAATAATCGCGCAGCGGCGCGCAGGGGTGTCCCTGGCCGCAGAACTGCTCGGTCTTGGAAACACCCAGCTCCAGCCATTTCAGCGGGCTGATGGTGATGTGCATGGCGTTGTAATAGGTGTTGGACTGGATCTGTGGCCCATCCAGCTTGCCCAGGATGAATTCCCACTGCCACGGCCCCAGCCAGCGCAGCACCGGCCAGGATGAGGCCGCGCTGGAGGCGCGCTCAATGCCGACCTGCGGCATCGGGCGGGCGTTGTTGGACAGGGAGAGCGCGGAGATCGCGCCCGGTCCCCACCAGTGATCGAGATAGCCGGCATAAACCCTCAGCTGGTCGGCGATGTTGACGGAGAGATAGGTGCCTTCGGGCATCAGCTTGCCGGTGCGGCGGCCGCCCGAATTCCGGGTGATCACCCCCAACGACGCGCGGCCGGAAAAGACATCGCCATTGCGTTCCAGGGAAAGCTGGGCCTGGGCGTCGCCGCGCCCCATGCCGTCGAAGCCGTAGACGACACCGGGACGGTTGGTGGCATCGGCCGTGAGCGAGGCCGACAAGCCAGGCCCCGCCTCACCCTGCGCCCGCGCCAGCACCCGGCCTGCGGCCGCGCGCACAGCAGCCGGATAACGGTCGAGCGGCGTCCGCGCCAGCCCGGAAACGATCGCCGCCCAAGGCAGCGGCCAGTGGATGGTGACACTGCGCAGCGCCCCGGAAGTCACCAGGAGTTCGATGTCGCCGCGCAACTGGTTGTCGCCAACCTCGGCCCAGGGCGAAGCCATCGCAGGTGTTGCTGTCAGGGCAGCGGTAAACAGCAGGCCCGCGAACCAGCATGCCGGCGTAATATGCATGACTCTCCAGATGCCTTAGTGCCCGAGGCTAAGCTTCTTTCGCAAATGCGAACAAGCCTGACTTTTGAGACCGGATTATGACGGAACCTGACGTATTGTCAGTTTGCCGTCACCAGGCAGGCCAGGCCTTGCCGGACCATGGCCGCGCAAAGACGGCTGCGGCTCTGCCCAGCCGCGGGCGCGGTCCGCAACCGGTAGTAGCGGCCCTTTCCCGGCAGGTCGGCGGCCACGATGTGGGGCGTGAGGCCGTCCAGAAGGCTCCCTGCCTTGCCTTGGGCCTTGATCCAGCCTGCCTGGGCCTCCGCTTCGCTGCGCCAGGCGCCCAGCTGGACTTCCGCGCCCGTCGCCACGGAGACCGGCGCATCCAGCGCCGGGCGCAGGCCCAGGCTTGGGGCTGGCGCCGGGCGGCCGGCATGCTGGCGCGGCCGCTTCAATACGATCCGGCCGGGGGCCGGCCGGGCCTTCTGGGACGGGGGTGCGATATCGGTCCTAGGTGCGGGCTGGTGCAACCGGACCACGTCCGGTTCGGTCAGCGCCAACTCGGCCGGGCCGCCCAATTCGGCCAGCCGCTCCGACGCCAGGCCATAGGACGGGTCCACAGCCACGGCCTTGGCGTAGAAGCCGCGCGCCGCTTCCTTGTCGTGCTGGGCTTCCGCGATCTGGCCAAGGCCATAATAGGGGTATTGCGGCTTGGCGCTGCCCGCCTGCAGCGCCGCCAAATAATCGCGCCGCGCCTCGTCCAGTCGGTTCTGGCGGCGAAAGACATTGGCGCGGTTGTTGAGGGCGGTGGCGGTCAGCCCTGTCTTGAGCGCCACGACCGCGCCATAATCACGCGCCGCCGCATCCAGCCGCCCCAAGCCGTCATTGAGAAAGCCGCGCTGCAGCAGCGCCTGGGCGCGATCCGCCACGGCCAGGGCGCGGCCGTTGATGGCGGCGGTGAAATCTTCCAGCGCCTGCTCGTGCGATCCCAGGAGTTCGCGCGCCAGTCCGCGGCTGAGCAGAAGCTGGGCGCGTTCGGCGCCGCTCGCGTGACCCTTCAGGCCGGCATCGGCCAGGCGCTGCGCTTCCGCGGCGTCACCCTTCTCCAGCGCCGCCTGTGTCTCGGCGATCAGTGCGGGCGTGGCCTCGGCGGCCCGCGCCCGGGCAAGACCGGGGCTCGTCAGCAGAAGCAGGCAGAGGAACAGTGATTTTGCCATCGCCCAGATATGTCAAAGGCCCTGAAAACTGGACAATAATGGGGCCCCCATGCCATGAAACAGGCCCTTTTGAAAGCATCCCCATGTCCGTCCCATCCCCCGTCCGCAAGGCCGTTTTCCCCGTCGCCGGGATGGGAACCCGCTTCCTGCCGGCGACCAAGGCGATCCCGAAGGAAATGCTGCCGGTTGTGGACAAGCCGGTGATCCAGTACGCGGTCGAGGAAGCGCGCGAGGCCGGGATCGAGCAGTTCGTCTTTATCACCGGCCGCGGCAAGCATGTCATCGCCGACCATTTCGACCATGCCTATGAGTTGGAGGCGCTGTTGTCGGCGCGCGACAAGACCACTGAGCTGAACAGCCTTCTGGAAATGCTGCCCAAGACCGGCTCGGTCGGCTTCGTCCGCCAGCAGCAGCCGCTGGGGCTGGGCCATGCGGTGTGGTGCGCCCGTCATTTCGTGGGCAATGAGCCTTTCGCGGTGCTGTTGCCCGACGACCTGATGGTCGGCAAGCCCGGCGCCCTGTCGCAGATGATCGCCAGCTACAACCGGGTGGGCGGCGGCATCATCGTGGCAGCCGAGGAAAAGCCCAAGGACGAGATCAAGCGTTATGGCGTGGTCAAGCCGGGCGCCAAAAACGGCAACGCCACCGAAGTGCTGGGCATGGTGGAAAAGCCGGCCACCGGCACCGAGCCGTCCAACCTTTGCGTCATCGGCCGCTACATTCTGCAGCCGGAAATCTTCACCATCCTCGACAGGCAGGAGCGCGGCGCCGGCAACGAGATCCAGCTTACCGACGCCATGGCCCAGATGATCGGCAAGACCCCGTTCAATGCGGTCAAGACCGACTGCGCCCGCTATGATTGTGGCGACAAGGTGGGCTTCCTGCACGCCAATATCGCCGTGGGCCTGACCCGCCCCGACATCGCGCCCGCGCTGAGGCAGATCCTCAAGGACTTGCCGGCGTGACGCGAAAAGGCGCGCGCCTCCCGCGCTGGCTTGCTCTGCTGCCGGCGCTGATGCTGGGCGGCTGCAACAGCTATGGCGACAGCACCTATTCGCAATATTGGAAGATGCTGGGCGAGATGTGGCGCGCCCAGGCCAATGGCGGCGCCATCACCCGTAACCAGGCCGCCGCCATCACCTATGCCAGCATGGGCTGGCGGCTGAATGGCGCCCGCGAGCAGATCATCGTGTTGGCCACCGACACCAATGGCGACCTGCTATGGACCGCCAGCAACAGGATCGTGCTGGTCACCCGCGACGGACGGCTGCGCCGCACTGTCGGGCTGCCGCATGATCTTGCCGGCACCACCGGCAGCCCGCCGCCGCCATCCGAGGCGCTGATGGCGCCCTTCTCCAGCAAACGGCAGATGGACTTTCCGGACATGCAACTTTACGGGCTGGCGGTGGAATGCCGCGCCGCGGCGCGTGCGCGCCAGACCATCAAGATCCTGGGCACCGCCATTGCCACCACCCGCGTGGACGAAGACTGTCACGCCACCGGACGCGACTGGAACTTCACGGACATGTTTTGGTTGGGAAGCGACGGCATGGTCATGCGCGCCCTGCAGCATGTCCATCCGGCCGGTGACACGCTCTTGACCGAAATTTTCCGGCCGCCCGGTTGAAACGCAAAAAGGCGAGCGTTTCCGCTCGCCTTTTGCTTATCTGATTCGTATGGCCGTATCAGACGGTGGTGGTGGTGGTGGTGGTGGTGGTCGTCGTCGTCGTCGTGGCCGGCACCGGCGCCGACGTCGGAGCGCGGCTGTTGCCCGAGGCAACCAGCGCGATTCCCGCGCCGACAATGCCCACGCCGAAGAGCAGCAGCATCGAGTTATCCTGTTCTACCTGGGCGTGCTTCACGCCGGCGGGTTGCCCAACCGGCAGCGGAGACACGCTCGCCGCATAGACATTGGAAACCATAAGACCAGTAGCAAGAGCAACCGCAGCAAGGGACCGCATTCAAAAACTCCTCTGAAAATATAAGCCCTTGGGAGGGGGGCAACACGGATACGAAGACTTTGGGCGCTAAACTTCGGCGTATGTAGGCGAAGAGTTGCGCCAGAGTCAATTGGGACCGCCCCCCCTCGAACGGCAAAAAATGTGAAGATTTCAAGGCATTAAGGAAGCAATCTTCTCGTACCTAAATACACGAAGCGCAGTCGGGTTGCCACACTTTTCAAGGAATTAGCACCGATCACACGGCGTCGGAAATGGGCTGTCTGAGAGCAGACTGCTGCTCTTCCCTGCTCAGACAAGAAGCAGCGTTGCTCTGTATACCGGCAAGTATCTGCGTCCTGGAAATGTTTGGCTTGAGGCCGTTCCAGGGGCATTTCCATCTATCACTCTGAATTTTCTAGAGAATTCGAAATAGACAGCAACACGGCAACGCCGACGCCCCACATCGGCGGCGCCGCACCGGCCCGAGGCCCCGCCCTGAAAATCATCAGCTTGATCGCGAAATTCTGGCAGCGGACCAGGAAATTTGGGATGCAACGCCACCCGCCAAAGCAATTATCCTGGCGATGCGTGACAAATTCGCCACGCCCCCGGACCCAGCCGGGACCGGGGGCCGGCGCCAATTTGGAGAATTAAAGGCCCCAACGGTTTCGACCTTTTGAAGCGCCCGGCGGCATCGCGCTTCCAGGATGAGACGACCCCGCGCCTAGTAGCGCGAGATGACCGCCACCGAGGCGATCGAGACCGCGAGCTGGCTGAAAATCTGCGAGGTATCGATGATCACCTGGCGCAAATCGAGCGGCGTCACATCGCGCGGTACCACGATGGCGCTGCCCGGGGGCAGATCGTTCGAGGTGAAGTTCAGCCAGGACGTCTCGACCTTGCGTGCCGAGCCATCCGGCAGGACGACATAGGCATTGGATTCATCCGCCGTGGAAGAGTATCCGCCTGCGCGCGCGATATAGTCGCGCATGGTCGCACGCGCCTGCAGGATGTAGGAGCCGGGCTGGCGCACCTGGCCGAGCACCGAGATCGTGCTGGGACGCTGCGGAATGTAGACGAGATCGCCCGACTCAAGCAGCGGATCCAGTTCGGGATGGGCCGCCAGCACGCTGGGATCAGCAGTGACCGATATGCGGCCAAGAGCCTTCTGGGCGCGCAGGTCCTTGATGAAGCCCTGCATGGCGGTGAAGGTCTCGGGTGAGAGCTTGTCGGTGCCCACGCGTGTCAACGCCACCAGCAACTGGTCCTCGGCCTCCTTGGCAGCGCGCTGATAGCTCTCGCTCTCCATGTCGGCGACCGACTTGCGCAGAAAGACCGTGCCGTAGGGATAGGCGGTGCTGGTGATCCCGCCCGCGCGCATCAACAGCGTCGAAAGGCGCTCGCCGTGGCGGATCTGGAATATGCCGGGGCTGCGGACTTCACCCTGCACGGTCACCGTGCCATTGTCATTTTCGGTGAAGACGTTGTTGAAGCGAAACACGTCCTGCGGGCGGACGCGGTAACTGGCAAAGGTTCCCGCCGGCCTCGACAGGGTGATCTGCGACGTAACGCTCCGTCCGGTGTTGACATCCACCGCCGTGGAAACAACTTCCACCGCGCCGACATTCGCCCAGTTCTGCATGCCGCCGGCGGCATCGACCAGGTCGGGCAGATTCGCACTGGGGCCAACGAAGTAGCGGCCGGGGCCACGTACCGCACCATTCAACACCACCTGATGATCAATCAGAAAATTGATCAGGACCAGTTCGGTAACGCCAAGCTGGTCGGCGAGATCGGAAAAGCGCGTCACCTCGCGGTTGGATGACACTCCTCCCGTCGGGTTCGTCTGATCCTGGAAATTGGGCGCCGGCGTGCGGGCCTGGCGGCGCAACTGATCCATGGGATAGGCGAAGGGCGTCGCCGGCGCCCCCATGGGACCGCCGCCGCCATTGCCGGAAACAGCAGGCTGATTGTCGAAACCCGGCTGCTGCGGCTGCGCGCCGTTCGCATCCGAAGGCGCAGGCGGGTTTTCCGTCGCCTGCACACGGGCCGACGGCAAGTAATATTCCGGCAACGGATCACCGAACTGGTCGGTTTCCGGATGCTGAGTTTGCGACGCCATATCACCATTCGCGCCCTGGCTGGTGAAGACGCGCGTGCCGCTTTCGTCCGTATTGCAGCTTACCAGCGAGGTGTCCGCCTTGCCTGGAACGACCGCCAGCGGGTTGCGCAGGGCGCTTTGGGCCTGCTGCTGAGTGGCCAGATAGGCGCATACCGCCTTGGTCAGGAGCCGGGCCTCATTGACCGAGATCGGCCGCACGATGTCCTCGCTCTGCAGCATGCTGTCTTCCTTGCCGTTGATCACGGCGACCGGCGTGAAGGCGACCAGCTCGCGCAGCAGGTTGCGGCTGTTCTTGCGCGAGATGATGCCGAACAACGTATAAGGCGCCGGTCCCAGCGCACCCGGGGCGCGGACGAAATCCGACAGCTTGCTGGCGCCCGCCAAGGCGAGCGGGCCGGCCATACCCAGGCCGCCCGATATGGTGGCCTGGTTAGTGGTCTGATCGGCGCCAAGCTGCACGAACAGGATTTCGCTGTCGCCGACCACGCCATTTTCATTGCCAAGCGGAGTCAGCGCCGTGCGCCCATCCGGCAATATCCGCAACACCGAGATGCGGTAGTTGCCGCGCACCTCCTGGCCGCCGGCCAGTGCCAGTAACGCCCGCCCGGTGATGCCGGATTGACCAGGCGGCAATTCATAGATGCCGGGCTGGCGGACAAGGCCGCTGACCGCCACGGTGCGGCCCAGCGTCGGCACGATGATCCGATCGCCATCGGCCAGTCGCAAATTGGCGCCGCCGCCGCGACCGGTCAGCACACTGTAAAGGTCCACGCCATATTCGCGCCCGCCGCGCTGGATGCGGATATTGCGCAGAGAGCCCGTCTTCTTCACGCCGCCCGACAGAAGCAGCGCGTCCACAGCCGAGGACAGACCGGTGACCAGGCGCTGGCCAGGACTGTTGACCTCGCCGGTGACCAGCACGCTGATCTGGCGCACGCGGCCGATGGATACGAAAGCGGAGGTGGCGACATAGGCGCGCCGCACCGCGTTTTCCACATCCTCCCGGAAGCTGCCAAAGGTGCGGCCTGTGGCGGGAATGGGATTGAGGCGCGGGATTACCGCCTGGCCATTCCGGTCAACCACCGCGCGGATCTCGCTATTCTCCTGGCCGCGCAGCGACAGGACGATCTCGTCTCCCGGGCCAAGCACATAGTCATCCTGGACGGCGCCCGTTTGCGGCACCACCACAGGCTGGCCGTAGCCGAAACGGTCATAACCGAACTGGCGCAAGCGCACACCCGCACGCGCGGAAAGAATCTGCTCAAGCCGCGATGGTTGCTCATAACGGCCGCCGGCCACCGCGGGCTGTGCCGGCTGGATCACCATGTCCGGTTGCGCGGCCGAGGTGCCGCTGCCATTGCCATTGCCGCCGACGCTGCCGCCGCTCTGCCGCTGCAGCACCTGCTGTATCTGCTCAGCGGACGGCACCTGCTGCGCCTGGCCGGCGAGCGCGAAAAATATCATCGCAAAGCCGGGCAGCAGCACAGCAGCCAGCCGGGCAAAACGCCCCGTTAATGGCAAGATTTTTTGTGGCATTTCCGACGGGCCCGTCCCTGATCATCGCGATGTAGCACAGCCCATGCAAGTCGGAAAAGCAAAAATCATAATTTTCTTGCAATTACTTAGACAACCGGCGAGGAAAGCCGATCAAGAACGGCAGGGCGAAATCGGTGGGAAGAGTGTGGCCCAGGCGGAAGGTGCGGCATGCCTTTTTCGGCCTGCTCAAAACAGCCCTTCTCTCCACCGCCGCCATGGTTCCGTTTGGCCCGGCGCTGGCAGATGACGCCCCCCCCCTCTCCCGGGACATGTATGGCGGCGTTGGCATGGTCGATACGCCGACCGCGCGCATGGCCCCGGACGGAGAATTGACCGCCGGAATCAGCTATTTCAGAAACAACCAGCGTTACAATCTCGGCTTCCAGGTCTTGCCTTGGCTGGAAGCGTCTTTCCGATATTCCGGCCTTCAGCATTTCGATCCCAACTTTTCGGTCTTTTACGACCGGAGCTTCGAAGTGAAGGCTCGCCTTCTGACAGAGAGCGATTGGTTGCCCGCGGTCGCTGTTGGCATCAACGACATTATCGGCACCGGCGTCTATGGCGGCGAATATCTCGTCGCCTCCAAGCAGTTTGGCAGCGTCGACACGAGCATAGGGCTGGGCTGGGGAAGACTGGGCACCGCAAACACGTTGCGAAATCCGTTAAGCCTGCTTTCGAGCCACTTCGACGTGCGGAGCGACCGCTTTTCCGGCCTGGGGGGCGACTTCAATCTGTCGCAGTATTTCCACGGTCCGGCGGGTATCTTCGGCGGCGTCAACTGGCGCACGCCCCTCGACGGGCTGACCTTGATCGCCGAACTCAGCAGCGACACCTATGTCGCAGAGACGGCCAATGGAAATTTCCACCCGCGCAATCAGTTCAACTTCGGCGCCTCCTATCAGGTTTCCGATGGCGTCACGCTGGGACTGAACTGGCTCTATGGCCGCGCCATCGGGGGCAATCTCGCCTTCGAGATGGATCCCACCAGGGAGGTCTCTGGCCCGAAGATCGGCTCGCCGCCGGCGCCCGAACCTGTCGTCCGTACTGTTCAACAACAGCAGCGCGCCGTCGAGGTGATGCTGCATGGCCCCCAGCCCTACAAGCCCGCCGCCGCCCTGGTCAGCAAGAACCAGATGGTGGATTTGCTCTGGCGCCAGGGTGGCGTCGAGAATATCGACATCAGGGGCCGCACGCTGTTCCTGTCGGTGCCTGCCGGCACGCCGGCGATGCGCTGCCTGGAGACGGCGGAGATACTGCAATCCTATGAAAGCGACCTGACAACGGTGGTGTTGCGCCCCGCCGATGGCGCACCGACGCGCTGCGCTACGCCTTCCGCGCCCGATTCCGCCTTCCGCCAAGGGGTATTTGTCGGCACCGACGACGAAGACTTCCCCCGCGCCCGCCCCGCGACTCTTACCATAGACGCGCGCGCCACCCGCGTGGACGCCAAGGCCGCGGCGCGCGCCATCACAGCCGCGGCGCGCAAGCAGTTGATCACCATCCATGCCGTGCAGGTCACCGATAGCGATGTGATCGTCTACTACGCCAACGACAGCTATTTCCACGAATACACCGCGCTCGACCGGCTCACCGCCCTGTTGATGCGCGATGCGCCACCCGACATCGAACGTTTCCGTATGATCGCGGTCGAGAATGGCGTTCCGTCGCGTGAATTCGACGTGCTGCGCGCGCCGCAGGAACGCAAATATGCATTGGACCAAGTCCTGAATGTGGTGGGGGACGCCGATGGCGCGACCATGGGGCCGGCGCCGATGCACAATCCCGTGCTGGACCGCGCAATGCGCGGCACCTACCCGCAATTTGGCTGGTCCATATATCCACAGTTCCGCCAGCAGCTCTTTGATCCCGACAATCCGGTCGGCGTCCAGTTCCTGGCGGCATTGCAAGGTACCGTGACGCTCGCAGAGGGCTTGAGCTTCACCGGCACCGTGGAAAACAGCCTCTACGACACCTTCCGGGTCAGCCGCCCCGCCGACAGCGTACTGCCGCATGTGCGCACCGATTACACCAAGTATTTTTCCCAGGGCAAGACCGGGATCGCGCAGATCGAAGGCGATTACGAATTCCGCCTGGCGCCGAATGTGATCGCCATCGCGCGGGTGGGTTATCTGGAAAGCATGTTCGGCGGCGGCGGCGGTGAAATCCTGTGGCGTCCGGAGAATCAGCGTTGGGCGCTGGGCATTGACGGCTATCAGCTTTGGCAGCGCAATTTCGATCGCCTGTTCGGCTTCCAGCATTACCACGTCTTCACCGGACACCTGTCGGCCTATTACGAATCCCCCTGGTACAATCTCGATTTCGCATTCCATGCGGGCCAATATCTGGCTGGCGACCGCGGTCTGACCGTTGAGATTACGCGCCGGTTCTCGACCGGGATCGAGATCGGCGCCTTCTTCACAAAGACCAATGTTTCTGCACAGCAATTCGGTGAAGGCAGTTTCGACAAGGGCATCATCATCCGCATTCCGTTGGGATGGGGATTGCCGCTGGAAACGCCCTCCACTTTCGCGATGGACCTGCGACCTATCCAGCGCGACGGCGGCCAGCGGATGGGAGGCGACACCGTGCTTTATGACATCACGCGGCGTACCAGCCGGGGTGAAATCTATCGGGTGGAGGACGGCGAACCTGGCCCTTGATCACTGGCCGTTTCACCGGGATGCTCGCTGGTGAGCCCGGGTGGGAACGATCCACCGACCCTCTGATTAAAAGTCAGATGCTCTACCACTGAGCTACGGGCCCATTACCAGGGAGGCGGACCATATGGATGACGTATCCCCCGGTCAATCATTTGCCTATGCGGCATCCTGGACGCCATAGCGTTGGCGGAAGGTGCCCGCGAAAGCCGTCAACCGCCCCTCGCGTATCGCGCATCGCAGGGCCTCCATCAGGTCCTGGTAGAAGGTCAGATTATGCCAGGTCAGCAGCATAGACGCGATAATTTCGTCCGCCTTGACGACATGGTGCAGGTATGCCCGGCTGAATTGACGGCATGCCGGGCAGCGGCAAGCCGCATCCAGGGGTGCCCCTTCGTCGGCAAAGCGCGCATTGCGCAGATTGAGTGTGCCGTCCCAGGTAAAGGCCTGGCCATTGCGTCCAGAGCGCGTCGGCAGTACGCAATCGAACATGTCAATGCCGCGCTCTACCGCCCCCACGATATCGCTGGGCTTGCCAACACCCATCAAATAATGCGGACGGTCGGCGGGGAGATGCGGCACCGTCGCCTCCAATGTCTCGAACATCGCGCTTTGAGGTTCGCCCACCGCAAGCCCGCCAACGGCGTAACCATCAAACCCGATTTCCGCCAGCGCCGCTGCCGAACGCTGCCGCAGATCCGCCAGAGTTCCGCCCTGCACGATGCCGAAGCACGCCCTGCCCGGCTGCTCGCCGAAGGCGTCACGCGACCGGCGCGCCCAGCGCATGGAAAGCGCCAGCGATGCTTCGAGCGTGACCCTGTCGGCCGGCAGAGCCGGGCATTCGTCGAGCACCATCTGAATATCGGATCCCAGAAAGCGCTGGATCTCCATGGCGCGTTCCGGTGAGAGGAAATGCTGGCTGCCGTCTATATGGGAACGAAAGGTGACACCGTCCTCGGTGATCTTGCGCAGCTTCGAAAGCGACATGACCTGGAAGCCGCCCGAGTCAGTCAGGATAGGACCTTCCCAGCCCATGAACCGATGCAGGCCGCCCAGCCGGGCAATACGCTCGGCACCGGGCCGCAACATCAGATGGTATGTATTGCCGAGCAGGATGTCTGCGCCGGTTTCACGCACCGATTGAGGCAGCATCGCCTTGACGGTTGCCGCCGTTCCCACCGGCATGAAAGCCGGCGTGCGGATCGAACCCCGCGGCAGATGCAGTTGCCCGGTACGGGCAGGACCATCCGCCCGCTCTATCTCAAAACGCAACGTTTCCATCGGATTGCCGGTATCAGGGGTGGCGGCGCACCGCAAGCCCGGCCGCCCGGCGGGATTTCCGCCGCCCGATGCGATCCGTAACCATCACGGTATTCACAATTGCGGCAAAATGGCCCCCGGCCTCCCGGCAGCGCGACCGGCCGGGGCCTCCCGCGCCAAGGTTTTGCGCCGGAAGGTCATCGTCGCCAGCATGCCGGTAAAGATATAGGGCTGGTAATCCACATAAAGGTTTCCGGACGTCTGCAGCGCCAGGAACTCGTAGAGCCAGAGCAGGAAAATGATGCGCAACATCAATTTCTGTTCGCCCTCGTATCGGCGATCTGCGCGCTTGAAAGTCAGGACGACCGAGAAAAACCACAGCGACCAGATGAGTGCGCCCACCAGGCCATATTCCGACAAGAGATGAAGGATGGTGGAATGGGGGCCGCCCATTTCAATCGTGTCGCCACAGAAATGCAGGCCGAAATTTGACGCCCCCACGCCGAACAGCGGCGATTCGCTGAACAGCCTGATGCCTTCGCGATAGAGGGTGATATGCGCAAGAACGGAATCGCCGGAAATGACGCAAGCCGCGTCACCGAGTGCCGCCAGGCCGGCGGGAATCTCCTGGATCAACTCCTGCCGGGTCGGGGGCAGCGCATAGTAGCCGCCCACCACGAAAAGAATAAGCGCGACGATCACCAGATATGTCTTGGGGGACCGGAAGCTGACGTGCCTGAGAAGCACCATGCCGGAAACCGCCATCAAGGCGAGCAGACCACCGCGCGACCCCCAAACCGCGGCGATGACGAAAGACACGAATGCGAGCAGGTAAAGACCAATGCGGCGAATGCCACGCGGCTTCAATTCCTTGGGCGCCAAAATCAAAAACAAAAAAATCACCAGGAAGGTGGAACAGTAGAGGGACGCAATGTAAAAATCAGTCGCACCGGCGATGGTGCGGGCGTCTCCTTCCGGCCGGAAAATCTGCAATCGCTCCTGCGACAGCAATGATGGATCGCGCGCGAACTCAAACAGCATCAAGAAAAGCATGACGGCGGCGAAGGCGTAAAGATAACGCAGCTTGTCCGGGGTGAAGAAGTTTCCCATTGCGCGGCCGCAGAAATAAGGCCCCACCATGAACATCGCAAAACTGGAATAGAACGCGCCGGCGCTGCTTTCCCCCAGGATCAGATAATCGAACAGGACATATGCCATGCAGGCGCCGAACAACAGGTCGATTTCCGTGAACCGGGCATTGCCGGCATTGCGCGCCATTTTATTGGCGGCAAACAGATACAGGCAGCCCCAGACCAGTGTGGCGACACCGGAAATATGCAAGTAATAAAAAATGGCGTTGAAGCACAACTGCCCGAAGAGTACAAAAAACAGGCAAAAGGTGGCGAGGCGCGACATCAGCCGGCGGCGGTATAGGGCGGAGACAAATCATCCGCCTTCAGCATCTGGCCCCGCGGGATCGCCGTCTGGATACTGCGTCCCACGATCTCGTCAACATGCTCAACCGAAATCCCGGTGCCGGGCTTGCGCGCGGTCAGGTGCCGCCGCTCGATCCGCGTGCCGGCCGGCAGGTCCTCCGCCGCAAACAGGCTCTTGGTAAATATCTGCCGCATCGCCGCGAATTCCTTCGCTGCCTCTTCCTTGTCCACTGGGTTGGCGAGCGCTTTCTCGACAAAGCGAATCCCCTCGACAAGCTGGGCCAGTTCGCCCGTGGTCACCGATGCGGCCACGTCCGGACCGAACATCTCGCGGCTGAAGGCGACATGAATCTCCAGAAGATCCGCACCCAGCGCGGTCGCAGCCAACCCCGGATAAATGGTGCCCGAATGATCGGACAATCCCACCGGACAGGCGTAGCGCTCCCGATATTCCCCCAGGAGGTTGAGGCCGATTTTTTCCGGCGGCGTGGGATAGCGGGAGGTGCACTGCAGAACCGCGTAAGGATAGGAACGCGCCTTCAATTTCGACACCACGGCATCCACTTCCGCGACCGGACTCATGCCCGATGACAGCAAGACGGGCTTGCCGGTCGCCAGGATGCGGTCCATCAACATCGGATTGTTCACCTCGCCGGATGCAATCTTCCAGGCCGCCATGTCCAGCCGTTCCAGCATCGCCACCGCCTCGTCCGAGAAGGGCGAGCTGAGGAACACCATCCCCCTGTCGCGGGCGTGATCACTCAATCCGCGCCATTGGTCTTCGGTGAACTCCATCCGTTTCCAGTAACCGAAACGGGTTTCATCCTGAGGGCTGAACTTCACCCGCCACGGCTCTTCCGGCGAGCTTTCGGCTTCGGCGATATGGGTCTGGAATTTCACCGCGTCGGCACCGGCCTTGGCAATCGCATCAATGAATGCATGCGCCATTCCCAGGCTTCCGTCATGAGACTGCGCCACCTCGCCTATGATGAAGCATCGCTGGCCTTTCCCAACCTTGCGGGGACCGATTGTGAAGCTGCTATCCGGCATGGAACCCTCGAGAACCAGATTAGTTGAGCGCCTTGTTCAGGTAAAAATCAATTCGGCGGCCGATGCGGGTGAACGGGCCGCTTTTGGCGGTCGTAGCCGCCAGGTTAATGTCGTTGTGGATCTCACCAAGAAGGAGACGTTGCGTGAGGCTTGTCTGGGCGCTTCGGATTACCTCCAGCTGTCCGATTTTGGCGATATCGGCGCCTGCGGCGGCAAGCTCGGCCCGATAAAGGTCGCATAGCTCGGACAGCACCGTGCCGACGCCGACCTCCATCTCGGCGTGAACGGAGAGCTTGCCGCGGTCCTCCGGCTTGAACCCGCTGAAATGGAGGAACAGCAACGGCACGCCGTTCGCCAGGACAGCGCTCCCCGTGCGTTCCAGATGACGCTCGCCGATGTTCCAATAAGCGACATTCAGGCCTGCGTTGTGGCTGACAAAACAGTCATCGGGAAATAGATAAGGGCAAGCCGATAGCCATGGCTGGTCGCCGCTCATGCCATACTGGGTTGCCAGGTAACCCCGCTTGCCGACCCGATCGGTCAACCAGTCGAGTGCCAATCGCGCACCGGGGTCGCCTCGCACAAAGGCGGAAAAGCCGGAATTCAGCCAGCCATTGAGTAGGTATTCGTGTTCATGCCCGTCATCGGACGGCGAAAATTGATGCGGCGTCAGCAAAATGCCGCGCGATCCCATTTCGGCGATGGCGTTGCCCAGATCGCTGATAAAGAAAGTGTCGGCGTCGGCATAGATGCAGACATCCCCGTCCCGCAGCTGGGACAGAACCTGGGAGACACCCACATACTTCGCAACATTCGCCACTTCAAAGGCATTGTAATAATTAAAGACGCGCAGGAATGCGTCTCGCCCATTCGTCAGTTCATGCGGGCCAAAAACCCGCAGGCCGGGTTCCGCCACCAGGGCATCGCGGATCGTCGCCAGCGAAGACGGCGTCGCATCGGCCACGAAAAGAAAAGTGCCGGCATAGCGCCCGTTATGCCGGGCGCTGCGCAGCGCTGTGAGCGCCTGCGGCATATAACTGACCGTCGAAACCACCAGAAGATGAAGACGGCTGCCTGCCTGGCTCATGCTGCAATCCTCTCAGGCCTGCTGATGCCGGCGTCTTCATAACGGCCACTGCCCGCCGTGATCACCGTCTTGCCCACCACCGCCAGCTCGATGCCGCTGCTCCCCCGCACCGTTATGCCGATATCGGAAAGCTCCAGCCAAGGAAGGGGACTAAAGGGTGTGTCGGGATGAACAAGCGTGGCATGCGCGGGCAGCGCGCCGACCTGCTGGTCGCTCAGCCGAACCTCCACGCAGGCTCCGCCATGGAAATATTCCAGTTCGCCACGCCACAGATTGGACGGGTGTACCTTGATGAACCGGCGCATGGTGGGATTGGCGCAAGCCGCCCGCATAAAGCGCCTGGGCCGCCACACGAGCAATGCCGGCAAGCGAAGCGGCCAGCGCCGAAGGAATGCAGCCTTGAAATCCATGACCAAAATCGCGTCCCTAACAGGGGTACACGGCGCCCGCGTACATCGGGCCCCTCACAAGGAATCCGTCCGCTTCATCAACTTGTAGAGCCGGTCCGCATTCTCCCGGTACCAGGCCGCGACTTGCGGAATATCCTGCGCCAGCCGGCGCTGCGGTGCCCAGCCAAGGGACGATATCTTGTCCCATGAAATGGCATAGCGGCGGTCATTGAAGGGGCGGTCGGGAATAAAAACGACGTTTTCGTCGAAAGACTTTCCGAAGGCATCGCAAATCAGCCGGGCAATCTCGGAATTGGCATAGTGTTCCATCGAGCCGACATTGTAGACCTCGTGGATGACGCCGCGGCGGGCGAGAATCTCGAGCGCAACGGCGAGGTCCTGGGCCGCCAAATAATGCCGTTCGTTGCGGCCGTCGCCGTGCAGCGGAATCTTGTCGCCTCGCGCCAGCGACAGACAGCAGCGTGGAATAAGCTTTTCGGGGAATTGGCGCACGCCATAGACGTTGTTGGCGCGCAACATGATCACTGGCAGTTTGAATGAATGGGTATAGCCGTTGACAACCATCTCGGCCGCCGCCTTGGAAGCGGAATAGGGATTGGTGGGATTGAGCGAACAATCTTCGTCGCAGGTGCCGGTGAGAACTTCGCCATACACCTCGTCGGTGCTCACATGGATGATGCGCGGCACGCCCGCGGTGCGGCAAGCCTCCATCATGGTGTGCGTGCCCAGCACGTTGGTCTGGGTAAACAGAACCGAGCTGTGGAATGAGCGGTCGACATGGCTTTCGGCCGCGCAATGAATCACCAGCTCGCAATTCGCGACCAGACCGCGGCAAAGATTATAGTCGCAGATGTCGCCGACGATCAGTTGCACACGGCCTTGACCCAGCGGTCCCTCGATGTGGCGGAAATCCGCCGCATAGGTCATCTTGTCCAGAACGATAATCTCGCTGGCGGGGAAAACCGCGCAGAAATGATCCACGACATGCGAGCCGATGAACCCCGCACCGCCGGTGATCAATATGCGTTTGAAATCAAGCGTCACGCAGTTTCCGCCCCAAGGTCACAAAGCATTCTTCCAGCCTGCCCGCCGACGTCGCCGGTCCGATTTCCGCATTCCATTTGCTCATGTTCAGGCAGAACTCGTCTTTAACCGCTTCGTCGTCGATTAGCAACTTTCCGCCCCCGAATCCCCGCATCACCCAGTCCGCGGCATCGCCGCAGCGCGTGGCGATGCCGGAGCCCAGATTGAAGACCCCCGATGCGTGGCCGGTGGCGGCCGCCACGATAGCGCGGGCGCAATCCTGGACCGGAATAAAGTCCCGGCGCGTCGCCGGGCCCATGTCGAAATGGACTTCGCCGCTTTCCTTGAGACTGCGCAGCATGGCCCCGGTGAAGGTTTTGCGCGGCGGGTCGTATTCGAAGCCGAAAACATTGGATAGTCGCAGAATGCAGGCATCTTGCACCAAAGCCTGGACAGCGCGCTCGGCTTTCGCCTTGCTGCGGCCATAGTTGGTCTCATCACCGGCCACGCAGCTGCTTTCACGCGCGTCAAGGCGCTCTTTCGCATCATAGACGCGCCGGGTGCTCAACATCACAAGGCGCACACCGGCATCGCGGGCGGCATGCGCGGCGCGGAGATCAAAATCGAAAGCCGGATCATAGGGCTGGTCGCGAAATTGGGGGGCGATGGCGAAATTGACGAGGACGTCCGCATCGCCCTTGAAGCTCTCGTCATGGCGGAGGCCCAGCACATCGTGGCCGGACTCCCGCACCGCACGCGCGACATGGCACGCGATGAAGCTGGTGCTGCCGATCAGGGCAAAACGCATGACGGGTCAGCCCCTGCTGAGCCGGCTCAACACGAAGTCAAGACGGCGGCCAATGCGCGTGAAGATGCCGGTTTTGAAGGTCGGCGCCGATATACTGAGCTGATTAATTTCGGATCCGATGGCGATGCGCTGTGCCAGCGGCGCCCTGGAACAGGGCAAGCGCGGCAGCGCCCGAACGCGCTCGCCCACTGTCGAGGCGACCTCCAACTCGTCCCGGTACGCCTGCCAAAGACGTTGTACCGGCGATGACGGCGCAACCCGAACGTCGGCGTGCCGCGACAGCAGCGAGGGATTGGCGGGATCGAAGCCGCTGAAATGAAAAAACCGCAAGGGCCTGCCATTCACAAACACGACGCCGTCGCGCTCCGTCAGTTCGCGTTCGTTGAGGTTCCAATAGGCCACGTTCAAGGCCGGATTCTCGCTGATCACGGTCTGGCCGTGAAAGACAAAGGGCAGCGAGGATATCCAGGCCTGATCCAGGAACAGTCCCATGCCGGGGGCCCAGAACCCCCGCCGCGCAATGCGGCTTATCAACCAGTCGAGCAGCCGCGCAAGTTCCGGCTGATGCCGGCGAAAACACAGAAAGCCGGCGTTGATCCAGCCATTGAGAAGGAATTCATGTTCGCTGGCGTCGTTGGTTGGCCCAAGATTATGTGGCGTGAGAAGCGCGATGCCGTCTCCCAGCTCGGTGCAAGCGTCCTCCACCGGCGAAAGGAAATAAATATCCGCGTCGGAATAGACGCAAAAATCCGCGGCGTCCGGCCGGCCCATCACATGCGCCAGGGCGACATACTTGGAAAAACAGGAAAGCTCGAACGCCGTGTAATAACGGAAGGAGGTGAGAAAGACCTCCCGGTGCGCCGCCTGAAGATTCTCCGGGCCAAAGATCTGTATCCAGGGGTCGCCCGCCAATATCTCGCGCAATGCCGTCAACGCTTGCGGCGCGCCGTCCAGCACAAAGAAATGAAAGCTCGCGTAACCGCCATGCCGCCGCGCGCTGCGCAACGTCGCCAATGCCTGTGGCGTGTAGTCGACGGTGGCGACGGTGACGAAGTCGATGGACCGCATTATTTCGTCAACACGAAAGAGAGTGTCTGAAACGGATAAAGGAACGACAGGAAAGAATTTTCGAACCGGCCCGGCCAGCGCCGTGCCAGGTTGGTGAACAACCACCGAACCGGCCCGGCGGGATAGTTGTCGTCGAGATAAACCTCCAGCGAAGAGAAGCTTTTTTCCGAGAAGCGATAATTCTCGTTCTCATAGGTTCCCGCGGCGAAATAGTTCAGCGACTGCAGGCAGAACTGGCGGATATGGGTGGGGTCGATTGCAGACCAACTGGAACGGAAATAGGGAACATGTGCCACCATCAGCCCGCCCGGGCGCAACAGGCGGTGTATCTCCTCCATCAGCCCCAGCATGTTGGGAATGTGCTCAAGCACCTGGTTGGAATAGACCACGTCGAACTCGCCGTTCTGGAACGGCAATGGCCGGTTGAGATCGCTCACCACATCCACCCCGGGCAGGTCGAGGAAATCAACGCCCGTGGACCCCGACAACTTGTTGCGGCCGCAGCCGATATCCAGGATGCGGCGACCGGCCAGCCGGCCCATGTCAAAGGTGCGGTGTTGGAAAAGCCTCATCACCCGTCGCCGTTCAGTTTGCGTCCGCAGCGGCTTGCGCCGGCCAGCAACTCAGAAAATCGATTTCCTGCGCCCGGTAGCTCCACTCGACGAATGCCTCGATCGACGCGGGAACGCCGGCTCCAAGGGAGGGCGACCCGAGGAAAACGAGATCGTCGGAACTGAAGATACGCTTCTTGCCGGTGCGTGTCACGGGCACCAGGAAATCCAGCGTAAAGGGCTTCATGCAGAAGGTGGCATAGGCGAACAGCAGGCCCCGGCGGCGCTGCTCGGCGTCCGGCGCGGGAATGTCCGGCAGGGCGGCAAGCACGTCCAAATATTCCTCCACGGTCTGCGGATTGATGCTGAACCCCGCCGATTCATATCGTCCGGTGCCCGCGGTGACGACCGTCTTGCCGAGCGCGCCCAGTTCGATGCCGGAGGTGCCGCGCACCGTGATGCCGACATCCGCCAGTTCCAGCCAGGTATAAGGACTGAACGGCGTATCCGGATAGACCAGCCGCACATGCGGCGGCAACACACCGATATGCTCCTCAATCAGGCGGACCTCTTCGTATTTGCCGCCATGATAATATTCCAGTTCGCCGCGCCACAAATTCGACGGATGCACCTTGATGAACCAGTCGATGGCGGGATTGGCGCAGGCCGCCTTCACCGTGCGCACCAGCCAGTCGGCATAATTCTGGAAGATGTCCTCGCCGTTGAAGAACAGCGTGTCATAAAGAATGTGGCTATAGGCCACCGCAATCTTGCGCCCTTCGGGTACGCCCAGGGCCGCGCGCGCCTCCGCGACCGGAACGATGCGGGTATTGGGCTGGTTGCGCGCCGATAGCCCCCATTTGTCGCCGTAGCGGTCGCGAAAATTCTGCTCGACGCCCTCTCGCACCATGGCGAGGTCCCGGATCGGGAGAATGCGCGCCCAGCTCGCTTCGCTGATGGAGGAAAAATGGGTGCGGTCGCTTTCCGGCGTCAGATGCTGCACCACGACGGCGTCATCGCGCACTGTGCCGGCGAAGCGGACAATGTTCAGCCCGTCCTTCAGTGCCGCATAATAGAGCGAGCCATATTCTTCCATGAACACTTCGGTGAAGAAAGTCATGCCGATGCCGCGGGATTGGTAATAGATACGCGCTGTAACGAACACCTGATAGAGGTAGATCAGCCAGCGGCGCACTTCCTGCCGCGCCTTTTCATCGGCGATATCCATGATGCCGGTGGCGCGCTGGCGGGTATAGGTGGACAGCGCCATCTTGCCGAAGGGAACGCCATCGATTTCGAACGCCTTCACATCATCGAAGGCAGCCAGCGCATCGATCTGGCGGCGGATATCCACAGGCACTTCAGCGCCGCGGAAGTCGATGTCCTCGAGATAGAGCAGCGCGATGCCGAACAGGCGGAAATACAGATTCTGGATCGGTTGCTGCCGCGTGGTCAGGGCATAGACCTGCTGGCCCCGCGCCTGGTAGACCGCGCCGAGCATCGCCCAGAGTTGGCACCATTCCGCGTTCATGGCCCAGCCCGCCACGATCAGCAGACCGGGCCGGCCGGCGCCAGCGCGCGGGTCCACCGTCTTGAGTGCCCCGCGAAAGGTCACGACGCTCCGGCGGAAGCGCAGAAAATCCACCAGGGGAAAAAGAAAGTCCCACAAAACCCGCTTGGGCCGCGCAACCAGGAAGACGAGCAGACGGAGAGGCCAATGCCGGAGAATGGCGGCCTTTAGACTTTGCACGACGATGTGACTCCAAGCTTGCCCGGCGCGGGTCAGCCCATATGCCTACTTTTGCCGCGCGGCACAATGGCGGCCACTATTGCAGATTCCTTCATTTATTATCAGATGCTTACGGAAAAAGCAGCGCGCGGTAGCGGTCCAGGACATGACCGTCGAACACCGCTTCGCGGGATAGCGCTTCCCAGTCCTCAGCCAGACCCCGATGGGGCGCCTCCAACGCCTCCCGCACCGCTTCCGCGACCCCGTCGCGCGTCGGCACGAAGCGCAGGGAATGTAGATGATTGAAGATACTGGAATCCAGGCCCAAGTAGTCCAGCACCAGCGAGGGCACGCCGCAAAGCACGGCCCATACCAAGGTGCTGGAATTGGCGGCGACGAAAAGGTCCGCCATGGGCAGGATTTCCGAAAGCGGCTGCGGCGCCAGATAGGCTCCATAGTCGCGCTCTAGGAACTGATAGTCCTGCCGGTTGGCGCGTGGATGCAGGGAGATGACCAGGTTGCAGCCGGTCTGACCCAGTTGCGCCATCAGCGACCTCACTTCCTGCCAGTGTTGGCCCCAGGCGACCGTACCCTGCTCTCCCAGTTGCGGCATCGCCAAAACCAGCACCGGCCGGGCCGGCCGCAACACCCCGCGTGCCACCAGCATCTGGCGTAACGCCTGCCGCCCCTGATAGGACTGGAACAATGTGTCATAGGCGACGTCGCCGACAATGCGCAGCTTTTCCTCAGCCACCCCGTTGGCGCGATAGCGCCGATAGGTAGAAACATTGTCGACGCAAACAATGTCCGAACTGCCCATCCCCATTTCCCAAGGATCGCCAGACAGCATGCCATGTGCGCGCAAGGCGAAAAGCAGGCTGGGCTCCTGGTAGAAATAGCCTTCCCGCATCAGGGCGCGCAGTCGCACCGCGCCATAAAGGCGATAGAGGGATGGCTTATTCCACCATCTGAAGCCACCGACGATGCGGCGAATGCCGATGACTCCGTTCTTGGCGGAAATTCCGACATAGGGCATGACGATTCGAATGCCCATGCGGTGCGCGACTGCCAGCACCGCCGCTGCCAGATCGATGCCGCGGTCGCTATCGGCCAACACCACGCAAACACCCTGCAGATGTTTCTCGGCAAAGGTGACAAGCCTTTGGAAATGAGCGCTTGAATGTTTCTGGCGGAGATAACATCCAAGGGAGCTTTGCCGGGCTAGCGTCGCCAAGACACGCACGGGGCCCTTGCCCGTCTCTGCTGCCAGCAGGGAACGCCGCAGGCAGGCCAGGCCGCCGGAGCGGGATACCACGGATGCGGTAGCGGATGAGCCCGCCGGATTTTCGACCGCCGCGCCACCAGGGGAGACAATGGTAGTGGTCGCAGCATTCGTCGCCTGCCGGAAGAACTCCGCATCACGATCCTCGGCGATACCGAGCACGCGGATGCCTTCCGCGCCGGCCACCAATCTTTCCGCCAGATGCAAAACCGTACGCGAATGATGGCGAGATTCGCAAACGACGGCGATTATGCGGACGCCCATATTTTACCAGACGCTCCAACCGCCATCGACCAGGATGGTCTGGCCGGTAACGTAGCGCGACATGTCAGACGCCAGATACGCGATGATGCCGGCAAAGTCTTCCTCGGACGCCATGCGCTGCAAGGGCGTGGCGTCTTCGTAGCGGCGCACAAAGGCTTCCGGCTGGCCACGGAAGACGCCACCCGGTGCGATCATGTTGACCCGCACATCCGGCGCCAAGGTTGTCGCCAGCCAGCGCGTCAACTGGCCGAGGCCGGCCTTGGAGGCGCCATATGCGGCGGGATTGCTCATGGTGGTGCCTTCATACAAATCCCAGCGCGGCCCCAGTTCGCCATAGATCGAACCGATATTAATGATGCTGGCGCCGGGCGCCTTGCGCAGATGCGGCGCCAGGCCCTTGCACAGGTCGAAGGCGGCGGTGAGGTTCACTTCCAAGGCCCGCCGCCAGGTTTCGACCGTCTGCTGCTCGAAGGGCACGCCCCAGCCCTGGAGATCGGAGGTACCGACAAAGGCGGCGTTGTTGATCAGCACATACAGCGCCGGCACGGCGGCGCGGACCTGACCCATCAGACGGCCGCGCTCGGCTTCCTGCTCCAGATCGAAGACAAGGGCACGGGCCTTGACGCCATGGTTGGCGGCAAGACGCGCGGCCATTTCGACCAGGCCGGACTCCGCACGATCCACCAGCAGCAGGTCCGCGCCCATCTCCGCCAGGGTGCGGGAGAAAACGGTTCCCAGCCCACCCGCAGCCCCAGTGATCAGGGCAGCACGCCCCTGCATCGCCATCAGCTTCTCGATCGCGCTCATTTGCTCTCCCGCGCTACCATCAGGGTTTCGGCGATGGCGAAATCCAGCGGTGTGTCGATGTCCAGCGCCCGTTCCACCGGCACTTCCACCGCGCCCACCCGGCCCTGGAAGATGCCGGTCTTCTCCATCACAAAGGCGGGGCGCATCACATAGGCGACGGTGGTGACGTCATAGACCGCAGGCGCGTCCTGGCGGCGGAAGACCGCGCCCTGCGGCGGGATCACCAGTCCCACCGTACCATCGGCATTGCGCTTGACCATGTTGAAATAGGGATTGCGGTGCGCCGCGCTCATCGTGATGACGATATCGCTTTCACCTTTGGCATATTCATCCAGGCAGTTCTCGATATCGGCCGGGGCGCGCAACGGTGCGGTGGCGGGCAGCGACACCAGCGCATCGGGATGGGCGCCGTCACTCTGCTTCAGGTAATCCAGGGCGTGACGCCACACCAGCCATTCCGGGCTGTCGTCGCGGGCCAGTTCGGCCGGGCGCATGAAAGGCACTTCCGCGCCTGCGGCGCGCGCCATATCGGCGATCTCTTCCGAATCCGTGGAGACGATCACGCGGCCAATGCGCGGCACGGCGCGGGCATGCAGCACCGACCAGGCCAGCAGCGGCCGCCCCATCAGCGGACGGATATTCTTTCCCGGTAGTCCCTTGGAACCGCCCCGCACGCAGATCAGCGCCACGGCCTTCATGCGGCACCTATTGCGCAGCGGCGGTGTTCACGCGCGGACACACGGGCCGCTTCGATAATATCCAACACCGCCACGCCATCGCCGCCACCGACCAGCGGCGCGGCCCTGCCCTCGGCGCAATCCTGGAAATGGCGCCATTCCGCGATATAGGTGAAATCGCGTTCCGGCCTGTCGCGCAGGACTTCGGTCCAGCCGCCATCGCGGAAGCGTTCGACGGTACCCGCGATCGCATCCCAGCGCAGCGTGCCGGTCTCGCCGATCACGGTGCAGCGACGCGCCGTATCGTGACGCAGGAAATCCATGTCGAGCTGCGCCACCGGCGCGCCTTCGCCAAATCCCAGCGTCATGTGCACCGTGTCTTCCACATCGATTTCCAGCCCGCCCAGCCGCGCCAGGGTCGCGCTGACCCAGGCCGCGTCCCCGAACAGCCATCGCAGATAGTCGATCTCGTGGCTCAATTCCAGCAAAACCCCGCCACCCAGCAAGGCCCGTGCAGACACACCCTGGCGATAATCGCTGTCCGGCCGCCAGGCGGGCAGATACTGGCCCATTTCCGCGCGCACCGAAAAAACACGGCCGACATCACCGCCGCGCACCATCTCCCGAAACCGGCGCAGGGACGGCAGGTAGCGCAAATTGTAGCCCAACAGCAGCACCGCGCCGCTGCGCGCGGCGGCCGCGGCCAGCGCGCGCCCATCCACGGCGGACGCGGCCAGCGGCTTTTCTGCCAGCACCGCCACGCCGGCCTCCAGCAGCGGCACACCCGTCGCGGCATGGAACGGCGCCGGACTGGCCAGCACCGCGGCCTGGGGCGCGAAATCCAGGGCGTCGCGAAGACTGCCGATCACGCCGTCGGCATTGGCATCGGCCTCGCCGCCGGCATGACGAAGCACCCGTATGTCCGCATCCGGATTGAGGCTTCGGGCAACACGCAGATGGCGCCTGCCGATGCTGCCAAACCCCACGATCAGAATGCGCGTGGTCATCAGGGACCGGGCTGGCGCTCGCGCGCGCGCTTGAGATCGTCCGGCCGTCCCACATCCAGCCAGGGCTCATGCATCGGGAAGGCAACCGTGCGCCGCCCCGCCTGGCGGGCGATTTCGAACAGGGTCGGCATGTCGCAGCGTTCGGCGCCGGGCAGAAGGTCGAGCGTCGCCGGATCCAGGGCATAGATGCCGGCATTGATATGGGTACGGGAGATCGGCTTCTCCTCAAAGCCGGTAATGTCGATGCCGTTGATCTGCACCACGCCGAACGGATGCTGCCATTCGTGCAGCGACACCGCCATCGTGGCGGCGGCGTTGTTGCGCTGGTGGAAATCCAGCACGTCACCGAAGCGGATGTCCGTCAGCACGTCGCCATTCGTCACCAGGCAGGGCACCTCGGGCCGCGGCTTAATCAGGCCCAGGGCGCCCGCCGTGCCCAGCGGCTTTTCCTCGCGCACATATTCAATGCGCGCGTTCCAGCGCGAACCATCGCCGAAATGCTCCTCGATCATGTGGCCGAGATAGAAGAGCGAAAAGACAAAATTGGAGAAACCCTCGAGCCGCGCCCGTTCCACGATATGTTCCAGCATGGGCTTGCCGGCAACCGGGAGCAGCGGCTTGGGGCAGGTTTCGGTATGCGGGCGCAAGCGGGTGCCCAATCCACCCGCCATCACCACGATGGTGTTGGGGCGATCGGTGCGGGCGGCGAGATCGTCCCACACATGCAGCCCGGTGACGCGGCAATTGGCATCTACGATGGGAAGCTGGTGCAGCTTGTTGACCCGCATCAGGCTCAGCACCATGTCGCGGCCCATTTCCGGCTGCACGACCATGGCTTCCTTCTGCATCACCTGGCGCACGCCGCTCTCGAGGCCCAGACCACGCAGCAGACCGCGCCGGACATCGCCGTCGGTCAGCGTACCCAGCAACCGGCCTTCGCTGTCCACCACCAGTGCGATCTGTAGCGCCGATTCATTCAGGCAGCGAATGGCGTCATGCAGGTTGGCGTCAGCCTGCAACAGGGTCTTGCGCCAGGCGCTCTCCCCAATCATGACACGCGTTCGCGCAGAAGCTGGAAGGCTTCCGCGGCACGAAAACCCGACGCCGCGCCACGCAGCACCGCTTGCGCGCGAATGGCGTCCAGGCTGCGAGGAAAGGGCGGCATGCCGAGTTCCGAACTGTAGATGGACATGATCTTCAGCTTGCGCTCGAGGTGATCGGTGATGTCAACGAAGACATTGGGCACGAAACTTTGCTCCGGCTTCAGGCCAAAATCGGTCTCGGAGATGGTCTCATAGGCCATCACCCGGCGGACGGACGGATAGCGGAACCATTTGGTGCAGCCCGCAGCGACGTCGAACACGACATGGTGATCGGTATGCACGTCGGACCAGTGCGGCAGCAGAACCTCCTCCGGCGCGAAATCGGCAAAGGCTTCGGACATTTTCTGAATCAGACTGCCCAGGGGCAGTTCGTCCAGCCGCGTCGGCGGCAGAGCCAGATTGTAGACACGGTCGAAGCCGACCGCTTTCGTCACCGCCGCGATTTCCTGATTGCGGCCGGCGACCTTGTCGGCGGGCCAGCCGCCCTCGGTGCTGACATTGGCGACGATCAGCCAGGCGAGCGTGCCACCATCGGCCTTGCGCTTCAGCAGCGTACCGCCGCAACCCAGCAGCTCGTCATCGGGATGCGGCGCAACGACCAGGGTCTTCACAGATAGCTCCCAGGCGCCGGTGCGAAATCCGGCGCGGTTTCCAGCAGGCGGATGGCATCCTCGCCGCACTTTACGACGGGGCCGCCGGCCCAGGCCACCACTTTGCCGGGTTCCAGATTGGCTGGCAATCCGGTGACCAGTTCGGCGCGCCAAAGCTTGATTTCAGCGCCGCTCGCAACGAAATGCGCCCCGACATAAGGCCGGGCCAGTGCGCGCACAAGGTTATGGATTCCCCGCGCCGGCATGCGCCAGTCGACTTTCCCATCGGCGGCGCCGCGCCTGCGCCATGCATTGGCGAGGCTGTGATCCTGCTTCACACGCGGATAATGGCCGGCGATGAGCTGAGGCAGGAACTCCGCAATCTGGGCCAGCGCCGTCTGCGTCACTTTCTCATAAAGCGCCGCTGCGTCGTCACTGTCGCCGATCGTGACAGGCCGTTGGGACAGGATATCGCCGCTGTCAGCCCCCTCGTCCATGAAGAAAAAGGTGGAGGCGGTCCGTGTCAGGCCCAGGGCCAGCGCCCAGATGATGGGATGACGGCCCCGGTTGGCGGGCAGCGCCGCGGGATGGAAGCCCACCACGCCCATCGGCGCCAAGTTCAGCAGATCGCTCTTCAGCAGCTTCGACCAGCCGAAGCAGAAGATGATGTCCGGGCGCTGCGCCCGAATCCATTCCAACGTCGCCGCCGCGTTAATGTCATCGGCATGAAGCCAGGGAATGTCGTGCGCCTGCGCCACACTGCTGAGATCGCAATGATCGGCATTGAAGACGGACTGCGCCAGGGTGCAGACGCCTGCAACCTGCGCGCCTGCCGCGATCACCTGTTCGAGCGCGCGGCGGGAAAACAGCACCGCGCCGATGAAGAGAATCCGCATCAGGCCGGTCCATCGTGAAAACGCTTTTTGAGAATGCCGGCCAGGTCGGCACGCCGCAGCTCCGCCACGATGGCCTCGCTGGCGCCGCCCTCGCCATAGGGGTTGCGCACATCCTCCAGCAGCGCCTGAAAGGTCGATGACTGAAGCTTACCGATCGCCGCCAGGATGTCGGCTTTGCGCGGAGCGCAATCGATCACGCTGGGCGCCTTGATGCGGCCACGCTGGCGGTCGCCGATATTGACCGTGCCCTTGCGGAAGGACGGCACCTCGGTAAGGCCGCTGGAGGAATTTCCGACCACTCCGTCGAACTGGGCAATGCAGGAAAGGTAGCGCAACTGGCCCAGCGACGGATAGGCGCGGGCGTTGGCATGGCTGGCCACGAATGCGTTGATCATGTCAAACAGCACCCGCCCTTCGGTATCGGCATTTGGCATGGTGAAGACGATGTGCGTGTCGTTCAGCGAATCCAGCGCCGCCAGCAATTCGCCCATCTGGTCGCCTGCGCTGGACTCTTCCAGCGTCACCGGGTGGAACGTGACCAGCAGGTTGCGCTTGCCGAGCTTGAAATCCAGCGACGCTTCCAGTGCGGTCCGGTCCAGCAATTGCAGCCGCTTGATGTTGTCTATGCCGAGCCCACCGACCGTGAAGACGCGCTGCGGCGTTTCGCCGAGCTGAATGACGCGGCGGCGATATTCCTCCGCCGCCACAAAATGCAGATGCGACATCTTGGTGATGGAATGGCGGATGGCTTCGTCGATCAGCCCCTCTGTCGCCTCACCCCCGGAGATGTGTGCGATGGGAATGCGCGCTATCATCGCGGCGGAGGCGGCCGCCAGGATCTCGAAGCGGTCGCCCAGCACCAGTAGCAAATCGGGTTTCAGGTCCTGGAAGGCATCGGCAAACCCGATCATGCCCATGCCCATGGATTTGGCGACGCCGGCCGCGGTGTCGGAACTGAGCAGCATCTCCACTCTGCGGGTGATGGTGAAGCCGTCACGCTCGATTTCCCGCCAGGTCAGGCCGAATTCTGGCGACAAATGCATACCGGTGACGGCAAGCTGGAGCGTCAGGTCCGGCGCATCCTCGATGCCCTGTATCGCCCAGCGCAGAAGGCCGTATTCCGCGCGGGTTCCGGTCACGACGCAGATTTTACGGGTCATGCCGGTCGTGCCGCTCACGCCAGATCGTCCAGTTTTATCAGGGCGCCCTGCGGGACAGCATGGCGCAGCTTGCGCCCCAGCACGAACCGGATGTCCGCCGGGGCGATGCCCGTCCCCGGGCGCAGGAATTCGAGATCATCGCGCTTAAGTGCGGCTCCCGCCGCCAAGGGATGCGCCGCCACGATGCTGCGCCGCGCCGCATCGGCCACATTTCGCTCGCGCGGGGTGGGATGCTTGCGTCCATCGCCGATGGCGCTTTCGGTAATACGGATATTCTCGACCATGCGCTTCAATTCGGCAGGATCGAGCGAAGCCCGATGGTCGGGCCCGGGAAGGCTCACATCCAGCGTGAAGTGCTTTTCCACAATGCAGGCGCCACGCGCGACGGCGGCGATCATGACCGTATCGCCCAGCGTGTGATCGGACCAGCCCACTGGCAGCCCGAAGGCCGCCCGCAGGGTATCCATCGCAGCGAGGTTGGCGTCGGCCGGATTGGCGGGATAGTCGCTGACACAGTGCAGCAGCGCCAGGTCGTTGCATCCTTCGGCATTGAGCCAGCCAACGGCACGCTCCACCTCGCCCAGATTGGCCATTCCTGTGGAAACGATGGTGGGGCGGCGGAAACGGGCTACCGCCTCCACCAGCGCCGGATTGGTGATTTCGCCGGAAGGAATCTTGAAGAAATCAACCCCCAGTCCTTCCAGAAAAGCGGCACTTTCAACGTCAAACGGCGTGGACGCGAAGGTGATGCCGGCGTCACGCGCATATTGCGCCAGTTCCTCAAACTGGCGATAGGACAATTCCAGACTCTTCAGCATCTCCGCCATGGGTGTGGACTTGCCGACATTCTGCTTCTGATACTCCGCCATCGGCGCGTCGGCGGAAACCACGCCGCTCAGCTTGAAAGTTTGGAATTTCACGGCGTCGGCACCCGCTTCCACCGCGACATCCACCAACCGCCTGGCTATGTCCATCTGACCGTTATGATTCACTCCGGCCTCGGCGATAATATAGGTGCGCTTGCCCCAGAGCCTGCTCATACGCCATAATCCATCGTTGCAAGAAGTTGTACCAGGCCCTTTGACAATGGCGTTGGTTGATAGTCCAACTCGCACCGTGCCCGGCTGATGTCCAGCTGCCCGAAACCAGGCTCAGGCGGGCCAGCCGGTGCGATCTCCACCAGATCGGGCGAAACCTGAAGCATCCCGGCGAGTAGCTGCGCAATCTCGCGCGCCGTTGTATAATGCCCGGATCCGATATTCAAAGCGCCGCGATGTTGCGAGGACAGCGCGGCTACCGCCGCGTCGGCGACATCGTCCACACAGACCATGTCCCCACCGAAGCCGCCGCCATTCTTCAGCCGCACCGTCTGCCCTGCTCTCAGTTTCGCCGCCATCGCCGGAATTAGGCCACGACGATCCATGCCGGGTCCATAGACCGACGAGATGCGAAGGCTACAGCCGGAAATTCGACCCTCGCGATCCCAATGGGAGACATAGATTTCCCCCACCAGCTTGCTGGTCAGATAATAAGACGCGCGGCCGTCGGGGAAAAGCTGCGCTGTCTCGGCAAAAGGTCCGGTCCCTTGCGCATAAGCGTTGCCGGCGGAAAGATAGACGAAGCGCGGCACGTTGGCGTCCGTAGCCGCGCGCAACAGCCGCAGCGTACCTTCGGCATTGGCCTCCATGCAGCGCGCAGCAGATTTTTCGTCGCCTAGGTAGTCTGGCCTGAACGCGGCACCATGACAAATCGCATCGGCGCCCACCAGGAACTCGTGGGAAATTGGACCGTCCATGTCCCACCTAACGGCGATCACGTTGGCTTGCGGCACTACCCTGGCCGGATCGCGGCTCAAGGCGCGAACCGCCCAACCCGCCTTCAGCGCGGCGCCGACGATGCGCCTGCCGATGAAACCCGTGGCTCCTGTAATGGCGACGGTCTTCATCTGAGTTGCCGCACTTGCTCTGGCCGCACCACCGTGTCGCTCCAATGGCGGCAGATCGCCATTTCCTCCACCGGCGGCTGCGCGATCGGTTCGCCATACAGCACATGGCGCAGACACATCTCGACTTCGTTGAAGCCGGCCAGTGCGCGCAACGGCGTGGTGCCAGAGAAGCGGGCATTAATCTCGAACACCTTGACGCGGCCTTGGGCATCCAAGCGGAACTGGAAGTTGGCCGGACCGTAGGGATTGAACGCCACGCCCAGCCTGCGGACCATCGCGTTTAATCCGGGATAGGGTTCGACAAAGGCGCGATAGGTGTTGCCGTCGCGCAGCTCACGCCGCATTACGATGGTGGCGCGGCATTCGCCATCGAACACCAGCGCGCTGGCGGTATATTCATTTTCCTTGTCGCCAACGCATTCCTGTATCACCACGTCAGGCCGGCCGGCGATAGCGCGGGCCAGTTCCTCTCTGTCCCTGACCACAGACATACCGACCGAGCGGGCACCGATGCGCGGTTTCACCACCATCGGGAAACCGGTCCGGGCGATCAGCGCCCCCTCCTCACCCGGCAGGCAGGAATCCGGATAATCGAAGTCATGCTCACGCAGGAACTGATAGGTAAGATATTTGTCATCGGCAATCTTGACCGCCTCGGGGCTGCTGACCACGATCCGGGTGCCGTGTTTTTCTTCCAACTCGGCGCGCGCCGACGCCATCTTCGCCAGTTCGGCGTCCGAGCCGAGCAGCAGCGCATCCGGTTTCTCCAGCGCCAGAATCTCCTCGATCCTCGCCAGATAGCCCGGATCGGACGCGAATGGCGTCAGATATCCGCGTTCACCCCAGTAAAGACCAGCGGAATGAGCCACCGGATCGGCGGCAATGATTGTCGGTGACAGGCTAGAATTCTGTAGCGAGCGGATGATGCCCTGCCCCAGCAGCAGGCCGGCGCCGGTAACGAGGACTTTCGGCTTCATGCGAAATAGCTCGACAATTTCTGCTTGGTGTTTTCCGACATGCTGCTTTGCCTGATCGCGCCGGTATGAGCGGCGACGTCATACTCCACTTTCACCAGGGTGATGGCGGCACCCCCCGCGGCTGGATCGATAAACATCAGCGAACTGGTCTTGTCTATGTTGCGCGGCTGACCCAGCGAACCGGCATTGGCGATGACATGATGGTGGGCGAAGTCGATGCTGCGGCTGACGTTTTGTTGCGCGGCCAGTTCGAAGGAGGTGCCTCGCGGCAATTCCGCACCCCGGTCATATTCCACGATCTTGGCGCGGTGGGTGTGCCCGAAAATACCGGCCGCGAATCCACGCCGCGCCAGAACGACCTGTGCCGCGCCCAGTTCGGCGTCGGAATTGAGATAGGTCCAGTCGCCATAGCGGAAGGGGTTGGCATGGGCGAAAAGGATTTCGCCGGTCACCAGCTCTTCACACCAGTCGAAGGCCTTTTTCAGGTCGAGCCCATCCAGCGCCTGGCGGGTCCAATCCACCGACTCTCGCAGCCATTCCGGCAGCCTGGCGTAATAGGCGACATCGCCGCCGGCGAGATCGAAATAAAGCTGGTCATGATTGCCGCTGAGCAGGGTCGTGGGCCATCTCGCGGCCGCTTCACGCACCAGCGCCAGCGTCTCATGCGGGTCGCAGCCATAGGTCAGCAGGTCGCCCATGATCACCAGAGAGCCAACATTGCGGGCTTCAACCACTTGCAAGGCCGCACGCAGGGCGTGGACATTGGCGTGCAGGTCGCTCAGAACAGCAATGGTTTTGGTCACATCACTTGCCTTGGACGGGATGGCGAATAGCATGCTTTTGAATGGCAGGCATAGCATTTTTGCCGGCCCTGCCGGACACTGCTGCGGCTGACGATAAGCTTTGGAAACTAAACGATTCTCTGCCGGGCGCAGGAACCGGCTGGCAGGCTTGATCATAAGAGGTGGGACACATGCTGACTGTCGAAACCGATCTAGAGAATATCGGACCTGACGACCTGCTCGGCCTCGATGGGAGGGTGCGGCTGGGACCGGGCGCCAAGCTTTCCGCGGGAACGCGTATCGAAGCGCCCATCTTCATCGCGCAAGGGGCTCGTATCCTGCGGGGCGTGACCATGGGCCGTTACGCCTATGTTGGGCGCAATACCATCGCCGCCTGCGCCGAGATAGGCCGCTATGTTAGTATCGCGCATGACAGCCAGATCAACTATTTTCGCGCCCATCCCACCGCCTGGCTCAGCACGCATCCCTTCCAGTTCGAAGACACCAATTTCGCCTTCTGGCCCGGTTATGCCGCCTTCCAGAAGAAACCATTCGACGCGGATGCGTCCCAGAAGACAGTCACCATTGGCCCAGATGCCTGGATAGGTGCCGGCGCCTATGTCTTTGGCGGCTTGACCATTGGGACCGGCGCCATTGTGGGGGCGCGGGCCATGGTGCGGCAGGACATACCGCCCTATGCCGTAGCGGTCGGCATGCCGGCCGTGGTCAAATCGCGTCGATTTGACGATGCCACGATCGCACGGCTGCTGAAAACGCGCTGGTGGGAACGCCCGGAAGAGGAAATCCGCGCCCTGCCCTTCAACGACATCGCGCGCTGTCTCGACCTGCTGGAGGAATCCCCGGCTTAGCCGATCAGTTGTGCGCTGCTGGGAATATTGATGATACGGCGCTCCAGCGATCCGGCCACCGGCAGCGCCATGCGCGGGCTCTGCGCATAGGGCTTCAGCGATGAAACCAGCGTCCAGCTGGGGCGCGTCATCACGCCATCGTCATTGGTGGCGGCCAGGATCGCGTCGCGCTGGCTGGCGACGCTTTCGTCCAGCAGCAGCGCCTGGAGCCAGAAGTTGCTTTTCGTGCCGTCTGGTTCGCCCATCAGCCGCACGTCGTTCATGCCGGCGAAGGCCTTGGCATAGGCTTCGTGCAGCCGCCGCTTGTCAGCCAGCAGACTGTCCAGCCGCTCCAGCTGGGCGCAGCCCAGCGCGGCATTGATGTTTGGCATGCGATAGTTGTAACCGACCTCGTCATGGATGAAGGCCCAGCGATGCGGCTGCTTGGCAGTGGTAGACAGGTGTTTGGCGCGCTTTCCCAGTTCCGGATCGTTGACCAGGATGGCCCCGCCGCCGCCGGTGGTGATCGTCTTGTTGCCGTTGAAGCTCAGCACCCCGATGCGCCCGAAAGTGCCGGTGTGGCGGCCGCGATATGTGCTGCCGATGGATTCGGCGGCGTCTTCCACCAGGACCAGCCGGAAATCCTGCGCCACCGCCATCAGCCCGTCCAGATCGGCGGGATGACCGAAAGTATGCACGGGCAGCAGGGCGCGGATCACCCGCCCGGTCCCGGTATTGATGCAGACGCCATTCTCGACATGGGCGATCGTGTTCAGATACTCACGCAGCGCCACCGGGTCGATTCCCAGCGTGCGCTCCTCGCTGTCCACAAAGTGCGGCACCGCGCCGATATAGGCCAGCGGATTGACAGTGCCGATGAAGGTCAGCGCCGGCACTAGCACTTCGTCGCCGGCCTCGACGCCGGCCAGCATCAGTGCCAGATGCAGCGCCGCCGTGCCGTTGACGATCGCGACGGCCCGCGCCGCGCCGGTATAGGCGGCCAGGTCCGCCTCGAAGCGGTCAACATAGGCGCCGACCGAAGAGACATAGTTGGTGTCAATGCAATCCTTGAGATAGGCAAGCTCGTTGCCCGCCATCAGCGGCTCGTGCAGGCCGACGCGCCCCGGCCCGGTGACGCTGCGGATCGCGGCGGTGATCTTATCAGCGAGATTCATTCCAACCTCAGAGATTGTAGGCGTCCGGCTTGTAGCCGGCGAGATTGCGTGGATCGGTGAACCATTCCACCGTGCGGGCGATACCGCGGCGGAAGCCGTCCAGCCCGCCATAGGCCGGCTGCCAGCCCAGCAGCTTGCGCGCCTTTTCGTTCGACGCCCACAGCCGCTCGACCTCGCTCTTTTCCGGGCGCAGGCGCTGCTGGTCGCTGACGATCTCAATCTTCTTGCCCATTACGTCGGCGATCAGCCGGGCAGTATCGCCCACCGAGATCTCGAAATTGCTACCGATATTGATGACCTCGCCCACCGAATTGGGCGAATCCAGCGCCGCCAGGAAGCCCGCCACGGTGTCCGTAACATAATTAAAGTCGCGGGTGGGATGGGTGGAGCCCAGCTTGATCTGTGTGCGGCCGCTGGCGATCTGGGTGATGATCGACGGAATCACGGCGCGCGCCGACTGGCGCGGGCCATAGGTGTTGAAGGGCCGCAATATCGCCACCGGCGTGCCAAAGGACAGATGGAACGACATCGCGATCTGGTCTGCGCCGATCTTGCTGGCGGAATAAGGCGACTGGCCCTGCAATGGATGCTCTTCGGTGATCGGCACGAAGCGCGCGGTGCCATAGACTTCGCTGGTGGAGGTGTGGACGACCTTGCTCACCCCCAGGTCGCGCGCCGCCTGCACGATGTTCAGCGTGCCCTTGACGTTGGTGTCCACGTAGGTGTCTGGCGAATGATAGGAATAGGGAATGGCGATCAGCGCCGCCAGATGCAGCACCGCGTCGCAGCCCTTCATCGCCGTGCGCACGCCATTGGGATCGCGAATGTCGCCCGCAAACGTCTCGAACTCGCCTTTCACGTCCGGCGCGCACTGGTCCAGCCAGAAACAGGAATTGAAGGAGTTGTAGAGCACGAAGGCGCGCACATCGTGACCGGCGCGCACCGCCGCTTCCGTCAGATGCGAACCGATGAAACCTTCCGCGCCAGTGATCAGCAATTTCATGAGACGGTCTTCCCGAAAATCATCATGCGTTCACAGCGACCTTGTCGCGCCGGTCGGCGGCATGGGCGTTGAACCAGGCATAGGTGCCGGCCAGGCCTTCCTCGAGGCCGATCCGGTGCCGCCAGCCCAGGGCATGCAGCCGCGACACGTCCAGCAGCTTGCGCGGCGTGCCGTCTGGCTTGGAACTGTCGAAGGCCAGCGTGCCGGTGAAGCCCACCATCCGGCAGATCATCTGCGCCAGTTCGGCGATGGTGAGATCCTCGCCGGTCCCCACATTGAGCAGGTCTTCCCGGTCGTAATTTTCCATCAGGAAAACGCAAGCATCCGCCAGGTCGTCTACATGCATGAATTCGCGACGCGCCTGCCCCGAGCCCCAGACCGGCAGCGTGGCGGCGGCGGTGCGACGGGCATCATCGGCCTTGCGGATCAGGGCGGGAACGACATGGCTCTGCAGCAGGTCGAAATTGTCGCCCGGCCCGTAAAGGTTGGTGGGCATCACCGAAATGAAATGCGAACCGTGCTGGCGGCGGTAGGACTGGCACAGCTTGATGCCGGCGATCTTGGCGATCGCGTACCATTCATTGGTCGGCTCCAGCGGTCCGGTCAGCAGGGAGTCTTCCGCGATCGGTTGCGGCGCCATGCGCGGATAGATGCAGGACGATCCCAGATAAAGAAGTTTTTCGACTCCGGCCGCGCGTGCGCCCTCGATCAGGTTCGCCTCGATCATCAGATTGTCATACAGGAAGGTGGCGGGGCGGCTGTCATTGGCATAGATGCCGCCGACCGTGGCCGCGGACAGGAAAACCGCCTGGGGCCGGTGCCTGTTCATCCAGTCTTCCACCTGACCCTGTCGCCGCAGGTCGAGCTCCTGGCGCGGCGCGGTCAGGATCTCGCAGCCTTCCCGTTCCAGACGGCGCACCAGCGCCGAACCCACCATGCCGCGATGACCCGCGACATAGACGGTCTTGCCCTTTAGGGAAAAAATATCAGACAAAGATCAAGCCTTTGGTTTTCATAAGGAAAACGACCCGTTCGCGTCCGGCGGCGGCGTCCGATCCGGCCCCTCGCCAGCCATAGGAGCACTTGCCCGACCCCAGGGCAAAAAGCAAATCCCTGCACGAACTTGCCGGTTATGCGTCACAGACCGCGATAAGCCGCCAGCCCGAGCCATTCATGGACCGCCGCGTCCGTAGCCGCCAGATTCGCGCCGATGTTGAAGGAAAGACCGCCCAGCTGATGGCTTGTCACATAATCGGTCGGCCAGGGCAGCATGGACCAACCTTGGCGTTGCGCCGTCGCCATCGCGCGGGGCAGATGCAATGCCGACGTCGCCAGCAGCCAGGTCTCGCCGGGCCGCGGGTTGGCCAGCCGGCGGGCGAACAGGATGTTCTCCCAGGTATTGCGGGCATGGCTTTCCAGCGTCAGGCGCGACGGCGCCACGCCCATCTGGGTCAGGATATGGGCAGCGGCTGTGGTTTCGGGAAGACCGCCCCGCAGCAGCCCTGAGCCGCCGGTAAAGATCAGCCGCGCTTGCGGATAACGACGCGCCAGTTCCGCCGCCGCCACCAGCCGCATGATGCTGCCGTCGCCTGCCGGCACACCCCGGTCGGCCAGCACGCCGGTGCTGAGGCCGCCTCCCAGTATCACCACGCCATCGACATGCGCTGGCCAGGCCGGGCGGGGATAGCGATCCTCCAGCCGGCGGGCCAACCAGGTATTGAGCGGCAGGATGGCGAACAGCAGCAAAAGCGCCAGCAAAGCACCGGCCCACCAGCGCGCGGCGCGCCACCACCCCGCCAGGACGCAGGCGACAAGAACAAGGAGGTTCAGCGCCAAAAGATGGCTTGGTGCGAACGCCAGCCAGGCCAGTTTGAAAAAAATAAAAGGCATGCCCCACCAAATTTAGGAATAAAGTCTTTTAAAGGTTCCTGGCAGTCTGCCGCATGCCGAGAAATTTGTCCTTGTCACCACAATATGCCAATCACGCGCTGTGAAGCAGCGTAGGTCTGTCCCGTGATGAAGATCAGCATATTTGGCCTGGGCTATGTCGGTGCGGTCTCCGCCGCCTGTCTTGCCCATGACGGACATGCGGTGATCGGCGTGGATCCCAATCTGACCAAGGTGGACCTGATCAACAAGGGGCTGGCGCCCATTGTCGAGAAGGATGTCGGCGAGATGACCGCCAAGGCGGTCGCCGAAGGCCGGTTGCGGGCAGTCAGCGATGTCGGCGAGGCGGTGCGCGAAAGCGATGTCTCGCTGATTTGCGTCGGCACGCCGTCGCAGGCCAATGGCGATCTGGACCTTTCCTATGTGAAGCGAGTGTGCGAGGAAATTGGCGCGGCGCTGAAGCACAAGACCGGCTTCCACGTCGTCGTCGCCCGCTCCACCATGCTGCCCGGCTCGATGCGCGGCACGGTGATACCGGCGCTGGAGGGGGCGTCCGGCAAGAAGGCCAATGTCGATTTCGGCGTCTGCAACAATCCCGAATTCCTGCGCGAAGGCACCGCCGTCTACGACTATTACAATCCGCCCAAGACCGTGATCGGCGAGAGCGACACCCGCGCCGGCGACGCGCTGGTGGCGCTGTATTCGGCTCTCAAGGCGCCCCTGATCCGCACCGACATCGAGACCGCGGAGATGGTGAAATACACCGACAATAGCTGGCACGCACTGAAGGTCGCCTTCGCCAACGAGATCGGCAACATCTGCAAGGCGGCCAATATAGACGGCCACAAGGTGATGGAAATCTTCTGCCAGGATACCAAGCTGAACCTGTCGCCCTATTACATGAAGCCGGGCTTTGCCTTCGGCGGCTCCTGCCTGCCCAAGGATGTGCGCGCTCTGAGCCACAAGGCGCGCAGCCTGGACCTGGAAGTACCGGTGATCGGCTCGATCCTGCCCTCCAACCAGCTCCAGATCGAAAAGGCCATCAAGATGGTCACCGCCAGGGGCCAGCGCCGTATCGGCATCCTGGGTTTTGCCTTCAAGGCAGGAACCGACGACCTGCGCGAATCCCCGATCGTTGACCTGATCGAGCATCTGATCGGCAAGGGCTATGACCTCAAGCTCTATGACCGCAATGTGAACGTGGCGGCCCTGACCGGCGCCAACCGCGACTTCATCGTCAACCACATCCCCCACATCTCCAAGCTGATGGTGGACAGCCTCGACGAGGTGCTGGCGCACGCCCGGACCATCGTGATCGGCAACGGGGCGGAGGAATTCCGCGCCGTGCCCGGCCGCCTTGCGCCGGGCCAGTCGGTGGTGGACCTGGTTCGCATCAGCGGCGCGCGCAGCGGCGGCAGCTATGACGGTATCTGCTGGTAACGCCATGAGCAGGGCCTGCTGACATGTGCGGATTGCTAGGCGCCATTCCCGCCGCCGATCCCCAGACCTTTTCCCGGGCTCTGGGGACGTTGGTGCATCGCGGGCCGGATGGCGGCGCGGTCTGGACGGATGGCGACCGCATCACGCTTGGCCATCGCCGCCTGGCGATCCTGGATACCTCCAGCGCCGGCGACCAGCCGATGCATGGGCTGGGCCGCTATCACCTGATCTTCAATGGCGAAATCTACAATTTCGTCGAAGTGCGGCGCGATCTGGAAAGCAAAGGCCACAGCTTTGTCTCGGACTCCGACACCGAGGTTTTGATCGCCGCCTTCGCGCAATGGGGCCCTGCCTGCCTGGAGCGGCTGAACGGCATGTGGGCCTTTGCCCTGTGGGACAGCCAGGAACAGAAACTGTTCCTGTCACGCGACCGCATGGGCGAAAAGCCGCTTTTCTACCTCCATGACGGCAAGCGCTTCATTTTCGCCTCCGAGCAGAAGGCGCTGCTGCCGTTCCTCGGCCAGGTGCGGTCTTCCCCGCGCTTCCAGCAGCTTTGCCGCAATCCCTATCTCTACGAAGGCACCGAAGAGACTCTGTTCGCCGGGATTTCCCGCTTTCCCGCCGGCCATTTCGGCTGGTTCGCCGGCGGGCGGCTGACCAAGACCCGCTATTGGGCGCCGCTGCAGAACAGACCCGACATTCCCGCCGATTATGGCCAGCAGGTCGAGGCGCTGCGCGCGCTGCTGCTGGATTCCTGCAAGATGCGCATGCGTTCCGACGTCCCGATCGGCACGGCGCTGAGCGGCGGCATCGACTCCAGCGCGGTCGCCGCCGCCATCGCCACCGCCGGCAAGGCCCATGACAGCGAACGCATGGCCGCGAACTGGCAGAACGCCTTCGTCGCCAGCTTCCCCTCCACCGTGATGGATGAAAGCCATTATGCCCGCATGGTGGCGCAGCATCTGGACATCCCGCTGACCGAAGTGGTGATCGATCCCGACAAGAGCGTCGCCCAGCTGGAACATTGGGCATGGCTGTTCGAAGAGGTACACGAGGTCAACCCGATCCCGCATATCCTGTTGTACCAGCAGATGCGCAAGAAAGGCGTGATCGTCAGCCTGGACGGCCATGGCGGCGACGAGCTGTTCTGTGGCTATGAGTCCTCGGTGCTGCATGCCCTGCCCGCCGCGATGGGCAGTAGCGCCGACCGCCGGATGGTGCTGGGTACCTATCGCGACATCCATCCCCGCAATGCCCAGTTTCATGGCTTTTCGGGTATCGGCATCCCGCTCTACCTGGCACGGCAGAAGGTGCGCAGCCTGATGCGGCCAAATCCCGATCCCGCCATCGCCGGGCTGGCGGCGCGCAGCGACAGCCTGAACAAGCATCTGCTGGAGCTGGCCTTCCGCACGGTGCTGCCGACGCTGCTGCGCAACTACGACCATTATTCCATGATCAGCGGCGTGGAGGTACGCATCCCGCTGCTCGATCCACGCATCGTGGACTTCGCCTTCGCCCTGCCCTGGAGCTCAAAGGTGCGCGGCGGTTTCACCAAGGCGATCCTGCGCGACGCGGTGGCGCCCTGGCTGCCGGAGGAGATCGTGCGCCGCAAGACCAAGATCGGTTTCGCGCCGCCCATCGTGGATTGGATGCGCGGCCCCCTGCGGGCCTATCTGATGGACGAGATCGGTTCCGCCAGCTTCCGCCAGGCCACGCTGATCGACCCGGCCGCCCTGTCCCAGGCCATCACCACGCTGATCGAGGGCAAGGACAACGCCAACTTGTACAGCACCGAAAAGGTCTGGAAGGAATTCAGCGTCTATCTGTGGGAAAAGGTGTTCCTGCAGGCCCAGCCGTCGCGGCGCGAAAGGCTCGCCATTCCCGCATGACCGAGCCGGAAGCCCGTCCGAAGATCCTGTTCTTCGCGCCCATCCTGGAATACCCCCCCGCAGGCGGCCCGCCGCTCAGCGTCGTCAATGCCGTGAAGGTGCTGAGCCGGCTCGGCGAACTGCATATCGTCACCACGGTTCCGGAATGGACCGTGCGCGGCACGCCGACGGAGACGTTCTTCCGGGCGAACAGCCACGCCCTGAGTTTCGCGCCGTCACATGTGCTGGCGAGCCGCAACCGCACCCGCAACCGCGTGATCAACAAGCTGCGGCGCATTCTGGCGCCCGCCGTGGCCATACCCGACGTTCGCTATGTCCTGGATTACGGGCGCCGTCATGGCATTGATGTCTATTGGATAGACCGGGTTCTGGAACGGGCCTTCTTCGTGTTTCACGGACTTCGCCGCCGGCTGCCCCAGGCGCGCATCGTGGGAGACACCGAGGCGGTGCATTCGCGCTTTGTGCTGCGCGAAATCCCGTTGATCGCAAATCCGCTGCGCCGCGCCCTGGTCGCCCGAACCGGGCGGCGCATCGAGTCCCAGGAGCGCGAACTGGTTGCCACGGCAAATGCCGTCACCGCCGTATCGGACGTGGATGCGGATTATTATCGCGCCATCGCGCCAGACCCGTCGCGCATCAGGCGCTTTTCCAATGTTGTGGACCTGGCCGATTTTGAGGACGCCGAAGTCCAGCCTTTCGCGCTGAACCAGCCAGCCGTCATTCTTCTGGGGGTCTATGGGCAGGCCAGCAGCCCGATGGATCGCGCGGCGGAGTGGACCGCGCGCGAGATCATGCCGTTGGTCTGGCAAAAGGTGCCGCAAGCCCATCTCTACATCGTGGGGCGCCGCGCCGACCGGACCCAGGCGCACCAGGCCGGCCCCAATGTGACGGTCGTGGGCCAGGTGCCCAGCGTGATGCCCTATCTCAAGCAGGCGGCCGTCAGCCTGGTGCCGCTGCGCTATGAATCGGGCACACGGTTCAAGATCGTGGAATCCGGCGCGGCGGCGCTGCCGACGGTTTCCACCACCCTGGGCGCCGAAGGACTGCAGGTCACCGACGGCAAGGACATACTGATCGCAGACGATACGCAAACTTTCGCACAAGCCATCGTGCGGGTTCTGACCGATCCGGAGCTGGCGCGGTCACTGGGTCGCGAGCTTCATGCCATGGTGGCCCGCACCTACAGCCTTGGAAACCTGCGGACCGAAGGTGAAACCATTTTGCGCGCCGTGCTGGCGCGGCGGACATGAAAACTTGGCCCGGAATCACTTTTGTGCAACTATGGCGCATATCCGCGTCCCTCGCGAATACGAACAGACATACCCTTTCCAGCAATCAGAAGCGGCATAGGCCATGACAGGCATCGACACATCTGCACAGTCACGTCACCAGGCGGAATATTGGGATGCCGTGGCGGACCAGATTCAGGCATCCGACGCTCCCAACAAGGACCTGGTGGGCTATCACAGTCCCTATGACGAATATGTGCGGCAGGTGACACTGAACTTCCTGGACGGACTTGCCCCGGCCGTGCCGCAAAAGCACTGCATCGCGGAATTGGGCAGCGGCGCGGGCCTCAACATCCGCTATTTTTCCCGCTACCGGCCCACCCGCGTTCTGGCGTTCGACTGTTCTTCGCACCTGCTGGCGCTGGCGCGCGCCAATCTGAGCGAATTCGGCAATGTGGAATATATCCAGACCTCCGGCTTCGATCTGCCGGTGCCGCCAGGCGCGCAGATTGACCTGCTTTATACCGTCACGGTTCTACAGCACATCGCCGATCCCGCCATGTTCCAGTCGGTCGCATCGTCCATTATCGCGGCGCGGCCGCACTATATCCTGGCGATCGAGGACACGCGCCGCCCCGGACGGCTGGTCACGCCCGACTATCGCCAGCGCACGCCCCAGGACTATATCGAAGCCTTCACGGCGGGCGGTTACACCCTGGCTTCATCGCGCTACACGTCGCTGACCTGGGCAGCACGCCTGTTCGGCCTGATCAACCGCATCTTCGGGCTCTACAAGCAGCAGGAGGGTGCCCGGGTGCCGCGCATCGTCTTCGCCCTGACCAACACGCTGTTCCCTGTCGCCCGGATGTTCGATGCCGTGCTGCCCGGCAGGTTTGGGCTCAGCGGCCTTCTGTTCGAGCTGAAGCAGGCGCCGTGAATATCTTCAACGAATCCTTTCTGGCGGTCGACACCGGCGAGATCGCGAATGTGATTCGTACGGACGGCTTTTTCTATCTGGAAAAGGCGCTGTCGGATGAATGGATCGAAAAGCTGCTGGCCGATGAAGCCGCAAACCGCTTCGCAGTGAACAAGAACTGGGTTTCCGGCGTCTATGCCGAGAACCAGTATTATCTGACCCACATGCTGGCCTGCTCGCGCGCGTTTTTCGATTACGCCATCGACCCGCATGTATTCGGTGTGTGCGACCGCATCCTGGGAGACAAATACCGCCTCAAGGCCATGCGGTACTATGAAACCTATGGCCGCCATCACATGCAATGGCACACCGACAACAAGACCGACCGTGGCTTCGCGCACATTCCGGGCCTGATCTTCATCGTCTATCTTGCCGACGTGACGGATGGCGAATTCCAGTATATCCGCGGCTCGCAAAACTGGTCCGGCGAAAAGGCCTATTCCGACTATACCGACGCCTTCATACACGAAAACCATGGAAAGGACGTGGTGAGCTTCAAGGCGCCCAAAGGCACGCTGCTCATCTACGATACATACGGCATCCATCGCGCCAAGCCGGTCAACAAGAGTGGCTTTGTCCGCAAGAGCCTGTTCATGCAGGTCGACAGCAAGCTCGATTCCGCCGAGCCGCTGCTGCTGAATCCGTCTTTTTTCCACGGCGCCGGCCAGCCCGGCGAGAAGTTGTTGATGTATTTCGGCTTTGGCCGCGATGCGGAATATGACGTCTTCCCGGTTACATCGCTGCAGACGCTGCAATTCAAGCGTCTCAGCCTGGGGCAACTGGGCCGCTGGAGCTGCCATCGCGCCCTGCGCAGCCTGTACAACGCCGCGCCGCAAACCGGGAAAAACTGGGTTCGCCGGCTGATGAACAAGCCTATGGTCTGACGGGAACAGGCGGACCGGCAATGAACATAAGCGTCGTCACCGTCTGCTTCAACAGCGAGGCAGGCATCGCGCGCACGATCGAATCCTTTCTCGCCCAGGACCATCCGGACCGGGAAATGCTGGTGATCGACGGCGGCTCGCGGGACCGGACCGTGGAGATCGCGCGGAGCTATCGTTCGGACATGATCCGCCTGGTCTCGGAGCCGGACCGCGGCCTGTATGACGCGATGAACAAGGGGTTGCGGCTTTTCGCGGGCGACGCGGTCGGCTTTCTCAACAGCGATGACTGCTTTCACGATGCCAGCGTTCTGGGCCGGGTGTCCGATGCCATGGCGGACGCGGACGCCGTTTATGGCGACGTCGCAATGATGAGCGCGGCCGACCGCGGCCGGGTGGTGCGGCAGTGGAACAGCGGCACGTTCCGTCCGGGCGCCTTCCGCTGGGGATGGATGCCGCCCCACCCCGCTTTCTACATCCGGCGCGAGTTGGCCCTTGCGGTGGGCGAATTCGATCTGCGCTACCGGATCGCCGCCGACTATGACTTCATGTTGCGCACCATGGAGATCCGCAAGCCACGCGTCCGCTACGTCCCGTATCCGTTCGTGGACTTCGTCCTGGGGGGCGTCAGCAATGCCAGCGCGGGCGGTATTGCGCGCAGCAGCCTGGAAAGCCTCGCCTCCCGCCGCCAGCATCTGGGTGCGCCGCCAGTGGATCTGGCATTGTTTCTCAAGCCGTTGCGCAAACTGCCGCAATTCCTCAAGGCGCGGCGCGCCCGTAAAGCCGAATGACACAGCCGGAAAGCTGTGCTACAGCGTGCCAGCCTCTCAGGGAAGCCTTCTAAGTGTCTGATAACAAGAGAAAAGTTGCGCTCGTGACCGGCGTTACCGGCCAGGATGGGGCCTATCTGACGGAACTGCTTCTGGGCAAGGGTTACGAGGTGCATGGCGTCAAGCGCCGCTCTTCGTCTTTCAATACCGCCCGCATTGACCGCTTCTATCAGGATCCGCACGAAAAAAATCCCAAGCTGATCCTGCATTTCGGCGACATGACCGACGCCACCAACCTGATCCGCATCGTGCAAGAGACCCAGCCCGACGAGATCTACAATCTCGCGGCGCAGTCGCATGTCCAGGTGAGTTTCGAGACGGCGGAATATACCGCAAACGCCGACGGCATCGGCACCCTGCGGTTGCTGGAAGCGATCCGCCTTCTGGGGCTGAACGACAAGACCCGGTTCTACCAGGCCTCGACCTCGGAGCTGTACGGCAAGGTGCAGGAGGTGCCGCAGCGCGAAACGACGCCCTTCTATCCGCGCTCGCCTTACGCCGCCGCCAAGCTCTATGCCTATTGGGTGACCGTGAACTATCGCGAGGCGTACGGCATGCACGCTTCCAACGGCATCCTGTTCAATCACGAAAGCCCGCTGCGCGGCGAGACCTTCGTGACGCGCAAGATCAGCCGCGCCGTGGCGGCGATCAGCCTGGGCCTGCAGGATTGCCTCTATATAGGCAATCTCGACGCCAAGCGTGACTGGGGCCATGCGCGCGACTATGTCGAAGGGATGTGGCGGATCCTGCAGCAGGTCGAACCCGACGATTTCGTACTGGCCACCGGCGAGATGCATTCGGTGCGAGAGTTCATAGAAAAGTCATTCGCCCAGATCGGGCGCGCCATGGCCTGGTCGGGTCAGGGCGAGGATGAGATTGGCAAGGACGCCAAAACCGGCGATGTCCTGGTCAGGGTCGATCCGCGCTATTTCCGGCCTACCGAGGTCGCGCAGTTGCTGGGCGACCCCAGCAAGGCGCACCAGAAACTGGGATGGCGCCACCGGACGAGTTTCGAGGAGCTGGTGCGCGAGATGGTTGCCGCCGACCTCGAAACGGTCGCCCACGAACACCGCAACAATCGCGACGGCTGATCAGCGCGACAGCCTGGCGCGCGCCTTTTCGACCAGGCCGCGCAGGCTTATGCCGAAGAAGGCCAGGAGGGCACCCGCGACACCGCCGAGCACAATGCCCATCACCAGCACGAAGGGCGGCTGCGGCTGGGTAGGCCGGTTGGGGACGGCGGGGTTGCTCAGGGGCTGCGCCGCGAAGGGTACGCTCGAGCTGCTCATCATCAGCTGCGTTTCCTGCTGGCTGAGCGAGGCTATCAGGGCACTGCGCATGTCGGCGGACTGCTCCGTCTGAAGCTTGTGTTCCAGATATTCCGCATATTGCGACGACCTGGTCTGTGTCATGCGCCGCATCACGCGATCCGTCGAATCGCTGAGTTGCTGCAGGAAGCGCACCGCGAAAACCGGATCGGTGTTGCTGAAGGATAACCCGACGATGGGGCGCTTGGGATCCGGCATGATCTTGACGGCACCCGCGATATACTCCTGAAGATTGCTGCCGTTCGGCGCTCTCCAGGGATAGATCGGCACGCCCAGAACCGGCTTCACGAGCGTGATGACGGCGCGCGTCAGCGTCTTCGGCTCGACCCATTGGCCGGAATGCGCGTCCCATTGATCGGGGAAAAGCCGATGCATGATGTCGGGCGCATGTGCCGCCATGTCGTCGGCGACATCACGCGTCTGCATCACATCCGGATAGATCAGGAAGGGCGAGACGCCCTGGTTGCGAGACAGGTCCAGGCCGGCGAGTGATGCCAGGCCGCTCACCCGGCTGGCGACGGTCTGCTGCGCGTCCTGGCTCTGCGCCGGCGCCAGGGTCATTGTGGCCGTATAGGTGAAGGCGGTGGTGTGCAGATGGACAATGGCCAGAACCAGGCCTATCGCCATGCAGGCCACAACTGTGCCGCGGCCCGACCAGACTTGGCGCGCGATCAGCTTCAGGTCCAGTGATTCGCCGGATTCGTCCGGAATTTCGCTCATGGGAAAGGCAGCCGTGGAATATCGGAATGCAAAGGGGGGGTTGACCATTATCGGGCGGAGTAAGCCCGATGGGAGGTGAAGTGGTCAAGCTTTCACCGACCTTTCGGGCCTTTTGATCTCCCCTGACAGTGGTGATTAATGTGTTTTATTTGCCTTGTGACGTGCTAAAAGCCTGCGATTTCCTGCCACGATGGCCGCATGACCACCTTATCAGACGTCAAGCTCGCAATTGTCGGCCTCGGCTATGTCGGCTTGCCCTTGGCGGTGGAGTTCGGCAAGCGCCGGCCGGTGATCGGTTTCGACATCAGCGTCAAACGCATCGAGCAGTTGCGCCGCGGCCAGGATAACACCCTGGAGATCGCCTCCGCAGAACTGCGTGCCGCCACCCACCTGACCTATACGAGCGATGCGGCCGACATGGCCGCCGCTTCCATATTCATCGTCACGGTGCCCACGCCGGTGGACAAATCGAACCGTCCAGACCTCGGCTTTCTGATCAGCGCCAGCGAGGCGGTCGGCGAGATTTTGAAAAAGGGCGATCTCGTCATTTATGAATCGACCGTCTATCCCGGGGCGACGGAAGAAGATTGCGTGCCGGTGCTGGAGCGGGTTTCCGGCCTGGCGTTCAACAAGGATTTTTTCGTCGGCTACAGCCCCGAGCGCATCAATCCCGGCGACAAGCAGCGCCGCGTCACCAACATCAGGAAGGTCACTTCAGGGTCCACCCCCGAGGCAGCCGATCGTGTCGACGCGCTGTACCGGGAGATCGTTACCGCCGGCACACACAAGGCTCCCAGCATCAAGGTCGCGGAAGCCGCAAAGGTGATCGAGAATACCCAGCGCGACGTCAATATCGCGCTGGTCAACGAACTGGCCATCATCTTCAACCGCCTGGGCGTGGATACCGAAGCGGTATTGGAGGCGGCGGGCACCAAATGGAATTTCCTGCCCTTTCGCCCCGGCCTGGTCGGCGGTCATTGCATCGGCATTGATCCCTACTATCTGCAATTCAAGGCGCAAAGCACCGGCTATCACCCGGAGATCATTTCGGCGGTCCGCCGCCTCAATGACGGCATGGGGCATTATGTCGTGTCGCAGTTCATCAAGGTGATGACCCGGCGCGACATCCCCCTGAACGGCGCCCGCGTTCTGGTGATGGGGCTGACCTTCAAGGAAAATTGCCCCGACCTGCGCAATACCCGCATCGTCGATATCGTGACGGAGCTCAAGGAATATGGGTGCCGGGTGGACATCCACGATCCCTGGGCGGAAGAAACAGAGGCGCAGCAGGAGTACGGCCTGTCCCTGGTCCAGGAACCCGAGACCGGCGCCTATGACGCCATCCTGCTGGCCGTAGGCCACCACCAGTTCCGCGAGATGGGGGCCGAAGGCATTCATGCGCTAGGCAAACCGCGTCACATTCTTTACGACCTCAAATATGTGCTGGACGCAAAGGCTTCCGATCTGCGCCTGTAGGGCGCGCATCCCGGAAGGCTTGCCCATGCCGAGCAGGGTTTCATGACGACCGCGCAACACGGCTTCGCCTATAAACTGCTCAAGCTGATGGTGCCGAAGGAGCGGCGCGCCCTGACGGTTCTGCTCGGGCTGACGGTCATCGGCACATTGCTGGAGACCCTCAGCGTGGGCCTTATCATCCCTGCGCTGGCCTTCATGACCAGCAATAATGTTGCAGGCAAGTATCCGTTCATCAAGCCGTTTCTCCGCTCGATCGGCAACCCCGACCAGGTGCATCTGATCGTTTACGGCATGCTGGCCTTCGTGCTGGGCTACGCAGTCAAGACCAGCTTCATGCTTTTCCTCGCCTGGCGCCAGGGTCAATTCCTTTTCGGGCTGCATGCCGGGCTTTCACAGCGCCTGTTCAGCTCCTATCTGCGGCAGCCTTATACTTTTCATCTGCAGCGAAACTCCGCCCAGCTGGTGCGCAACATCACGGTGGAGATCAACGCTTTCACCAACGCAGCCCAAGCGTCGGTCTCCATCCTCACAGAATGCTCCGTTCTGTTCGGTATCACCCTGCTGCTTTTCGCGGTAGAGCCGCTCGGCATGGCGATCGTGTGCGCCGCCACCAGCTTGGCGGCCTGGGGCTTCCAGAAAAGCCTTCGCGCCCGGATCCTGAACTGGGGGCGGCAGCGCCAATATCATGAGGGCCTGCGGCTGCAGCATGTCCAGCAGGGACTCGGCAGCGTCAAGGACATCAAGCTACTGGGACGTGAAGAGGCATTTCTGGACAGCTACATCCTGCACAGCCTGGGGACCAGCACTGTTCAGAAGCGTCAGTTTTTTGTGCAGCAGATGCCACGCCTGTGGCTCGAACTTCTATCCGTCATTGCGCTCGCCCTGGTGATCTTCGCGATGCTGGCCAACGGTGTTCCCGTTTCCGGCCTGCTGCCGGTCGTGGGACTGTTCGGAGCCGCCGCTTTCCGGATGCTGCCGTCGGTCAACCGCTCCATGGTGGCACTGCAGCAGGCGCGTTTCGCCTTTCCCGTGATCGAACTTCTGTATCAGGAACTGTGCGAACTCGCGCCGCCGCCATTTGCCCACAGCGATCGCCAAATGCCCTTCTCCCGCGCCATAACAGTCGAACATCTTCATTTCCAGTACGAAAAAGCCGGCAGCCCCGCCCTTTCGGACATCAATCTCACGATCCCGCACGGCACCAGCGTCGGATTCGTTGGCGGCAGTGGAGCCGGAAAAAGCACGCTTATAGACGTCATTCTGGGCCTGCTGCCGGCATCGTCGGGCCGTGTCTGCGTTGATGGAATCGACATTCGCGGCGATCTGCGTGCCTGGCAGAACTGCATCGGCTATGTACCGCAGTCCATTTTCCTCACCGACGACAGTCTTCGCCGCAACATAGCGTTGGGCTTGAAGGATGCCGAAATCGACGAAGTACGCATCCAGCGCGCGTTGCGCCAGGCCCGGCTTGAGGAATTCGTCGCCTCCCTGCCCGAGGGTCTGGAGACCATGGTGGGCGAGCGCGGCGTGCGCCTGTCCGGCGGACAGCGTCAGCGCATCGGCATAGCCCGCGCACTCTATCACGGCCCGGAGGTTCTGGTGCTCGATGAGGCCACCAGCGCGCTGGATAACGATACGGAAAAAGGCGTGATGGAAGCGATCGACGCCATGCACGGGCAGAAGACCATCTTGATCATCGCGCATCGCCTGTCCACCATAGCCGGTTGCGACAAGCTGGTGCGGCTGCAACATGGCCAACTGATGGCGGAGCCGGGCACCACGGCGCTAGACGGGGCGAGCGAGCAATGAAAGCCATCATCCTGACCAGCAAGGGATTGCGGCACCGGTATTTCATTCGTCAGGTGACGCGCCATTTCGACGTGCCTTTCGCGTTGGCCGAGGAAAAGAAGAATTATTACGTCCAGCAACAGCAGGACTCGCCGCTGGTTGCGCAGCACTTCCGCGATATCGCGGAAGCCGAGAAAACCTGGTTCGGTGGCGAAGCCGGCCAGGCCGCCGCGCCTATCCATCCGGTCGAGGACCTCAATGCCGATGCTTGCGTCGCCCAAGCGCTTGCTGAAAAGCCCGATGTCATCTGCCTCTACGGCACCACGATCCTGAAGGCGCCATGGCTGGAAGCGTTCCCGGACAAGATCGTGAACCTACATCTGGGATTGTCGCCCTTCTATCGCGGCTCGGCGACGTTGTTCTGGCCCTTTGTGCATCGCGAACTGGAACATCTGGGCACCACCATCCACCTGGCCGTCGCCAAGGTGGATGCCGGCAATATCCTGGCGCGCGTAGATACCGATCTTCGCCCAGGCGAGGACTATTACGCGATTACGACGCGGCTGATCCGCGATTCCATTGACCGCACGCCGGAGGTGGTGGCGGGCTATCTGGAAGGCCGCAACCTTCCCAGGCCGCAGGAACCGATCCAGGGCCGTGTCTGCCGCAAAGCGGATTTCAACGAAGACGCACTCCGCAAAATGCTGGACTATGCCGGAAACGGCCTCTCCGCCGCGGAGATTCAGAATATCGAGAGACGGAAAACATGCCGCTACTCGCCGTAAACCACCATTATTACCGTTCCGTCAGCACCGGCAAGGGGATCTATCCCACCACGCCCGAAGCGCTGGCTGTGTCGGTGTGCAAGATCCGCGACGCCGGCTGGACGATCATCAACCAGACTCAGTTGCTGGACTATCTCGCCGGGCGGCGGCCCGCCGCCGCCCGGGTTTGCGTACTGACATTCGATGACGGCCTCAAGGAGCAGATCGAGGCCGTCAAGCATTTGCTGGATATGGATGCCTGCGCCATTTGCTTTGTGCCCACTGCCCCCCTGCTCGATCATGTCGTGCTGGATGTGCATAAGCTGCAGATGATCCGGTCGGTGATGGACGATGCGGAGCTGGCGGCACGGCTGGACCAGGAATTTTCATTCGGCACCTATGCCTTCGATGAGAACCTTCTGGCGATCCAGTATCGCTATGACGAACCGCTGAGCCGCAAGGTCAAATATTATCTGAATTTCGTCCTGACCGAGGCGCAGCGGGGCAGCCTGGTCAATGAACTGTTCGCTGCCTTGTTCGGTGACGAAAGGGCGGCGGCGGCCACGCTCTATATGGATACCGACGACTTGAAATGGCTGGCCGGTCACGCCCTGTTCGGGTCTCATGGTCATGCCCATCTGCCGCTCGCGACGCTGGAGTCCGACCATCTGCAAGCCGAGCTTTCGGACTCTTTCGAGGTTCTGACCCGGCTGGCAGGCGCTCCCCCGGTCGGCATTTCCTATCCCTATGGCGGCGCGTCTGCTGTCAGCAAGGCGGTTTTCGACCGGTCGCGCCAGGTGGGATATCGCTATGGCTTCACCATGGAACGCGGCATCACGCCCGACCCCACCAGTCTGGACATGATGGCGCTGCGGCGCATCGACACCAACGACCTGGACAAGTGGCTGGCCGACGGTTGATCCGCGAGAGGGCATATTCCAGAGGCATCGGGCCAGATGCCAACGCACGGCAAGATGACGGACAATGGCCGTGGATCCGCGCCGCGACGTCATTCACGGCAAGCGGAAGACAGCGGTCACTTTCGCAACAGGCACGCTTGCATCAGGCGGGCCGCGGTGGCGCCTCGAACCTTGTCTTGTCGTGGTCCCCGGCATAGGGCCCCTGCTTGACCTCGATCATCTCGGTCGGTTCCAGCATCTCGAAGCCATGGCCGCCATAGGCCAGCAGGATGACATCGCCCTGTTCCAGGATCGTGCTTTCCAGATAAACCTGTGCCTCGGAATAGAAATCCACCCTCACCCGGCCGCTCTTGATGAACAGAACTTCCTTGGTGAACTCAACCTCGCGCGGCACCGGATTGTGGACATGCGGCTGGATGACGTAACCGGCGGGCCGATTCATGTAGCCGATCTGCTGGGAATAACTGCTTGGCGTGAAGAATTCGATGCCGTCCTTGCGAAAGGAATGACGGATGATCAACGCCAATTCCAACTCGCCATGCTTGATGCGTTCGATGCTCACGGCGCCTTCCCTTCCGGCGGTTCCAGCGTGCTGGCGCCATCGTCCAGCGTGAAAAGGCCTTTGGCAAGCACGGCTTCCAGCAATAGCATGTCCAGCGGCCCATCCAGGTTGATGGAGGCGATTTCCGGCATGACGAAGGCCAGGCTGCGGCGCGGCATGAACGTGTCCTCCTGCAGCAGCACATCCAGCTTGCCCAGATAGAAGGCGCCGTTCGGCAGATAGGTGGCCGGCAGCGACTGGCGCGGCACGGCGGCGTCAAGACCGATCAGGGAGCGCAACGCTCCATTTTCGATCACCTGCGCCTTGTAGGGATGGGGCCCATCGATCTTTCCGACGCTGATGACGGCATCAGCCTCGTCCCAATTGTCGTCCAGAAGCTTCAGTACCGCCTCAAGGTCGGCCTGGGAGCGCAACGGACTGGTCGGCTGCAGCAGCAGCACGATGGCATCCGCGCTCAGCACCCTCTCCTCCAGCAGGTGTTGCATCACCGCGATGGTGCGTGACTTGTCGGAGGCCAGTTCGGCCGGCCTGGGCGACGGCGTGGCGCTGCCGTCCTTCTGCGCCAAGGCATACAGCTCGGTATCGTCGGTACTGACATAGACCCTGTCCACGGCGGGCACCGAACGTGCCAGTTGCACCGCGCGCATGCCCAGCGCCACGCCGCCGAGACGATAGAGATTCTTGCGCGGAATGCCCTTGGAGTCGCCGCGGGCCGGCACGACGGCAATGACCGGGCGGCCGCGCATCATGGCCGGGTGTATCCCAGCCGCTTCTGCACAAATAACGGCACGGTCGCCACGCGGTCGGCGATGCGGGCGCTCACCTTGCCGTCGCCATACAGGTCGGCGGGGCTGTAGCGGCCGTGCGCCAGTTGACTGCGCGCGGCGCGCACGATTTCATTCTTCACGCTGGCAACGGGCATGACATTGTGCGCGAATTCGCGGCCGTCCTGCCGGTCTCCGATCAGCACGACGGGCGTGCCCAGAAAACCCGAATCGCGCACGAAGCTGCTGCTGTTGCCCAGCGCGCAGGCGGCATTGGCCAGGACCCGCAGATAGTCGTCGGGCGGAAAGTTTTTCATCAGGCGCAGCCATTGCGGGTGACGCTGCTCGCGGAACCTGCGGATCGCGGCGCTGACCTTGTCCGAGCCGGCGTCAATGTTGGGCCACAGCCAGACCACCTGCTGACCCAAGGCCTCGCAGGCCTCCAGCACCTCCATCGTTTCGTCGCCTTCCTGTTCGAACTTTGTGGTGACGGGGTGGAACACCACCAGGCAGTAGGGCTTGGAGAGATCGACCTCACCGCCGACGCCATCGGCGAAGATGTCCGGCGGCAGGGTGCGGTCAATGGAATGGGCGATGTCGCTGCTCGGGCAACCAACGTTGAAGACCGTCTCCGGAAGTTCGCCCATCCGCACGATATATTCCGCCGAACGCGCGGTCGCGGGGAAATGGTAATGCGCCAGCTTGGTCATGCAGTGGCGCGCGCTTTCGTCGATCGACCCGCTGACCTCGCCGCCCTGGGCGTGCGCCAGGCATATGTTCATGTAGGACGCCGCCAGGGCGGCCGCGAGCCCCTCATAGCGATCGCCGATCACCAGCACCATGTCAGGCTTGAGGCGCGCGAATTCGCTGGTGAACTCGATGACGCCGAAGCCGAGCGACTTGGCCATGGTCAGCGGCGTGGAGCCTTCCAGCTCGAGATGGATTTCGGCATCGACGCGGAAACCGTCCTTTTCGACAATCCGCACCGGGCGGTCGAACCGGTTCAACACCATGGTGCCGCCGCAGACCACCTGCAATTCCAGGCCGGGATGATCCTTGATCGCCTGCATCACCGGCTTCAGCCGCCCATAGTTGGCGCGGTCGATCAACACCACCGCGATACGGCGTTTTGCCCCCGCGTTCCTGTCGGTCATCTGCCTGCACACCTTTCCCGGTTTGGTCGCCTGTAATAGAGAAAATCCAGCCTATTCCGCAAGATAGATCGCAGATTAGCGTCAAAAAGCCTGCATCCCAGCCCCGCTGCCGGCTTGTTTGGCTGGGGGGCCACGGTCTAAATTACCGGAGGAGGCGGACGCGACAACCGACGATCGTCCCCCAAAGGGGCTTTTGGCGGTTATGCGGTATCGCAGCGATATTGACGGCCTACGCGCGGCCGCCATCCTGCCGGTCGTCTTCTACCATTTCGCAATTCCGGGCTTCGGCGGCGGCTTTGTCGGCGTCGATATCTTTTTCGTGATTTCCGGATTCCTGATTTCAACGATCGTGCTGCAGGACAGCCGGGCGGGGCGCTTCAGCCTCGCCTCCTTCTACGAGCACCGCGCGCGGCGGATATTGCCGGCGCTGTTTTGCGTGGTCTTTCTCTGCACCGCGGCATCCGCCGTGCTTCTCCTGCCCGACGATCTGGCCGCGTTCGGAAAGAGCGTCGTCACAACGATGATGTTCGCGTCCAACATCGGCTTCTGGCGCGAGTCCGGATATTTCGACACCGTCGCAACCGCCAAGCCGCTGCTGCACACCTGGTCGCTGGCGGTCGAGGAACAGTTCTATCTTCTGGCTCCGCTGCTGCTGTTGGCGCTGGCCAAGGCAAGGCGGGTTTTTCTTGTGGCGGCGCTTTGCGCAGTCTCGGCAGGCTCGCTGATCTCAGCCGCCCTGCTGTTGAAGAATCATCAGGCGGCTGTCTTCTATCTGTTGCCGACCCGGATCTGGGAGCTGGGCCTGGGCGCCATTCTTGCCGCCCTTCCCGCACCGGCCCACGCGCCGCGCCCGGTGCGGGAGATTCTGGGTCTTGGCGGGTTGGCACTGATCGCCTGGGCGGTATTCTCCTATTCGAACGCCACGCCATTCCCGGGACCGAATGCGCTCGTCCCCACGCTGGGGGCGGCATTTATCATCTTGGCCGGCACAATGGGGCGCCACACCGTCGGCACCATGTTGGGCCTGCGGCCCGCGGTCTTTATCGGCCTCATATCCTATTCCCTGTATCTGTGGCACTGGCCCCTGGTGGCCTATTGGACCTACATCCACGGGCCTTTTTTTCCCGCCAGCATAAAATTCGCCGGCGTGGCGGTCGCCATTGGCCTGGGGGCGCTGTCCTGGCGATATGTCGAGCGGCCGTTCCGCGGCAAAAGCGGGCTGTTTTCGCGCCCATCGTTGTTCGCCGCCACGGCCGGCGCGGCCGGCCTGCTGGCCTGCATCGGCGGCGCTTTCTGGCTGTCGGGCGGATGGCCCACCCGCATGACGCCGCAGACCGCGGCGCGGGTCGCACAATATCTCAGCGCCCGCGACGATATCAGTGCCGTGCCGCCGCGCTGCTATCTGACACTCACCAACCGGCAGGTCGTTGACGGCCTGTTGTGCCGGTTTGGCGACCCTGCGGCCATGCCCGATTTCATACTGTGGGGCGACTCGCACGCACGGGTCCTGATGGCAGGCTTCGAACGGGCCGCCCGGCGGCGGCATCGCGCGGGACTGCTGGCAACCCAGTCGGGCTGCGCCCCCATGCTGAACGTCAACGACACCGCTGCCCCCAATTGCCGGGCCTTCAACCAGGCGGTCTTGCGCACTGCGCTGAAGCCCGGCATCAAAACGATATTCCTTCATGGCGATTGGGCCGTTCCAGCAGAAGGGACTTCATTCATAACCGGAAGGCCGATCGGCGACCTGAGCGATGATGAAACCGCCGTTACCATGGGCGGCCCGGCGCGCAATCGCGCTGTATTCCGGCGCGGGTTGGAACGGCTGGTCCGGGACCTCGCGCAAGCCGGCAAGCAGACCATGATTGTCGCCTCGGTCCCCGAACTGCGCTGGCAGGCCCCCGAAGCGCTTGCCAAGAACACGTTCTGGCATCGCGACATGGATATCCGCACCAGCCGCGCCGATTTCCGCGACCGCGAAAAGTCGGTTATGCTGACCTTGGCCGAAGTCTCCCGCCTACCTGGCGTCGAGATCGTCTATCCAGACCGTGTCCTGTGCAAGAAAGAATATTGCGACGTCATGGAAAAAGGGAGGCTGCTGTATCGGGATGACAATCACCTCTCGGCGTTCGGCGTACAGCGGGTTGTCAACGGGCTGGAAGACAAACTGTTTGCGCAAGTGAGTACGGTGCGGTGATGAAAACTCAAAATTCGAACGGTCGGACCGTGAAGCTGATCGGGGTTGCCTTTTTGGCCATGCTGGCGCTGCTGGGTTGCTATTATGCGCTCTTTGTCGCCGCCATCCCCCGCGCCGAGTTGGAGGCGCAATATTTCCGGCCGCCTTCGCGCTATATCGACATATGCTACCAGGCCACCGCGCAGGGAAGCCAATTGTGCGGGGTCCAGGTTCATATCCGCGACACCGGTCCGCGCGACGCGCCGGCATTGCTGCTGTTGCACGCATCGAACGCTTCCCTCTTCACCTGGGATGCGTGGCGCAGCCGGCTTGACGACCGCTACCGCATCGTTGCAATGGATTTTCCTGGCCACGGCCTGACGGGCGCAGCCGGCGAGCAGGATCTGTCGGAGGTTGCGCTGGCGGACTTCGTCCGTGCCGTCGCCGATAAACTTCATCTTCAACAATTTGTCCTGGGGGGCAACTCGCTGGGGGGCGCCGTGGCCGCTCATTTCGCCATCCTTTACCCGCAGCGCGTAAGCGGCCTGATCCTGGTCGACAGCGGGGGCCCCAAGCCGATCGCCAACGGCGACACCGGCACAGAGAGCAACATCATGCGCCTGTTGCGGGCGCAGATTCGCGATACTCTGATGGCATGGATCGCGCCGCGTTTTCTGGTCGCGAAATACCTTCACTTTGAATATTACCGGCAGGATCTGATAACCAGCGCGTTGGTTGACCGTGTTTGGCAGTTCAACCGGATGGACGGCAACCGCACGCTGCGGCGGCGGGCAATTCTCAATGATCCGTGGATCCGCAAATATCCAGACCGGATCAGAGCCAGGACATTGATAATATGGGGCGCACATGACCGGGTATTCCCCTTGCGTGGCGCACAGAGCTTTTTTCAGTCCATTCCCGGCGCGAAAGTCGTCGTCCTGCCCGATGCCGGGCATCACCCCCAGGAAGAATCTCCGGACCGGTCCGCCGCCCTGGTGCGGGCCTTCCTCGGCGGCACGCCGGTAACGAACCGCTAGGCGGTCAGAGAATCGAGAATTTCCTGCAGGCGGTTGGCGAATTGCGCCGGCCCCCAAGCCGCGACATGCTGCAGGCCGGCCTGTGAAAGCCTGCGGCAGAGATCATCGTCCCGCCACAGCTGCTCGATCACAGCCGCCATCGCGGCGGTGGACAGCGGATCGAAATAAAGCGCCGCATCTCCCAACTGCTCCGGCATGGCATAGATTCCCGATACCGCAACGGGGCAGCCACAGGCCATGGCTTCCAGGGGTGGGATATTGGTCGGCCCCAGAAAGGTCGGCATGACCAGTGCGCGGGCGCGGCGATAGAGGGTCGGCAGTTCTGCCGCGCCGACATAACCCAGAAAACGCACATGGTCGCGCATGCCCAGGCGCTCGGCGTGCGCCACCAGCTGGTCATAGAGATTGCGCTTGCCGCCGGTGAAGGCGAACTGCAGGTCGGGACAGCGCGGCAGCAGCGCCGCCCCCGCCTCCAGCAGCGCCTGATGGTTCTTATGCGCCCAGAATTGCGCCGGATAGAAAAGGAATTTCTTCGGTAGGTCGTATTGGGAGAGATCGGCCGCGCCTGCCGCGTATATCTCTCGCGGTGGGATGTAGGGTAAGGGATAAACCTTGCCGGTATCGACTCCATAGGCATCCACAACCTGCCGGCGCCCGATCTCGGAATCCACCAATACGCCCTTCGCCCATCGTACCAGACTGCGAAAGCGGTGCTCGCGGATCGGGAAACGATAGCCGCCGCCCACTTCCGGAAAGCGGCGCTCATATCGATGCATCAGATCGTGGATTGCCACGACCATCGGAACCGGCGTCTGGTAGGCGATGCCGTCCTGGGCGGGAAATATCCAGAAATCCTGGCGGCGGTGCATGATCTGGCGCACCACAGGATTGAACAGGCGCGACAGCAGACGTGAGAGCGGCCCCGGCACCAGGAGCGCCATCAGGCCATCGGCCATGCGCAATCCCAGTTCTCCGTGCTTTAGCCAGGTTACCGGAAAAGGATATGTCGCAAGAATAGGCCGCCAATCCTCGCTGGCGCAGGCAACTTCCACCCCATAACGATCCGGCGGCAGCGCCGCCAACGCATCCAGTAGTGACTGGGCGTATTGGAACATGCCGCCGGCATGCGGCTTCACCCCCAGGAAAAGCCCCAGGCGGATCATTTTTGCGGCTTCCGCAGCACGCTGCACACGCCCCAGGTGCCGGCGCCAGGCGCCTGGCCGGTAAGCCATTCGACCGATTCCAGGATCTCGAACCCGGTGGCGCGCGCCAGCATGTCAATGTCGGCGGCGAAGAGATAGCGCATCACATGGGTCTCGCGCACTTCTTCCACCGCGCCGCTCACCTTGTCGCGGATAAAGACCTGGTAGTTCACATCCACCTGGGAGCGATTGATGTGTAGCACCGGCTCGGCCATGCGGGTCACCGCGATCTCGTCGGACTCCATGCGTTTGATGCGCACCGCAGGCCGCTCGGTGAGCACGGCGGGGCCGTACCAATAGTCGAACAGGAACAGGCCGCCCGGCTTCGTGCTGGCCGCCACGTTACGGAACATGGCGATCAGGTCGTCATTGCTGCGCTGGTAGCTGACGACATGAAACAGCGACAGCACGGCGTCAAAGCTGCGGCCGTCGAAGAAATCGCGTGCATCGCCCCGCGCAAAGGCCAGCCGCGCCGCCACATCGGCCGGGGCCTTGGCAACCCGCGCCTGGGCCTGCTCCAGCATCTCCGCGCTCAGATCGACGCCATGCACCACATGGCCCTGCTCGGCCAGCAACAGCGCGTGCTTGCCGGTGCCGCAACCCAGTTCCCGAAGCGCGCCGCGCGCCACGCCATGGCGCTTCAACAGGCCCGCGATGAAATCCACCTCACGGGCGTAGTCCTTGTCCCGGTACAGCAGATCATAGTAGCGCGAATAGTTGCCGAAGACGCTCATGCGGTGATCACGCCTCCGCCATGACGGCGCGGGTCGCCGCCGCCGAACGTTCCAACTCCCCTTCGCGCAGGCCCAAGCCGCTGGGAAGATAGAAGCCGCGCCGCGCCAGCCGCTCTGCCACAGGATAGCGTTCATCCTTGAACAGTCCCATGCGCTGGAAGACGGGCTGTTCATGCATGGGCCAGAAGAAGGGCCGCGTTCCGATACCGTGCTTGGCCAGGCGCTTCATCATCTCGCGCGCATCGAAGCCCACATCGTCAGCGAGAACCAGGCCATAGACCCAATAGATGCTTTCGGCATAGTTGGTGGCGGTGGGCGGCAGCTCCAACCCCGGTGTTCCGGCCAGTAGTTCGCTATAACGCGCGCCCATGCGGCGCTTGCGGGTGACGAATTCGTCCAGCCGTTCCAACTGCGCCACGCCCAGCGCCGCCTGCATGTTGGTCATGCGGAAGTTCCAGCCCAGTTCTTCATGCACGAACCGGCGCTCGGCGATGAAGCAGAGATTGCGCAACCGCCGCGCCCGCTCGGCCAAGGCGAAATCGTCGGTCACGACCATGCCGCCCTCGCCGGTTGTGACATGCTTGTTGGGATAGAAACTGAAGGTGCTGGCGGCGCCGAAGCTGCCGCAGGGCCGGCCGTTCCAGGTCTGGCCATGCATTTCCGCCGCGTCCTCGACGATGGGGATACCATGCTTCTCCGACAGCGCCAGCAGCGGCCCCATGTCGACGGGCAGACCGTAAATATGCACCACCATGATGGCCTTGGTGCGCGGCGTAATCTTCCGTGCCACCTGCTCCACATTCATGTTCCAGGTGTGCGGATCGCTATCCACCAGCACCGGGGTCGCACCAGCGCGCACCACCGACGCGGCACAGGAAATGATCGTAAAGCTTGGCAGGATGACTTCGTCGCCCGGGCCGATATTCAAAAGGCCCAAGGCAACGTCGATCGCCACCGAGCCATTGGCGACGGCGATGCCGTACTTGCGCCCCGCCCGCGCCGCCATGGCGGCCTCGAACCGCTCCACGAAGGGTCCTTCCGAGGAAATCCATTCGGTATCAATGCACTCAAGCAGGTATTCGCGTTCGCGGCCCGTCAGATCGGGACGGTTGACGGGGATGAAATCACTCATGTTGGAAATCAACACGTTTCGGGATGTGGCGGGGCAAGCTAGTACATTTGGCCAGGCCATGCCAGCCTGGGGTTTGACCATAAGCCACGAAAAATAATGGGTTATTTTGCAGCCGCGCCATGTTAGGTCTTGTGCATGGCGGCTCCGGGGCGAAGCTGGCGCGGACTGATTGATGCACCGGCGGACTATCGCAAAGACATTGATGGCTTGCGGGCCATCGCGGTTATCGCCGTGTTGCTGTACCACGCGGAGTTCAGGCCGTTTTCCGGCGGCTTTCTGGGCGTCGACATTTTCTTCGTCATATCGGGCTATCTGATAACCGGACTGATCCTGCGCGACGCGGCTGGCGCGCGCTTCACGCTGGGCGGCTTCTATGACCGGCGCATCCGCCGCATTATCCCGGCGCTGGCGGCGATGCTGGCGTTTTCGGCCCTGGCCGCCTTCCTCATGCTGCTGCCCGACGAGCTCGTCGATTTCGGCAAGAACCTCGCTGCCGCAGCGCTGTTCAGCGCCAACTTCCTGGATTGGCACACCAGCCTGCAATATTTCGCTCCCCATGCGCGGGGCAACCCCCTGCTGCATGTCTGGTCGCTGGCCGTGGAAGAACAGTTCTATCTTCTATGGCCGCTGCTTCTGTTGCCGCTATCACGCAGCCGGTGGCTCAAGGCGGCAATCGCGCTGCTGCTGGCCGCTTCGCTGGCCGCAGCCGCCTGGACATCCCGGAGCGATCCCGTCGCCGGTTTCTACATGCTGCCGACCCGGGCCTGGGAGCTGCTGGCGGGGGCCGCGCTTGCCGCCGGATGGATACCGCCGTTGCGGCGCGCCATATGGCGCATAGCCGCATCCATCGCCGGCGTTTTTTTCATGGCGGCGGGCCTCTGCGGACTGGTGCCCGCCGCTGCCTATCCCGGCCTGGGGGCCATCGCCGTCGTCGCCGGTGCCGTGCTGGTGCTGCACGCCGGAAGCCAAGCTGTGAACCCCGTCGGCGCGGCACTGGGATCGGCAGTCCCCTCCGTCATCGGCCGCATTTCCTATTCCCTTTATCTCTATCACTGGCCGTTGCTGGTTTTCGGTCGCATCTATCTGGGTCGCGACCTGCAGCCGAGCGAGCGGGCGCTTGCGCTGGCGATCTGCGCCGCCGCCGCCCTGCTGTCCTGGCGCTTCATCGAACAGCCATTCCGCCGCCACACAAACACCAGGCGCGCGATCCCGCGCAGCTTCCCGGCCGCCGCCGGTGCGAGCGCGGCCCTGCTGCTTGTCGCGGCCGTGATGATACTGGGCAAGGGCCTTCCTGCCCGACTGCCGCAAACGTCCTACCGCATGATGCTGGAAGCCAGGACGTCGGATTTCTCCCAACGATGCGTGGCGCCGCGCTATGCCGAGCCGATCCTGTCCGGAAATGCCTGTGTGCTGGGCGCGGGGACCGAGGCCCCTTCCGTGCTGGTATGGGGCGATTCCCATGCGGCGCGCATAGCACCGGCGCTGGCGCCAGTGCTGTCGGCAGCGCACAAGCGCCTGCGCCTTGTCGCGATCGGCGGATGCCCGCCGCTACCCCGGGCAAGGCTGTTCACGGCCAACGATGCGCCCTACCCGAAATGCCCGCAATTCGGCCAGACGATCCTGCGGTACCTGGCGCAGCATCCGGAGATCCGCATCGTCGTGCTTGCAGGATTCTGGACGGATTATCTGGGTGACACGAATCTGGGCGATCATATCGTGCGCTTCGCCGACGCCAGGGGGCTGCATCTTTCCCATCAGGCGGCGCGCACCGACTTTTCAGACCTGTTGAACGAAATCGTCCATGAACTCCAAACGCGAGGCCTCAGGGTCCTGATTGCCGGGCCGGTGCCGGCGCACGACGTTGCGCCCGTACGCTGTGCCGCGCGACAGGCCCTTACGGGTCACAACGGGACTTGCGGCCTGCTGACCGCTGGCCAGGCGCAGGCACAACTCAGTTTTGCCAGCCAGGCGATCGCCGATGTCGTACGGCGCAATCCCGGCAGCCGCGTCTTCTGGCCGGCCACCGCCCTGTGCGATGCCGCCGGATGCCACGGCTTCCAGGGAGATCGCCCACTTTACAGCGACGAAGATCACCTTTCCGATCAAGGCGCCAGCCTGCTTGTGCCGGCCCTCAAGGCCGCTCTTCAGAGCTGGCTCGATCCGTTCGAACGCAGCAACAGACAGGCATCGCCATAGGAATAGAAGCGATAGCACTGGCGAATTGCTTCGGCGTAAGCCGCACGCATCACATCCAGACCCATGAAAGCCGAAACCAGCATGAAGAGGGTCGATCGCGGTAGATGGAAGTTGGTGAGGAGAATATCCGCCGCCCGAAAGCGATAGCCCGGCGTAATGAAAATGTCGGTTTCGCCGTGGAAAGACCGCACCTGTCCGGATGCATCGGTCGCGCTTTCCAGGGTTCGCAGCGCGGTGGTGCCCACCGCCAGGATGCGTCCGCCCCGGGCACGGGCCGCGTTCAGCCGTTCGGCGGTGGTACCATCCAACTCCACCCATTCGGCATGCATGCGGTGCTGGTCGGTGTCTTCGGCCTTGACTGGCAGGAAGGTGCCAAGCCCGACATGCAAGGTCGCACGGGCCTGCTCGACCCCCTGGGCGGCCAGGGCCGCCAGCATCCGCGGCGTGAAATGCAGGCCCGCCGTGGGTGCCGCGACCGAGCCGGGAGGCCCCGCATAGACAGTCTGATAGTCCTGGACATCACGGGCGTCAGCGAGCCGCTTGCCCGCGATATACGGCGGTAATGGAATCTCGCCCTGCGCGGCGACAGCGGCGTCCAGCGCCGCGCCAACGAGGTCGAAGTTTATCTCCACCATGCCCTCTCCGGCCACCGCCGCCACCGAGGCGCCAAGATCGCCCAATTGCAGCCGGTCGCCCGGCTGCAATTTGCGGGCGGGCCGGGCCAGCGCCTGGTAGCGCGCCGGTCCCAGCCGGCGATGCAGCAGCAGTTCTATCCGCGCCGTAGTCCCGCGCGCGACGCGCAGGCCGCGCAGCCGGGCCGGAATGACACGGGAATCGTTCAGCAGAAGCATATCGGGTGCCTGCAGGTAATCCGGCAACTCGGCAAAACGAGCATGCACGATCCGTCCATCCGGATGCACCACCAGAAGGCGGCTGGCGCCGCGCGGCTCGGCGGGCCGCAGCGCGACCAGTCCCTCGGGCAGGTCGAAGTCGAAGAGGTCAACATTCATGCGCCGGCCGAGACGCCGGCCAGGCGCCTGTACAGGTGAACCCGCGCCGCGGCGAGCAGAGTCGTGACGAACAGATAGCTGACGATGGTCAGCAAGGTCATAGGCAGCAGGTTGCGGCGGTAGATCTCGACGGCATCGCGGAAGCTGACTGGACGGGGGAGCGACAGCACACCCAGGCCCCGCAAGAGAAACTCCCCCGCCGCCTGAAAGGCGATGCCGCCAAGAAGCAGCGCGAATAAGACTACGGCGATAGGAAGCACGTGCCCAGACGAGCGCCGCCAGGAGGCAGTCAGCGACCCATCCGGACCACCCCGCGCGGCGATCGGTGGAACCAGGAACCAGGTGCGCACACCCAGCCAATAGATCACCAGGAAACAGACGATCCGAACGATGCCTGGATCAGGCGACAGTCCGACGCGGTGCAACGCCAGCAGCGCCAGCCACAAGACGACGCCGCCGCCCCCGACCGCCAGAAGCAGCCGCAGATAGGCGGTATAGATGCGCCAAGCCGTCACGCCGATACCCAGGAAGGATGGTTCCGGGACACGTTCCTGCAACACCAACCGGGTCAGGGCAGCGACGATGACAGCATCCAGAAGCAGCAGCACCAGCCCCCCGGCGGCGGCGATACCCAGAACGCGGCTGGCCATCACGTCGCTGGGATGGCTCAGATAATTGAGAAGTTCGATGCAATAGCCATTGAGCAGAACATAAAGCATGACGCAGCCCACCGCAGCCGGGACCAGCGCGCGCCGCAGGATGGATAAAATCTTCCCCGCCAGGAAGCGGGTACTGACGGTAATCGTTTCGCGGAGAAGGGCGATCATGGCTGCTGTTCCGGGATGGCCGCATTCGGCCTATTATTGGCGTTGGCTGCCCATGGAAACCACGTTCGTTTCGTCATCCTCATCCGATTCACTGGCGGGCGCCGCAGCAGCGCCTTCGGAAAATCGCGCGAAGCTGAAATAGAAGCCGCAGAGAGCGCACATGCAGACCAGGGTGAACCGCGGCACCAGGGTGACGAACAGCGAACTGGATGCTACCGCCGCGATATAGACAAAGGCGCTCAACCGCTTGCCCATAGAGTCGATGAGGCGGTGATGGAAATGATCGCGGCCTCCTTCGAACCGGCGACGGCCCTGCATCGGACGGGTGATCATCAGCCGCAGACAATCCATTACCGGAATAAAGAACCAGACGATCACCGTTTCCAGCGATACCTGCCCCTTGGCATGGGCCAGCGTGACCAGAAGCCCTATGGCGAAGGTCACGCCATAGGAACCGCAATCGCCCAGGAACAGCTTGCCGCGCAGGTTGAACGCCAGAAAGATCAGCGACAGCGCAGACAGCATTCCGGCCAGAAGCGCCGGCGTCCCTGTAGTCAGGATGGCCAAGCAGGCCGACCAGACCACGAACATGCTGCCGACCAGCCCGTCCTGGCCGTCGGCCATGTTGACCGAATTGACTATCCCGATGCAGGTCAATCCCATCAGCGGCAGATAGCCCCAGTCCGGAATATTGACCACGCCGAAACTGTGCCAGTTCAGGGTTGGAGAGATCAGCTGCGGGTCCAGCGCAAAGGCCACGCTCATGAAGACCAACAGCAGCAGCATGCGCAGAACCGGCGGAACTTCGTGTTTGTCGTCGATGAATCCGACTAGGCCCAGACCGGCGCCTGCAAGAAGGATGGGCAGAAGCACAGGCTCACCGCGCAACGTGGGCGTTAACAACGCTCCCGCCAGCCATACCCCCAGTCCGCTCAGGATCGCCAGTCCACCGACTTGCGGTGTGGACCAGATATGGGTCTTCCGTTTGCCGTCCGGATGCGCCATCACGCCCGCCCATTCGCCAATGGGACGCGCGTAGAGGCAGACGGCAAGCGTGACCAGAGCGGCTGCCAGGGCAAGGAGTTCGGAGGTCATCCGTTCTTAATAGCCAAATATTGCGGGGCCTCCAATGTTGCATCGCGATATGAGCCAAATTCCACCATGACAAAATTAAAAAATCCGTCTGATTCAATAAACTTATTATGTTTATCAAATACTTAGGTTAACTAGCTCGCGCCGGCTTTCACCGCGGCGATGACGCGGTCCTGGGTCGCTTCGTCCAGATAGGGGTGCATCGGCAGGCTGACGACCTTGGCCGACAGCGCCTCGCTGACCGGCGTCGGAGCGGAGGGGTAATGGGCGTAAGCCTTCTGCTTGGACAGGGGAATGGGATAATAGACCGCCGTCGGCACCCCGGCCTGTTTCAGGTCCGCCTGAAATTTGGCGCGATTTTCCACCTGCAAAGTATATTGCGCCCAAGTTGAGACCGCACCTTCGATCACGGACGGCGTGACAACATGATTTGAGTTGGCCAACGCACCGTTATAGCGTTGCGCGACCCGGTTGCGGGCTTCGATCTCGTCGTCGAAGATTTTCAGCTTCTCGATCAGGATCGCCGCCTGGATCGTGTCCAGCCGCGAATTGTAGCCGACGCGGACATGCTCATAGCGGTCATTGCCCTGGCCGTGCATGCGCAGCGACAGCAGGATTTTCTTCAGGCCATCGTCATCGGTGAAGATTGCGCCGCCATCGCCATAGCAGCCCAGCGGCTTGGCAGGAAAGAAGCTGGTGGCGGCCGCGTCGCCGATCGCACCGGCGCGCCTGCCGTCCAGCAAGCCGCCAAAACCCTGCGCAGTATCGCAGATTAGTTTGAGGCCCTCGCGCCGCGCGATGGGTTCCAGCACGCGGTAATCGGCGGGCTGCCCGAACAGATCCACCGGCATCACCGCCTTGGGCGTCAGCTTGCCGTCCTTCTTCACCAGCGCGATGGCGGCTTCCAGGCTGGCCGGGTCCATGTTGAAGGTTTCAGGCAGCACATCCACGAACACCGGTGAGGCGCCCGCCAGCGCCACCACTTCGCCGGTGGCGGCAAAGGTGAAGGCCGGCACGAACACGGCGTCACCCGCACCCACACCCCAGGCCTTCAGCACTAGGAGCAGCGCATCGGTGCCGTTGGCGCAGGCGATGGCGTGTTTCACACCCGCCCAGGCCGCCACATCCTTCTCGAACTGCGCCACCTGCGGTCCCAGGATCCACTGGCCGCCTTCCACCGCCGCCTTGATGGCGGCGTCGAGAGGCGCGCCCAAACGCTTGCGCTGGGCCTGCAGGTCAATGAAGGGAATTGGTGTCATGAGCCGCTTTTAAGCCGCCCTGACCGGTGACGCAAATACGAAATGTTGCTGAAAAACAGAGCCGCTCAAGGCTTTGACGGATGGCGAATGTGATGATGGCGCTGCTGGCGTTCCAGTTCCTCCACGATTTTCTTCACATCCTGGGTGGCGCCGCGGTGACTGACCAGTACCGCATCGGCCGTCGCCACAATCACCAGGTCTTCCACGCCGACCGCCGCGACCAGCGGGCCTTCGCTGCGGACATAGGAATGGCGCGTGCCATGCAGCAGCACATCGCCAATCGCCACATTGCCTTCGCCGCTGCGCACCGCGATCTCCCACAAAGACAACCAGGAGCCGACATCGTTCCAGCCCATCTCCACCGGCACGACCGCGGCCTTGCGGGCATGTTCCATCACGGCATAGTCAATGGATTGGGCCGGGCAGGTTGCGAAAGCCTCCGTTTCCAGCCGGATGAAATCCTCATCGCAATGCGCCGCTTCCAGGGCGCGGCGGCAGTGATCGAGCATTTGCGGCTCCAGCCGCTCCATTTCCGCGAGAAAAGCCTTGGCCGCGAACAGGAACATGCCGCTGTTCCAGTAGTAATCGCCGCTGGCGAGATACCCTTCCGCCGTGGCGCGGTCGGGCTTTTCGACAAAACGCTCGACCGTGAAGGCACCCGGGGCGCCGATCAACGCCGCTCCACCCTTGATATAGCCATAGCCGGTTTCCGGTACCGAGGGCATGATGCCGAAGGTCACCAGCGCGCCATCGCGCGCGGCCCTTGCCGCCACGGTCACCGCGGCCTGAAAGGCCGCGCGGTCCGCCACGACATGATCCGATGGCATCAACAGCGCCAGACCGTCGGGATCGCGCGCCATGACCGCCAGCGCCGCGACCGCGGCGGCGGGCGCGGTATTGCGTCCCTTCGGCTCCAGGATTATGCGCGCGCCTTCGATGCCGGCCTGGCGCAATTGTTCGGCGATCAGGAAACGGTGCTGCTCGCCGCAGATCACGACCGGTGCGGCAAATCCCTCGCCGCTGGCGCGAGCCAGCGTGTCCTGGATCATGGTATTGGGACCCGCCAGCGGTAGCAGCTGCTTGGGACTGGCCTGGCGCGACAGCGGCCAGAGCCGCGATCCCACGCCGCCCGACAGCACGACAGGGACAATCTGGCTCATGCAGCTTCCTTCAGCGCGGCTACGGCGCAGATGATATGGTAAAGTGAGCTGGCCGGCGCGGGCTCGGCCACGAAACTGCCGTCTTCTCGCATTTTGTCGCGCCACAGGCCAGCCTTGGGCGTCTCCAGATAGCGCCACAGCATCGCCGCCGCGGCGTCACGCTGGACGGTGTCGTTCAGGATGCACGCCGCCTTCAGCCATTCTGTCTGCGGCCACAGCCGGGCGGTGGCCCGCCGTGGCGCAAAATCAGTGTCCGTCTCGTCTGTGACGGCGCCATGGTGGACGTCCACGCCGCGCAGACCGGCCGCGAACAGCGCCACCGCCGCATCGTGGGCGCGCACATTCCGAGTTTGTCGTGCCCAGCGTTCCAGCAGCCAGGCCCACTCGAACTGATGGCCGGGTTCGACGGTCTCGCCGTCGCCGCCCGGCGCGGGATGCCATTCGGAATCGAAGATTTCGCGCAGCACCTTTTTGCCCGGGTCAATGAATCGGTCGAGCGCCAGGTTGACGATCTCGCCCGCCACGTCCCGCCACACCGGCGCGCCGTCCGCTTCCACCCAGGCGAGGCACGCCTCGAGCAGATGCATGTGCGGGTTGGACAGAAACCGGCCATCCTGTTCGACAAAGCCCCCGGCCGGATGGCGGCGCAGTATCTGGACGCGGTCCAGCAGGCCCAACGCCTTTTGCTCCCACCGCCCGCGCGCGCCATGGCGATGCAATTCCGACATTGCCAGGAGCACGAAGGCCTGGTCATACGTCATTGCCGCGGCATCCATCACCGCGCCACCGGGCGCCGACAGGGTGCTGTAAAGCCCATCCTCGCGGCGGCAGTGGCGGTCGAGCCAGTCCAGTCCCACCGGCGCGATCTGTTCCCAGGGACCCTTCCATCCCAGCCGCCCGGCATGGGCGAAGACGAAACTCTGCCGGGCCTGGACGCGCGAACGGCGCGGCGCCTTTGCCGGCCTGCCGTCAGAGCCGAGCAATTCCTCGAAGCCGCCCTCAGCATCCACACCCGTTGTTGCCCAAAGCGGCAGCGCATATTCGGCCAGCCAATCCCAGTATTTCCGGCCCCAATCCGTCTGCAATTCCACAACCTTGTCGGTGTTATTTCTCGCACTACAGTGTCGTGTTTTGGTGGAGAATGCCAGCACGCCACTTGCTTCCACCCGGCGCCAAGCTTGCGTTTTTGCAGCGTTGTTTCTATTGCCCAGAGGCATCCGGAACGAGCTTGATGGACGTCGCGGATTCGGGGGGAACTCGTGACGTACCGTGCCGATATTGACGGCCTCAGAGCGGTCGCGGTGTTCGCCGTGGTACTGTTCCACTATCAGGTGCCCGGCTTCCATGGCGGCTTTTCCGGCGTGGACGTTTTTTTTGTCATTTCCGGTTATCTGATTACCGCGCTGCTCCAGCGGGAGCTTGACCAGGGCCGCTTCTCTCTCGCCGGTTTTTACGAACGACGCATCAGAAGAATTTTTCCGGCGCTTTTCACCATGCTGGCGGCCACGACGCTGGCCGCGCTGGTGTTGCTCTTTCCGCCCGACCTGATCAGCTTCGGCAAGAGCCTGGCCAGCGCCGCACTTTCAGTTTCAAATTTTCATTTCTGGCGGGTCGTGGATTATTTCCAGATCGGCTCCGGCCTGCTGCCGCTGCTGCACACCTGGTCGCTGGGCGTCGAGGAGCAGTTCTATCTGCTTTTCCCGCTGCTGTTGTTTGTCCTGCGCTCCCTGCCGGGCAGGCTGCGCCTGGGCCTGTTGTCGGCAGGCGCCCTGCTGTCGCTGGCCTTCTTTCTTTACACCACGAGATTCCATCCGCAGGCCGCTTTCTATTTCCTGGGCGCGCGGGGCTGGGAGTTGCTCACGGGCGGTGTTGTGGCGCTGGCACCCAAGCCGCGTTCGGCGGCGGCGCGCAATGCCGCCGGGTCGGTGGGCATCCTGCTGCTCGGCGTGGCGATCGTGGCGGCGCGTCCGGAAGAAACAGGGCTGAACATCAACGTGCTGTGCGCCTGCGCCGGAGCGGCGCTTGTGATCCTGGCGGGGACAGGACCTGCGAACTGGACCAGTCGCCTTCTTTCCCTGAAGCCGCTCGTCTTTGCCGGCTTGCTCTCCTATTCGATCTATCTGTGGCATTGGCCGCTGCTGATCTTTGCGCAATATTATCTCGGCGCCATGCCGGGCCCATGGGCGCGGGCCGTGCTTGTCCTGCTGACGGCGTTGTTGGCGTGGCTCTCCTGGAAATTCATCGAGCAACCGTTCCGAGCGAAACGGCGGCTTTTCTCACGCCGGAAGATATTCGCCATGGCTTGCGCGATCGTCGTGACGACGGCGGTGTGCGGATGGGCACTGGCGGCGTCCGACGGCCTGCCACAACGCTATTTTCCTGCGGTGCGCGAATTGTTCACACAAGCCTATGTCTTCCCCGACTTCTGGGACAGGTGCTTCACGCGGGCATCCCAGCGGATGATTCCCGACCATGTGTGCACTTTCGGAGACGGGAAGGCACCCGTAACCGTCGCGCTTTGGGGGGATTCCCATGCCGCGTCGGCCCTGCCCGCGCTCGAACTGGACGCCCGCAAACATGGCAAACGGCTGGCAATGCTTGCGCTGGCGGCCTGCGCCCCCTTCAAGGATGCGACCCGGACAAACGCGCGCGCGCCCGATTGCGTGCCGTTCAACAAGGCCGCGCGCCGCTACATACGGTCCAAAGGAATACGGACCGTCATACTGGCGGCACGCTGGCGGGTTTATGATGTGGCTGGTCTTGTCGACCTGACCGGGGTACGAAACGAAACGCCGGACGCGCGTTTCCAGCGCCTGCTGGAGCGCACCATCGCAGACCTGACACGCGATGGGATCCGGGTCTATCTGGTGGCGGACGTGCCGGAAATGAGCGCTTCGGTGCCCATTCTGATCGCACGCCAGCAGATATTTGGGCGGCCCGCAGCAACCGTCACCTTAGCCGACCGCAACCGGCAGCAGGGAAAAATCCTGGGCGATTTTGCGCGTTTGGCGACGCGCCACCAGGCGACGGTACTGGACCCGGCGCCGTTGCTGTGCCCCAGAGGAATCTGCCGGCTATTCGACGATAACCATATATTCTATCGGGACCAGAACCATTTGACGGTTTATGCCGCCGCGAAGTTGGCGGGGCTGTTCGAACCCGTATTCACGCAAGCGCCCCGCCAGCCGCCGGGCAACTGACCGCCACGGTGGAGAACTCGCTTCAGCCTTGCGCCAGATACTGCCGGGCCAGGACTTTGGCCTCTTCGACGCCGGGCTGGTCAAACGGGTCCACGCCCATCAGCCGCCCCATGACGATGGTCTCCAGCATGAAGTGCATCATCAGGGCGCCGAGATGAAATTCGTCCACCCTGGCGAGGTGAATCCGGCGCACCGGGCGGCCGTTCTTGAACAGGGTCTGGGCGGTGGCGCGGCATTCCGCATCCACCAGGTCGCCCAGTTTCTTGCCCGCCAGGTAATCCAGCTTCAAGGCCTTGGCGCGGGCGCGCGGGGCGCTCGCCCCTTTGCCCTTGGTGTCCACGGCGATGATGGTGAACAGTGCATTGCCGGGGCCGTCGCGGAAAAGCTGCAACTGGCTGTGCTGGTCCACCGGCCCCAGCACCGAGACCGGGGTCGAGCCCTTGCCGTCCTTGCCCAGGCTTTCGGCCCAGAGCTGCCGCCACCAGCCGCCGAACACAGCCAAGGCGTCGGCATAGGGCCACAGGATGGTGGTCGCCAGCTTGCCGTCCTGGGCCAGCGCATGATGCAGCGCCGCGCCCTGCGCCGCAGGCGCATCGGCGGGCGTGCGCGCATCCAGCACCTGCTGCAACGCGGTTTGCGCACCGGCGCGCAACTGCCTGAAGTTCAGCCCCATGCACAAAGCGGGCAGCGCCCCCACCATGGTCAGCACCGAATAGCGGCCGCCGACGCCGGTGGGATGATCCAGCTTCTGCGCTTGAATCGAATCGGCAAAGGCAGCCAGCGAACTGTCATGCGGCTCGGTGATGATGGTGAAATGCTTTTTCAACGTCTTGACGCCGGCCTTCTCCAGCGCCTCGGCCGCGGTCAGCACCTGCATCAGGGTTTCCGCCGTGCCGCCGGATTTGGAGATGGCGATGAAGTGGGTCTTCTTCAGGTCGAAGCGCCCCAGCGCCTTGGCCCAGGAAAAGGGATCGGGATTGTCGTGGAATTCGACATAGGGCTTCTGCACCTTGCGCAGCGCGGTCAGCGCCTGGCCGCCCAGGCTGGAGCCGCCGATGCCCAAGACCGCGATGGTGGCAAAGCCCTTCAGCGCCGCCGCCTGTTTGGCCGCGGCGCGCAAATCGTCGGTCCGCGCCGGCATGCCCAGCAGTTCGAGCTTTTTGCCGTCATGCTGGTCGCGCAGCCAGGCCAGCGCCGATGCCGACGCCGCCAGCGCCTTGTCGTAACCGGCGGGCGCGCCCGCGCCGGTCAGGGCCAAGTCGAGGGAAACGGTGAAGGGTTGGGCAGGCATGGCCTTATAACGCTCAGCCGTCCGACTCTATCCGGGCCTTCAGGATTTTGTCGGGAGCCCCGCTGATGGTGCCATTGTTGTGCTCGCCGCCCTTCTTGATCTTGTCGACGGCATCCAACCCGTCCACCACCTGGCCCCACACCGTGTACTGGCGGTCCAGCCAGGGTGCGTCGTCGAAGCAGATATAGAACTGGCTGTTGGCGCTGTCGGGATTGGCGGTGCGCGCCGCCGAGACGGTGCCCTTGATGTGCTTCTCGCCGGAGAATTCCGCCTTGAGATTGGGCAGGTCCGAACCGCCCGAGCCGGTGCCGGTGGGATCGCCGGTCTGGGCCATGAAGCCGGGAATGACGCGATGGAACACCACCCCGTCATAGAAGCCCTGGCCGGCCAGCTCCTTGACGCGCGCCACATGGCCCGGCGCCAGGTCGGGGCGCAGCTTGATCTTCACCGGCCCATCCTTGAGCTCGAGAATGAGATAGTCGGTCATGTCCGTTCCTTGCAGCGTTGAATGAGAGCCTTGGCGACGTCCGGCGTGGTGAAGGGCGAGATATCCCCGCCCAGCAGGGCAATTTCCTTGACCAGGCGCGACGAGATGGCCTGGTGGCGCGGATCGGCCATCAGGAACACGGTCTCGATCTCGGTATTGAGGCGTTGGTTCATCGCCACCATCTGGAATTCATATTCAAAGTCCGATACGGCGCGCAGGCCGCGCACGATGACACTGGCGCCGACCTGGGCGGCGAATTTTACCAGAAGCGTGTCGAACGGCACCACCTCGATGGTGGCATGGCCGGCGGCCATTTTCTCCGCCTCGGGCCGTACCATGGCCACGCGTTCTTCGGCGGTAAACATGGCGGATTTCGGGGTATTGGCGGTGGCGACGCCGATCACCAGGTGGTCGACCAGCTTCACGGCGCGCTTGATGATGTCCAAATGGCCAAGCGTCACCGGATCAAACGTCCCGGGATACAGCCCTGTGCGCTGCCTGGAGGTCATTCGCCGCCGCCGACATCGGCGATGCGTTCCACCGACACCACCTTCTCGTCCTCATCCACCTTGAAGACGGTGACGCCCTGGGCAGCGCGGCCTTGCACCGAAATGCCGGAAACCGCAACCCGGATGGTCTGGCCGCCGTCCGATATCAGCATCAGGTCGTCGGATTCCTCGACCGGGAAGCTGGCGATCACCGCCGAATTCTTCTTGCCCATGCCGATGGCGACAATGCCCGAGCCGCCCCGTCCGGTGACGCGGTATTCATAGGAGGAACTGCGCTTGCCAAAGCCCGTCTGCGACATGGTGAGCACAAACTGTTCGCGCGCGCCCAGCGCGGCATAGCGTTCCGGCGTCAGGGTGGCTTCCTCGACGCCGTCTTCCATCTCCTCCTCGGCTTCCACCGGGGCTTCGGCCTCGCCGCTTTCGGCACGGCGCGCGGCACTGGCCTGTTTGAGATAGGCGCGCGCCTCGGGCGAGGTGGCGTCGGAATGATAGAGCAGCGACAGGCTGACCACTTCGTCGTCCTTGCCCAGCTTGATGCCGCGCACGCCAGTGGAATCGCGGCCCTTGAAGACCCGCACATCCGACACCGGGAAGCGGATGGCCTTGCCGCCGCGCGTGGTGAGCAGAAAGTCCTGCGCCTCGGTGCAGGTCGCCACGCCGACAATGCCGTCACCGGCGTCCAGCTTCATGGCGATCTTGCCGTTCTTGTTGACCTGGGCGAAATCGGAAAGCTGGTTGCGGCGCACATCGCCCGACTTGGTGGCGAACACCACATTCAGCATTTCCCACTCCGCCTCATTCTCGGGCAGCGGCAGGATAGTGGTAATGCGCTCGCCTTCCGCCAGCGGCAGCAGATTGACCATCGCCTTGCCCTTGCCGGCAATGCGCGCTTCGGGCAGGCGCCAGACCTTGAGCTTGTAGGCCATGCCGGTCGAGCTGAAGAACAGCAGCCAGGCATGGGTCGAGGCCACGAACAGCGAGGTGACAAAATCCTCGTCACGCGTCGCCATGCCCGAACGGCCCTTGCCGCCGCGCCCCTGCACCCGGTACTCGGCCAGCGGCGTGCGCTTGATATAGCCATTATGGGTGACGGCGATGGCGACGTCCTCGCGCTCGATCAGCGCCTCGTCCTCCATCTCGGTCTCGGCGTCTATCAGCTCGGTCTTGCGCGGGGTGGCGAACTCGTCGCGGATGGCGCTGAGTTCGTCCTTGATGATGGTCATCACCCGGGCGCGGCTGGACAGGATGTCAAGATAATCGGCAATCGCCAGGCCCAGTTTCTGGGCCTCGTCGTTGATTTCGTCGCGGCCCAGCGCGGTCAGGCGCTGCAGGCGCAGATCGAGGATGGCCCTGGCCTGCTCCTCGGACATGTGGATGGTGTTGCCCTCTTCCACCTTGTGGCGGGGATCGGCGATCAGGGCGACCAGCGGGCCGACATCCTTGGCCGGCCAGGCCCGCGCCATCAACTGTTCGCGCGCCGTGGTCGCGTCCGCGGCGGCGCGGATCAGCTTGATGACCTCGTCGATATTGGCGACCGCGACGGCCAACCCGACCAAAATATGGCCCCGGTCGCGGGCCTTGGTCAGGTCGAACTTGGTGCGGCGAGTGACCACCACCTCGCGGAAGCCGATGAAGGCCGCCAGCAGGTCCTTCAGGTTCATCTGCACCGGGCGGCCGTCATTCAGCGCCAGCATGTTGACGCCGAAGCTCATCTGCAGGTTCGAGAAGCGGTAAAGCTGGTTCAGCACCACCTCGCTGGAGGCGTCGCGCTTCAGCTCGATCACCATGCGCATGCCCGAACGGTCGCTTTCGTCGCGAATGTCGGAAATGCCTTCGATCTTCTTGTCGCGCACAAGTTCGGCGATACGCTCGATCAGCATCGCCTTGTTCACCTGATAGGGCAGCTCGGTGACGATGATGGCTTCGCGGTCCTTGCGGATTTCCTCCACCGCGCAGCGCGCCCGCATCAGGATGCCGCCGCGGCCGCGCGCCAGGGCGGCGCGGGCATTCTGCTTGCCGATCAATAGCGCGCCGGTGGGAAAGTCAGGCCCCGGTACGATCTCGGTCAACTGGTCCAGGTTGATGGCGGGGTTTTCGATTGTGGCCAGCGCCGCGTCGATCACCTCGCCCAGATTGTGGGGCGGGATGTTGGTCGCCATGCCCACCGCGATGCCGGCCGAGCCGTTCACCAGCAGGTTGGGGAAGCGCGCCGGCAGCACCCAGGGCTCGCGCTCGGTGCCGTCGTAATTGTCGCGAAACTCGACCGTGTCCTTGTCGATGTCCTCGGTCAGGGCATGCGCGATCTTGGCGCGGCGCACTTCGGTGTAGCGCATGGCGGCGGGCGGATCGCCATCGACCGAGCCGAAATTGCCCTGGCCGTCAATCAGCGGCGCACGCATGGAGAAGTCCTGCGCCATGCGCACCAGCGCGTCATAGATCGACTGGTCGCCATGGGGATGGTACTTGCCGATCACATCGCCGACCACGCGGGCGGATTTGCGATAGGCCTTGTTCCAGTCATAGCCATTCTCGTGCATCGAATAGAGGATGCGGCGATGCACGGGTTTGAGGCCGTCGCGCGCGTCGGGCAGCGCGCGCTGCACGATGACGCTCATGGCATAGTCGAGATAGGAACGCTTGAGCTCGTCCTCGACCGCGATGATGGTGGTCGGATTGCCGCCATCCGGCGGGCTCAGCGTGTCAGGACTGTCACTCAATGGGGCGCTCAAAACCGGTGGTGAAGGCGCCCGAAGCGGGCGCGCAAATCAGGCGCGATTCCTAGCATTTCAGGGGTGCGGGAGCCAGAAAATTAACCCCTGCGGGTCCGTCGACAAGCCATTGATCAGGAATGCTAATTTGGCGCTTTTTGGAAGGCCGAAAGCTCAGCCCGCACCCGGCTCATGTCATAGGCATAGATCAGCCTTTGATGGCCCGAATCCTTGTAACCGAAGGTGATGCCCACCAGCCGTCCGGAGGCGTCCAGCACCGGGCCGCCGGAGAAGCCGGGACCGGCATCGTCATCACCGCGTGCCGGGTTGGCGAAGACGAAATAGGCCGGTGCGGTGCAGCCGGGGCATTGCCTTATCTCGCGCACCACGCCATGGGCGACGCGCAATTGGGCATCCTCGCCCTGGCCATAGGCGGTGACGGGCAGGCCCGGCGCCACCGGCGCGGTGGCGGGCGGTGTGCCGCGCCGGGTACGGAAGAACATCAGGTCATAGTTGCGCACCGTGCCGATCACGCTTTTGGGATCGACCAGGTTGGCATTGTGCGCATTGGTGGCGGCAATGCCCGGCGCCACCACCATGGCGGCGCCATCGGCGCTGTCCAACCCCAGATGGATGCGGCCATGCAGCGGCAGATAAGCGGCGGCGATGCCAGGCTCCGCCACCCGCGCCGCCGGTTCGCCGGAGGATGTGGCGCAACCGGCAAGCACCGCATAGCCCAGGATAGCGGCGGCGCTAGAACGGAATTTCGTCATCCATCTCGTCGCGCTGGAAGCTGGGCGCGGCTTCGGACGCGCCGCGGCTGGCGCCGCCAAAGCCGCCACCGCCGCCTTCGCCGCCGCCGGAGCGGCCGTCCAGCATGGTCAGCTCGCCGCGGAAATTCTGCAGCACAACCTCGGTGGAGTATTTCTCCGCCCCGTCCTTGTCGGTCCATTTGCGGGTCTGCAGCTGGCCCTCGACATAAACCTTGGCGCCCTTCTTCAGGTATTTTTCCGCGATCTCGGCCAGGTTCTTGTTGAAGATCACCACCCGGTGCCATTCGGTCTTTTCCTTGCGCTCTCCGCTTGCCTTGTCGCGCCAGGATTCAGAAGTGGCGATGGACAGATTGACCACCGGCTCGCCCGACGTCATGCGGCGCACTTCCGGGTCCTTGCCCAGATTGCCCACCAAAATCACCTTGTTGACGCTGCCGGCCATGATCATTTCTCCCACGAAGCCGCGACGTTAACCAGCGGCACGCGGCTTCGCCATCGAAGCCCGCTGTTATCCACCCCCATAACACTGTTCTCGTTATGTTCCAATAGTGTCGAGGGCGATTTTCCCGATAAGGCGTCCGTGCTGGGGAGGCATGCCCTTCCATTCCTATCCCTATTTCGTTTTTCTGGCGGTGGTGGCGCTGACCTTCGCCGCCACCAGCCCGGCCTGGATCATCTTTCGTGCACCCGACTTCGCCCGACCATGTGGCCATCCAGGCGCGCTAGGCGGGCAGCGCTGCGGCGGGCCTGTGGTGGCTGATCGCCATGGGCTTCTGAACTGGATGTTCCCCTTTTGTTTTGGTATGACGGCCGATGAACCCGCTCGCCGAGAGTCTCAAGCCCGAGCGCCTGACCCAGGTGGTCGAGGTGGGTGCAAACCCGTTTGACCGCGACCGCGGGGGAAGGGTCAGTCTCAAGGTTCCGGGTCCGGCGCATCTGGCGCTTTTCAATCGCCTTCCTATATGGAGGGATGTGAAAGCCCCCATGCGTGTCTTGGCCAAACGCCGTGCGGCGCCGGAAACGGTTGCCGGGCACGCTTTGTCGAATCCCGGAAAACCCGACTGATGCTCAAGAATATTTCCGTCCGCGGCGCCCGCGAGCACAATCTCAAGAATGTCGATGTCGAGATTCCGCGCGACACCTTGACCGTGCTGACCGGCCTGTCGGGCTCTGGCAAGTCCAGCCTGGCCTTCGACACCATTTATGCCGAGGGCCAGCGCCGCTATGTCGAATCGCTGTCGGCCTATGCCCGCCAATTCCTGGAAATGATGCAGAAGCCCGATGTCGACCACATTGAGGGCCTGTCGCCAGCCATCGCCATCGAGCAGAAGACCACCAGCAAGAATCCGCGCTCCACCGTCGGCACCGTCACCGAGATCTATGATTACCTGCGCCTGCTGTTCGCCCGCGTCGGCGTGCCTTATTCGCCGGCCACCGGGTTGCCGATCGAAAGCCAGACCGTCAGCCAGATGGCCGACCGGATTCTCGCGCTGCCCGAAGGCACGCGGCTTTACCTGCTGGCCCCCATCGTGCGCGGCAGGAAGGGCGAGTATCGCAAGGAACTGGCGGAGCTGCAGAAGAAGGGCTTTCTGCGCGCCAAGGTGGACGGCAAATTCTATGACATCGGCACCACCCCGGCGCTGGACAAGAAACTCAAGCACGATATCGAGATCGTGGTCGACCGCATCGTGGTGAAGCCCGATATCGGCAACCGCCTGCCTGATTCCATCGAGACCGCCCTGAAGCTGGCCGACGGGTTGTTGATCGTGGAATTCGCCGACGAAAAGGAAAAGGACGCCCAGGGCAAGGAACGGCAGCGCCAGATGCTGCTGTCCAGCAAGTTCGCCTGCCCGGTCTCGGGCTTCACCATTTCGGAGATCGAGCCGCGGCTGTTCAGCTTCAACAGCCCGCACGGCGCCTGCCCGGAATGCGACGGCCTGGGTGTGCAGAATTATTTCGACGAGGCGCTGGTGGTGCCGGACGACAGTCTGAGCCTGAAGAAGGGCGCCGTGGCGCCCTGGGCCAAATCCTCCTCGCCCTATTACCTGCAGACGCTCGAAGCCCTCGCCCGGCACTACAAAGTGTCGATGAACGATCCCTGGGAAGACCTGCCCGAGAAGGTGCGGGAGGTGATCCTGCACGGTTCGGGCGAGGACGTGATCAAGTTCACCTATGACGATGGCATGCGCCGCTATGACACCAGGAAGGAATTCGAGGGCGTCATCCCCAACATGGACCGCCGCTATGGCGAGACCGACTCGGCCTGGGTGCAGGAAGAACTGGAACGCTTTCAGTCCGAAGCGCCCTGCGAGGTCTGCAACGGCTATCGCCTCAAGCCCGAAGCCCTGTCGGTCAAGATCGGCGCCATCCATATCGGCCAGGTCTGCGAAATGTCGATCCGCCATTCCGACGTCTGGTTCCGCGACATCGACAAGAAGCTGACGGCGCAGCAGAAGGAAATTGCCGCGCGCATCCTGAAAGAGATTCGCGCCCGGCTGAAATTCCTCAACAATGTGGGGCTGGACTATCTGACCCTGGCGCGCGCCTCCGGCACCCTCTCGGGCGGCGAAAGCCAGCGCATCCGGCTGGCCTCCCAGATCGGTTCGGGCCTGACCGGCGTGCTCTATGTACTGGACGAGCCTTCGATCGGCCTGCACCAGCGCGACAACGGCAAATTGCTGGAATCGCTGAAGGGCCTGCGCGACATGGGCAACACCGTGCTGGTGGTGGAGCATGACGAGGACGCCATCCGCCAGGCCGATCATGTCATCGACATGGGTCCGGGGGCCGGCGTGCATGGCGGCCATATCATCGCCGAAGGCACGCCCGCCGACATCATCGCCAACAAGAAGAGCCTGACCGGAAAATACCTGTCTGGCGTGGAAAATATCGCCATCCCGCCGGTGCGGCGCAAAGCCGTGCACAATCGCTGGCTGAAGGTGGTGGGGGCGCGCGGCAACAATCTGAAGAACGTCACCACCCAGATCCCGCTGGGGACACTGACCTGCATCACCGGCGTGTCGGGCGGCGGCAAGTCGACCCTGACCATCGAGACCCTGTTCAAGGCGGCGTCGCGCAAGCTGTCGCAGAGCCGCGAACATCCCGCGCCGCATGACCGCATCGAGGGGCTGGAATTTCTCGACAAGGTGATCGACATCGACCAGAGCCCCATCGGGCGCACACCGCGCTCCAACCCCGCGACCTATACCGGCGCCTTCACCCCCATCCGCGACTGGTTCGCCGAACTGCCGGAATCCAAGGCGCGCGGCTATGCGCCCGGCCGCTTCAGCTTCAACGTCAAGGGCGGGCGCTGCGAGGCCTGCCAGGGCGATGGCGTCATCCAGATCGAGATGCACTTCCTGCCCGACGTTTACGTGCAATGCGACGTCTGCCAGGGCAAGCGCTACAATCGCGAGACACTGGAAGTGAAATTCCGCGACAAGTCGATCAGTGACGTGCTGGACATGACGGTCGAAGCCGGGGCCGAGCTGTTCAAGGCGGTGCCGTCCATCGCCGAGAAGCTGGAGACGCTCAAACGCGTCGGGCTGGGCTATATCAATATCGGCCAGCAGGCCACCACTTTGTCAGGCGGCGAGGCCCAGCGCGTCAAGCTGAGCAAGGAATTGTCCCGCCGCGCCACCGGCCGCACGCTCTACATCCTGGACGAGCCGACCACCGGGCTTCACTTCCATGACGTCAGGAAGTTGCTGGACGTGCTGCAGGAGCTGGTCGAACAGGGCAACACCGTGGTGGTGATCGAGCACAATCTGGAAGTGATCAAGACCGCCGACTGGATCATCGACCTGGGGCCGGAAGGCGGCGATGGCGGCGGCGAGATCGTCGCCAGCGGCACGCCGGAAGATGTGGCCAAGGTGACCAAGAGCTATACCGGCCAGTATCTCAAGCCGCTGCTGAAGGCGGCATCGCCGGCCAAGCGGCTCAAGGCGGCGGAATAGGCCGGATCAGGCGGTCAGGTCGAGCACGGGCTCGGCGCTCAGCGCCCGCCAGGCTGAAACGCTGGCGCTGGCCACCAGCCCCACCAGCAGCGGCGAAACCAGGAAGCTCAGCCCGCTCATCAGCGGCAGCGCCTCGCGCGCCTGCACCACCGTCGCCAGCATCTGCACTTGTGCGTTGCCGGTGACTGGGGCGGCCGCGGCGCGGGCGGCCACCGCCGCCGCCAGCACGGCAATGGTCAGCAGCAGCGGACCCAGCACCGCCGCCAGGACGCCCAGCAGGGGCCAGAAATTTCCCGCCGACAGCGCCCAGGCGCGGCGCAGCACCGGCACGGTCTCGGCCACCGCAATGGCGGGCAGCAGCGCGAAGAAGCGCGGCGCGGCCAGCGCGATCGCGGCATAGAGCGCCAGCACGGTGAGGTTCATGCCCATGCCCGACGCATGGCCGCTGAGCGTGGCCAGAAGCGCATTGGACAGCATGAAGACGGGAAGCAGGAACAGGACCATCAGCCCCACCAGCGCCAGGAAGGCACGGAACATGCGCCATTCCAGCGGGCCAAAGGCGAAATGCGCGATCCGGGGCGCCTGTCGCGCCCCCAGCGCCAGCTGCACCACGCCCACCAGCATGATGGCTTCCAGAAGCAGCGCCGCCACCAGATAGCCCATCATCATCAGCAGACTGGAGCCCAGCATGGAGGGATTGCCGCCCGCCATCGCCTCGATGAAGTCGTTGTAGTAGCGCTGGAACGAGAAGAAGCCCATCACCGTGAGCAGCAGCATCGGCACCCAGATCAGGCCGATGATCCCGCCCAGATGCGAAAAGGTGAAGCCATAGGCATCACGAATGATCGCGACCGCCGGAACACGGCGCATGGTGCGCGCTTTCAAAATTCGTCGAAGGGGCGCAGATCGTCAAACACCGGCGCGCGCGGCGCGGTGGCCTCGTTCCACAGGCCCATCGCCCAGCCGGTGACGGCGGCGGCCAGCGGCAGCCGGGCGATATTGGCCAGGGGTTCGGTGACCAGCGCCAGGCGGCGGCGGGGCACAAAGGCGGCGACGCCGATGGCGGCAGCCGCCAGCAGGCCGGCGCCCAGCGCCAGCCGTGTGTAACTCAGTCCCTTGCTGTCTTCCGCCATCGAATCCTGCCTGTTTCAAACGATTATAGAGGGCCACCGCCTGGGCGTCATCCGTAGCGCGGTTCGGCCCTGAATTTTTCAGCCCGCGTCTCTCAAAGGACGCATCCGTCCGCATCCTGCCGCCGCTATCGAGACAAAAGCGTTAAACCGGCGCGAAATTGTGGCGATGGCCGCGAAAAGCGGGCAAAAACAGAAGGCCCGCCGGGATCAGGGTGGTGTTGATGATGGCCGCGGGCTTTGCGCGGGCGCCCGCCGCCGGGAAAGGCCGCAGAACCGATCCTGTCGCCTGGCTCTGGCCTGGCTCTGGCTGTAGACAGGGCCGCTTTCAGGGTCCAAACCAGCGGCGCGATACTGCTTTTTAGGTATTCTGTCCTTCCCGGACGCTTGCGGTGAAACTGAAAAAATGGGCCAAAGACTGCACATCATAGGCGGCGGGCTGGCCGGGTCCGAGGCGGCCTGGCAGGCCGCCCAGGCCGGGCTGGAGGTGGTGCTGCATGAGATGCGCCCCGTCCGGGGTACCGAAGCCCACCAGACCGATTCCCTGGCCGAGCTGGTCTGTTCCAACTCCTTTCGCTCCGACGACGCCCAGAACAATGCCGTGGGCCTGCTGCACGAAGAGATGCGCCGGGCCGGCTCGCTGGTAATGCGCAGCGCCGATGCCCACAAGCTGCCGGCGGGGGGGGCGCTGGCGGTGGACCGGCACGGCTTTTCCGCCGCCGTCACCGCCGCCCTGGAAACCCACCCCCATATCGCGATTTCCCGCGAAGAAGTCACCGCCCTGCCCGGCCCCGACTGGGGTCACGTGATCGTGGCCACCGGGCCGCTGACCTCGGCGGCGCTGGGCGAGGCCATTCGCCAGGCGACCGGGGCCGACCAGCTCGCCTTCTTCGACGCCATCGCCCCCATTGTGCATCGCGAGTCCATCGACTTCGACATCGCCTGGTTCCAGTCGCGCTACGACAAGGAAGGTCCCGGCGGCGGGGTGGCCGACTATATCAACCTGCCGATGGATCAGGCCCAGTATAAAAGCTTCGTCGCCGCGCTGCTGGCAGGCGAAAAAACCGATTTCAAGGAATGGGAAAAGACCACGCCCTATTTCGAGGCCTGCCTGCCCATTGAAGTGATGGCGGCGCGGGGCGAGCAGACCCTGGCCTTCGGTCCCATGAAGCCGGTGGGACTGATGGATCCGCGCAGCGGCCGGCAGGCCCATGCCGTGGTGCAACTGCGTCAGGACAATGCGCTCGGCACCCTGTGGAACATGGTCGGCTTTCAGACCAAGCTGAAACATGCCGAGCAGGTGCGCATCTTCCGCTCCATCCCCGGCCTTGAGAACGCCCAGTTCGCGCGGCTGGGCGGCCTGCACCGCAACACCTTCATCAATTCGCCGCGCCTGCTGGATTCCCAGCTGCGCCTGAAATCGCAGCCGCATCTGCGCTTCGCGGGCCAGGTCACCGGCGTGGAAGGCTATGTCGAAAGCGCCGCCATCGGGCTTCTGGCCGGCCGCTTTGCGGCCGACGAATTGCCGGGCGCGGCCTTCAACCCGCCGCCCCCCACCACCGCGCTGGGCGCGCTTCTGGGCCATATCACCGGCGGCGCCGATGCCCGCACCTTCCAGCCGATGAACGTCAATTTCGGACTTTTCCCCGAATTCCCGAAATCGGCCAAAATCCGGGGAAAAGACCGTAAACAGGCGATGAGCGGCCGGGCGCTGGACGATCTTGCCGCATGGCTGGCGATCAGACAGGCGGCTGAATAGTTTCGCGAAACCGGGTAGGATTCCGCACGTTGTCGAATGAGCAACAGACGGGACATGACATGGATATTCCTCTCGAACTTTCCTTCCACAATCTGGAACCCTCCGACGCGCTGAAAGCGGCGGTACGAGCCCATGTCAACAAGCTGGAACAGTTTCACGACCACATCATCAGCTGCCGCGTGGTGATCGAGATTCCCAACAAGAGCCAGAAAGCCAGCGGCAATCCCCCCGATGTCCATATCGTGGTGCGCATTCCAAACAAGGAAATCGTGGTCAGCCGCGAATACAAGAACCACGGCCACAAGAAGGCGGCCAACGACGCCTATGCCGTGCTGGAAGACGCCTTCCAGGTGGCGCAGAAACAGCTCAAGGATTATCGCCGCGTCAGTCATGGCGATGTGAAATACAAGAGCGGCGAACCAAAGGGCATCGCAGCCGAGCTGGATCCCGAGCTTTAACGCTTCCTAGAGCCGGTGCTTCATGGCCGCGCTGAGCAGCGCCATTTGCCGCCCCCGTCGCGCGACCGAGCAATGGCGATGGTGCCAGATTAAACTCTGGTGCCCCCGCGAAGGGGCGCGCGGCAAAAAATAAATCGGCGGCAATCATAGCCGCCGCTTCATCGCCGCGCTCAGCAGCGCCATTTGTCGCCGGTGGATCGGCACGTCGCGCAAGTCGCGCAGCTTGCGCAGGTAAACCGGCACCAGCGCCGCCGGCAGGATGGCGGGCAGCGCCAGGCCGGGCCGGGCGCAGGCGCGCGCCGCGAAGAAATGGTCGCGCGCCTTCAGCGCCACCTGCCGCAGGATGGCGATCAGACGCGGATCGCCGCGTTCCAGGTGGAAGAATTCCTCCGGCGCGATGTCCAGCGCCGCCAGCAGGTCCAGCGGCAAATACAGCTTGTGGCGATTGTTATGGAAGGGCAGCGCCCGCAGCAGCCCGGTCACGCCATAGGCCAGTCCCGCCTCGCGCGTCACTGGGGCGCTTTTGTCGGCGTCGGCCCCCAACAGCTGCGCCGCCAGCCGCATCAGCGCGCCGCTGGTGGAATCGACATAACTCTCGAACGCCGCAAAACTCTGGCAGTGATCGGCGGAGGTGTCGAAGGCGCGGCTGGCGATCAGCGCCTCAAGTCCCGCCAGCGGCACGGCGCCTTGCGCCAGCAGCGCCGCCAACCCGCGCGCCACGTCATGGTTGCGGGGCTTGCCCTGGGCCGCGCCTTGCGCCGTCTCGCGCCACCATTCCAGCCGGATCGCCCCCAGCATCGGCTCGCGCACCGTCTCCGCGACGCGCGCCACCTCGGCATTGAAGGCATAGAGCGCCATCAGCAAGGGCCGCCGGGGCGCGGGCGCGAACAGGGCGCTGAAATAGCGGTCGGGATCGGCGGTGCGTACCGATGCGGCAAGGCGGTTGGCGAGGGAAACGTCCATGCAAAACGGAACCGCCCGCTGGCGCGGGCGGTTCCCTCAATTCAGCAAAAACTCAGTACAGGTGCCCCGCCGCGACCATGCAGAACAGCATCGGTACCGACAAAAGCGTGTTGGCGCGCGAGAAGATCATCGCGGTCTTGCCGGCGGCGGCCTTTTCCTCGCCCGACAGGCCGGGGTATTTGCCCGCAATGTTCAGCGCCTTTTGCTGGTTGGGCCAGATCACGAACCAGACATTGAACCACATGATGGTGCCCAGCCACATGCCGATCCCGATGGCCAGATATTTGGGGACCAGCGGCCATCCCGCCAGGCCTTCGCTGAGATCCAGCGTATAGGCCTCCAGCAGGTAATGGTTGCGCAGCGCCAGCACGACGCCGAAGAAGATGGTGCCCATGGCGCCCCAGCGGAACCAGAACAGGGCGGACGGCGCGATATAGCCGCTGATGCCGCCCTTCAGTTCGGCCGGCACCTTGGGCATGGTCGGGATCTGGACGAAGTTGAAATACCATAGCAGGCCGATCCACATCACGCCGCAGGTAATGTGCGCCAGGCGCAGCACGAACAGTTCAAAGACAAGCGGATCGAAGCCCTGCGTGGCGCAATAGACGCCGATCAGCAGAAACGCGAGCACGAAGCTCGTGATCACCACATTGCGAAGATTTCCGAAAAACGCGGCCATGGCCGAAGCCTCCCCATTTGAGTCCCGGTGGCGGTTATAGGGGAACCGCGCGGAACTTTCGAGGGGATATGGGTTGAACCCCCTCCGATTTCAGCTTCCGCTCGGCTGCTCCAGCTCTCGCCGTCGCACATGCCTCGCTCGCTGAAATCACCTCCCCCTTGCCTTGCGTCGCAAGAAGGGGGAGGCAGGCCTCTGGAATGCGTTGATCAGATCGTCAGCTTGCGGGGCCGGGCGGCGTTCAGCCAGCCGATGACAATCAGTCGGGTCACCATCACCGCGGTGAAGAAGGAGGTGATGATGCCCACCCCAAGGGTCACGGCAAAGCCGCGCACCGGGCCGGTGCCCAGCTCGAACAGGATCAGCGAGGCGATCAGATGGGTCATGTTGGCGTCGATGATGGTGGCCATGGCGCGGCGAAAGCCGGTGTCGATCGAGGACAGCATGGAGCGGCCATTGCGCTGTTCCTCGCGGATGCGCTCATAGATCAGGACATTGGCGTCGACCGCCATGCCCATGGTCAGCACGATGCCGGCGATGCCGGGCAAGGTCAGCGTGGCGCCAAACAGGGTCAGGGCGGCCAGCAGCAACACGATGTTCAGCGTCAGCGCCACATCGGCGAACAGGCCGAACAGGCCGTAACGCAGGATCATGAACAGCGCCACCATGGCCAGGCCCGCCATCGCCGAATAGCGCCCGGCCTTGATCGAATCCGCGCCCAGTTCGGCGCCGACGGTGCGTTCCTCGATGACATGCAGCGGCGCGGGCAAGGCGCCGGCGCGCAGCAGGATCGCCAGATTGTTGGCAGTCTCGGTGGTGAAGGAGCCATAAATCTGCCCCGAACCGCCCAGGATCGGCTCGTTGATGCGCGGCGCGCTGATGACCTGCTTGTCCAGCACGATGGCGAAGCGGTGACCGGCATTTTCCTTGGTAACGTCGCCGAACTCGCGCGCCCCCACGCTGTCGAAGCGGAAGGTCACCACCGGCTGGCCGGTGCGCTGGTCAAAGCCCGAACCGGCATCGGTGAGGCGGTCGCCCGCCACCGCCACCCGGCGCTGCACCGCGATGGGCGGCGGCTTGCTGCCGTTTGTCTCTGCCAGCTGCGGCAGAATCTCGTCGCCGATGGGGGCGATGGTGCTGTTGGGATTGGCCTGTTCGTCCACCAGCTGGAAACTCATCTTGGCGGTCTTGCCCAGGATGGCCTTGAGCTGGGTGGGGTCTTGCAGGCCCGGCACCTGCACCAGGATGCGCTCCTCGCCCGAACGCTCGATGGTCGGCTCGCGGGTGCCCAGTTCGTCGATGCGGCGGCGCACCACCTCGATCGACTGGTCCAGCACCTGCTGGCGGGTGGTGGTCTTGAAGGCGTCGGTCATGTGCAGGTTGAAGACGCCATCGCCCGGCTCGGCCATGTCATACTGCTTGCCGCCCACCGACAGGACCGAGCTGGTCACGCTGGGATTGATATTCTGCAGAAGGGTGCGGGCTTCGTCGATGCGGCTGGGATCGGTGACGCGCACCGACACGGTGTCGCCCTTGGTGTTGAGGTCGGTCAGCGGGATATGCGCCTTGCGGAAGGCGGCGCGGATGTCGCCCACCATCGCCTCGGCGCGGTCACGGGTCACCTGGTCGAGGTCAACCTGCAGCAGCAGATAGGAGCCGCCCTGCAGGTCCAGGCCCAGATTGACGGTGCTGGAGGGCAGCCAGGCGGGGATTTTGGCGCGCACATTGCCGGGCAGCGCGTTGGGAAGGGCGACCAGGATGCCGCCCACCACGATGAGGAGGGTCAGAAGCCGCGTCCAGAGCGAGACCTGCAGCACGTCCGGTTATTCCTTGTCGGCGGCTTGCGGCTTGCCGCGCACGTCGGTCACCGAGGCCTTCAGCACCCGGACCTGCACATTGTCGGCGATCTCCACCAGGATCTCCGGATCGTCGCTGCCCGTCGCCTTGACCACCTTGCCCAGGATCCCGCCCGACGTCACCACCGTGTCGCCGCGGTGCAGATTGTCGACCATGGCGCGCAACTGCTTGGTGCGCTGGCTTTGCGGCCGCCACAGCAGGAAGTAGAAGATCGCGAGCATCGGCAGCGCCAGGGTCAGCGTCTGGAACATCGGATCGTTCATATTCATAGTGCGCGGGCTTTCGAGGCGGGATGGGCAGAGTTGCGCGGACTATAACGGCCCGCACTCTCTTTGCAACCGTGATAAATCAAGGGGTTAGCATGGCAAAGGACGGCAAGACCGAGGTCGGTGCGGACCTGTTGGCCCGCATTGCTTCGGCGCTGGAACGGCTGGCGCCGCAGGCGCTGGGCGCCAGCCTGCCCCCGGGCGACGCTTTTGTGTGGGAGCCGCAGGCCGGCGGCCTCCTGGCGGTGCCGCATGTCGCCCATGTGGAGTTGGACTTGCTCAAGGGGGTGGAGAACCAGCGCGACACGCTGGTGGCGAACACGCGCCGCTTCGCCGGCGGCCTGCCCGCCAACAACGCGCTGCTGTGGGGCGCGCGCGGCATGGGAAAATCCAGCCTGGTCAAGGCAGTACATGATGAAGTTAATGTAGGCCGCAAGGGCCGTGACCGGCTGGTGCTGATCGAAATCCACCGTGAGGATATTGATACCCTGCCCCAGCTTTTGCGCATCCTGCGCGACAGTCCGCGGCGGGTGGTGCTGTTTTGCGACGACCTGTCCTTCGACAAGGACGATACCAGCTACAAATCGCTGAAGGCGGCTCTGGAAGGCGGCATCGAGGGTCGCCCGGTCAATACCATCTTCTATGCCACCTCGAACCGCCGCCACCTGATGCCGCGCGATCTGGTGGACAATGAACGCGGCACCGCGATCAATCCCGGCGAGGCGGTGGAGGAGAAAGTCTCGCTGTCGGACCGTTTCGGCCTGTGGCTGGGCTTCCATCACTGCGGCCAGGACGAATATCTGTCGATGATAGACGGCTATGTGGCGTTCTACGGGCTGAAGATCGGCGCCGAAGAGTTGCGCAAGCGGGCGCTGGCCTGGGCGCTGGCGCGCGGCGACCGCAGCGGGCGGGTTGCCTGGCAATTCATCCAGGATTTGGCGGGCGAACTGGGCCAGACGCTTGAAGGGTAAGTGACCTGACGGCAACAAGGGATGCCTAGCGGCAGCGTAGGCATCGCACGCCAAATGCAGGCGAGCTAGGCCGGAAACTCGACTAGTTGCTCGCCGTGGTCGAGGTCAGATAGGCGCGCGGATTAACCGGCGTGGTCGCCTGGCGGATCTCGAAATGCAGCTGCGGGCTGGTGACGTCGCCCGTCTGGCCCGAATAGCCGATCACCTGGCCGCGGGCCACGAAATCGCCCTTGGCGACCACCAGCCGCTCGGCATGGGCATAGGCGGTGGTATAGCCGCCGGAATGTTTCACCAGCACCAGATTGCCGTAATTCTTCAGTTCGTCGCCGGCATAGGTGACAGTACCCGAGGCGCTGGCATGAATCGGCGCGCCCGTGCTGGTGGCGATATTGATGCCGTCATTCTTGCCGCCCGTGCTGGTGGCGCCGAAATCGGAGATCACGCGGCCGGACACCGGCCAGGCAAAGGCGGGGGCATTGGCCGCAACCGGCGCCAGCGGCTGGCTGGTGACGGGGCTATAGGGTGTGACGTTCCTGGTGACATAGTTGGGCGCGGGGCGCGGCGTGGGCGACGGCGCATACTTGTCCTGGTAGGTGTAGGTCTTGGCTCCGGTCGCGGACGCGACGCGGTTCTGGTGCTTGGTCATGCGGGTATTGGCGTCCCAGCTGAGCTGGGTTCGCGGCGTATCGGGCATGCAGCCCGCCACCAGCGGCGCGGCCAGCGCCAGCGTGACAAACGCGAATTTCGAAATCGGACCCATTGGATGTGCGCCTCTAGCACTGTCTCGCAATGGATCATCGCCGCGAAAGGTTGAGAAGGATTTAACCATGAGACCGGGTCAGCGGAAGCGCCAGTGGCGCTTTCGCCCGGTCGAACGCCCGCGTCAGCGGGCCGATCGCACAAAGGTTAACGATCCCTTTATTTGCTTAACGCCTGGCGCAGGGTTTTCAGCACCGCCGTCTCGGTCAGGTTGAGGTGCAGCGGCGTCACCGAAATATAGTTGGCATAGATGGCGCCCACATCGCTGTCATCGGGCGGGGTGGCGCGGCGGCGGCGCAAGCCCACCCAGTAATAGGCGCGGGCGCGCGCATCCAGGCGCTCCTCGATCTCGGTGGATTGCAGGTCATACTTGCCCTGGGGCACGATCTTGACCCCCTTCACGGCGCCCGGCTGGCAGCCGGGAAAATTGATGTTGATCAGCGTGCCCGCCGGCCAGCCCGCCGCCAGAACCTGGCGGACCACCGCCGCGCCATGCGCCTCGCCCGCCGACCAGTCGATGTCCAGGCGCGCGCCTTCGTCATAGCATTGCGACATGGCGATGGAGGGGATGTTGAGGGCGCAGCCTTCCATCGCGCCCGCGATGGTGCCGGAATAGGTGACATCGTCGGCCAGGTTGGAGCCCCAGTTGACGCCCGACAGCACCAGGTCGGGGGGCTGGTGCTTCAGCAGATGCAGGCAGGCCATCATCACGCAGTCGGTGGGCGTGCCGCTGACGGCAAAGTGGCGCTCGTCCATCTGGCGCATGCGCAAGGGGGTGGTCAGGGTCAGGGAATGCGACGCGCCGGACTGTTCGGTTTCCGGCGCCACTACCCAGACGTCTTCGGAAATGTCGCGGGCGATCTTTTCGGCGACCACAAGCCCCGGCGAATGGATGCCGTCGTCATTGGTGACAAGGATGCGCATCAGAGTTTTTCGATTTTCTTTTTGCCGCCCATATAGGGTTGCAGCACGTCGGGAATGGCGACGCTGCCGTCGGGCTGCTGATAGTTTTCCAGAATGGCGACCAGGGTGCGGCCCACCGCCAGGCCGGAGCCGTTCAAGGTGTGGACCGGGCCTTTGACCTTGCCCTCGCCGCCCTTGAAGCGGGTGTTCATGCGCCGGGCCTGGAAGTCGCCGCAGTTGGAGCAGGAGGAGATTTCGCGATAGGCGTTCTGGCCCGGCAGCCAGACCTCGATGTCATAGGTCTTGGCGGCGGAAAAGCCCATATCGCCGGTGCACAGCGTCACCACGCGATGGGCAAGGTTCAGCTTTTTCAGGATTTCCTGCGCCGCGTCGGTCATGCGCTCATGTTCTTTGTCGGATTGCTCCGGCGCGGTGATCGAGACCAGCTCGACCTTGCTGAACTGGTGCATGCGGATCATGCCGCGGGTGTCGCGCCCCGCCGCCCCGGCCTCGGCGCGGAAACAGGGGGTGAAGGCGGTGAAGCGCAGCGGCAGTTCGGCTTCGGCCAGGATTTCGTCGGCGACGTAATTCGTTAAAGGAACCTCGGCAGTCGGGATTAGCCAGCGATTTTCTGTCCTTAAATCCGGTGGAATGTCAGCGTCGTAGCTTTTTTCGCTTATTTCACTTTGCGCCACGTAAAGATCATCGGCAAACTTGGGTAGTTGGCCTGTTCCAAACATTGCCTCGTTGCGCACCAGCACAGGCGGGCTGACTTCGGTATAGCCGAACTGCTGGGTATGGGTGTCGAGCATGAAGGCGCCCAGCGCCCGCTCCAGCCGCGCCAGGTCGCCCTTGAGATAGACAAAGCGCGCGCCCGACACCTTGGCGGCGCGCTCGAAATCCATCTGGCCCAGGGCTTCGCCGATCTCGAAATGCTGTTTGGGCGCATCCACCTTGGGCGGGGTGCCGAAAGCGCGGCTCGGCATCGGCAGATTGGCGTTTTCGTCCGCGCCATCGGGCGCATCGGCGGCGGGCAGGTTGGGGATCACCGCCAGCAGATCGCGCAACTGGGCTTCCAGTTCGCGCTGCTCCTGCTCACCCTTCTGGATCTCGTCCTTCAGCCCGGCGACTTCCGCCATCAGAGCCGCGGCCCCCGCCTCGTCCTTCTTGGCCTTGGCCTGGCCGATCAGCTTGGATTTCTCGTTGCGCGCTGCCTGGCTGGTCTGCAGCCGCACCAGAAGGTCGCGCAACGCCCGGTCCTTGGCCAAAATCTCGTCGGCCACCGCGCCCGCCGTTTGGGCATAGGCCGGCCGGCGCGCCAGCGCCTTCACGAACCCGTCGCGGCCGTCGCGGATAGCCTTGATATCGTGCATCACAATCTCCGTCCCGCCGGTCATGCCATGGTGTGAGGCCCAAGGTCAAAAGCCCAGTTTTCCGCCCCCCAAACCTTACCAGCCTCCTAATTTTCTCCCCGCAATTGCAGCCATCGGCGAAACCGCGCCGCAACCCGGATGGGGCTAACATTTCCGTGTTCCGTGAGGGTTTGCCGGTGCGCCGGGTTTCCGATCTTTCCATCGTCATCAAGACCAGGCTGGATGGGCTGGATGAAAATCTGTCGCGGCTGGGCAGCCTGGGCTCGACTATGGTGCTGACGGCGCTGGCGATCGGCGCGGCGCTGATCGTCCAGGTCGTGCTGCGGGTCCTGGAAGGCCGCACGGCGATGCCCATCGCCATCGTCAATGTCTCGGTGGAAGTCGCTGTGGTGGCCGGCCCGCTGATCTTCTATGCCCGCGATGTGATCGCCGAACTGCGCCGCAGCCGCAGCCATCTGGATGTGATGTCACGCCGTCTGGCCGCGTCGGTGCAGCAGGCCGAGGCCGCCAACAAGGCCAAGTCCGCCTTCCTGGCCAATATGAGCCATGAACTGCGCACGCCGCTGAACGCCATCATGGGCTTTTCGGAAGTGATGAAGGAAGAAGTCCTGGGCCCGATGAACAATCCGCGCTACATCGGCTATGCCGGTGACATCCATGCCAGCGGCCAGTACCTGCTGGGCATCATCAACGACATTCTGGACCTGTCGAAGATCGAAGCCGGCAAGATGTCGCTGGACAGCGCCAAGGAATTCGCGCTGGCCGAGGCGGTGAGCGCCTCGCTCACCCTGCTGGCGCCGCTGGGCGACAAGCACGGCGTCCAGGTATCGTCCAGCCTGCCGTCCGATGTGCGCCTGGTCGCGGTGGAACGCATGATCCGCCAGATCCTGATCAACCTGCTGGGTAACGCCATCAAGTTCACGCCCGCCGGCGGGTCCGTGGAGGTGAGCGGCGCGCCGATGTCCTGCGGCGGCTATGCCCTGACAGTGCGCGACAGCGGCATCGGCATGACCGAGGAAGGCATTTGCCGGGCGATGATGCCGTTCGGCCAGGTCGAGAACAAGATGACCGCCACCCATAACGGCACCGGCCTGGGCCTGCCGCTGGCCAAGGCGATGCTGGAACTGCATGGCGGCACGATGACGGTGCAAAGCGTGCCCCATGTCGGCACCACCATCACCCTGGGCTTCCCGGCCAGCCGCATCGCGCGCGGCCAGCGGGCCGTGGCGGCCTAGCCCGGGGTCACGTCGCTCCTGGTTTTTTTGTCGGCATCGGCCGCCCGCGCGGCGTCTTCCCGGGCGCGGCCGCGCTCGATGAACACCACGCTGAGGATCGAGATTTCATAGAGCAGCACCAGCGGCACGGCCAGCGACATCATCGAGATGGCGTCGGGCGGGGTGAAGATCGCCGCCACGCCGAACAGTCCGACAATGGCATAGCGGCGCATGTCGCGCAGCGCCTTGGCGGTGACGATTCCGACCTTGGCCAGCAACGACAAAAGCACCGGCAACTGGAACGTCAGGCCGAAGGCGAACATCAGGGTCATGACGAAATCGAGATAGTCGCTGACCTTGGCCTGGAGCTCCACGCCCATGGCGCCTGCGCGGACCGGCACCTGGTAGCCGCCGAAGAAGGTGATCGAGAAGGGCAGCATGATGTAATAGACGAAGGCCGCGCCCATCACGAACAGCACAGGCGTCCACATCAGGAAGGGCAGGAAGGCGCGCTTTTCGTGGCGGTAGAGGCCCGGCGCCACGAAGATCCAGATCTGCGCCGCGATGGCGGGAAAGCCCAGGCAGATGCCGCCGAACATGCCGATCTTGACATAGGTGAAGAACACCTCGGTCAGGGCGGTATAGATCATGTGGTTGGTGGCGTGGTGCAGCGGCGCCGTCAGGAATTCGAAAATCTGCTTGGCAAAGGCGAAGGAGATGCCAAAGCAGATGCCGAACGACAGCACCGCCCAGATCAGGCGACTGCGCAGCTCCAGCAGATGCTCCATCAGCGGCGCCTTGGTCGCTTCCAGTTCGGCTTCGTCTTCGGAGGTCGGCGTGATCACAGCTCTGTCTTTTCAGCGGGCTTGTCGGTGACCTCGAACTCGCCGCTGCGCGGTTCTATGCCGCCTTCGACAGGGATTGTCTCGGCCGGTGACATGGCGGCTTGGCCGGCCCCGTCCGTCATCGCCTGGACCGGGTTGTTCAGCGTGTTCTGCACCTCGTCGAGGCTGCCGGTGATGTCGGAGACAGGATTGCTCTTCTTGAGGTCTTCGATTTCCTTGCGCAGCTCGTCCAGTTCGGCCTGGCGCGCCATTTCGTCGAAGCTCTTGCGGAATTCGTTGGCCATGGCGCGGGCCTTGCCCGCCCATTTGCCAGCCATGTTCATCAGGCGCGGCAGATCCTTGGGCCCGACCACGACCAGCGCGACGACGAGCAGGATTACAATATGGCTCCAGCTGAACAGGTCGAACATGGGTTCGCCTTAAACCAGGACGTCAGACCGTGGTCTTGTCCTTCTCCTTGGCCTCGGCGTTGATGACCTTGGGATCATCCTTGTCGTGGTCGGACAGGCCCTTCTTGAAGCTGTTGATACCCTTGCCAAAATCACCCATCAGGTCGGAGACCTTGCCGCGGCCGCCGAACAGCACCAGCGCGATCGCTGCCAGGATCAGAATGTGCCAGACGCTGAATGCACCCATGACGCTACTCCTAAGTCCTTGAAACACGTAATAAATGGCCGTTCCCACGCCCGCGGGAGGCGGTCCTTGCGCCCTTTAAACCCCGCCCTGTGTTTGGGCGCAAGTGGCGGTTCCCAAAGCGGTTATTTCCTGCGGCGCCGCCCGGGTCCCGTCACGGGGTGGTATCCATTGCCGCGCAGAAAGCCTAGCGTCCGCCCGCATTTCAGAATCGGAGACGATCATGGCGGCACGCGGCAACAATGCGCGCAAGAAGGCCAAGCGGCGGCGTCATGCCAAGACCCGCAAGGCGGAGGCGCAAGCCTCTGCCGCCGCCAGCGAGAGCCGCGCCCAGCAGCCGCGCGGACGCTAGGCGGTCAGCCGACCAGAATCTCGCCCTTGCGGCCCAGCGCGTCGGCCAGCACGCCCAGGCGCTTCTGCACCGGCTCACCGGCAATCGCTTCGCGGCGGGCGGGAACTTCCAGGATGACCTTGGCGGGCGTGACGCGCAGGCGGTAATGCGCCAGTTCGCCCGACGCGCTGGCCGACAGCGAAAAAGCGAAGCGCCAGGCCAGGCCCAGCACCAGCGCGCGGCGTTCGTCATCCTTGTCCAGCAGGCCCGACAGCCCCATGGCGGGCGGGAAATCCTCGTCGCCGGTGTAGCGGTGAAACACGCTCGCCGCGATCACCGCCCGCGCCCGGTGCGAGGCCCCCGCGAAGGGCGCGGTCAGGACCTGGCCCATCGCGCCCAGGGTGCGGTCGTCGGGATGGCGCCGCCAGCCCACATCCGAAAAGAAGGCCGAGGCCTCGCGCATCCGCACATCTTCCGCGCTTTCGCCGCCGAACAGCGGCAAGGTCCAGTCCAGCATCTCCTGGGCATGCGCCGGCACGCGGGCGGTGCGGGCATTGGCGGCGCGGGCGAATTCCACCAGCGGGTCCTTGGCGCGCTCTTCCCCGGACAGGCCCGCATAGAGCAGGCCCTCGCGCAGGCCATAGGCGGAGATCACCACATCCTTGATGTCGCCGGCTTCCAGCAGCCGCTCCAGCACCATCGCGCCGTAAGGCAGGCTCTCGGCGCGGCGCTTGGACACGACCTTGATCTTCTTGACGCTGTCCTTGGACAGCCCGGCCAGCAGCTTGCACAGCCGAAGCGCCCGACCGCGCGGGATCACATAATGCTGGAGCACATGAAGGGGATAGTTCTGCTCTTCCATGTCCACCCGCGCAAAGCTGCGCCAGATGCCGCCCACCGCGTAGAGCGCGGGGGCCGACAGGCCGGGAACATTGCGCAGGCCCCTGTCGACAATGTCGCGCGCCTTGTCGGGATCGCCCCTGGACTGGTCCATCAGCCTGAGCGGCCCGAACGGCAGGGTTACCGCGTTGCCGGTCCTGCCGCCCTTGACCGTCACCATGTCCAGCGAGCCGCCGCCCAGATCCGCGGCCAGACCGTCGGCATCGGGGATACCCGCCACCACGCCCTCGGCGGCGATGCGCGCCTCCTCCTCGCCCGCCAGGACCTTGATCGGCCCGCCCCAGGCCTTTTCGGCCTGGCGGATGAAGTCCGCGCCATTGGTGGCGTCGCGCGCCGCCGCCGTCGCCACCGCCTCGCGGATATCGGCATTCAGCCCCTCGGCTATGACCCGAAACCGCGCCAGCGCCTCCAGCGCGCTGGCACAGCCTTCGGCATGCAGACGTCCGGTCGAGACCATGTCGCGGCCGATGGCGCAGATGGATTTTTCGTTCTGCAGGGTGGCGGCGACACGGGTGGGTGCTTCATAGACCACCAGGCGCACGGAATTGGAGCCGATATCAACAATGGCGACCGGCCCCCGCGCCTTTGCGGCGGCGGCGGCGCGCGGTTGCGGCGCGATGCGAAGGTCGGGCAATGGTTCAGCTCCGGCGCTTGGCCGGGTTCTGCATCTTGAGCGCGCGCCCGCGGCCCGAAAGCGACGGGTTGGTCATGAAATAGGTGTGCGCGGAGAAGGCATCCGGGTCCTCGGCATGGGAATCACGGACATAGCGCCCGTCCGCTTCCATATACCAGCTTTGGGCCTGGTCTTTCATCTGGGCGACCATGATCTGGTCAAGGACTTGTTGATGGACGGTGGGGTTTTCGATCGGAACCAGGGTCTCCACCCGACGGTCCAGGTTGCGCGGCATCCAATCGGCGCTGGAAATGAACACCTTGGCGTCCTTGTGCGGCAGGCCATGGCCGTTGCCGAAAGCGACGATGCGGCCATGCTCCAGAAAGCGGCCGACGATGGACTTGACCCGGATATTCTCCGACAGGCCCGGCACGCCGGGGCGCAGGCAGCAGATACCGCGCACGATCAGGTCAACCTTCACCCCCGCCTGGCTGGCGCGGTACAGCCCGTCGATCATGCCCGGATCGACCAGGGAGTTCAGCTTGACCCAGATGGCAGCGGGGCGCCCGGCGCGGGCATGCATGATCTCGCTTTGGATGGATTCCACCAGCTTGCCGCGCAGGTTGAGCGGCGACATGGCCAGCTTCTCCAGGCCGGTCGGCTCGGCATAGCCGGTGATGAAGTTGAACATCTGGGCGGCGTCGCGTCCCAGCGCCGGATCGGCGCTGAACAGCGACAGGTCGGTGTAAACCTTGGCCGTGTTGGGGTGATAATTGCCGGTGCCGAAGTGGCAATAGGTGTGCAGCGAGCCGCCCTCGCGCCGCACCACCAGGCTGATCTTGGCATGGGTCTTCAGGGCCACGAAGCCATAGACCACCTGCACGCCGGCGCGTTCCAGGTCTCTTGCCCATTTGATGTTGGCGGCTTCGTCGAAGCGGGCCTTCAGTTCCACCAGCGCGGTGACGGATTTTCCCGCATCCGCCGCTTCGATCAGGGCGGCGACGATGGGGCTGTCGGAACTGGTGCGGTAAAGGGTCTGCTTGATCGCCACCACATCGGGATCGCCCGCCGCCTGGCGGATGAACTGCACCACCGCGTCGAAGCTCTCGAACGGATGATGGACGATCAGGTCCTTTTCGCGGATGGCGGCGAAACAGTCGCCATTATGGTCGCGGATGCGCTCGGGGAAGCGCGGGATATAGGGCTTGAACTGCAGGTCCGGACGCTCGGGCAGGATCAGCTTGGCGAGGTCTGACAGGCCCATCAGATTCTCGACGATCACGATCTCGCTCTCGTCCAGGTCGAGATGCTCGGCGATGAAGTGGCGCAGGCCCGGCGGCATCGACTTGCTGCATTTCATGTGGATGACGCTGCCGCGGCGGCGGCGCTTGAGCAGGGTCTCGAACAGCAGCACCAGGTCTTCGGCTTCTTCCTCGACTTCCACATCGCTGTCGCGCAGCAGGCGGAACAGGCCCCAGCCGCTGACGCCATGGCCGGGGAACAGGCGGTCGAAATGCAGCGCGATCACTTCTTCCAGCGGGATGAAGCGCACATCGCGCGGCGCGGTATCGGGCAGGCGGATGAAGCGCTTGAGCTGCGGCGGCACCGGGATCAGGGCGCTGAACTCCTTGCCGTCGCGCTTGTTGGTCAACTGCACCGCGATGGTGAAGCCCAGATTGGGAATAAAGGGAAAGGGATGCGCGGGGTCGATGGCCAGCGGCGTCAGAACGGGGAAAATCTGGCCGCTGAACTGCTCGTCCAGAAAGGCGCGGTCGGATTCGGTGATCTGGCTCCCCGTCACCACCTCAACGCCTTCCTTGCGCAACTCGCTGTGAAGCTGCGACCAGATGGCCTGCTGGTCGGCGATCAGGCCGCGGGCGGTTTTGTCCACCTCGGCAAGCTGCTGGGCGGGGGTCAGCCCGTCGGCCGACAGCGTGGCGACATTCTCGCGGATCATCCCCATCAGGCCCGCGACGCGTACCATGTAGAACTCGTCCAGGTTCGAGGCCGAGATCGACAGAAATCGCACCCGCTCGAACAAAGGATGGCGGTGGTTCTGGGATTCCTCGATCACCCGGCGATTGAAGGCCAGCCAGGACAGTTCGCGGTTGACGAAGCGCTGGGGCGAGGCCGGGTCGTAGGACACCGCATCCTGATGTTTCAGCGCCACCACATCCTGGGTCGCGATTGCGCTTTGCGGCGCATCTTCGTTCGCCACGGCGAGCGGGGGTGTCGGGCTGGTGGACATGGGCGTCAGCCTAGCGCCTCAGCCGTGAAGATGTCATGACATAAAGGGTAAACGGCCCTGTCCCCTCGCCAGCAAATCCTTGATAAGGCTCAGGTTTACGGGTCTTTTTTCGGCCAAAGCCAGGGCGTCGGCGGCCTGCACGAAATCGCGGATGGCGCCGGGGGAGCGCTCCAGGCTGGCGATCATGGCCGCCACGACATTTTCCGGCACGGCAAGCTGGCGGTCGGCGAACAGCTTGACCGCCAGGCCCATCAGCAGGGCGTCGTCCGGCGCCCACAATGCAAAGCCCAGCAAAGCGCGCGCCCGCGACACCAGGTCGGGCAGGGCAAGGTTCAATTTCCGGGGCCATTCGGCGGGCGGCGTCTGGGAGGTGACCAGCAGCGGCGCGCCGCGCTCGATCAGCGCGAACAGCGGCGCTTCGGCGACGCCGGGACCGATATTCTCCACCACCAAAGGGCCATTGGGGATATTGGTCTCCAGCGCCGAGGCTTCGATCACCTGCGCGCCGGCCTTGCCCCCCCACACCGCCGCCAGATGCGACTTGCCGCTGGCGGGCGGGCCGTGCAGCACCGCCGCCGGCGCCGGCCAGTTGGGAAAGGAGTCGATGAAGCTCACCGCCGCCTGGTTGCCCGGCGCCACGATGAAGTCGGCGCGTCCCTGGGCGCTGCGCGTCTGGAGCGGCAGGACGAGCTGGACCATCAGGCGGCGCGCCCGGGCTGGGAGCGGAAAAACAGGTTGGCATAGGCAAGACCCGAAGCCAGCGTCACGGCGGCGCAGAGCCCGGCGACAAGGTCGGCCAGGCGCGGCCAGTCCAGATCGAAGGCCAGCAGCAGCAGCAACGCGAAGACGGTGAGCGCCTGGACCAGGGTCGAAAGTTTGCCGATGAACAGCGGCTGGGTTTTCACCGGCAGCGCCAGATGGCGGACCAACAGCCAGGCGGCCGCGATTGCCGCGTCGCGCCCCACCACGATGAAGACCAGCCAGAGTGGCGCGGCATGCACCCCATAGAGCGCGGTGAAGCACATCAGCATCAAGAGCTTGTCGGCGGTAGGATCGAGCCAGGCGCCGAAATCCGAGGTGACGCCCCAGCGCCGCGCGATGGTGCCGTCAACGGCGTCGCTGGCGCCCGCCAGCATGAAGACCAGCAGGGCGGCACTGTCGTGATTGTCCAGGATCAGCCAGGCGGCCAACGGCGCCGCCAGCAGGCGCAAGCAGGAGACCAGGTTCGGCAAATGCCGGATCATTTCGTGCCGGCCAGCATCCATTGGCCCTGCCCGCGCCCGGTCAGCACCAGGCCCGCGCCCGCCAGGGTGGCGCGCAGCTGATCCAGCCCGCCGACATAGGCGATCGAGATACGGGCATAATTGATGTCCATGACCGTCACGGTCACGCCGGTGATGTTGCTGACGCCCGACAGCTGGGTCTGGATGTCGCCCCATTGCTGCAGCGAGGCAATGCGGACATCGGCGGTCAGCCGCCCGCGCTGGCTGAAATCCAGCGCCGTGCGGATCTTCCACAGATCCTCGATGGCGCGCACCGCAGCCAGGGCCGCCGCCGGATAGGTCGTGCCCACGGTCTGCAGCAGCGGCACATCCAGGCTGCTCCTGGCGGGCGCTTCGCCCGCGCCCAGCCGCTTGATGTTCACGGTGATCTTGCCGCCCGCATAGACCGCCTGCACCAGCCCGACCTCGGCGACATGATTTTTTACCGCCACCGCCGCCACATCGTTCCAGGTGGCGGCGTCGAAATTCAGCGCCGCCAGTGCGGCATCATCTTCCGCCGCCATCACGGTGAAGGGCACCAGCGAATCATGGAAGGCGGGCGACATCAGCGCATTGGCCCAGGGGCCGGGGGCGACGCCGGGCGACATGGGGATCAGCAGGATGCGCCGCGCCGGGCTCTGGGAATAGGCGATGTTGGCGGCGCGCAGCAGCCGCGCCACCGCGTCCGGGTTGAACATGTAGGTGACGTCGGCGACATAGCGGGTGGTGGAGCGTCGCTCATTGGCGATGGTGTAGCCGCGGCTGATGCGCAGCAGGCCGTTCGCATCCAGCGCGGGCTGGCGCGCCCAGTCGGCCTGGCGCGTCAGGCGGCGATACAGGATCTGGAAGGCCTTGCCGCGGCCCTGCATGATGGCGGCGTTCAGCGCCTCGCTGGAGGAGGCGGCGCCGGCATCCACATGCACGCCCGGCACGGTGTAGAGCGAGTCCTGCGCCCGCGCCGGAAAACCCAGCAGGGCCACCGACACCAACAGCACGGCCAGAAGGGCAAGGAAACGCGGATGCATGGGGCGCCTGATTTGAAGGAGGGGGACTATACCGGCCCGCCCGCGTGGGCGAAAGGCGCTAACGCCATGCCAAAGCAGGCAAAACTGCGGCAGTTGTGCGTGGCCGGAGCGCCCGCCTTGCGCCGCCCTGCCCGGCTGATTAAACGAAACCATGCCCGATCCCAAAAACGGCCTGACATATAAAGCCGCGGGCGTCGATATCGACGCCGGCGAGGAACTTGTCGCCCGCATCGGCCCCGCCGCCAAGGCGACGCGGCGGCCCGGCGCCGACGCCGATCTGGGTGGCTTTGGCGGGTTGTTCGACCTCAAGGCCGCCGGCTTCAAGGATCCCATCCTGGTGTCCGGCACCGATGGTGTCGGCACCAAGCTCAAGCTGGCCATCGACACGCGCAGCTTTGCCGGCATCGGCCAGGACCTGGTCGCCATGTGCGTCAACGACATCGTGGTGCAGGGCGCCGAGCCGCTGTTCTTCCTGGACTATTATGCCACCGGCAAGTTGGACGTGGAGGCCGCCGCCGTCACGGTGGGCGGCATCGCCCGCGCCTGCAAGGATTCGGGCTGCGCCCTGATTGGCGGCGAGACCGCCGAGATGCCCGGGCTGTACGCCAAGGGCGATTTCGACCTGGCGGGCTTTGCGGTCGGCGCGGTGGAGCGCGACGCCATCCTGCCCAAACTCTCTTCCATGAAAGCGGGCGACGTGCTGGTGGGTGTGCCGTCCTCGGGCGTGCATTCCAACGGCTATTCGCTGGTGCGCAAGGTGGTGGAAAAAAGCGGCCTGGCGCTGGGCGACGCCTCGCCCTTCAGCCAAGGCACCCTGGGCGAGGCGCTGCTGACGCCGACCCGGCTCTATGTGAAGGAGGCGCTGGCGGCGATGAAGACCGGCGGCATCAAAGGACTTGCTGTAAAAGGTCTGGCCCATATCACCGGCGGCGGCATTACCGGGAACCTGCCGCGCTGTCTGCCCGATGGGCTGGACGCGGAGGTCGACCTGCCGGCCATCACGGTGCCGCCGGTGTTCCAATGGCTTGCCAGGACCGCCGGGATCGCCCAAAGCGAGATGCTGCGCACGTTCAACTGCGGCATCGGCATGGTCGCGGTGACGGATGAAGCCCATGCCGATGCGGTGAGCGCCGCGTTCGGCGGCGGTGTGCGGCTGGGCAGGCTCATCAAGGGCGATGGCGAAGCCAGGACGGTCTATCGCGGAGCGTTGAAGCTTTGACCCGCTGCCTTTTCCAATGAAAAAAGTCGCGGTCCTGATCTCCGGGCGCGGCAGCAACCTTTCTGCGCTGATCGCGGCGCAGGACGCCAGCTACAGGATCATCCTGGTGATTTCCAATGTCGAAGGCGCGGGCGGGCTGGACCATGCCGCCGCCGCGGGTATCGCCACCCGGGTCATTACCCATGGCGGCAAGACGCGCGAAGTCTTCGACGGTGAACTGGACGCCGCCCTGCGCGCAGCGGGGGCTGAGATTGTCGTGCTGGCGGGCTTCATGCGAATTCTGTCCGACGGTTTTGTGCGCGGCTGGGAAGGACATCTCATCAACATTCATCCCTCGCTGCTGCCTGCCTACAAAGGCACACGGGTGCATGAGCGGGTTCTGGCGGCGCGCGAGACCATGAGCGGCGCCAGCGTGCATTTCGTGGTGCCGGAACTGGATGCCGGGCCGGTGATCGCGCAAGCCTCGGTGCCGGTGCATCCATCCGACACACCCGAAGTGCTGGCGGCGCGGATACTGGCGGTCGAACACAAACTCTATCCCGAAGCGCTGAAGCTGCTGGCTTCGGCCCAGGTCGCGCTGAAGCACGGGCTGGCCGTCTTCAGTTGAAGCCCGCGATGGCCTCAGAAATCTCCCATAGCCGCCTGGCGTCGGCATCGTTGCGCGCGGGGCGCGACGGCGTGGCGGGTTTGCATTCGTAAAAATATTCGCCGCTCACGCCCGCGATATCGGGCGACGAGGCCAGGTAGATAATCGTTTTGGCGCCCTCTTGCGGCGAGATCGCGCCGACCGGCTTGGCGATCTTGAATAGGGCGCGCATCAACCCGCCGGAGCCGTCCCCGAAACGGGTGGCGACAAAGCCGGGATGCAGGCAATTGGCAGTGACGCCAGCGGGCGCGCGCCGCGCCAGTTCGCGGGTGAACAGGATGTTGCAGAGCTTTGACGTCGAATAGACCGTGAAGCCCTGAAAGCGGCGGCGCGACTGCAGGTCATTGAAATCCAGTTTCGCGCTGCGATGGGCGCCCGACGCCACGCTGACGATGCGCGCGCCGGACCCGAGCCTGGGCAGCAACAGGCTGGTGACGACGAAATAGGCCATGTGGTTGAGGGCGAAGGTCATCTCAAGTCCGTCTTCGGTTTCCTGCCGCCGGTTGAACAGGGCGCCGGCATTGTTGACCAGCACATCGATCCGCGGTTCGCGCGCCAGTTCCGCCGCCACGCGCTTCATTTCGGACAGGGTGGAAAGATCGGCCATGTGGGCGGCATGGTCCGCGCCCGGATTGGCCTGTTTCAGTTTCGCCAGCGTGTCGTCCGCGCGGCGGCGGTCGCGGGCGGTGAAGACAATGCGCGCGCCCTGCTGCGCCAAACGGATGGCGGCGACTTCGCCGATGCCGGAGGTGGCGCCGGTGATGATAACGGTCTTGTCTTGCATCATTTCGTTTCCTTCCCGGCCTTCGCGCTACGCGCTCGGCGTTCGCCGGGACGAAGGTCCACCGGACCTTCATCTGATCCCGGCTCACCATGAAAAAAGGCTCCGGGTGCGCCGGAGCCTTTTAGCAGTTTATCGCGCGGAACTCGACTTAGCCGACGATGTCCAGGTCACGGAAGAAGAAGCGAATCTCGTTGGCTGCCGTTTCCGGGGCGTCGGAACCATGCACCGAATTGGCCTCGATGGATTCGGCGAATTCCTTGCGGATGGTGCCCGGCGCGGCATTGGCCGGATTGGTCGCGCCCATCACGTCGCGATTCTTCTGGATGGCGCCTTCGCCTTCCAGCACCTGGACCACCACCGGACCGGAGATCATGAACTTGACCAGATCCTTGAAGAAGGGGCGTTCCTTGTGGACGCCGTAAAAGGCCTCGGCATCGGCCTGGCTGAGGCGCATGCGGCGCGAAGCCACGACCTTAAGCCCGGCATCCTCGAACTTGGCGATGATCTTGCCGGTCAGGTTCCGGCGGGTGGCGTCCGGCTTGATGATCGAAAGGGTGCGCTCGACGGCCATTTTGGTCTCCATGGGGAATTTTGCGGGCCTTATAGCGGTGGCGTTGCACAAAGGGCAAGGACCGTTATAAGGCGCGGCAAATGCTGGCAATCGACAACATCGTGGTGCGCATCGCGGGGCGGGAGATTCTCTGCGGCGCCACCGCCAACCTGCCCGCCGGACGGCGCATCGGGCTGGTGGGGCGCAACGGCGCCGGCAAATCCACTTTGTTCAATGTCATCCTGGGGCGGCTGCATCCCGATGACGGCGAGGTCAGCTGGCCCTCGGCCTGGAAGGTGGGCGCGGTGGCGCAGGAGGCCCCCGGCACCGACACCAGCCTGATCGACACGGTGCTGGAGGCCGATGCCGAGCGGCTGGCGCTGCTGACCGAGGCCGAGCATGAGAGCGACGGGCATCGGCTGGGCGAAATCTATTCCCGGCTGGACGCCATTGACGCCTATACCGCGCCGTCGCGCGCCGCCGAGATTCTGGCGGGGCTGGGCTTTTCGGCGGAAGACCAGCTTCGTCCCTGCCGCGAATTCTCCGGCGGCTGGCGCATGCGCGTGGCGCTGGCTGCGATCCTGTTCACTGCGCCGGACCTGCTTCTGCTGGACGAGCCCACCAACTATCTCGACCTGGAAGGCGTGTTGTGGCTGGAGAACTTCATCCAGAAATACCGCGGCACCATCCTGATCGTCAGCCATGACCGCGACCTTCTGAACACCGCCTGCGAATTCATCCTGCATCTGGAGCGCGGCAAGGTGAAGCTCTATACCGGCGGCTACGACACCTTCATGGCCACCCGCGCCGCGGCGCGCGCCAACGACATGGCCTTCGCCAAGAAGCAGGACGCCGCCCGCGCCCACATGCAGAAATTCGTCGACCGCTTCAAGGCGTCGGCCGCCAAGGCGCGCCAGGCGCAAAGCCGCATGAAGATGCTGGCCAAGATGGCGCTGGTGGATGTGCCGCCGGACGAGTTCGTGCCGCCGATCCGCATTCCCACCGCCACACCCGCCTCGCCGCCCCTGATCACCATGGACCGCGCCAGCGTCGGCTATGAGGCGGGCAAGCCCATCCTCGCCAACATGTCGTTCCGCTTCGATCCGGAAGACCGCGTCGCGCTGCTTGGCAAGAACGGCAACGGCAAGTCCACCATGGCCAAGCTGCTGGCCGGCAAGCTCACGGCGATGAGCGGCGAATTCACCCCGGCGAGGAAGCTGGTGGTGGGCTATTTCGCCCAGCACCAGGCCGAGGAACTGGACACCAGCATCACACCGATCCAGACCCTGCAGCATCTGCGGCCCAAGCTGACGCTGGAGCAGGTGCGCACCCAGCTTGGCGGCTTCGGCTTTGCCGCCGACAAGCAGCAGACCCAGGTCGGCAAGCTGTCGGGCGGCGAGCGGGCGCGGCTGATGCTGGCGCTGGCGACCCTGGACAAGCCCAACCTGCTGATCCTGGACGAACCGACCAACCATCTCGACATCGACGCGCGCAATGAGCTTTTGACAGCGCTGAATGATTTTGACGGCGCGGTGATCCTGGTCAGCCATGACCGCCGCCTGGTCGAGGCCACCGCCGACCGGCTGCTGCTGGTGGCGGACGGCAAGGTAACGCCCTTCGAGGGCGACCTGGACGATTACCGCAAGTTCCTGCTGACCGGCGACAACCGTCCCATGCGCAAACCCGAGGGTGAAAGCGAGAACGCCGCGCCGGTGAAAAAGGAAGAGGCGCGCCGCAGCAATGCCGAAAAGCGCGCCAACCTGAAGCCGCTGAAGGAAAAGGTCACAGCGGCGGAATCCCAGATCGCGGCGCTGAACCTGGAACTCGCCAAGCTGGACAAGGCGCTGTCCGATCCCCTGCTGTTCACCAAGGATCCCGCCAAGGCCGCCTCGGTCTCCAAAAAGCGCGCCGAGGCCGCGCGCAAGCTGGAGGCCGCCGAAAAGGCCTGGATCGCGGCGTCCGAAGCGTATGAAAGCGCCAGCGTCTAGCGAGGTTTGCCGCGCCCCGTTTCGTCCCTCGCCCGGTCAGCCTCAGGCATGCCAATAGCCTTGTGCCAACGACCGGCGACGACGCCGAACAGGCGATTGCGGGACAGGCGCGAGAGTTGCGCCGTGCGAGGCGTTCGCAGGGAACGACGCCCTGCTGACAGCGTTCACTGCGGGCGTAACTGGAGCAATAACCCCATGATATCCCTGAAAAAGACTTTGACTGTTTCCGCCCTCGCCTTGCTGATGGGCGGCGGCGCCTTGGTGGCGGCAACCACCGCCGCTTCGGCCCGCATGGTCTGCAACAACAGCGGCGACTGCTGGCACACCGACACCAACTATCGCTATGGCCGCGATGTCGGCGCGACCTATCACAATGACAACTGGTATTTTCACCAGAAGTGGGACGGTGATCGCCATTATCGCGATTACCATGACGGCCGCGGCTATTATAAGAGCGGCCTCTGGATCACATTCTAAATCCGGCATGATCTGATGGAAACGGGCGGCTTTCGGGCCGCCCGTTTCCATTTCAGGCGCCCGCCACTTCAGATGTGCCCACTACTTCAGATGGGAACGCGCGATCGAGGTCCATTCGCGCTGGCGCGAGCGGTAATAGCCCGGCGCGCCCTTCACCGACGCCAGTATCTCCGCGAACAGTGCCTGGGCGCGGGCGGTCTGGCCCAACTGCTCCAGCAGCAGGCCGAAACGGGCGCGCGCCTCCTCGCCGGGATAGCGCGCCACCACCTTCTGGAATTGCGCCACCGCCGCGTCATTCTTGCCCTGCAGCGCCAGCGTGCGGGCATAATCCAGTTCGGCGTCGGCGTCGAAGGCGGCGGGGTCCACCGACTTCAGCTTCACGAACAGGCTTTCCGCCTCCGCGCCCTGGCCCGCCAGCATCCGGGCGCGGCCCAACCCCTTCAGCAGCGCGGCATCGTTGGCGCCCAGCGGCCCCTGCATGGCGCTTTCATAAAGTTCGATGGCGTCGGCAAAACGTCCCATGCGGATGCATTCCTCGGCCAGGGCGCGCTTGGAATCCACCGAACCCACCATCTCGACATTGCGCAGCTTCTCGCGATAGCCGCGCCCCGGATCGGCGGCGTTGACCACATTGTCGGCCAGCCTGCGCGCCGCGCTGGAGTTGGTCATGTCGGGCAGGATCGCCAGCAGCACATAGGCGGCCCAGCCCAGCGGCCCCAGGAAACCGACCACCATGATCCACAGCGGCGAACGCCCGGTGCGGATGATGTGATAGGCGAACGCCAGGTCAATCAGCAGGATGAAGCCGAAACCCAGGCCGAAGTCGAAATTGAACAGACCCATCAGTTCTGCTTCTCGAATTTGCCGGAAGGGGTTTCCTTCCAGTAGGTGACGTCATGGCCGCTCGCTTTGGCCTCTTTCCAGGCCGCCCGCGCCGCCCCCAGGGCTTCGGCGTCACGGCCGTCGAACAACAGCACCACCCGCGCCAGGTCTTTCAGCAAATCCCAGTCGGACGGCAGCGCCCCCCCGACATAGAAGAAGATGTTGGCGGAATTGGGATTGCCCTCCTCCACCGTGATCAGCACCGGCTGGGCCGCTGCCTCGCCGTCGCCCAGTTGGGCGTGGGGCAGAAAGCTCTGGTCGTCATAGGTCCAAAGCAAGCTGTCCAGCGCGTCAGAACGCTCGGACGTGTCGGTCCTGATCGCCGCCCGCCAGCCGCGCGCCAGCGACTTCTCCACCAGGCCGGGCAGGATCTCTTCCAGCGAGCGGCGTTCGAGATGGTAGAAAAGGGTTTCAACCATTCCCGAAACCTCCATGGCCGCCCTTGAGGCGGCCATCCAACTTTTCGTCAAGCGGTGAGAAGTTGGATGAGCGGGTCGAGCCCGCCCATGGCGAGGTGGTGAGGTTAGGATTCATAATGCTCGATCACCAGCCGGTTCAGCAGCCGCACGCCCCAGCCCGTGCCCCAGCTTGGGATGGTCGGCTTCTGCTCGCCGTCCTGCCAGGCGACACCGGCGATATCCAGATGCGCCCAGACCGTGTCCTTCTCGATGAAGCGCTTGAGAAACTGCGCCGCGGTGATCGAACCGGAATTGGCGCCGCCGATATTCTTCATGTCGGCGATCTTGGACTTGATCATCTTGTCATAGAAGGGATCGAGCGGAAGCTGCCACACCCGTTCGCCGGTATGGCGCCCCGCTTCCTGGATGCGGCTGACAAGCTGGTCGTCATTGGAAAACACCCCGGCATGCTCATAGCCCAGGGCCTGGACGATGGCCCCGGTCAGGGTGGCCAGGTCGATAACGAATTTCGGCGCGAAGCGGCGCTGGGTATAGGTCAGCGCATCGGCCAGCACCAACCGGCCCTCCGCATCGGTGTTCAGCACTTCGACCGTCTGGCCCGACAGGGTCTTCAGCACGTCGTCGGGGCGGGTGGCGTCGCCCGAGGGCATGTTCTCCACCAGCCCGATCACCCCCACCGCATTGACGCGTGCCTTCCTCCGGGCCAGCGCCAGCATGGTGCCGGTGACGGCGGCAGCGCCCGCCATGTCGCCCTTCATGCCCATCATGCCGGCGCCGACCTTGATCGACAGGCCGCCGGAGTCAAAGCACACGCCCTTGCCAACGAACGCAATCGGCTTGCCGCCTTTTCCATTTTTTGGCTTTTTGCCGCCATTCCATTGCATGACGACCAACTGGCTTTCGTGCGCCGACCCCTGGCCCACGCCCAGCAGCGCGCCGAAGCCCTGCTTCTTCATCTCGGCTTCGCCCAGGATCTCGACTTTCACGCCCAGCCTGGTCAGCATCTGCTTGGCGCGGCGGGCAAACTCGGCGGGGTAGAGGATGTTGGGCGGCTCGTTCACCAGATCGCGCGCCAGGAAGATGCCCTCGGCCACCGCCTGGAGGCCGGCATGGGCCTTCTTCGCCGCCGCCACGTCCGGCGTCAGCACCGTCAGCCGCGCGAGTTTCCTGTCATACTGATCCAGGTCGCGGGTGCGGTACTTGTCGAACTTGTAACTGCGCAAGGTCGCGCCAAAGGCCAGGTGCGCCGCCAGTTCGGTCTTTTTGACCTTTGTATTCTTGGGGACATCAATCTCCAGGCTGGCGCTGACTTCGCCCCCCGCCAGCAGGCGGGCGACGATCTGCGCCCCCAGCGTCTCCAGCCCCTTTTCGTCCAGGGCCTCGGGCTTGCCCAATCCCACCAGCAACAGCCGCGAGGCGGCCAGCCCGGCAGGGGCCAGCACCTCCAGCATCTGGCCGGGTTTGCCCTTGAAGGACGAGACTTTCAGCGCCCGGCGCAGGGCTCCGCCACTGGCCTTGTCCGCCTTGAGCGCCGCCGGCAGCAGGCTGCCGCCTTCCGTCGCCCCCACCACCCAGGCGCCCTGTGTGACTTTTCCGCCTGCCGCGGGCGGGGTGGGCGTACCAAAGGAAATCTGCATGCTATATCTCCGGTGCTGGGCGGGGTAATTTGGCGAAATTGCTAGGTCCGAGACCAGTTTAGGGCGAATCCCGCATGGGGCGAAAGGCCATCACGAACGCGCGAGGATCTGCGCCTGGAACCTGGGCGGCAGCCGCCTTTGGCGTGCCGCGTCTGTCCCTCTATATCCTGGGCCAGATGCTGGCGCCGGTGGCGACGCTCACCTTCCTGATGACCAGCGTGATCTGGCTGGTCACCATCCTGCCGCTGCTGGACCTTGTCATCAACCGCGGCCAGTCGGCCCCCACCTTCTTCTACCTGATCCTGCTGCTGCTGCCGACGCCGCTGATGATCATCATGCCCATCGCCTTCTTCTTCGCCGCCTTGTTCACGCTGCAAAGGCTGTGGGGCGACAGCGAGCTGGTGGTGATGGCATCGGCCGGCTATTCGCTGCGCCAGCTCTGTGTGCCGGTGCTGGCGGCGGCGGGCATCGTGATGCTGTTGACCTATGCCTGCGCCTTGTGGCTGATGCCGGCGGGCCAGCGCGCCTTGCGCGACAAGGTGCTGGACATCCGCGCAGACATGGCCGGGGCGCTGCTCAACGAAGGTGACTTCAACACCCCGTCCCGGGGCCTGACCGTCTTCATCCGGCGGCTGAGCGGCAATGGCGAGATCCAGGGCATCCTGGTGCATGACAATCGCGAAAAGCGCCATCCCATCACTTATATCGCCGAAAAAGGCATCCTGGCCCAGACCCCGGCGGGCACGCGCCTGATCATGCTGGACGGCACCATCGAAACCAGTTCCAAGGGCGGGGCGCAACTGCAGGTTCTGCATTTCGAGAGCGACACCATCAACATGGACCAGTTCTCCGGCCCCGCCCGCAACACGCTGCGCAAGATCCAGGAACGTTATCTGGGCGAATTGCTGTGGCCGGCCGAGCCGGGCATCGGCCAGCGCATCCGCGACCAGTTCTTCGCCGAGGCGCACAACCGCCTGTCGCAGCCGCTCTACTGCATCACCTTCGCGCTGATGGCGCTGGCCGCGGTGCTGCGCGGACGCCGCCAGCGCGGCAGCGTGGCGGTGCGGCTGACCCTGGTATCACTGACGGCGGCGGGCCTGCGAATCGCCGGTTATGGCGTGATGGGCCTGGCCCAGCGCGATCCGCCGCTGGTCGCCCTGTTCTACCTGATACCGGCGCTGGGCGCCCTGGGCGCGGTTCTGGTGCTAATGGGCTACAGCCCGCGCGCTTTGTGGACCCGCTGGCACACGACACATGCGGCAGGGACCGCATGAGCTGGTCCTGGACTCTCTACCGCTATCTGGGGACGCAATTCCTGATCGGGGTATGCGCGGTCTACGCCATCTTCCTGACCATGGCCTTCTCCATCGACATTGTTGACCTCTTGAACCGCACGGCCGGCCACAATGTCCCCGGCGGTGCCGCGGTCGGCATGGCGTTCCTGCAGCTGCCCAATCTGGGCCAGAAGATGCTGCCCTTTGCCATCCTGCTGGGCGGGGTATTCACCTTTGTGCGGCTGTCGCGCTCCCGCGAACTGGTGGCGACGCGCGCCGCCGGCGTCTCGGCCTGGGATTTCCTTTTGCCGCCGCTGACCGTGGCGGTGATCCTGGGCGTCATGGCGGTGACGTTGTTCACGCCGGTCTCCGCCAAGATGTTCGCCGAATTTTCCGGACTGGAGGCGCGCTACGTCAAGGGCGAGGAATCGCAGCTTTCGCTGTCGATCAACGGGTTGTGGCTGCGCCAGGGCGACGAGCACCAACAGTCGGTGATCCATGCCCTGCGCGTCGCCCAGCAAGGCGAGCATCTGGCGGATGTTCTGGTGTTCCTCTATGGCGCGCATGACCGTTTCGTGGGCCGCATCGACGCGCAGTCGGCGCAGTTGCAGGACCATTTCTGGGTGCTGAAAAATGCCTGGGTGTCGGGCGCCCGCGGCACGCCGGTGCATTACGACAGCTACAGCCTGCCCACCACCCTGACGCCCGAGCAGATCGTGGAAAGTTCCGCCGCGCCCGATACGCTGAGCTTCTGGGACCTGCCGGGCTATATCCGCGCCGCCCAGGCGGCCGGCTTTTCCGCCACCCGTTACCAGCTTTACCTCTATACGCTCTATGCCCTGCCGGCCTTGTTCGCCGCGATGGTTTTCATGGCCGCCAGCTTTTCGCTGCGCTTCGGGCGCGATGCGGGCATTACCAAGATCATCCTGTTCAGCGCCACGGCGGGCTTCGGCGTCTATTTCTTCCAGGACCTGACCAGCGTGCTGGGCAAGACCGGGGCGGTGCCGGCTTTGCTGGCGGCGACGGCGCCGGCCCTGGCCTCGATCCTGATCGGCATGACTCTCGTTTTCTCGCAGGAGGACGGCTGATGCATTCCTCCTGCTTCTTTTTCGTGGCGCGTCCGCTGACGCGTCCGCACGGGGAGGACGGCTGATGAAGTCCTCCTTGCTGCGCCTGGCGCTGGGCGGCTGCGCCCTGCTGCCGCTGCTGGCCCAGGCCGCGGCCCAGATCGGCGCGCCCGCGCCGGTGAAGGCGCCGCCCGAACCCACGCCAATCCTGCTGCAGGCCGACGAGATCGTTTACGACGAAGACAAGAAGATGGTGTCGGCGGTCGGCCATGTCGAGATCGCAGATCAGGGGCGCACCCTGATCGCGGAACGGGTCGAATATGACCAGGCCACCGACAAGGTGACGGCGCGCGGCCATGTCTCGCTGACAGACGCGCGCGGCAACGTCGCCTTCGCGGACCATGTGGTGCTGAGCGACCATATGCGCGACGGCGTGTTGCAGGGCTTCGGCGCCCTGATCGGCAAGAGCGGGCGGCTGGCGGCGCTGGGGGCCGAGCGGGTGAACGGCAACACCGTCATCGCCCATCGCGCCGTCTACAGTCCCTGCATCATCTGCAACAAGCCCGGCGCCACGCGCACGCCTTTGTGGCAGGTCAAGGCCGAGCGCATCGTCTATGACCAGAACAGGCACAATGTGCGCTTCACCAACGCCACCATTGACATCAGGGGCGTGCCGGTGGTCTGGGTGCCGGCCTTTTCGGTCCCCGATCCCAGCGTGAAATACGCCACCGGGCTTTTGACGCCCGAAGTCGGCAACTCCACCAAGATCGGCTATTTCCTGCGCCAGCCCGTCTATGTCGCCATCAGCTCCAGCCAGGACCTGACCCTGGCGCCGATGGTCTCGACCAATGGCGGCGAGATGCTGGAGGCGGAATACCGCATGCGCTGGAACAATGGCGGCATGTGGTTCCAGGGCTCGGGCGCCTACAATCCTGACGGCGGGCTGTCGGGAAGCCCGGGGGCGCAGACCTATGGCCATCTGTTCGGTTCCGGCCGCATCGGCCTGGGCGATATCAGCCGCGTCGGCTTCGACATCCAGACCACCAGCAACAACGGCTATATGCGGTTCTACGACATTTCGTTCCTGGACCGGCTGGTCAACGACCTGTTCGTGGAGGCGACACCCGGCCGTTCGCGCATGGCGCTCTCCAGCTATTATTTCCAGGGCCTGCGCTCCACCGATGTGACGTCGCGCATTCCCTATGTACTGCCCAAGCTGGAATTCTCCTATATCCCGGTGGCAAAGGTGGCGGGAGGCAGTCTGCGCTTCGATGTCAATGGCGTCGCCATCGGCCGCGACAATGGCCGCAACGACCAGCGTCTCACCAGCGAAATCAACTGGAAGATCCCCACCGTGTTCGGCAACGGCCAGCTCTGGACCTTCGTGCTGGACGCGCGCGGCGACAGTTATCATTTCGATGTGCCGCGCGGCGCCATCGCCACCACGAACAGCATGATCGAGCGCGGCACCGCCTATGCCGCGCTCGATTGGCGCTGGCCCTTTCTGTCACAGGGCGGCGGCGGACGTTCCTATATCCTGCAGCCCGTCGCCCAGGTCATCGCCCAGCCCTATGGCGGCAATCCCACCGGGCTGCGCATCGAGGATGCCCAGGATTTCGAGTTCGACGAAAACAACCTGTTCGCCGTCAACCAGGTGCCGGGCTACGACCTGATCGAAAGCGGGCCGCGCGCCAATGTCGGCTTCATGGCCGAGGCGCTGCTGCCCGGCGGCAAGATCGAGGCCCAGGCGGGCCAGACCTACCGGCTGAAGCCCGATCCCAAATTCACCGCCTTCAGCGGCAACAGCGGCACCGCCTCGGACCTGGTGGGCAGCCTGTCGCTCAAATTCCCCCACCTGGACATCACCGACCGCATCGACATCGATCGCGGCAACGGCAATGTGCGGCGGCATGAACTGTATGTCACGGGCAGCTATCACCGCTCCTCGCTGCAGATCTCCTATGTCCAGCTGCCGACCTCGGTGGTGAATCTGGGCCTGCCCTCGCGCGAGCAGGTCAATGCCCAGGCCGACCTCAACCTATTCGACAACTGGCAGATTTTCGTGGCCGGTCAGCGCGACCTGCACGCCAACCAGTTCCTCAATACCGAGTTCGGCCTGGGCTATGAGGACGAGTGCGTGGCCATCTCGCTGGCCTATCGGCGCAAGTACACCCAGGACCTGCTCCTGGGAGTTCCGCCCTCCACCTCGGTCATCCTGCGCTTCAGTTTGAAGACCGGGGACGAGGGCATCCAGCCTTTCTCCTTGTTTCCCAAGGATGTTTTCGCCCTGACCCATCCCTGATCCGGCCCCAAACCGGCCATTGATCGGGGCGCAAAAATCCGTATTTTGTCCATGGGTTAGGGGCGGGCGCCGGAGCGATTCGGCGCGAAGGAGCTTGCCCCCTTGCGGTCCATGAACAGAGCGATGATGCGTATAGCCACCACCCTTTTGCTGGGCGCTGCCGTGCTGGTCGGGGCGACAGCCCCGATGCTGGCACAAAGTGCGGTGCCCGCCGTTGCGCCAGCGCAGGACGCGCCGGGCCGGCAGGCCCTGGCCGCCCAAACTGCTGCCATCACGCCGCCCGCGCCCCAGCCGTCCGACGCACCGACCGCCGACGCGCCCGCCGCCGACAGCGGCGCCGCGCCCGAGCCGCTGATGGAAGCCAAAAACAACGATGCCAGCGTCATCGACGCGACCGCCCAGGAAAATCCCGACGACACGGACGCCATTGCCGCGACCGTGAATGACGAGTCCATCTCCGACTATGATCTGCGCCAGCGCGTGGCGCTGTACCTCGCAACCTCGGGCATCACCCAGAAGCTGCCCGAAGCCCAGCTCAAGCGCGTACGCGGCCAGATTCTGGAAAAGCTGGAGGATGAGAAGGTCCAGCTGCAGGAAGCGGTGAAGAAGAAGATCACCGTTTCGCCCGTCGAGGTGGACAAGCGAATCAACGCCATGATGGCCGAGAACCATTTCACCATCCAGCAGCTGCGCGCCACCCTGGCCGCCGCCGGCGCCAAGGAGGACGCCCTGCGCGCACAGATCACCGCCTCCATCGCCTGGCTGAAGGCGGTGCAGAGCGAATATGGCGACCGGGTGAACGTCACGCCCCAGATGGTCGATGCCGAGATGGCCAGGAATGCCGAAGGCGCCCATAAGGCCCATTACCATGTGATGGAAATCTTCCTGCCGGTGGACAATCCCGAGCATGACGCCAAGGTGAAGAAGGACGCCCAGGAGATCGAGGATCAGCTGCACCAGGGGGCGCCCTTCGCCGCCGTGGCCCGCCAGTTCAGCCAGCATCCCACGGCCGCCACCGGCGGCGATATCGGCTGGGTCTATGACGGCCAGCTGGCGCCGGAACTGAACGACGCCATCTCCAAGATGGAGGTCGGCATGGTGTCGCCGCCCATCCGCTCCACCGGCGGCTATTACGTGCTGGCGCTAAGCGAGCGCCAGGAGCCCCTGGGCACCAAGATCGCCTCCGCCCCCACCGGCCCCACCGGGCCGGAAGGCACGCTGCCGCTGGCGCGCCTACTCTTTCCCGTCGACCCGCATGCGCCCAAGGCCGAGATGGACCAGATCATGGGCATCGGCAAGCAGGTGCGCGAGCATTACCAGGGCTGCGCCCAGCTGCAGGAAGTTCAGAAAAAAATTCCCGGCACCATCTTCATGGATTTGGGCAACGCCAAGCTGGCCGAGCTGAGTCCACAGATCCAGGCGGCAATGAAGGACTCCCGGCCCGGCGAAATGGCGGCGCCCTTTGTTTCCGACGCGGGTATCGAGCTCATCGCTCGCTGCGACAAGCGGCCGGAAGTGAAGACCGTCTTCGTCATGCCCACCCGGGAGCAGGTGGAGGAGGACCTCTATCAGAGCCAGATCTCGACCATGGCACGGCGCTATCTGCGCGACTTGAGGCGCGACGCCAACATCCAGGTGCGCGACGATAGCAAGCCCGATGCTCTCATTCGCTGAAAGCGAATCATTGAACAACCGCGCTGAAGGCGAATAGACCATGATGCCCGGCAAGGCGGCAGCGGACTCTCCCATTCTCATCACGATGGGCGAACCGGCCGGCGTGGGGCCGGAGGTGGCGCTGGCCGCCTTCGATCATTTCGGCGGCCACATCGGCCACCATCCCCTGAAACTGGTCGGCGATCCCAAGGTATTCGGCCGCGACGATGTCATGGCCACCAAGGCCCGCGCCAGCCGGGTGCCCGGCAGGCCCGATGGCGCCAACAGCGAGGCAGTCATCGAGGCCATCGCGCTGGCGGTCGCGGCCAGCATGAAGGACGAAGCGGCCGCGGTCGTTACCGCCCCCATCCACAAGGCGGTGCTGAACGCTTCGGGCTTTGCCTTTCCCGGCCATACCGAATTCCTGGCGCACCTGACCGGCGCACGCCGCGCCGTGATGATGCTGGCCTCGGACCGGCTGCGCGTGGTGCCGCTGACCATCCACATGCCAATCGCCGGCGTGCCCGCCGCCATCGACAGGCAGGCGGTGTTCGACACCGGCGAGATCATCCTCACCGCCCTGCGCCGGGACTTCGGCATCCTCAATCCAAGGCTGGCGGTGGCGGGGCTCAATCCCCATGCCGGGGAAGACGGCATGCTGGGCTCCGAGGAGGTCGCCGTGATCGCGCCCGCCGTGGCGGCGCTGAAGGCGCGGGGCTTTGCGGTGCGCGGCCCCCTGTCGGCCGACACGCTGTTCCACGACGAAGCGCGGCGGACCTATGACGCGGCGCTGTGCATGTATCACGACCAGGCGCTGATCCCGATCAAGACACTGAGCTTCTGGGAGGGGGTGAATGTGACGCTGGGCCTTCCCATCGTGCGCACCTCGCCCGACCATGGCACCGCCTTCGACATTGCCGGCACCGGCAAGGCCGATCCGCGCAGCATGATCGCGGCGGTAAAAATGGCCGCGGATATGGCCGATGCCAGAGCCAGGTGACCTTCCCCCTTTGCGCGACGTGATCGCGACCCATGGCCTGGCGCCCAAGAAATCGCTGGGCCAGAATTTCCTGTTCGACCTTAACCTGACGCGCAAGATCGCCCGCGCCGCCGGGGCCAATGACGGTGGGGTGTTTTATGAAGTCGGGCCCGGTCCCGGCGGGTTGACGCGCGCGCTGCTCGGCGAAGGCGCGGAAAAAGTCATCGCGGTGGAGCGCGACGCGCGCTGCCTGCCGGCGCTGCAACAGATCGCCGCCGCCTGGCCCGGGAAACTGGAAATAATTTCCGACGACGCGCTGAAACTGGACGAGGCGGCGATCCTGCGGTCGTTTGAAATTTCCGGCGGCGCGCGCATCGCCGCCAACCTGCCCTACAATATCGGCACCGCCCTCCTCGTCAAATGGCTGACCACGCCGTCATGGCCGCCTTTCTGGGCGTCACTGACCCCGATGTTCCAGAAGGAGGTGGCCCAGCGCATCACCGCACCGCCCGGCAGCGAACATTACGGGCGATTGTCGGTGCTGGCGCAGTGGCGCTGCACCGCCAAGATCCTGTTCGACGTCAACCGGGGCGCCTTCGTGCCGCCACCGACGGTGACCTCTTCCATCGTGCGGCTGGAGCCGCGCCCCGAACCGCTGGCGCCCTGCACCCTGGCCGACCTGGAAAGGGTTACGGCGACCGCCTTTGGCCAGCGCCGCAAGATGCTGCGCCAGAGCCTCAGGCCCCTGGGCGGCGAGGTGCTGTTGGCCAAGGCGGGCATCGATCCCACCCTGCGCCCGGAAGACCTGACAATCCAGCAGTTCGCCGCGCTGGCGCGGGCGCTCTAGACCAGCTTGCCGACGAAGCCGGAAATGCCGGTCTGGCGGGTGCGCTTCAGCCGCTCGGCATTGAGGATCGCCTGAATGTCGGCCAAGGCCTTTTCCACAGCGCTATTGACGATCACATAGTCATATTCGGGCCAGTGGCTTATCTCGTCCGCCGCCTTGGCCATGCGCCCCGCCACGATATCGTCGCTGTCCTGGGCGCGGCTCTTCAACCGGCGCTCCAGTTCGTCATGCGACGGCGGCAGGATGAAGATGCTGACCAGATCATCGCGCTTTTTCTCCTTGAGCTGCAGGGTACCCTGCCAGTCGATGTCGAACAGCACGTCGCGTCCGGAGGTCAGAACCTCGTTCACCAGGTGCAAAGGCGTGCCGTAACGGTTGCCGAACACCGTGGCATGCTCCAGGAACTTGCCGCCGGCCAGCCAGGCATCGAACTCGTCCTTGCCGAGGAAATGGTAATCCTTGCCGTGAACCTCGCCGGGCCGCATCGGGCGGGTGGTCGCCGACACCGACAGCGAGATGTTGCGGTCGCTCTCCAGCAGGCGGCGGGACAAAGTGGTCTTGCCCGCGCCCGAGGGCGAGGACAGCACCAGCATCAGGCCCCGGCGGGCGATTTCCTCATTCGACATTCTTATTCCACATTCTGGGCCTGCTCGCGGAACTGGTCGATCACCGCCTTCAGCGCCAACCCGGTGCGGGTCAGCGCGATGTCGCTGGATTTGGAGCACAGCGTATTGGCCTCGCGGTTGAATTCCTGGGCCAGGAAATCGAGCTTGCGCCCCACCCCCTTGCCGTCCCCGATCAGGGCGCGGGCGTCCTGGACATGCGCGGTCAGGCGGTCCAGTTCCTCGCGCACATCGGCGCGGGTCGCCAGCAGCGCCACTTCCTGGGCCAGGCGTTCCTCCGGCACCGCCGCGCCTGCCAGCAGCTCGCCAACTTGCGCCGCCAGCCGGGCGCGCAAGGCTTCGGGTTGGGTTGCCGCCAGGGCCGCAGCCTCGCCCACCAGCCGCGCGACATCGTCCATCTGCGCCGACAGCAGCGCCGCCAGCTTGCCGCCTTCCACCGCCCTTGCCTTGGCCAGTCGGTCAAAGGCGAGGCTGAGGCTTTCCAGGATGGCGGCGTCGCGCTGGGCGCGGTCCTTTTCGTCCAGGGGCGCGGCACCTTCGTCCTGGACAATGACGCCCTTAAGCGCCAGCAGGCCGTCCACCCGCGCCGGTGCCAGGCCGGTCTCGGCGGCGACCTCGCGCGCGATGCGGACCGCGCTGGCCAGCGCGGCGGCATCGATCGACAGGCCGCGCGCGCCGGCATCGGTTTCCACCGTCAGGGAAATCTGGAAAGCGCCGCGCTGGAAACGCTCGGCTGCCAGCCGCCGCGCCGGCGGCTCCAGCCCGTCATAGCCCGGCGGCGTGCGCAGGCGAAGGTCCAGGCTGCGGCCATTGACGCTCTTGGCTTCCCAGCGCCAGCGCAAGGCCCCATGGCTGCCCACGCTGTCGGCGAAACCGGTCATGCTGGCGAAACTCATGCGCAGGCTCCGAAAGACGCGCGAACTTAGCCTGCGCCCGCGCCGGTTCCTAGGGGCGAAGGCCTTCCAGTAGCGGACGCTTCTAGTGCCGCACCCGGTGGCGGTTGACGCGGCTGCGCTTGACGCCCGGCAGCTTGGGCGCGGCGGCATGGGGCAGCGACATCGCCGGTTCGGCCATACGGGGGCTTTCCTGCACCTGACGCGCTGGCATATCGGGCTGGTCGCCATGGCGCTCCTGGGCGCGGTAAGCCGCGACATTGCGCAGATGCGCCATCATGGTGTCGGAGAAGACATGCCCGCCCTTGCCATTGGCGACAAAGAACAGGTCGTCACTTTCTTCCGGGTCCAGCACCGCGGCAATGGCGTCCTTGCCGGGATTGCAGATCGGGCCGGGGGGGAGCCCGGCGATCACATAGGTGTTATAGGGCGTGGCGGTCTCGATCTCGCTCTGGCGGATGCGGCGGCCCAGAGGATAGCCCCTGGTGATGCCATAAATGATGGTGGGGTCGGTCTGCAGCTTCATGCCGACCTTCAGCCGGTTGACGAAGACGCCCGCAATGTGGCGGCGTTCCTCTGGCAGGCTGGTTTCCTTTTCCACCAGCGAGGCCAGGATGACTGCCTCGCGCATGGTCTTGAACGGCAGGCCGTCGGCGCGATGATCCCATTTCGCCAGCAGGAACTTCTCCTGGGCGCTGCGCATCCGCGTCAGCATATGGGCGCGCGTTTCGCCGCGGATGAAGAGATAGGTTTCCGGCAGCAGCGTGCCTTCCTGTGGCACCGGCCCGGCATCGCCGGTCAGCGCCTTGTCGCTGCGCACCAGCTTCCAGATCATGTCGCTGGTCAGGCCTTCGGCCGCCGTCAGCTTGTGCTGGATGCCCTTGCCACTGACCAGTATGTCGGCGATCTGCTTCATGCTGGCGCGGCTGGGAATGGCGTATTCGCCAGCCTTGATGCGCCCCGCCAGGCCCTTGAGGCGCAGGTCCAGCTCGAACAGCAGGCCGTATTTCATCACGCCGCGCTTTTCCAGCAGGGTGGCGATGTCATGGGTGCGGCTGTGGGGCGGGATCAGCACCACCGTCTCCTTGCCGGACGGCGCGGGCAGGCCCGGCGCATCCCAGGCGGCGGCGCCCCATTCCACGACACCGGCGCCAATCACGGCGAGCACGACCAGGATGACGAGGAAGCGCATCAGATTTTGCTGACGATCAGCGCCGCGTTGGTGCCGCCAAACCCGAAGCTGTTGGACATGGCCACCGCGACGTCGCGCTTCTGGGCCCTCCATGGCACCAGATCGATCTGGGTGGTGACGTCGGGATTGTCCAAGTTGATGGTGGGCGGCACGATCTGGTCGCGGATCGCCAAGAGGCAGAAGATCGCTTCCACCGCCCCCGCCGCGCCCAGCAGGTGCCCGATGGACGACTTGGTGGAGGACATGGCGGTCTTGGAGGCGGCGTTGCCCAAGAGGCGTTCCACCGCGCCCAGCTCGATGCCGTCGGCCATGGTCGAGGTGCCGTGGGCATTGACATAATCGATGTCAGACGCCGCGATGCCGGCATGTTTCAGCGCCATCTGCATGGCGCGGTAGCCGCCATCGCCGTCCTCGGCCGGGGCGGTGATGTGATAGGCGTCTCCCGACAGGCCATAGCCCTTGATCTCGCCATAGATCTTGGCGCCGCGCGCCTTGGCGTGCTCATATTCTTCCAGCACCACGATGCCGGCGCCTTCGCCCATCACGAAACCGTCGCGGTCCTTGTCATAGGGGCGCGAGGCCTTGGTGGGCGTGTCGTTATAGGCGGTGGAAAGGGCGCGGCAGGCATTGAAGCCGGCGATGCCCAACCGGCAGACCGCGCTTTCCGCGCCGCCCGCCACCATCACATCGGCGTCGCCGAACATGATCAGCCGGGCGGCGTCGCCGATGGCGTGGGCGCCGGTGGCGCAGGCGGTGACCACGGCATGGTTGGGTCCCTTGAAGCCATGCTCGATCGAGACATAGCCCGACACCAGGTTGATCAGCCGGCCGGGAATGAAGAAGGGCGACAGCCGCCGCGGGCCTTTTTCATGCACCAGGATCGCGGCCTGCTCGATCCCGTCCAACCCGCCGATGCCCGAGCCGATCAGTACGCCGGTGCGGTATTTGTCCTCGTCGCTCCGGGCCACCCAGCCGGAATCGACGACGGCCTGCTTGGCCGCCGCCAGCCCATAGATGATGAAATCATCCATGCGCCGTTGTTCCTTGGAATCGACCCACTGGTCGGGATTGAAGGTCCCGTCGGTGCCGTCGCCGCGCGGCACCTGGCAGGCGATGCGCGTCGCCAGGTCGTCGGCCCTGAAGCGGGTGATGGCGCTGGCCCCCGACTGCCCGGCGAGCAGGCGCGCCCAAGTCTCCTCCACGCCGCAAGCCAGTGGCGTGACAAGACCCAGGCCCGTGACAACGACCCTGCGCATGGCGTTCAGACCTTCAAGCGCCTGTTCAGGCGGCGTTGGCTTTATCGATGTATTTGACGGCGTCGCCGACAGTCACGATCGACTCGGCGGCGTCATCGGGAATTTCGATGCCGAATTCCTCTTCGAACGCCATGACCAGCTCGACGGTGTCGAGGCTGTCAGCGCCCAGATCTTCGATGAAGGACGCGGTATCCGTGACCTTCTCGGCGTCGACATTCAGGTGTTCGACGACGATCTTCTTCACGCGCTCGGCAGTATCGCTCATGGACTTGTAAGCCTCTCTAGATTTCAAACCGGCAACTGCGGAAACGCCGGGACCCGCTTTTGGGTGCTTCGCGGGACGTGGCGGTTAGGTATCATAAACAGTCCGCATCCGCCAACAAAGCAACTAAGTGCCTGATATAATTGTCAGATCATGGCCATTCCGCCATTGATATGGATGGTTTCGCCCGTCACATAGGCCGCCTCTTCACTGGCCAGATAGGTGACGGCAGCGGCGATTTCGGCGGGCATGCCCATCCGGCCGGCCGGGATTCGCTGGCCGATCATCTCTTTTTGCTGGTCGGTCAGGGCCTCGGTCATGGCGGTCTGGATGAATCCCGGCGCCACGGCGTTGACGGTGATGTTGCGCGAGGCGACCTCGGCCGCCAGGGACTTGGTCATGCCCACAAGCCCCGCCTTGGCGGCGGCATAGTTGCCCTGGCCGGGATTTCCGGTTGCCCCGACCACGGAGGTGATCTGGATGATGCGGCCCCAGCGCTTCTTCATCATGCCGCGCAGCACGGCGCGCGACAGGCGGAAGGCGGCGGTGAGGTTGACGGCGATCACCTGGTCCCACTCCTCATCCTTCATGCGCATGAAGAGATTGTCCCGGGTGATGCCGGCATTGTTCACCAGGATGTCGATGCCCGAACCGGCGGCTTCTTCCGCCGCCTTGGTGAGGGCTTCGACGGAAGCGACATCCGACAGGTTGGCGGTGGCGATGAAGGCATTGCCGCCCAGTTCCGCCTTCACCGCTTCCAGCGCCTCGGCGCGGGTGCCGGACAGTACCACTTTGGCGCCCTGGCCGTGCAGCGCCTTGGCGATGGCCCCGCCGATGCCGCCGGATGCCCCAGTGATAAGTGCGGTCTTGCCGGTGAGGTCAAACATCAGAGGCCCTTTCCGAAAGCGTCCAGGTCGGCCGGTGTGTCGAGGGTAATCATCTGCAGGGACGGATCAATGCGCTTGACCATGCCGGTCAGCACCTTGTTGCCGCCGAATTCGACCGTGGTATCCACGGTCAGCGCCTTCAGCGCCAGCACGCTTTCGCGCCAGCGCACCCGGCCGGTGATCTGTTGCACCAGAAGATCGCGGACGTGATCGGGATCATTGGCCTCCTTGGCCGTGACATTGGCCAGCACCGGAACCGCCAGCGGGCGGATCGTCGCCCTGGCCAGCGCCTGCGCCATGCGGTCGGCGGCCGGCTGCATCAGGGGGGAATGGAACGGCGCGCTGACCGCCAGCGGCAAAGCGCGCTTGATGCCCTTGGCTTTGGCGATGTCTGCGGCACGGGCCAGCGCATCCAGGGTGCCGGAAATCACCACCTGGCCCGGCGCATTGTCATTGGCGACAACACAGGTGCCGCCCGCGGCGGAGGCTTCGCGCGCAACCTCTTCGGCTTGTTCAATTTCTGCACCAATGAGAGCGGTCATGCCGCCCTCGCCCGCCTGCACCGCCGACTGCATCGCCTGGCCGCGCGTCTTCAAAAGCCGCGCGGTCTCGGCCAGGGTGAAGGCGCCATCGGCGCACAAGGCGGTGTATTCACCCAGGGAATGGCCCATCACCAGAGCGGCATGCCTGGCGACATCAAGACCCATCTCCTGCAGCACCCGCAGCACCGCGATACTGGCGGCCATGATGGCAGGCTGGGCATTTTCAGTCAGGGTCAGCTCGGCCTCCGGGCCTTCCCACATCAGCTTCGACAGCTTCTGGGACAGCGCGTCATCGACTTCCTGGAACACCACGCGCGCAGATGCGAAGGCATCGGCCAGTTCCTTGCCCATGCCGATCTTCTGGCTACCCTGTCCGGGGAATAAAAATGCGCGAGTCATTGTCTCTCTCTGGGCGGCAGACAAATCAACTGCGCTCGGGCGAGTCAAGGTTAGCGAAAAAAGCGCGCCCGATCACCAGCACCGACACCCCCGCCAGCACCAGCGTTCCCGCCAGCAGCGTCATGCCCAGGGTGAAGTCGCCGGTCGCCTGCCGCGCCCAGCCCATCAGATACGGCCCGAAGAATCCGCCCAGGTTGGAGAATGAATTGAGCAACGCCAGCCCGCCCGCCGCCGCCGCGCCGCGCAGCAGCGAGGACGGCAGGGTCCAGAACACCGCCAGCGCGGCATAGATGCCGCTGGCCGCCAGGCAGAGCGAGGCCAGCACGATGACGTGATCGCTGCTCCATACCGCGCCCAGCATGCCGATGGCGGCGGCGAAGGCGGCGCAGGCCACCGGCATTGCGCGCTTGCCGGTCTTGTCGCTGACCACCCCCAGCGCCACCATCGCACCCATCGCCAAAAGATAGGGCAGCGCCACCAGGAAGCCGACCTGGATATTGGAATAGCCCATCGCCTTGACCATCTGCGGCTGCCACAGGTTCAAACCGTATAGCGCGATGACGATCGAAAAGTCCGGGATCATCAGAATCCAGATACGCTTGTCGGCCAGCATCTCCCAGAAGCCATGCAGCGCGCCGCCTTTGATCACGTCCGGCTCGTCGGCCAGCCGCGCCGCGACGATGCGTTTCTCATCCGCCGAAAGCCATTTGGCGTCCTGCGGCCCATTGGGCAGCAGCCACAGCGCGGCGATCCCACACAGCAGCGACGGCACCCCCTCCAGCACCAGCATCCACTGCCAGCCGGCGAGGCCGTGGCCCGACACGCCCAACAGCCAGCCGGAAATCGGCCCGCCGATCACATTGGCCAGCGGCACCCCCGCCAGGAACAAAGCGATGAAGCGCGCCCTGGTGTCCGACGGGAACCAGAAGGTCATGTAGAGCAGCATGCCGGGGAAAAGCCCCGCCTCGGCCGCGCCCAGCAGGAAGCGCAGCACCGAAAAGCCGACCGGATCGCGCACCAGCGCGGTCAGCATCGAAAGCAGCCCCCAGGTGACGCAGATGCGGCACAACCACAGCCGCGCCCCGACCTTCTGCAGCATCAGGTTGGACGGCACCTCGAACAGAAAATAGCCGAAGAAGAAGATGCCCGAGGCAAAACCATAAACCTCCGGCGAAAAGCCCAGCTCGCGGTTCATGGTCAGCGCCGCGAAGCTGATATTCACGCGGTCGAGGAAGCTCGCCACATACATCAGCGCCATGAAGGGGATCAGCCGCCACGCCGCGCGCCGGAACAGGGCGTCGGCATCCACACTGTCCATGACTGTCCCCGCACGCTTCCCGGCGGGCAACTTCTCAAGCCCCGCCGCCCAGGGCAAGGCCGGGTGGGCGGCTAACGGCCTGTTTTCACGGGCTTTTGCGGGACGCACCGGCGTATCGCCCCTAACACCTTGCCTGGTCGGTACTTTTTCCTTATAGACCCGCGCTTCAAACGGCCGTGGTCGGTCGGGGCCCTGCCCTCTTCCATTGAGAAGACGGCCGGGGTTTCGCGCATTGTGCGCGTCCCGGACGAGCCAAAGCGGTGGCGGCAAACCCTGCCCCACCGTTCCGCGGACGAAAGGCCCGCTTTGGGCAATGAAAGGGAACGAGATGGCTCTCTACGAGCATCTCCTGATCGCGCGCCAGGACATCAGCGCGCAACAGGTGGACGCACTGGCCACCCACCTCAAGACCATCGTCGAAGGCGAAGGCGGCAAGATCGAGAAGCAGGAATATTGGGGCCTGCGCGGTCTGGCGTACCGCATCAAGAAGAACCGCAAGGGCCATTATGTCCTGCTGAACATCAACGCGCCGTCCAGCGCCGTGATCGAGCTGGAACGCCAGCTCAAGATCAACGAAGACGTGCTGCGCTACATCACCGTCAAGGTCGACCAGTTCGACGTTTCGTCGAGCAAGGCGCGCCGCGACGACGCCGCCAAGACTGAAGGCGAGACCACCACCGAGGAGACCGTGCAATGAGTTTCGGCGGCAATCGTGACGGCGGCCCGCGCGGCGGCGACCGTGAGGGTGGACGCGGCGGCGACCGCGAAGGCGGCCGTGGTGGCCGGGAGGACGGCGCCCGCCGTCCCTTCTTCCGCCGCAAGAAGACCTGCCCCTTTTCGGGCGATAACGCGCCCAAGATCGACTACAAGGACGTCAAGCTCCTGCAGCGCTACATTTCCGAGCGCGGCAAGATCGTGCCGTCGCGCATCACCGCGGTCAGCAACAAGAAGCAGCGCATCCTGGCGAACGCCATCAAGCGCGCCCGCTTCATGGCGCTGCTGCCCTACGTCGTGAAGTAGGAGAACGGCAATGCAAGTCATTTTGCTCGAACGTGTCGAGAAGCTGGGTCAGATGGGCGACGAAGTCCGCGTCAAGGACGGCTTCGCCCGCAACTTCCTTCTGCCCAAGAAGAAGGCCCTGCGCGCCACAAAGGCCAACCGCGACTATTTCCAGACCCAGAAGGCGCAACTGGAAGCCCATAACCTGAAGCAGAAGGGCGAAGCCCAGAAGGTCGCCGACAAGCTGAACGGCAAGAGCTTCATGCTCATCCGCCAGGCCGGCGACCGCGGCCAGCTCTATGGCTCGGTGACACCGCGTGACGTCGCCGACGCGATGGAAAAGGCCGGCTTCAAGGTCGACCGTCACCAGGTGACGATCAGCGTGGCGATCAAGCATATCGGCCTGTTCACCCTGCCGGTGGTGCTGCATCCCGAAGTGAAGGTGAACATCACCGTCAATGTCGCCCGCAGCGAGGACGAAGCCCAACGCCAGGCGCGCGGCGAGAATGTGCTGGCGGAAAAGACCGATGCCGAGGAAGCCGTGGTCGCGGCCGAGGAACTGTTCGAGGAAGGCGCCGGCCCCAAGGCCGACGAGCCGACCGAGGAAGAACCCGCTGAAGCCTGACCGGTTTATCGCATCAAATCGAAAAGGGCCGGTCGAAGGACCGGCCCTTTTTGCTTTTCAGCGGCCCCTGGCCAATGGCAATCGCTTGCCGAACTCCAAAAGTCCGACCAGGACAATGCCTGAGAACAGGCAGATCACGATGTCATTGAGATGCAATGGGCCAAAATGAAAAAGCGATTGCGCCGGCGGCCAATAGAGCGCGGTCGCCAGCACGATCAGCACGGCGGCGACCAAAATCCACAATGCCGGGTTCGGACGCAGCAACGCCTCTGAAATCGAGGCGCGGAACGAACGGTTCACGATGATCAGTCCGATATTCATCACCACAAGGATGGTGAAGACGAAGGCGCGCAGATCATTTTCGGGCATGCGCAGCCGGCCTCCCGCAAACAGCGCCAAGGCAACGATCGCCAGGGCGGCCAGTCCCTGGATCGCGGCCCACAGGGCCGCCGCGCGCGGCAGCACCGGTGCGTCGGGCTTTCGGGGCGGGCGGCGCATGACATCCTTCTCTTCGCTTTCCGATTCAAAAATCACCGAACAGGCAGGATCAATCACCATTTCAAGAAGCGCGATCTGAACCGGCATCAGCATCAACGGCATGCCGAACAGAAGGGGAAGAAGCGCCAGTCCGGCAATGGGAACATGGACGGCGACGATATACTGGATGGCTTTGCGCAGATTGTCATAGATGCGCCTTCCCAGGCGGATGGTCGTCACGATGGAGGAAAAATCGTCCTCCAGCAGGACGAGCGCGCTGGCTTCGCGCGCGACGTCGGTACCCCGCCCGCCCATGGCGATCCCGATATGGGCGGCCTTCATGGCGGGCGCGTCGTTGACGCCGTCACCGGTCATGGCGACGATCTCGCCGTCGCGCTTGAGCGCTTCCACCAGCCTGAGCTTCTGTGTCGGACGAATGCGGGCAAAGACGCATATGGTCTTCATAGCCAGGGCCAGATTCGCATCATTCAATGCATCCAGATCGTCGCCCGACAAGACGCGGCGCCCGTCAATACCCGCCTGCTCGGCAATGGCGCGCGCCGTGGCTGGATAATCCCCTGTGATCATCACGACCCGAACACCGGCCGCCCGGCAATCCTTCACCGCTGCGGGAACGCTGGCACGCAGGGGGTCAGCAAATCCCACCAGACCCAGAAATTGAAAGGAAATGTCGCGCTGGGTATCGGGGCGAACGCCGTCCGGCAGGGCAAGAATGGTTTCGGCGACGGCCAGCAGCCTGATCCCTTCACCCGCAAAATGATCGACATCCCGCAACAGCCGCTCCCGATCCCGGCTGGAAAGGCGGCATAATTCGGCGATGGCCTCCGGCGCGCCCTTGGCATAGGCCGTGGCGGTCGATCCCGCGCTCCAGATATTGGTCGTGGCAAAAAGGTCGGGCCGCAAACCATAGCTCTGCAACAGGCTGCACGAAGCAAACCCTTCACTGCGCGTGGCGGCTTCATGGATTGCCCGGTCCATCGGGTCGGTCGGAACGGGCGCGCTGGCTCCCAGCGCGGCATGAAGCAGATGGTCGAATTCCTCTCTAGGCGGAACCGCCTCCTGGCGCCGCCAGTTTCGGCCATGCGCCGAAACCAGTTCAACGCGCATCCGGTTCTGGGTCAATGTCCCGGTCTTGTCCGTACAAAGCACGGTGGCCGAACCCAGTGTTTCAATGGCCGTTGCGCGGCGCGTCAGAACGCCGGCCCGCGAAATGCGCCAAGCCCCCATCGCCATGAAAACGGCAAGAACGAGCGGGATTTCCTCAGGCAACATCGCCATGCCGATGGCGATGCCACCCAGGGCCGCCTTGAGCCAGGAGCCGCGCAGGATGCCGGACAGCGCTATTGCCAGGCAGACCACCGCAAACCCAACAAGGGCAAAGTCACGGATCAGCCAATTCAACTGCGCCTGCAACCTCGGCTGTTCCAGGGTGATGGATTGAAGTGCCTGGCCGATCTTGCCCATTTCGGAACGAAGACCCGTCGCCACCACGCGCGCGGTGCCGGTGCCTCTTGCGACCAGCGTGCCCGCAAACATGAAAGGAAGGTCGTCGCCCCCCGGATTGCCCCAGGGCACATCTCCTGCCGTGGCTTTCTTGCGGACTGGCACGGATTCGCCGGTCAGCATGGATTCGTCCGCCAGCAGGTCGTCGCCCCTGACCAGAACCGCATCGGCTGGCACCCGGTCGCCCTCAGCCAGAATCAGGATGTCGCCCGGCACAACATCGCGGCCGGCGATGCGCTGACGTTCCCCATCGCGGACGACCAGCGCCCGCGGGTTGGCCAGACTGCGCAGGGATTCCAGCACACGTTCACTGCGCGTTTCCTGCACGATGCCGATCGAGACCGACAGGGTCGCAAACAGCCCCAGGATCGCGGCATCAATCGGCTCGCCCAGCAGCAGATAGACGACACCGCCGCCCAAAAGCAGGGCAAACATCGGCTGGCAAATGACACCAAAGGCGATCCGCGCGATATTTCGCCGATCCGGATCGGGAAGCGCGTTCCAGCCAAACGTCTTGAGACGTGACGCAGCCTCGGCCGCGCTTAGTCCTTTGTCGATGTCGGCCGCTGCCATGTTGCAAGCCTTTCACTGCGGTTCCGCAATGAACCACGATTTCGCACCCGCCGGGTTGCTGATGATCAATTCGGTGCCGCCGGATCTCACCATCATGGCCTGCGGCACGGAAATCTTCCGGCCGTCCAGGTGTATCCCTCGTTTCGCGTTTGCGATATAACCGCGCCGTCCGCAGGAGGGCCGCATGTCCGTCCAGACCCAGAACAAGCGCATCACAGTGCCGCAGATCCGCGCCCATAAGGGGGCCGCGCCCGTGGTGGTGCTGACCTGCTATCACGCCCATACCGCCCGCCTGCTCGACGGTCATGTCGACATCATGCTGGTGGGCGACAGCCTGGGCATGGTGATGCACGGGCTGGAAAACACCCTGGGCGTAACGCTGGAGATGATGATCACCCATGCCAAGGCGGTGATGCGCGGCTCGTCCCGCGCGCTAGTGACGGTGGACATGCCGTTCGGCTCCTATGAGGAATCGCCCCAGATCGCCTTCCGCAACGCCGCCCGCATCATCCAGGAAACCGGCGCCACCGCCGTCAAGCTGGAAGGCGGCACCCGCATGGCCGAGACCATCCGCTATCTGACCCAGCGCGGCATTCCGGTGATGGGCCATATCGGGCTGACGCCGCAATCGGTGAATGTCGCGGGCGGCTTCAAGACCACCGGCCGCACCCTGGAGGAATGGCCCGCCATCCAGGCGGACGCCGTGGCGGTGTCCGAGGCCGGAGCCTTCGCCGTGGTTCTGGAAGGCATGGCCGAACCCCTGGCCGCCAGGATCACCGCCGACATCCCCATCCCCACCATCGGAATCGGCGCCAGCCCCGCCTGCGACGGCCAGGTTCTGGTGATGGAAGACATGCTGGGCCTCAACCCCGATCCGCCCAAATTCGTGCGCCAGTACGCCCAGCTGGGCCCGGCAATCGAGGAGGCGGTGGCAGCCTATGCGCGCGATGTGCGCGAACGGCGCTTCCCGGGGGCCGAAAACGTCTATCCCATGAAAAAAGCCCGGTAAAAGCCCTGATTCCCCGCCATTTCTTACGGGTCCGCGCATTGCGCGCTGGCCCCGCGCGGGCTAATTAACACGCCCCATCAAAGGCTTCGGCCATGGGCCCCCGGCCCCAAGCCGTGAAAGACCGCCAGTGAGGACGTTTCCGTGAGTGATATTTTCCGCGAAGTCGAGGAAGACGTTCGCCGCGAGAAGGCCCAGAAATTCTGGAAGGCCTATGGCAATTACCTCATTGCATTGGCAGTGCTGGTGTTCATCGCCATTGGCGCCTGGCAGCTGTGGCAGCGCCACGACCAGCAGGCGCGCGAGAAGGCCGCCGCTGCGTTCATCGCGGCCCAGCGCATCACCAACCCGCGTGACGCCGCCAACGCCTTTGTCGACATCGCCCGCAACGCGCCCAAGGGCTACAGCCAGATGGCGCGGCTGAGCCAGGCCAATGCCATGTTCGCCAGCGGCCAGCGCGCCGACGCCATCGACCTCTACAAGCAGATCGCCGGCAGCGATAGCGGCGCCATCGGCAATGTGGCGCGGCTGCGCGCCGCCTGGGCCCAGGCCGACACCGCCACCCGGGGCGACCTGGCCGACTGGCTGGCGCCACTGACCCAGCCCGGCAACGCCTGGCGTGAGAATGCCCTGGAAGTGCTGGCCTATGCCGATTACCGTTCGACAGACCTGAAATCGGCGCAGAAGAAATATGCCGAGCTGGCCAGCGATCCCGAAGCGCCGGACGCGCTGCGCGCCCGCGCCAAGGCGATGAACGCCTTCCTGAAGAATGGCGGCGGCATCAATTATGGCACGGTGCCGCCCGATGTGGTGCCCCCGCCGCCGCAGGCGGCACAACAAAATAAGTCGCCCGCCGCCGCGGCAACCAGGGGCGCCAATATGCCGGCGCAGCCCGCGAAATGACCAACCGCCTCTCCCGCATGATCCTCGCGCTTGCCGCGGCGTCGCTGCTGCTGTCGGGCTGCACGATGCTCGACTCTGTCGGCGGCTGGTTCTCGAGCAGCGGCAAGAAGTCCAACCTGCGCGGCGTGCGCATCCCGGTCATGTCACTGGACGATGCGCTGAAGATCGATCCCGAACTGGCCAAGACGCCGATCATGCTGCCGCCGCCCTACCGCAATCCCGACTGGCCAATGCCCGGCGGCTATCCCTCCAACGCCATGTATCACCTGCAGTCGGCTGGACCGCTGCGCGAGATCTGGCGGCAGGATGCCGGCAAGGGCAGCGACAGCGATTCCGCCCTGATCTCGACCCCTGTGGTTGCCGCCGGCCTGATCTTCGCGCTGGATTCCGAAGCGCATATCTATGTCTTTCGCACCCGCGACGGCGAGCCGGTCTGGGACCGCCGCCTTGCCCCCAAGAACGGCACGGACATGCCGACCCTGTGGGGCCTCCTGGGCAAGCCCAACACCGTCCAGCCGCCTTCGGGCGCGGGCGGCGGCGTCGCCTATGACGGCGGCAGGATATTCGTCACCAGCGGCTTCGGCACGGTGATCTGCCTGGACGCCAAGACCGGGCGCGACATCTGGCGCCACGACCTGGGCATGCCCATCGTCAACGCCCCGGTGGTCAGCGGCGGGCGCCTCTTCGTCTCCACCCACGACAACCATTTCTATGCCCTGGCCGAGAGCGACGGCCGCCAGCTCTGGGATCACCAGGGCATCGAGGAATCCGCCGGCATCCTGGCCTCGACCAACGCGGCCGTGTCGGGCGAGACCGTCATCGCGCCCTATACCTCCGGCGAAATCTTCGCGCTGCGCGCCCAGAACGGCCAGGTGGGCTGGAGCGATGTTCTGTCACGCTCGGGCCAGGTCACGGCCCTGTCGCAGCTCGACGACATCGCCGGGCGGCCGGTGATCGACCGCGACGTGGTCTATGCCATCAGCCAGTCGGGCCTGATGGCCGCCTTCAGCATAAACACGGGCGACCGCATGTGGGCGCGCGATATTTCCGGCATCCAGACGCCCTGGGCGGCGGGCGACTATGTCTATGTGCTGGACCTGAATGCCCGGCTGATCTGCCTCACCCGCAAGGAGGGCAAGGTGCGCTGGATCCATCAGCTTCCCGCCTATGAAAATCCCGACGCCAAGACACACCCGATCATCTGGGCCGGCCCCGTGCTGGTGTCCAACAGGCTGATCATCACCTCATCCAACGGCTATGCGGAATCGGTCTCGCCCTATGACGGCAAGCTGCTGGGCCGGGTGGAAATTCCCGACGGCACCACCATCTCGCCGGTGGTGGCGGACGGCACCCTGTATCTCTATACCAGCGACGCCGAACTGGTGGCGTTACGGTAAACTCTAACCATTGGCATTTCGCACCGGCGCGAGGGATTTTGGTCGCTGGCACGGAGCGAGAAGCGATGTGGACAGGAAGTCCATGAGCGACGAGCGACAAAGCCAGGGGCCAAAAGAACCGCGCCGCCTGAAGCTGGCCATCGTCGGACGCCCGAATGTGGGCAAGTCACGCCTGTTCAATCGCCTGGCCGGGCGGTCGGCGGCCATTGTCCATGACACGCCGGGCGTCACCCGCGACCGCCACGCGGTGGAGGCGGAATATGAAGGCCTCAGCCTCACTTTGATCGACACCGCCGGCTTCGAGGATGGCGCAGCCGGCACCATTCCCAACCGCATGACCCAGCAGACGGTGACGGCCATCGCGGAGGCCGAGGCGCTGCTGTTCGTGATCGACGCCCGCGCCGGGATCACCGCCGGCGACGAGATCATCGCCGGCGCGCTGCGCAAGTCCGGCAAGCCGGTGATCCTGGCCGCCAACAAATGCGAAGGCCGCGTCGCGGTTCCCGCCGAAGCCTATGGCTTCGGCTTTGGCGAGCCGATCGCCATCTCCGCCGAGCATAATCTGGGCATGGAAGAGCTGGTGGCGCGGCTGGAGCCGCTGGCCCCCCGCGCCGCGATCCTGGACGCGGACGATGACGAGGAGGCGGAGTTCTCCGAAGACGACGAGCCGGATGAAGATGTCGTGGTGCATTATCTCGACCGGCCGCTGCGGCTGGCCCTGGTGGGCCGCCCCAATGTCGGCAAGTCGAGCCTGTTCAATCATCTTCTGGGCGAGGAACGCTCGCTGGTGGGGCCGGAAGCAGGCCTGACCCGCGACGCCATCACCGCGCCGTGGAAGGCGGGGGACCGCGCCAAAGGATTTAGAGAAGTTCTGCTGCACGACACCGCCGGCCTGCGCAAGAAGGCGCGGATGGCGGGCGAGACGCTGGAGGAAATGAGCGTCGCCTCGACCCTGGAGGCCATCCGCTTCGCCGACTGCGTCATCGTCATGATCGACGCCACCGCGCCGTTCGAGAAGCAGGACCTGACCATCGCCGACCTGATCGCCCGCGAGGGCCGTGCCATCGTCTTTGCCGTCAACAAATGGGACCTGCTGGAAAACAAGGCCGGCGCGATTTCGCGGATGCGCGAAAAGCTGGATCAGTCGCTGCCCCAGATCGCGGGCGCGCCGCTGATCGCCACCTCGGCCCGTACCGGCGAAGGCATCGACCGGCTGGAAGGCGCCGTGACCGAGGCCGACACCGCCTGGAACAGCCGCGTTTCCACCGCCACCCTGAACCGCTTCCTGGAAGGCGCCTTGCAGCGCCACGCCACGCCCGCCATTTCGGGCCGCCGGGTGCGCATCCGCTACATGACCCAGAGGAAGGCGCGCCCGCCCAGCTTCACCCTGTTCGGCAACCAGCTCGACGCCCTACCCGAGGCTTACCTGCGCTATCTGGCCAACGGCTTGCGCGATAATTTCAATCTCAAGGGCACGCCGCTGCGCTTTTCGGTGCGCAACAGCAAGAATCCCTACGATCCAAAAAGGTAGATACCACTCTCGGAGGACTTCGTGACAAACGAATTCACAGTAAATAGCTGGGAAGAGTGTCTGGCGAAAATCTCTGACCTCCAGAAACGTAAGAACGATAAAGGTGTTTACCCGCGCCTTTTGTTTCGAGGTCAACAAGACTCAAAATGGCAACTTGAGACAACCTTGGAGAGAGCCGGAAAAACCTCCATGGATTTTATAGAATACTATCGGATAATTTCGTATCTGCAGCCCGAAATAGAGACCCTTACGCAGAACCAGTGGCAAATACCCGAATACGAAGACGCTATTAAACTGGCAAAAGACTACGACAGTTTTAGTCTAGCAATGACATTCGGAAGAACCCCAGCTTATGGCTATATGGCGCACCTGCGTCATCACGGATTTCCTTCGCCGCTGCTTGATTGGACTCGTTCTCCACACATAGCTGCATACTTTGCGTTCAATCGCCACGTCGGGAGCGACACAGTCGCAATTTACGTACTGTTCGAAGCCACAATGCAGTCCGGCAGCTCCCGTTCTCCGAGGATTGTAAATCTAGGATCGTATGTAAAAACTCACCGCCGGCATTTTCTTCAACAAAGCGAATACACGATGTGCCTAATCTATGGCGACGAGTGGCAATTCATGAGCCACGAAGGTGCGTTTGATGATTGGGGAGAAGGCGGGCACCCGTGTAATTTCACAATCTATAAGATTAACGTTCCAACCTCTGAACGACTAAAAGTTTTAAGGGACTTGGACGCAATCAACCTGAATGCGTTTTCCTTGTTTGGCTCTGAAGAAAGTCTAATGGAAACGCTGGCTCTAAGAGAGCTTCGATTCACTTCTGAAAATTAATAATCGTCTCGTTCAGCGCATAGGACGGCGACAGCATCTCCACCACCTTGAAGGCCATCTCTTCCGGCTTGACCAGTGATTCCGGGTCTTCGCCCGGCATCGCCTTGCGCCGCATCAAGGTGCGCATGGGGCCGGGATTGATCAGGTTGACCTTGATATTGGTCGGCTCGCATTCCACCGCATAGGTCAGCGCCATGATCTCCAGCGCCGATTTGGACAGGGCATAGGCGCCCCAATAGGCGATGTGCTTGCGCGCCGCGCCCGAGGTGACGAACAGCACCCGGCCGGCATCCGAGACGCGCAGCAAGGGGTCCAGCGAGCGGATCAGCCGCCAGTTGGCGATGACGTTCACGTCCATCACTTCGGTGAAGGTCTTGGGCTCCATATGCGTCAGCGGCGTCAACTGCCCCAGCACCCCGGCATTGCCGAGGAACGCGTCCAGCCTGCCCCAGCGTTCATGGATCGAGGCGCCCAGCCGGTCGATGGCGTCGAAGTCGCGCAGATTGACCGGCACCAGGGTGGCGCTGCCGCCGTTCTTCCGGATCTCGTCGTCGGTTTCCTCCAGCCCGCCCACGGTGCGCGCCACCAGGATGACATGGGCGCCGGCCCCGGCCAGCGCGATGGCCGAAGCGCGGCCAATGCCGCGAGATGCCCCGGTCACAAGCGCAATGCGCCCTTCCATCGGCTTGTTCATCGCAAATTGTTCCTAGGCCACATCCGCCAGCAGCGACAATTGGCGGGTGCCGCCGGAAATGTCGGTGAGCGAGATGGGATAATCGCCCGAGAAGCAGGCGTCGCAGAAACCGGGAGCCTGGGCCTTGCGCTCGGCCATGCCCATCGCCCGGTACAGCCCGTTCATGGAAATAAAGGCCAGACTGTCGGCGCCGATGAACTGACGCATCTGCTCCACATCCATCTTGTGGGCCAGAAGCTCGTCGGTGTTGGGCGTGTCGACGCCATAGAAGCAGGAATGGGTTGTGGGCGGCGACGACACCCGGAAATGCACTTCGGCGGCGCCGGCGTCGCGCACCATCGCCACGATCTTCTTGGAGGTGGTGCCGCGCACGATGGAATCATCGACCAGGATGACCCTTTGGCCCTTCAGCTTGGCGCGGTTTGGATTGTGCTTCAGCCGCACGCCCAGGTGGCGGATGGAGTCGGACGGCTCGATAAAGGTGCGGCCGACATAATGGTTGCGGATGATGCCCAGCTCGAACGGAATCTTGGCCTCGTTGGCGAAGCCCAGCGCGGCGGGCACGCCGGAATCCGGCACCGGGATCACCATGTCGGCCATGGCGGGGGCCTCCTGGGCCAGCACGGCGCCGATATTCTTGCGCGCCTCATAGACGTTGCGGCCTTCCAGGGTGGAATCGGGCCGCGCGAAATAGATGTACTCGAAGACGCAGAAGCGGTGCTGCTGCAGCTTGAAGGGAAAATGGACGTGCACGCCGTCCTTGTCGATGACGATCATCTCGCCCGGCTTGACGTCGCGCACATACTCCGCGCCGATAATGTCCAGGGCACAGGTTTCCGAAGCGAAAATAAAGCTGCCGTCCAGCTGGCCCAGCACCAGCGGGCGCACGCCATTGGGATCGCGCACCCCGATCAGTTTTTTCGATGTTAACGCCACCAGCGAATAGGCGCCTTCCACCTGGCACAGGGCGTCGACCAGCTTTTCCACGATGCGCGCCTTGGGGCTGCGCGCCACCAGATGGATGATGGTCTCGGTGTCGGAGGTCGACTGGAAGATCGCGCCCTGCCCCACCAGCTCGGTGCGCAGGGTATGGGCGTTGGTCAGGTTGCCATTGTGCGCCAGCGCCAGGCCGCCGCCCGCCAGGTCGGCGAACATGGGCTGGATGTTGGCGGCGCGGCTGCCGCCCGAGGTGGAATAGCGGTTATGGCCGATGGCGAAGCGGCCCTTGAGGTTGCGCGCCGCCGGGGAGTTGCGGCCGAACACGTCGCCCACCAGGCCCATATGGCGCTCGGCGGTGAAGTGGCCGTTGTCATAGGTGACGATGCCGCAGGCTTCCTGGCCGCGATGCTGAAGCGCATGCAGCCCCAGCACCGCGAGCGCACCGGCGTCGCCATGGTCGAAGATGCCGAACACACCGCATTCCTCATGCAGGCTGTCGGCGTCCCAGATATGGTCTTCGTCGGCCTGGGACATGGTCTTGGAGTCGGTCACCGGTTGCTGCTTCCGCCGGTTTCTATGAGCTTGTCTAGCGCCTGGCGGTCGCCCGCGCCATAGGATTTCGTGGCCTTGGCCGGCATTTTGGCTGCGCTCTTCTGCTGCAGCGGCGCCCGCCCGGCTCTGGGGACCGCCGCGCCATTGCTGCGGATCAGCTCTGCCATGGGGTCATGACGGGCCTGGGAAGGCGGATTGGAGGCCTTTTGCACCGTGGACGGGGCCTGGATCACCACTTCATGATCGGGGATCGCGGCATAGTCGCGCGACTGGTCGGGAACCACGCTGAGGATCACATCGGCGGTGGATTGCACCATGGGCAGCAGTTCCGCCTCGGTCACCCAGCGCGGCTGCTGGCGAATGGGCACGAAATAGGTAAACGCCAGATAGGCCAGCCCCACCAGCGCTAGGCCGCGCACCACCCCGAAGGCGATGCCGGCAGCACGGTCCAGCGGCCCGATGGGGGAGCTCTTCACCGCCTGGCTGAGGCGGTGGCTAATGAAGGCCAGCGGGATGAACACCGCCAGGAACACCACGGCATAGGCCATGAGCGAGGCCAGCCAGGACTGGCTGACCATGGTGCGCGCCATGGGGACCAGATAGGGCCCGAAATAGAGGCAGGCAAAGGCGGCAGCCACCCATTCAAAGATGGTCAGCGTCTCCGCCAAGAAGCCCCGCCAGGCGGCATAACCGGCCGAGACGATGATGATCAGCACGATCAGGCAGTCCAGCACGGTGACCGACAGGTTCATGATTCGACTTTACCACGGCGCGGGGTCGGTTCAGGCGCAAATCTCAGCAGCCCGGCGACGCTGGTAATCTCTGTTAACGAAAGCCCGGTGTCGCTGGCGCGGGTGCCGGCGGGGACGAAAGCGTGTTTGAAGCCCAGTTTGGCGGCTTCCTTCAGCCTTGCATCGGCCTGCGGCACCGGGCGGATGTCGCCCGACAGGGAAATTTCCCCGAAAAACACCGTGTCGCGCGGCAAGGGCTCTCCACCGAAAGACGAAACCAGGGCGGCGGCGGCGGCCAGGTCGGCAGCAGGTTCGCCGATCTTCAGCCCCCCCGCGACGTTGAGATAGACATCGCAGGCCCCGATTCCAACCCCGGCCCCACTTGCGAATCCCATATGCGCGTCCAGCACCGCCAGGATCATGGCCAGCCGCCCGGTATCCCAGCCGACCACGGCGCGGCGGGGCGTGCCGTATGACGTGGGCGAGACCAGCGCCTGGATTTCGCACAACAAGGGCCTTGTGCCTTCCAGCCCCGCGAACACGGCGGTGCCGGGCGCCGCCGACTTGCGGTCGCCCAAAAACAGCGCGCTGGGATTGGCGACTTCCGCCAGCCCCTTGCCGGTCATCTCGAACACGCCAATTTCGTCGGTGGCGCCGAAGCGGTTCTTGGTGGCGCGCAAAACACGAAAATGATGCCCGCGCTCGCCCTCGAAATAGAGCACCGCGTCCACAAGGTGTTCGACGGCTTTCGGCCCGGCAATCTGGCCGTCCTTGGTGACATGGCCGACCAGCAGCAGCGCCGCGCCGGACGCCTTGGCATAGCGCACCAGATCAAAGCTGGCGGTGCGCACCTGGGCGATGGTGCCGGGGGCTGCGTCCAGCGCCCCGGTCCACAGGGTCTGGATGGAATCAATCGCGATGATGTCCGGCGGCTTGCCCGCTTCCAGGGTGGCCAGGATGTCTTCGACATTGGTCGCGGCCCCCAGCATCAATGGCGCATCGGCCAGCCCCATGCGGGCGGCGCGCATGCGCACCTGCGCCATGGCTTCTTCGCCGGAGATATAGATCGCATGGCCGCCGCCTTGCGCATACTTGCCCAGGGCCTGCAGGATGATGGTGGACTTGCCGATGCCCGGATCGCCGCCGACCAGCAGCGCCGAACCCGGCACCAGCCCGCCGCCGGTGACGCGGTCGAACTCATTGATGCCGGTGGGGCGGCGCGCCGGCGGCGCATCCTCGGTCTTGAGGTCTTCCAGGGTGATGCGGCGGCCTTTACTCCTACGGGCCGCTCCCGACCCGAGAGGCGGGGCCACGCCTTCCTCGATAATGGTGTTCCAGCCGCCGCAGGATTCGCACTTGCCCGCCCATTTCGGCGTCACCGCGCCGCAGGACTGGCAGGCATAGGAGGCGGAGGCTTTGGCCATGATTCGAGTTTAGCACGGCCGTCAATAGCCTGAAGACGTTGTGGCCGATTATCCGGCTTCTTTACGAGTTATTTTGCCTAGAACAAAAAGCATTCGCCAGCCAACCGATGTCCAGAAAATGGCTACAAGAATAGGCAAGACCCCATGATAGGCAGAGATGCCCAACCAAAGCTTCCAAAGACCGAGATAACCCATCAAAAATAGAGAATACAAATAAGGAATAAAAACGGAAATTGCCGCTAGCGCCTTACCCCAGCTTCTTCCGGGAGGAGAAAAGAATACCCAAATCGTAGTTTGGATAAAAATCAGAGAGGCGATCCCGCCTACAAATAATATGGCGGCAGTTGTCCTTGGAGGCGTTGGATATTCGAAGAAATAAATGACGCCATAAATTATACCGGCAATCGCAGGAACTATTGCACCACCAGCGAGACTCGCGTGCCGTTCCGGAGAGAGTTTTGCTTCCATAGCTTCCTGCCAGAAAATTTTACGCTTTCACAGCCATCTTTATAGGACCATCCGCCCGGCCATGGATGAACTGGTCCACATAGGGGTTGCCCGAATGGTCGATCTCCGCCGTCGGGCCGGTCCAGATGATCTTGCCGCCATAGAGCATGGCGATGTGGTCCGATATTTTGCGCGCACTGGCCATGTCATGGGTGATCGACAGCGCCGTGGCGCCGACATCCTTGACGGTGCTGACGATCAAATCGTTGATCACATCGGCCATGATCGGGTCCAGCCCCGTGGTCGGCTCATCGAAGAAGATGATTTCCGGATCGGCGGCGATGGCGCGGGCCAGGCCGACGCGCTTCTGCATGCCGCCCGACAGCTCCACCGGATAGAGTTCGGCCACGTCCGCCGTCAGCCCGACCTTGGCCAGCTTCTGGATGGCGATGTCGCGCGCCTGCTTCTTCTTCATGCCGCGGCCCTGGATCAGCCCGAAGGCGACATTTTCCCACACCGGCAGGCTGTCGAACAGCGCCCCGCCCTGGAACAGCATGCCGAACTTCTTCAGGAGCTTGTCGCGCGCCGCGCCGTTGATATGGGTGATATCCACCCCATCGACCAGGATGGTGCCCTCGTCCGGGCGGATGATGCCCAGGATCGACTTGATGGTGACCGACTTGCCGGTGCCCGAACCGCCGATGATCACCATCGAGGTTCGCGGCGCGATCACAAGATCGATGCCATCCAGCACCACCTTGGAGCCGAAACTTTTCTTGACGCCGATGAGCTGGATTTTTGGTGTCATGAGGTGTGAAACAGCATGGCGGTGAGGATGAAGTCGGCGGCAAGGATCAGGATGGAGGACGACACCACCGCAGCCGTGGTGGCGTTGCCGACGCCCTGCGCCCCGCCCCTGGAATTGAAGCCGTTATAGCAACCCATCAGGGCGATGATGAAGCCGAACACCGCCGCCTTGATCAGGCCCGATACGATGTCCTGGTGGGTGGCGAAGTCCACCGTGTTCTTGAGATAGGTGCTGCCAGTGAAGCCCAGATTCTCGGTCGCCACCAGATAGCCGCCATAGACGCCGATGGTGTCGCCGATCACCGTCAGCAGCGGCATGACGATCACCGCCGCCACCAGCCGCGGCACCACCAGATACTTGATCGGGTTGGTCGCCAGGGTGGTCAAGGCGTCGATCTGTTCGGTCACTTTCATGGTGCCGATTTCGGCGGCGATGGCGGCGGCGACGCGGCCCGCCACCATCAGCCCCGCGATCACCGGCCCCAGCTCGCGGGTAATGCCCAGGACCACGATCTGCGGCACGATGGCTTCGGCGCCATAGCGGTTGCCGCCCAGATAGATCTGCAGCGCCAGCACCGCGCCGATGCACAGCGCCGTCAGCCCCACCACCGGCAGCGAGAAATAGCCGATGCTCATCATCTGCTGGCCGATCAACCGGCCATAGACGGGCGGGCTGAAAATGGCCGCAACCGAGCGCCCGGTGAAACTGGCCAGCCGGCCTATTTCCGCCAGAAGCGTCAGCACGGCACGGCCTATGGCGGCAAAGACGTTCATGGCCGGTTCACTTTTGTCACGCCGGCTGACGCCGACGCTTCCTGGTAATGCTTCGGCGCCCGCCGCAGCCGGGTGAGAATCTCATACGCGTTGGTCCCGGCGGCGCGCGCCACCTCGTCCAGGGTCATGGTGTCGCCCAGCAGTTCGGCGGTGTCGCCGGGGCGCACATCGGGCAGGTCGGTGACATCCAGCACCAGCATATCCATCGACACCCGCCCCACGATCGGCGCGCGGCCCCCGCCCAGCGCGGCGAAGCCCTGGTTGGACAGGCTGCGGGGAATGCCGTCGGCATAACCAAGTGCCACGGTGGCGAGCATGCTGGGCCTTTTGGCGCGGAAACTCGCTGCGTAGCCAACGCTTTCGCCGGAGTCAATTCGGCGGACCTGCAGCACCTTGCCGGTCAGGATCGCCGCCGCCTGCATCAGGTTCTGGCCCGCGCTCTGCGGGTTGGCGCCGTACAGCGCCACGCCCGGCCGCACCAGGTCGAAGTGATAGTCCGGCGACAGGAAGGCGCCGTGACTGGCGGCCAGGCTGGCGGGCGCGGGCGGCAGCATCGCCAGCGCCTGTTTGAAGCGCGAAAGCTGCTGGGCGTTCATCTTGTTGTCGGGCTCGTCGGCGCAGGCCAGATGGCTCATCACCAGCACCAGATTCAGTCCCGCCAGCCGCTGCCTGGCTTGCGCCGCCAGCACCGCCAGCTCGTCGCCCGGCAGGCCCAGCCGGTTCATCCCGGTATCGACATGCAGCACGGCTTCCAGGCTGGCGCGCGAAGCGCCAGCGGCCGCGCTCCAGGCCGCCACCTGGGCCAGGCTGTTCAAGACCGGGATCAGCCCCTGCGAAATCAGCGCCGGCACCGCGTCCGGCTCGGCCCCGTCCAGCACGAAGATGCGCGCCCCCGGCAACAGCGCGCGCAACGCCACGCCTTCCTCAAGCCGCGCCACGAAGAAGCTGTCGCATCCTGCCGCCGCCAGACTTGGCGCGATGCGGCCCGCCCCCAGGCCATAGGCATCGGCCTTGACCACGGCGGCCACCGCGCATGGCCCCGCCAGGCGGCGATAGGTGCGCCAGTTGGCGGTGATGGCCCCCAGCCGCACCGTCAGGCGCGCGGCCTCGAAGCCGGCGTCATCCTTCATCGCGCCATCGCTCATGGCGCCAGTTTGGCGGCGGGCAGCGGCGGCGTCCATCAATCATCCCCGTTCATCTTGCGATAAGCCGGCGTGACATGGGTGCAGGGCATCTGCTGCAGTATGGGGCAGCCATTGTTGGCGGGGTTCTGCCCGTTCTGGATGTCGCGCTGCTGGCGGTCGGCGCCGCTGTTGATGTCAAAGCCGGTGTCGGGCGGCGGCTCCTTCAGGCGCGGCAGCTGCGAGGGCGGCACCATCACCAGATTGCCGTTGGGCAGGCGCATGGCGCGCCACGGCACCCCGCCGCAGGCGGCGCGCTCCGGCGCTGTCAAGTGCTCCCAGCTTCCGGCGCTGCAGGCCAGGGTGCGGCCGACGGCGCCCAGAATGTCGCCCGGCGTGACAGGGCGGGTGTTGCGCTCGTCCAGCACCGGCGGCGGCCTGGGCAGGGTGATGGGCGCCGACAGGATCACCGGCGGATTGTTGTTGGGCAGCACCGGATTGACGATGTGCAGCGGCGGCGCGTTGTTGCCGGGCATGGGCAAAGTGAGGATGGTCTCGACCAGCGGGCGGTTGCGCTCGGTGAAAGGCCGGAAGGTGATGACGATGCCGAAGAACAACAGGATGTGCAGCAGCGCCACCAGCATCCAGGAAACGGCGCGCGACACCGCGCGCTGGCGCCGCTGCGCGGGTGTCAACTGGGTGACGGGCCGCAGGAAGGGGTGGGCGATGGGCGTGATTTGGGTCTCGATGTTCAAGGGATTCGCCACTGGTCCCGTCGCGCCATGGCCCCCACCATATAGAAGGGGTGGCCCCGGCAAAACAGGGGCTTAACCCGCGCTTCATGGCGGAAAACCGGCAAAAATGCTAACATTGCCCGCATGCGCAGTTACCTGATCAACCTGGCCCGGCGGCCCGACCGGCTGGCCGCCATGCGGGCCCGGGCCACAAGCCTGGGCCTAGCGCTGGAGCGGGTGGAGGCGGTGGATGCCCGCATCGCGGACATGGCGGCGCTGGACCACTGGTTCGAGGCCGGCGGGCCGCTGGGCGAGATCCCCAAGGGCGACAAGGCCTGCCTGCTGTCGCACCGCGCGGCATGGGAATTGTTCCTCGGGACCGGCGAGGCTCATGGCGTGTTCCTAGAAGACGATGTGCGCCTCAGCGCATCGGCGGGTGCGCTGCTAGGCAGCGACAACTGGATTCCACCCGGCCTGGATGTGGTGAAGCTGGAGCATTACGGCCCGCCCGGCCAGCGCGTGCTGCTGACCGACATGCGCCGCGTGGGAGAAGATTTCGCCCTGGGCCGCATGCTGTCGCGCCACACCGGGGCCGCGGCCTATATCCTGTCGCGCGCCGCCGCCCAGACGCTGCTGGACCCGGCGCGCTTTGCCCTGCCGGTCGACCACCTGCTGTTCAATCCCAACAATTCGCCGCTCTTTGCGCAGCTGTCGCCCTGGCAGCTGGTACCGGCCATCGCGCGGCAGCAGGAATTCGTCGGCGCGCCGTCCGACATCGAGCAGACGCGCATCGGGTTGCGCAAGTTCGGTGCAGCCTATGTGGCGCGCGAGCTGGTGCGCTTCGGCTATGACCTGAAGCTGCTGCCGCAACAGCTTGCGGCGCTGCTGAAAGGCGCCAGGTTGGTGGCGATGAAGACGGCGGACCCCTCTTGAGGGTCAGTGCGACGGCACGTTGCCGTCGTCGGCCATGTTGCTGAAGCGGGTGAAGTTGCCTTCAAACACCAGCTGGATGGCACGGGTGGCGCCATGGCGGTGCTTTTCCACCAGCACCTCGGCGCGGTTGGTGGCGCGGTCCAGCTTTTCCATCCATTTGGCATGGTCGGGGGTGCCGGGATCGGGTTCGCGCGACTTGAGGTAATATTCCTCGCGATAGACGAACATCACCACGTCGGCATCCTGCTCGATGGAGCCGGATTCGCGCAGGTCCGACAGCACCGGCCGCTTGTCGTCACGGGCATCGACGCCGCGCGACAGCTGCGACAGCGCCAGGATGGGGACATTGAGTTCCTTGGCCAGGGTCTTGAGGCCCTTGGTGACCTCGGTGATTTCCTGCACCCGGTTCTCGTGGCGGCGCGAGGATTCCACCAGCTGCAGGTAATCGATGATGATCAGGCCGATATTCTTCTCGCGCTTCATGCGCCGGGCGCGGGCGGCGATCTGGGCGATGGAGATGCCGCCGCTGTCGTCGATATAGAGCGGCAGCGACGACAATTCCTGCATGGTCAGGACGAACTTCTCCCATTCGCTTTCGCTAAAGCGGCCGTTCCTGATCTTCCACACCTCGATCTCGGTCTGTTCGGAAAGGATACGCGCCGAGAGCTGCTGCGCCGCCATTTCCAGGCTGAAGAACAGCACCGGCGCGCCGGAGGGATATTCCGCCCCCGCCTCAATATCGCGCAGATACTGCTGGGCGGCATGGAAGGCCATGTTAGTGCCCAGCGCCGTCTTGCCCATGCCGGGACGCCCCGCCAGGATCAGCAGGTCGCTGGGCTGCAGCCCGCCCAGCAGATTGTCGATGTCGGTGAAGCCCGAAGTGACGCCGGAAATGCGCCCACCCCGCGCCGCGGCGCGTTCCGCCGCCCGCACCGTCAGGGTCAGAGCCTCGTGGAAGTCCAGCGCGCCTTCGCCATACTTGTTGGTTTCGGCCACGGCATAAAGCGCCTTCTCGGCCTCGGCGATCTGGTCCTTCGAGGTCTTTTCGGTGGGCGCGTCATAGGCGGTGTTGACGATGTCCTCGCCGATGCGGATCAGGCTGCGGCGCACGAAATGGTCGGACAGGATGTTGGCGAAGTCGCGCACATTGGGAATCGCCGGGGCTGCGGCGCGCAGGCCCTCAAAATAGGCCTGGCCGCCCACTTCCATCACGCCGGGATCAGATTTCATGGTGGCATGCAGGGTCAGCGGCGTGACGACCACGCCGCCGCGCTCGATCATCTGCGACATGGTCTCGAAGATGCGGCCATGCAGCGGATCGTAGAAATGCTCGGGCCGCACCAGCGCGCTGGCGCGCTCCATCGCCCGGTTGTCGGCCAGGATGGCGCCCAGCAGGGCCTGCTCGACCTCGATGTCGTAGGGGACGTGGCGGTAGGCTTCCTGTTCCATGCGTTCCGGCTGCTGGTGGCGGGGCGAGCAATCAACCGGGCTGCACACAGGCGGGCAAGTACATTGCCCATCTACGCACAGGTGCGTGTCCGGCTGCGCACAAGCCTATCAACAGCTAGTAGGGAACTTCAAAGCGCCAACTATTCCGCGGCGGCGGTGGCGATATCCACGTCATCCACAATGCGCGGGGCGGCACGGATCGATTCGGCCGGTCGGGCGCGCAGGCCTTCGATCAGCGCAAAGTCTTCGGCATAAAGCCGTTCGATGCGGCGGCGCTGGCGCGGCGATTTCCACAAGGCGCAAACCTGGCAAGCCGATCAATCCCCCGCTGGATCGCCCCGTCAGCCCGCCTTTGGCGTCCAGCCGCTTGATCATGCCGGGCTGGGCCAGTTTTGAGTCCGCCCTGACGGCAAGGCTGGGCGGCTTCGCGAAGACGTTCCATTGCCTCAGGGCCAATTTTACAGTATGTAAAGATAGAGATTGTTAGGTTTACATAGTGTCAAGCACGCGCGGAAAAATCCTGGAAGCGGCTCGCAGAATCGTGGGTCAAGGTCCTCTCAGCATGGCCAAAGTCGCGGACGGCGCCGGCCTGTCACGCCAGGCAGTCTATCTGCACTTTCCCGGCCGGGTCGCCCTGCTGGCGGCGCTGGCGCAGGGCGCCGCCCCGGATTCCCGGACCAGCCTGGACGCCGTCGCAGCCGCCCCCAGCGCCCGCGCCGCCTTGGCTGGGCTGGTCGCCCGCCAGGCGGCGACCGACCCGGCTTTGTGGCCCATGCTGGCGGACGCGGCGCAAGCCCAGACGGACCGTCTGGCCCAGTGCCGCGCCGTGGCCGAGCGTTTCCAGGCCGAAGGCGCGCTGTCGCCCCAGCTTTCTGCCCAAGCCGCCACGGACCTTCTATGGTCCCTGACCTCGCCCCGGCTATGGACCGAGCTGGTGCGGGCGCGGGGCTGGAGCGTCGAACGCGCCCAGCGCCATCTTGCCTATCTGGCGGCGGGCGCCCTGACCCGTTGAAGGCATCAGCCAGCGCAGGCTTCTTCCATGCAGACCATATGCGCCGGGCTGTCGGTGGGCGTCACGGCGGCGCCGGGCGGCAGCAACTGGGCGCGCACCTCGCTGCCGCGCGCCAGCGACAGATGCACCGGGCAGCGCTCGGCGATCTCCATCAGCCGGGCGCGCTGGGCGGCGTCCAGCGCGCCGTCCAGGGCGATGTCGATCTCGAACGTGTCGCGCGCGTTCAGGCTGGGGCGGACATGGCGCACCGCCGCCGTCACCCGCACCAGCGGCCAGCCCTTGCGGTTGGCATAGAGCCGGATGGTCATGGTGGCGCAGGCGCCCAGCGCCGCGCTGAGCAGATTGTAGGGATTGGGGCCGGAGCCCAGACCGCCCGCCGACACCGGCTCGTCGATCAGGAAGGCCGCGCCGCCGGCGCGGGCCTCGACCTGGTATTTGCCAACCCCGGTCTCGGAGACGATGGTGGTTTCGGAATCGCTGGCCATGGGCTTCCTTTCAGAACAGTCCGGCGGGATCGCAAGCGGTCATCCCCAGGGCCTTGTCCGCCCCAAGCTGGATTGCGCCTCGCCCAAGCTCGGCGCGTTCGCCAGTCGATTTGATCTGCCGGATCACATCGCCGACCACAGCTTCGCTGTGGCCGGATCTGGCTCACTCCCACTCAATCGTCCCGGGCGGCTTGGAGGTGATATCATAGACCACGCGGTTGATGCCGCGCACTTCGTTGACGATGCGGGTCGACACCTTGGCCAGAAAGCTGTGCTCGAAGGGATAGTAATCCGCCGTCATGCCGTCGCTGCTGGTGACGGCGCGCAGGGCGCAGACATGGTCGTAAGTGCGCGCATCGCCCATGACGCCCACGGTCTTGACCGGCAGCAGTACGGCAAAGGCCTGCCAGATCGTGTCGTAAAGGCCCGCCTTGCGGATCTCGTCCAGGTAAATGGTGTCGGCCTTGCGCAATATGTCCAGCTTTTCCTGGGTGATCTCGCCCGGCACGCGGATCGCCAGGCCCGGTCCGGGAAAGGGATGACGCCCGACAAAGGCCGGCGGCAGGCCCAGCTCGCGGCCCAGGGCGCGCACTTCGTCCTTGAACAGGTCGCGCAGCGGCTCGACCAGCTTCAGCTTCATGAAGTCCGGCAGCCCGCCGACATTGTGATGGCTCTTGATGGTGACGCTGGGACCGCCCGATACCGAGACGCTCTCGATCACATCGGGATACAGCGTACCCTGGGCGAGAAATTCCGCGCCGCCGATCTTGTGGCTTTCGGCATCGAACACATCGATGAAGGCGGCGCCGATGATCTTGCGCTTCGCTTCCGGATCGCTGACGCCGGCCAGCCGCCCCAGGAACATCTCGCCCGCGTCCACATGCACCAGCGGAATATTGTAGTGGCCGCGGAACAGCGACACGACTTCTTCGCTTTCGCCCGCGCGCATCAACCCGGTATCGACGAAGATGCAGGTGAGCTGGTCGCCGATCGCCTCATGGATCAGCACGGCGGCCACCGACGAGTCCACCCCGCCCGACAAGCCGCAGATCACCTTGCCCTTGCCGACCTGCTTTCTGATCTTGTCGATCATCGCGGCGCGGAAGGCGTGCATGTTCCAATCCGGCTTGATGCCGGCGATCTTCAGCACGAAGTTCCTGTAGATGTCCGCGCCGCGCGGCGTGTGCACCACCTCGGGATGGAACTGGATGCCGTACAGCCTGCGCTTTTCATCGGCGATCACCGCATAGGGCGAATGGTCCGATGTCGCCACCACCTCGAAACCCGGCGGCATGGCAGTGATCTTGTCGCCATGGTTCATCCACACCGGCTCGCGGTCGCCGATATTGCCCAGCCCCGCCAGCAACGGCGACGGTTTGGCGATCACAATGTCGGCACGGCCAAATTCGCGGTGATGGCCGCCTTCGACCTTGCCGCCCAGCTGGTGCGCCATCGCCATCTCGCCATAGCAGATGCCCAGCACCGGCACCCCGGCATCGAACACCGCCTGGGAGACACGCGGCGCGCCCTCTTCCATCACACTGGCCGGGCCGCCCGACAGGATGATGGCCTGCGGCTTCTTCGCCAGCGCCTCGTCCGCCTTGTTGAAGGGCACGATCTCGCAATAAACACCCGCCTCGCGCACGCGCCGCGCGATCAGCTGGGTCACCTGGCTGCCGAAATCCAGAACCAGGACGCTCATGCCTGAATGCTCATGGCTGCGCGTTCGCCGTGCTGGCGGGATGGCTGCCCAGCGCCGCCTGCGCTTTCAGGGCGCTTGTGTCGGTGGGCTCGATCGCCAGCGCCGCGTCGTAATAGGACTGGGCGAATTCCGCCTGCCCCATCGCGGCATAGATGTCGCCCAGCGCGACATAGGAACCCGGCCGCGCCGGATCGGCGACAATGGCCGACTGCGCCAGCCTGAGCGCCAGCTCGGTGTCGCCGCGCACCGTCGCGGCATGGGCCCGCAGCAGCAGGCCTGACACCGTGACGGACTTGTCAGGACGGGAGGGCTTGGCGGACGCAGAAAATGCGGGTGGCGCCACCAGCAGCATGGCGGCCAGGAGAGGAATCGCGCGCAAGGTCATGGCCGCAACATAAGCATTTTGGCCGGGCCTAACCATGCGCCAATTGCGCATATCAGGCGCGTTGCAGACCGGCGCAATAAAAGCCGTCGGTGCCGGTTTTGGCGGGGCTGGCGCGAAAATCCACCCCCAGGCCGGGAATGTCGCGGCTTTCCCCCAGATTCATCTGTGAAAGGCCGGGGTGCCGGATCTGCAAGGCCGCCACCCGATCCTGGTTCTCGCACCCCAGGATGGAACAGGTGGCATAGAAAAGCCGCCCTCCGGGCCGCACCAGCGCCACCGCCTGGTCCAGCAGCCTGTCCTGAACCGACATCAGATAGGCGATCCTTGCCGGGGTCAGCCGCCAGCGCAGCTCGGGCTGGCGCCGCCAGGTCCCGGTGCCGGTGCAGGGCGCATCCACGAACACCGCGTCGAACAGGCCCGACGGCCGGCCATGATCCAAAGGCCCATCTTCCAGAACAAGGGTCTTGATGATGGTAGCGCCGGCGCGCGCCGCGCGTTTTTCCAGTTCGAACAGCGCTTCGCCGCGCACGTCGCAGGCGACAATTTCGCCGCTGTTGTTCATGGCGGCGGCAAAGGCCAGCGACTTGCCCCCCGCGCCCGCTGCCAGGTCACAAATGCGCTCGCCGGGCCTGGCGCCGCAGAGATCGGCGGCGATCTGCGCCGCTTCGTCCTGGAATTCAAAAGCGCCGGATTCAAACAATGCCGACGCCGACAGGTTGCCCGCCTCGCCGGCAATGCGGATGCCGAAGGGCGCATGCGGGGTTGGTGCCGCCGTCAGACCTTCCGCTCCCAGCGCCGCGATCACATCCTGGCGCTGTGCTTTCAGCGTGTTGACGCGCAGATCGGTGGGGGCGCGGCCGATAAAGGCCTGCATCTGCATTTGCAGATCATCGCCGAAGCCGCGCCGCAGCTCGTCTTCCAGCCACTCAGGATATTCTCCCGCAACCCAGTCCGGCGCGGGCGGCGGCGTGGCCGCGATGGCCGCGCGCTCGGCCTCGCTCAGGGGCGCGGGGCCATAGCCGCCGCTGAACAAGGCATCCAGATTTTCCTCCAACGCCGAGGCGATCACCAGCGCGCGGGCACTGCCGCCGCCCATGCGAAGGGCGAAACGGGCGCGGTGGCGCTGCACCGCGAACACTCGTTCGGCGATGGCGCGGCGATCCTTGGAACCGGCAAAACGCCGGATGCGAAACCAGCTTTTCAGGAAGCGGTCAGCGGGCTGGGCTGTGGTCTCCAGCCCTTCCAGGATTTCGATGGCCATCTGCAGGCGGGCGGCGGGGGTCATTTGTGTTGGAAATCAGCCTGTTGGGCGCAAAAAGAGTTGTAAAGACTTGCTCTTATAAAGTGTGCGCCGGTTCAAAAGCCAATCGCCATGCCTCGCGGCCCTGCTCCCGGTCTGACTTTCGCGCTGTTCGCGGCCCTGGCGGCTTTCGCTGTAACAGCCTTTTCGCCCGCCATTCTGAATGACGGCGACACCTATTGGCACATCCGCGCCGGCGAATGGATGCTGGCGCACGGCGCGGTGCTGCGCACCGACATCTTCTCCTACACCGTGGCGGGCCAGCCCTGGCACACCCAGGAATGGCTGGCCGAGATCGTCATGGCGCTGGCCTGGCGCGCCGGATGGCCGGGCATCCATCTGCTGTTCGCGGCCGCCGCCGCCCTGACAGCCGGCGTGGTGGCCTATGGCGTGCGCAGGCGGGTGGCATTGACGCCCGCGCTGCTGGCGGTGGTTCTGGGCCTGACCTGCGTCACGGGAAGTCTTTTGGCGCGGCCGCATCTGCTGGCGCTGCCGCTGCTGGCGGTGTGGACAGCGGGCCTTGTAACGGCGCGCGAACGCGATACCGCGCCACGCTGGTGGCTGATCCTGCTGATGCCGCTATGGGCCAACCTGCATGGCAGCTTCGCCTTCGGGCTGGCATTGGCGGGCGCGTTGGCGCTGGAAGCGGTTTGGGAGTCCCGCACGCGGGTCAAAGCCGCGCTGCTGTGGGGCGCTTTCCTGGCGGTGGCTGTTGCCTCGGCTCTGCTGACACCGTTCGGGGTCGCCGGGCTTCTTTTTCCTCTCAAGCTGACGGCGATGCAGGGCATGGCCCATATCGGCGAATGGCAGGCGACCGATGTTTCGCAGATATCGCCTTTCCTGATCGCGCTTATGGCACTGCTGGCGCTGGGTCTGGCGGGGCGGCTGAAGCTGGCCATGCCGCGCCTGGTGCTGCTGCTGATCCTGGTCTGGCTGGCGCTGGTCCATGCCCGCCACCAGATGCTGGTCGGGGTTTGCGCGCCGCTGCTGCTGGCGCCGGCGCTGGCGAAAACCGCGCCGGCCAAGAACGACAAAAGGGACGACAAAGGCGCGCCGCTCTTTGCCTTCCTCGCTGCCCTGCTGATCGCCATCCTGGCCGTGGCCCGGCTGATGCTGCCGGTGGCGCGCACCGACGATGCCGCCACGCCTGCCACGGCCCTGGCGCATGTGCCGCGCTTCGTGCGCGGGACGCCGGTGCTGAACGAATATGGCTATGGCGGCTACCTGATATGGAATGGCGTCAGGCCCTTCATCGACAGCCGCGCCGACCTGTATGGCGACATCCTGCTGCGCAATTATGCCGCGATCATCGCCCCGGACCCGGACGCGCTGGCCGCGACGCTTGCCTTCTACCATGTGCGCTGGACGATCTTTCCCACCGGCGCCCCGGTGGTGAAGATGCTGGACACAATGCCCGGCTGGCATCGCTACTATCAGGACAAGGTTGCGGTGGTGCACATCCACGATTAGCTTGGGCGTCCGCAGCTGCGGGAGCGACCAAAAAGAGAAGCCGCATGAGCGACGATATTTCCGGCCGCGTGAAGCTGCGCGAACTCAAGACCCTGTCCGACAATCACTATGTCCTGCGCCGCGCCGACTTCGATTTTCGCCGCGGTGATGATCGCTGGCAGACCCATCAGCTTCGCGAATCCTATGACATCGGCGATGGCGCTTGCGTGCTGCCGGTGGACAAAGCGCGCGGAATGGTCCTGCTGATCCGGCAGTTCCGCTGGCCGGTATTCGAATGGGGCCACACCGAATTGCTGCTGGAGGCCGTTGCCGGCAAGCTGGACGGGGACGATCCCCAAACCTGCATCATCAAGGAAGCCATGGAGGAAGCGGGCCTGACGATCTCAAATCCTTGGCTGGTCAGTCACTGCTTCGCAACGCCCGGCGCGGTGAAGGAGCGGCTGTCACTCTTCCTGGCCGATTATGACTCGACCGCGCCACGGGCGAAGGGCGGCGGCCACGAATCCGAAGGCGAAGACATCGAAGTGGTGGAAATGACGCTGGACGCAGCGCTCGCGATGATCGCCAGCGGTGCGATCATCGACATGAAGACCATCGCGCTGCTGCAGGCGGCCAAGCTGCGCGGCTGATCACTCGCCGCCGGGGTGATAATTGGGCGCCTCGCGCGTCACCGTAACGTCATGGACATGGCTTTCGCGCAGGCCCGCGCCGGTGATGCGCACGAACTGGGCCTTGCGGTGGAAATCGTCGATGGTCTTGCAGCCGGTATAGCCCATGGCGGCGCGCAGGCCCCCGATGATCTGGTGCACCACGCTGGCGACCGGACCCTTGTAGGCGACCTGGCCTTCCACGCCTTCCGGCACCAGCTTCAGCGCGTCACGCACTTCCGCCTGGAAATAGCGGTCGGCCGAGCCGCGCGCCATGGCGCCGACGCTGCCCATGCCGCGATAGCCCTTGTAGGAGCGGCCCTGATAGAGGAACACCTCGCCCGGCGATTCCTCAGTGCCGGCCAGCAGCGAGCCAACCATGGCGACCGACGCGCCGGCCGCCAGCGCCTTTGCCAGGTCGCCGGAATATTTGATGCCGCCATCGCCGATCACCGGCACCCCGGAGTCGCGCGCCACCGATACTGCGTCCATGATCGCGGTCAGCTGCGGCACGCCCACCCCCGCCACGATGCGGGTGGTGCAGATGGAACCGGGACCGATGCCCACCTTCACGGCGTCGGCGCCCGCATCAATCAGTGCACGAGCGGCATCGGCGGTGGCGATATTGCCGCCCGCGACCTGGGTGTAGTTCGACGCCTTCTTGATGCGGCGGATGGCGTCGATCACGCCCTTGGAATGGCCGTGCGCGGTATCGACCATGATCACATCGCATTCCGCCTCGATCAGCGCCATGGCGCGGGCATAACCGTCCTCGCCCACGCCGGTGGCGGCGGCGACGCGCAGGCGGCCGCGCTCGTCCTTGCACGAGTTCGGATACTTCTGCGCCTTTTCGATGTCCTTGACGGTGATCAGTCCGACGCAGCGATAGGCGCCGTCAACCACGATGATCTTTTCGATGCGATGCTGGTGAAGCAGCCGCTTGGCCTCGTCCGGCTTGACGCCCTCGCGCACCGTGACCAGCCGGTCCTTGGTCATCAACTCGCTGACTTTCTGGCGGGGGTCGGCGGCGAAACGCACATCGCGATTGGTGAGAATGCCCACCAGCTTGCCCGCGCCCTTAGCGTCGAGGCCTTCTGTCACCGGCACGCCGGAAATGCGGTGCCGCTCCATCAGCGCCAGGGCGTCGGCCAGCGTGGCGTCGGGGGTGATGGTGACAGGGTTCACCACCATGCCGCTTTCATAGCGTTTCACCCGGCGGACATGTTCGGCCTGCTCCTCGATGCCCAGATTCTTGTGAATCACACCCATGCCGCCAGCCTGGGCCATGGCAATGGCCAGCGCCGCTTCCGTCACGGTGTCCATCGCCGCAGAGACCAGCGGAATGCCAAGTTCCACCGTCTTGGTGAGACGAGTACGGGTGTCGACCTGGCCCGGAAGGACTTCGGAGGCGCCGGGCACCAGCAGGACATCGTCGAAGGTGAGGGCTTCGCGGATGGCCCTTTCGGGCGGACTGCTGGTCATCGGAGGAAACGCTCCTTGTTGGAGCGCCGAGGCTGTATCAGCGCCCCGGCGGATTCGCAAGAGCCGCAGCACCGCTGAGGTTAAATCCTTGTAAATTCAGCATTTCCCCGGGTTGTTGGCCTGGCCTTAGGGAACGTTGCGCCCGCCTATACGTTCTGACCTGCGTGGTCGGCAATTGAGCCGGACCCGCCCCATTTTTCCCAGGAGCTAACTCATGAAGACTTTTCATCTGATGCTTGGCGCCGCTGTGGCTGTCGCCAGCCTCGCCGTGACCTCCGCCGCCGACGCCGCCCCTCACGGCGTGCGTGTTGGCGAACTGACCTGCAACGTGGCCAGCGGCTGGGGCTTTGTCTTCGGCTCGTCCAAGGACTTGCACTGCACCTATCGCGGCAATGGCCATCGCGAGCACTATACCGGCGAGATTTCCAAGTTCGGCGTCGACCTGGGCTACACCGAAGGCGGCGTTCTGGTCTGGGGCGTGTTCGCCCCGACCTCCGACCTGCGCAAGGGCGCTTTGTCAGGTGACTATGTCGGCGCCTCGGCACAGGCCAATGTCGGGGTCGGCGTCGGCGCCAACGCGCTGATTGGCGGCTTTGACAAGTCCATCTCGCTGCAGCCGCTCAGCGTCGAAGGCAGCAAGGGCCTGAACGTCGCCGCCGGCATCGGCTCGATCACCCTGCGCGAAGCGCCGTAACCCCCGCCTCTATCGCTTGCGTAAAAGCCCCGCCCTAACCGGCGGGGCTTTTTGCTTTCGTCCCGGCGCCTCGCCAACGCTCGGCGCGTTCAAAGCGCAAATCGGCGTCGCATTACGCGTCTTTTCGCTGACGCTCAAGACCTGGCGACGGACCGACTTGTCCCTAACGGGTCGCTTTGAACCCCAGCGCCACGACGTACAGCTCGACCGACTCGGCGCGCGACGCGGGCGGCTTGACGTGCTTGACCTCGCGAAAGTCTTTTTTCAGTCGCGCCAGCAAGGCGTTGGACGAGCCGCCCTGGAAAACCTTGCCGACAAAGGCGCCGCCGGGCTTCAGCGTGTCCTCCGCCACTTCTAGGGCTATCTCCACGAGTGCAATAGTGCGGATATGGTCGGTGGCGCGGTGTCCGGTGGTGGGCGCCGCCATATCGGTCATCACCACATCAGCGGGCCCGTCCAGCGCCTGGCGCAGCATCGCGGGCACATCGGCATCGGTCAGGTCGGCCTGAAAGAAAGTGACGCCGGGGATCTCGTCCATCACCAGCACGTCGGCGGCGACGACGGTGGCACCCCTGGCAGCCGCCACCTGGCTCCAGCCGCCCGGCGCACTGCCCAGGTCCAGAATCCGCGCACCCTTTTTCAGGAAGTGGAATTTCTCGTCCATTTCGACAAGCTTGAAGGCGGCGCGGCTGCGATAACCGGCCGAACGGGCCTTGGCGACATAGGGATCATTCAGTTGCCGCTGCAACCAGCTGCGCGAGGACTGGGTGCGGCCACGGTCTTTCTTCACCTTGACGGGCACCCGGCCGCGCCCGGATTTGTCGCCTTCGCTGCTTTTGGCCATCAATGCGCTCCGGCCAGCCGGCGCAACATGCCTTCGCGCAGGCCCCTGTCGGCGACCCGCAGCGCCGGCGATGGCCATAGCGAACAGATGGCGGCGAAGATGGCGCAGCCGGGCAGCATCAGGTCAGCGCGTTCGGGTCCAATGCTGCCGATGGCGGCCAGGCGCGCGACATCCAGGTCTGCCAGCCGCTCGACAACCTTGAGCATGTGCGCGGTTTCGTGCCAGCTCCCGTCCACCCGCGTGCGATTGTAGCGTGGCAGCTTCAGCGCGATGGCCGCCAGCGTCGTCACCGTGCCGGAGGTACCCAGCAGGTGGTTCTTGGCCGTGTCAAAACCCGCCATCCGTTCCGCGAAGGGCGCAAAATGCGCCCGCAACTCGTCGCGCATCCTGGCAAAGCCCTCGGCGCTAGCCGCGTCAGGACCGTGCCGCTCCGCCAGGGTGACCACGCCCAGCGGCACCGAGGCCGCCAGCCGCGTCTGCGGGCCGCGGGGACCTTTCGCCAGCCAGATGATCTCGGTGGAGCCGCCGCCAATATCGAACACCAGCGCGCCATTGTACTTGCGTCCGATCAGGGATGCGCAGCCCGCCGCGGCAAGGCCGGCTTCCTCCTCAGCCGAAATCACTTCCAGGGCGAGGCCCGCCTCTTCGCGAGCGCGGCGCACCAGTTCGCCGGCATTGCAGGCCAGCCGCGCCGCCTGGGTGGCGATGCAGCGGACGCGCGCCACCTTCAGCCGGGCGATACGCTCCGAGCAGATTTTCAGCGCGGCGATGGTACGGTCCAGGGCGGCGTCCGACAGACGCCCGGTCTGTCCCACCCCCTCGCCCAACCGCACGATGCGGGAGAAGGAATCCACCACCCGAAAGCCCCCGCCAGGGGCGGGGCTGGCGATCAGCAGGCGGCAATTGTTGGTGCCCAGGTCCAGCACCGCCAGCAGCGGACCGGCCGGCGCATGGCTGGATGCCAGCTGCTCCCCATCCTGCGATTTGTGGCGATTTGCGTGCAATTGGACCTCGATCGGGGCGGTATGTCGGCCAAGGCTAGCACGGTGCCTGCCCCAGCCGGGCACGGAAATCCGGGCAAAAACCCGTCCTTGCCAGAGGTTTGAGGCTGGTCTAAACGGGCGGTCCCGAAAGGCCCCTGGTCTGTTGGGGGATCGTCTAACGGTAGGACTGCAGACTCTGACTCTGCCTGTCTAGGTTCGAATCCTAGTCCCCCAGCCAACCTAAACGGACTTATGGCGCACTTGCCACCGCTTCGGCGGAGGTAGGCTGACGAACAGCGATTTTCTCACATTTCGACCGCAAACCCTCGGCCCAGTCTCCGGATCGAAGCTCTCCGTTTCCGGGCGGATCGAAGGTATTGCCCAGAGACTGGGGCGCATCAGCGAACTTTTTTGATTTCACAAGAAACTGGCCCGAAAAGGCGCGCAATCCCGGAATTGCGCCATTTCCTGCGAGGACAGGGCCGATTTAGGCCCGAAACAACAGGGAATTCTTTCGCCCGTATCAGGGAACTCGAATCCGCTATCAGGGAATTTCTTCAGGCCTTTTGGGATGGCGGGTTTGGCAGCAGCCTGTGATGCGATAAGCGCGAATATCCGCTTGCCGGAATGCTAGTCGGCGCAGCGTCCCGAAACCAGCTTTTCCGATAACAGAGCCAATCCGCTTGTCACGGAAAGTACAATTCACCGCAGGCTTCGCGAAGAGCCAGTCGTATCTGGCGCTGGCGAAATTTGCGAAAGCAGTGAAACACCCCAAAATGGGGCTGCCACCACCTGAAGTGCGGGAAGGCTCTGGACTCGGAGCAGCGGCCGACGAGACGAATGGCGCAGGCCTGTGACTAAGGCGCGGAGACGACTTTCAGACCGGGCTCGGCGGCGGCGGGCACTACAATTTTCTCAACCTGTCCCGCGAGCGCTCCACCTTCTTCGACCGTGATCGTCGAATAGCTGACCGCACCAGCGACGCTGCCGGTGGAGCGAAGCGTGAGCTTACCATGCACGGCCAGATTGTCCGAGACCGTGCCGCGTATCTCGGCGGTCTCGACGTTGATCTGACCCGAAACGCTGCCCGATTGTCCCACGACCAGATCCCTGGCCTTCAGCGTGCCTTCAAACTTGCCGTCCACCGAGACGCAGCCCGGGACGATCATGTTTCCTTTGATCTCGACGCCTGCTCCGATGTTGATCGAACCACCTATGCTCTGGTCCATTTTCTCTGCCACCGTGTTTCCCTTAGAAATAATCTAGGTTAATCGCGCGGTGAGTATAACCGGCCCATGACGGACGGAATATGATTTCTCGCAGTTAATATTACCGCGCCGCTCTTGAGCGTGCTGCAGCGGTGTAGGCGACGACGATAAACAGCCAGTCAGGTACCGGAACCGCGTCCCGTGCGCCTGGCACGCTTGTCGTTACCGCCGCCGCTTGGCTTCGCCACATCCCCATCCTTAAAGGCCAGCAACCCCTTGGTGGGTTCGTCCTTGGGCAGCCGGTCATTGCGCGCCAACCAGTAGATAACGATGGATACGGCAACGATGGAAAGAAAGTAAAAAATGCCTTGCATGGTTCCACGACGCCTTAAGGTTTGAACTATCGTACCGACCGGCATTCGTTACGATCTGCGGCACGATCATGCGGTCCGCTGCGGGAAAGGGCAAATCCTGGCAGGCGTTAATCATTCTTGTAGACCTTGCCTTACTTCAAGGGTTAGTCTTGACGATCCCTCTCGTCCATCTGTGGTAGCAATGTCAGCGACACTCGTTACCGGCGGTGCCGGATATATCGGAAGCCACATGGTGTATGCCCTGCTGGACCGGGCGGAACCTGTCGTGGTTTTGGATAATCTTTGCACCGGCTTTCGCAATCAGGTCGCCGCCAAGGCGGAATTCGTCGAAGGCGATGCCGGCGACCGGTCTTTGGTTCGATCCCTCCTTAACAAATACAAGATCGATGCGGTCGTACATTTTGCAGGCTCAGTCGTTGTCCCTGAATCGGTGGAGAAGCCGCTCAAATATTACGCCAACAACACGATGGTATCGCGTGCGCTTTGCGAGACCTGCATAGAAGCAGGGGTCGAGAATTTCATATTCTCCTCGACCGCGGCGGTATACGGCGTACCGGACGTCCCGTTTGTGGACGAGAACAGCCGGCAGTCACCGATCAATCCCTACGGCCGGTCAAAACTGATGACTGAGTGGATATTGATGGATGCGGCTCAGGCGCACGATTTCCGCCCTGTGGTACTGCGCTATTTCAATGTCGCGGGTGCCGATCCTCTGGGGCGGACGGGACAGTCAACACGGCAAGCCACACATCTCATTAAGCGCGCGGTTCAGGTGGCGTTGGGGCGCCGCTCCCATCTCGATATCTTCGGGACTGATTTTCCCACGCCCGATGGGACGGGCGTGCGCGATTATATTCACGTCACCGATCTTGTCCTGGCCCATCTTCTGGCGCTGGATGCGCTACGCGCCGGCGCGAAATCGGGTATCTTCAATTGCGGCTATGGCCGCGGGTTGAGCGTGCGCGAAATTGTTACGGCCGTGGAGCGCGTGGCCGAATGCAGGATTGCATGTCACGAAGCTCCGCGTCGCCCCGGCGATCCCCCCATGCTGGTGGCAAATTCCCGCCGGTTGCAAGAGAGCCTGGGCTGGAAGCCGAACCACGAGGATCTGGATGAGATGGCGCGTTCCGCCCTCGAATGGGAGCGCAGACTGCCCGGTTGAGCCGGCAGACTCAGTGCACGGTCCCGGGACCGGCAAGCGCCTTCACATTCCAGCCCTTGAGCCTGTTGCCGACGAGTTGCGCCGGGCTGGATGTCAGGTTCCTGACAAATATCGTACGGATCAGAAAGTAGAAGGGCGAAGGACCGTCATTGACAAATTGATTGTCCTTGAACAGCAATTCCTTGCTGGGCTGAGAAGCGCCCTCCTCTCCGATCATTATCGCGGCCTTGTGATTTTGGTTGTTCGGGCCCTTTTCAATGACGTTTCCCGTCGCCACGACCGAACCTCCATTGGGAATGTCGATCTCATAACTTGCTGTCCCGTCAGGCCCGTCCTGGATGTGGTTGTCGGTGAGGATCGTGCTTCGGGCACGCGATTTGATGTGATGGGCGACGAGCGTCTCGAAAAAGCTTGAATGGTCGATCTTCAACTGGGCGACACGCTGGTTTACACCGCCGTCACCCACGGCATGCCGAAATTGGCGGACAATTTCATCTACGAGACGGTCTTTTCGCTGGCCCTGCCGATCGACCAGGAGACTATCACGATCCGGATACCCAGGACGATGACGGCAAACGTGGATGCATACGGGGTCGAGGTCCGAAAGACCGCCGCGGCGGACACGGTGGTCTATTCCACGACCTACGCCAATCCCGATCCCACGCCGCAGATTCCGCAGGCCGTCTCGGCGTTCGACCGCTCGCCACGCCTCTCCTTTTCGACGTTCCGGGACTATGACGCGCTCGCAAGGGCCTATGCCGGCATCGCCCTGCCGATGATCGCCGTGACTCCGGAAATCCAGCGGCAGGCGGATGCGATCACGGCGGGGACCAATGGGCGGCGGGATCAGGCCCGGAAGATATATGACTGGATGCGCAGCCACGTGCGGTACGTCGCGCTGGAATTCGGCCGGGGCACGGTGGAGCCGCACAGCGCCGCAAGCGTCCTGGCCAATGCCTATGGCGACTGCAAGGACCAGGCCGTGCTGTTTGCCGCGTTACTGAAGGCAAAGAAGATCGAAAGCAATCTCGTTCTCGTCAATGCGCTGGATGCCTATACCATATCGAAGGCGCCCACCATCGCCCCGTTCGACCACCTGATCGTGTGGCTTCCGGAATTCCGTCTCTATGCGGACACCACCAATGGAAACGGGGTGCCGTTCGGGCTTTTGCCGCAGACCGAATATGGCAAGCCGGTCGTCCATGTCGCGGATGCGAGCGGAACCCTGCACGAGATTCCCGTCTCCGACGCGCGGGCCTCGCGCGATGAATACAGGCTCACCATGACAATGGACGAGGCGGATCACATTACGTCGCAAAGTTCGATTGCGGCGTCCGGAAACTTTCTGCTACCCCTGCGCGCAATGGGAACGATGCTGCAAGGCGATAGTGGCCAGAAAATCGCTTCGGCGATCCTGCAACGAAGCCACACGCCGCGCGCCACGGGCATTCTGGTTGCCGCGCCGCTCGCGGACGAAACCCCGCCCTATCAGATCATCGCCCAATACCGCACGTCGGGCGCCGACATGGGGCTGGAGGGTACCGGGTATTTCCAGCTGAATGACAGCCTACGGATCGTCAGCCCTTTCAGCGCGGTGTTTTTCGGGCCCGTGCTGGATGACCGGTACCAGAACGCCGATCCGCTGCCCTGCTTCAACGGCATGGCCAGCGATGACGAGACCCTGAACTTCCCCGCTTCGCGGCATCTGGCGAGACTGCCGTCCGATTCCAGGTTCGACACGGCACACACCAGCTACACCTCGCACTGGTCAGCGCGGGCGGGCAGCGTGACCGTCCATCGCGAGTTCGCCACCCATTTCGACAAGGCGCTCTGTACAGGAAGCGATCGGCTGCAAACACTTCTGGCGCTGTCGCGGATTAAGTCCGATCTCGCCACCGGCATTGCCCTTCCGCACTCATGAAACACCAGAGACAACTATTGGCGGAATAATCGTGATCGCTTAATCGGACGGACAACCGCCCGGCAAGACGGTTGCCCACCGAACGCCTGTGACCTCTCCCGGGTGATGTACGCATCGGGCGCCGAGGACAAGATCCGGATTGTGCTGGATGGGCTGCGTGGTGAGGACCGCATAGCCGAGCTATGCCGCCGCGAGGGCATTGCCCAGTCCATGTACTACGTCTGGTCCAAAGAGTTCCTGGAAGCCGGCACGCGCCGGTTGGCGGGCAACACGGCCCGGGCTGTGACCACGGATGAGGTGAAGGATTTGCGTAAGGAGGCCACCGCGTTGAAGGAGGTGGTTGCCGACCAGGCGCTGGAAATCCGTCTGCTCAAAAAAAAGCATTCTGGCGGATGGGGAAGACGGCGAATGAGGTATCCCGCCTCGGAGAAGGCCAAAATCATCAAGTTCGTTGAACAATCGCACCTGTCGGCCCACAAGACGCTGGCGCTGAACCGCGTGGTCGGATTGCACCAGGATATTGCCTGACACATAGCCAAAAATGATGCCTGCCTCCACATTTGCGGAGGCAGGCACCAGAAATGACGAAGTTCCGCCACGGACTAGAAGTTGAAGCGCAGGCCGCCACGATAGGTACGTCCGGTGCAGTCATAATATTGGCAGTTGTATCCCTGGCCCCCAATTGTGGTGAGGTTGGCTTTTGAATAGGCGATGTTCGGGGGTGCGGTGTTGGCGACATTGTCCATGGCGGCGTAGAGCTGGATATTGTCAGTCCACTTATATGATCCGCGCAAGTCAAGATAGCCGATCGCCGGTATCGAATTGTTGTCCACATCAACGCCGCTTGTCCACGCATTGTTGAGCACTTCCGAACCGATGAAGCGGCCCTGAATGGTGCCCGACCAAGGGCCTTCGGTATAAGTGGCGGCAAGCGTCATATGAAGCTTTGGTCCCGACGTGAAGTTAGAGTCCTGCCCAATATTACCGGCACCGTCCAGGGTAATGCCGACAGCGGTGCGGGTATTTTCGTCGGTATAGTTGCCGAGCAGATGCCAGTCCAGATCGCCGGCGAACAACGACATCTTGTAATCGCCCTGGAAGTCCACGCCGGAGTCGCGCTGGGAAGCAGCGTTCTGCGGGATAACATTAATCCCGTTAAGCGCACCATTGTAATCCGCTGGAGCGTTTATGAACCCCCCGGTGACGCCATTGCCATCGGTTTCAAGTGTCGCGGTGGCACCTGCAACGCCATTGGTGGTGCCGTAGAAGACAGCACTGCAATAAACCGCAATTTTCACGGGTGGGGTGCAATATGCTAGAACCTGGGTGGCGCCGGGCGTGTAGAGCGCCTTCTTGATGAGGATGTTGTAAAAATCCACCGACAAGCTGAGGTTAGGGATCCAACTCGGCGTAAAGACCACACCGGCCGAGATCGTGTTGGCTTCTTCCGGCACCAAATTCACGTTGCCTTTGGTCGCCTGAAGCGCGTTAACGCCATTGATGACGCCGGCGGCGTAGGTCGGGGGCGTGAACAGCTCCGTAATGATGGGCGCGCGAATGTCTTCCGACCAGACGGTGCGAAGCTTGAAGTCTTCATTGATCTGGCTTTGCAAGCCAAGCTTCCAGGTCTCGACCATGCCGGAGGTCGAATAGCTGGTGATGCGACCGGCGGCTTGGACGTCAAGCGATTCGACAATATTGTTTTTCAGGATCGGGGCATCGACTTCGAGGAAGCCTTCCTCGACGTTATATTGGCCTGCCCAGGATGTGTAATTGCCCGAAGCCCATTGAGCAGTGGCGCCAAAGCCCTGGGGATCACCGACGTTTCTCTGCTGTTCCAGGCGATATTCCGCGCCGAAGGCGACCGCGACCTTGCCGGCCGGCAGATCCCAAGGCAGCGTACCCTGAACTGTACCCGAAACCACCTCCTGCTCCATCAAGAATTGCGCCGTGTCCATCGTCGCCCGATTGCCGGAGCGGCCGGGCTGGATATAGTTCAGGGCCGCATCCGAGGCGTTATTGGTGCCAAAAATGTTCAGCGGCTGGCAGCCATTTGTCGGATTAAGCAATGTGCTGCGGCACTGGATGCTGCCGACCGCCAAGCCCGAGCCCGCCACAGCCGCATTGGCGCCGGTGGCGGTGACCACAACGGCATCGACCGCGTTGTTGTAACGCGACTTCAGGATGACGTTGGGGTCCGTCTGCCCCTCGCGGATCTGGCTGTGCTGGACATAGGCATTCCAGCTCCAGTCCTCACCCAGGGTGCCCTCCAGGGTGAAAACGCCGCGCACAAACTGGCGCGAGTTGGTGTTTACGGGGACACCGAGAGAGTTCAAAAAGTTGGACTCTTTATACGGCCCGGCGGGATTGAGATTATTGTTGAGATTGTTGGTACCCACCGTGATGGTCGAAATGCCGCCGGCTTTCATGCTGGCCTGGACGGAGGCCGGCAGGTAAGCATTGTCGGACTTGACGGTAATGGAAGTCCTATAGATGGACGAGTTATTCTTTTCATAATTCTGGCCGTAATTGACCTGGACCGACGCCTTGACGTCGTCGGTAACCTTGTAGCTGACATACCCGAACAATGTGGTGTTGTGGTAGGGGACGGAAATCGTAGGATATTGTTCAGCATCGCTCAGCTGGTTGCCCGAGCAATTGTAACAGTTGCCGTTTGTATTGGCCAAGGTGCCAAAACTGAATGGCGTCGGTGTGGCAGCCGAACCGACGAACTGGATACCCTTCAAGGCGTTGGCGGCCGCGAGCGCGGTAACGCCGTTCACGCCAACCGTGCCGGCGCCCTTGGCGCTGGCCGTAATCAGGCCACCGGTAGTGTACTGGGCTGATCCGGCATTACCCTGATGAACCAAGGTGGGCGTGCTTCCATTCGGATTCGGAATCAGAACGACCGGATTAAAATATGACCGCTGGCCGATAAAACCCGCATCCGGACTCATCGTGTAATTGCCGCTGACGATGACATGGCCGCGGTCGCCGTCGAAATCCGTGCCGTAGGACAGATCGGCCTTATACCTTCTTTGCGTATTGAGATCATCATTGCCGAATCCGACGCTGCCCTTGATCCCCGTGAAATTCTTGTTGAGAATCAGGTTGACGACGCCGGAAACGGCGTCGGAACCCCATGTCGCGGAAGCGCCGCCGGTCACCACGTCCACACGCTGGATCAGGGTGGTTGGAATGGTGCTGAGGTCGACACCGCCGGTGTACGGGTTGGATGAAACGACGCGCTGACCATCGAACAGCACCAGGGTGCGTACGACACCGAGGTTGCGCAGATTGACGTCGGAGATGCCCGCATCGCCCTGGCTGGCGTGACCGGAAAGGGCGCCATTACCGGGCGCGTCGGAGGCGCCGATTGAGGGAAGCTCGCGGATGATATCACCGATATCAAACTTTGCCGCGGACTCAAGGGAGGCGCCGCTAATGACCGTGACAGGCGTAGGGGCGGTATAGCCGGCAATGGTGACGCGTGATGCCGACACGGTAACCTGTTCGACTCCCTGATTGGTGGTGTCCTGTGCCTGCGCCGGTATAAAGGCCCCCGCGGCGAACATCGCGACAGTAGAGCCGCCAATCATCAAGCGTTGCAGCGATGAATTCATCTGAGTGCCCCTCTAAATTGTTAATCGTTTTTCGGCGCCAATTTTCCGATTGGTTTTGGCGACATCTAACCACTTAATCCCCGCAGCCGGACAAGCCCTGCTGTTGGCCCGGAAATGGTCGATTTTCCCCTACCTTAATCATTGCGCAAAACAACGATAAAACCCATTCAAGATTTCACAATATTGGGTGTTTTCTGATCAAAAAAGCCCCTATAAAATTATAATATGAAACAAACGGTTCAGTTCGGTGATATTGGCCGCCGGATACCGGCTCTGGTCCAGCGCGATGCGACCTTGTCGAACGCCACACGCGCCGAACAGGTCGGCGCATCGGCGGCATCCTGCTGGCGACGCATGCGCGCCATTCGCTGGAGGCAGAAAAGCGGTTAACCCGACATTCCCCATATGGCCGGTCGATCGGGCCACCATGGCGGAAGAATAGAGCCGCCAGAGACGACTGGGAAGAACGAAAGCGCCATATTTCGCCCCGGGTCCATCTCTGCCTACTCCCAATCCACGATTGCACTGTCGGAAGCCGGTATCTTGGCTCGTTCAGCGGGTCACCGGACGTGGCCGATTTGCGCAATGCAAGTCGCAAGCAATTCCTGACCCTGTTCCCGCGCGGTGGTGTTTTAACGAAAAGCCGCGCACTTGCCCGCCAGAGATGATTTTCCTATACATGCGCGACACTCAGAATTGGGGCGCGGAGCACAGTGAAAAAACATTCCCTGCGATATTTTCTGGCCGGCCTCATGGCAGTGGGTTTTCCGCTGGCAGCCCTTTCGCAGAATTCTTCCTCCCCGGCCGCAACGCCGGCGCCACGCGACTGGACAAGCTGGGGCTATGATCAGGAGCGCACAAGCTGGAACCGCGGCGAGACGACACTTTCCAAAAGCAACGTCTCCAGGCTGCGGCTGCAATGGAGCGCGCAGCTCAGCACAATGCCGACCGATATTGCGCTGTCGACGCTGACCGCGCCTGTCGTTGTCGAGGGCGTCAACACCAGCCAGGGGCAGAAGAATCTGGTGCTGGTGCTGGGCGCGGACGACACGCTGTTTGCGATTGATGCCAATTCCGGCAATCCGGTGTGGAAGAAAAATTTCACCAACGGGTACACGGCGCAACGCGCCGCAACCTGGCTTTGTCCCAACACGGCGAATGACACGCCGGCCGTCGACAAACAGAGGGGTCTGGTTTTTTTCATCACCAGTGATGGCAAGCTGCACGCGCTCGCACTGGCCGATGGCGCGGATCGCATGGCTGCAACGGATTTTGTCGCGCCCTTCGCCCGCGCCTGGAGCCTCAACCTGATCGATGGCGTTGTCTACACAACGTCCGGGCGCGGCTGCGGCGAGATTCTGGACCCCAATTCGAGCATCGCGGCGGCGACCGTCACCACGTCGGGCAAACCCGGCACGGGTGTCCTGCCCGATCCGGGCCTGATTGCGGCGATGGATGTGCGCGATCTGGCGCATCCTGCCGTGACGCATTTCTTTACCGGCAACGGAAGGCCCAACGGCGTCTGGGGACGCGGCGGCGTCGCAAAGACGCCTGCCGGCATCATCACCCAGACCGCGGATGGACCTTATGACCCGGCGGCCGGACAGTTTGGCTCCAGCGTGCTGGAACTGTCGCCACGGGCCGTCCGGCTGCTGGATTCCTTCACGCCGGAAAACTGGAAATATATCAACGCCCATGATCTCGATATGGCTTCGGGAAGCCTGCTGACATTCCCCTATCAGGATCAGGTCCTGGCGGCCGCGGCCGGCAAGGAAGGCGTTGTCTATCTGCTCGATACCGCCGCCCTCGCCAGTAATTCAGCCGATCATGCTACGCCGCTCTACAAGTCGCCGCAGTTCGGCAATGAGGCCGCGATCGGGGTCCAGCCCGGCCAGGGCATGTGGGGCGCCATGGCGACCTATGAAACACCAGACGGCAAACGCTTCCTCTATGTCCCGATGTGGGGTCCGCCCTCCAAACTCGCCCCGGCCTTCAAGTACAATAATGGTGACATACCCACCGGCAGCATCATGGCGTTCCAGGTTTTGACCGAAGGCGGCAAGCCAATATTGGCACCGCAATGGACATCGCCGAACATGACCGTGCCGGATTCGCCCACCGTGGCGAATGGCGTCGTCTTTGCGACACAAACTGGAGAACAGACCCTCCAGGCCCAGAAGTTGCCGGCCGGTGTCCCGCGCCCCCCCGCCGCCACCTTCCGGGCCACGCCGGTCAGCAATCTTGTTCTGTATGCCTTTGATGCCGAGACGGGAAAGCAGCTCTATTCGAGCAAGGATACCATCAAGGGCTGGACGCATTTCAGCGCGCCTGTTGTGGCCTTGGGTAAAATCTTTGTCGTGACGCATGACGCCAAGGTTTATGCCTTCGGACTGCGCTGACACGGACGCGTAAGGGTTTAGCCCGTCCGCCAGTCAGGAAACCGGACAAAAGGACAAGCGTTCGATGGAGAGTGCTACCCCGCAACACTCTGCGGCACCGATCCCAGGGCGAGCATTCGACGCCTTTTTCAACTCCATAGGCGCTCAGGGGCCAAAACCCCTTGCGGAGCGTCTCAAGATTGAACTTAACCCTCAGTCCTTGGGTGTATCGGCGGTGCTCACCAGCGCTGCCGAAGTGGACAAGCTAATCAAGATGCTTGAGGCGAATAAAGCACTGCTGCCGGAACCGGCTTTGGATGTTAAGCCGGAGACTGAGCGGTAGCCTGCCCTGGCTTCTGGGGAGGTTTGGATGTTTCCAAAGATGAGCAGCGTTATTGCCGTACTGTTTATTTTGGGGGCTGCGTTACGCACAAACCAGAGCCAGGTCGCGCTGAGGCCTACCGAGAATGCAAAAATATAGCAGACGACACCCACATAGTGGGCACCACCAACATTTATGCAGAAGCCGGTGGTCGGGCGGCAGTGATTGATAAATGTATGAGGGGCAAGAGCTTCAGCACAAGTTGGTTTTAGCAATCGCTAGGTGTGCTTGCTGCATAATGGAGAACATTTGCGACGGCGTCAGAACGCCGCCTCGCCCGCCGAATAGGGCTTGATGCTCTGGGCCACCGAATCGGCGACATCTTCCTTGGTGATCAAGCCGATGACGTTGGCAGGGCGCGGAATGCCATCGGCCCGCACCACAACGGTCATGACGGCATTCTTGCGCCACATCCGGCCGATGACGTTGAACATGATGTCGTCGCCCCGGGCGATGGCGAATTGCGCGCTGGCCACATCGCCCAGCGTCACCGTGGTAAATGTGCCTTCCAGGCCGCGGCGCAGGGCGGTGTTGACCCGCAGCACACCGGCAATGCGGTCATCCCTGGTGACCACGACATGGCGCACCCGGCCACCATGCTCGGGCAGGCGCAGGAAGGTATCAAATGCCAGGTCATGGGGGAGCACCAGCATTTCCTTGTCCATCACTTCGGCGGCGCGGCGCACCAAAAACATGTTGGCGTGCAGTGCCTTGGGAATGAAGTGGCGCCGTGCCTGCAGCTTGATGGTGTAGATATTCTCGCGCGACAGCAGGCGGCGGACGCCGATACTGACCGCCACCGCGATGATCATCGGCACCACGATGCCGTAATCGAGCGTCATCTCGAAAATCATGGTGACGGCGGTCATGGCCGCGCCGGTGCCGCCGCCGACCATCGCCGCCATCCCCACCATGGCAAAGGCGGGCACGCTGACATTGAGACCCGGCACCACCATCTGCGCCAGCGCCCCGAATGCCCCACCCAGCGTCGCGCCCATGAACAGGGAGGGCGAGAATATCCCGCCGGATGAACCGGAGCCCAGGCTGAGCGAAGTCGCCACCAGCTTTGCAACGAACAGCAGCGCCAGGAACGGCGCCGCCCTGAGCGTGCTCAGCAGGATGTCCTGGATGGTAGCGTAGCCGACGCCCTCGATGGCGTAGTGGCCGGACAGCAGCAGGAAGGCGTACATCATCGCGCCGACGATGGTCATGCCGATGGCGTGGCGCAGATATTGGTTCTTGATGCGCTCGAAAAATTCCTCGGTGAAATGCAGACCGCGGATGAAGCCCGTCGCTCCCAGTCCCGCCACCACGCCCAGCAGCGCATACAGGATCAGGATATAGACGCCTGAGGCATGATCCGACAGCGTGCCGACGGCGGGGACATCGAAGGCGGGGCGCGGCCCGAAGAAAATTCGCCCGATAAAGGTCGCGGTGCCGGTCGCCAGCGCCACCGGCAGAAATGTGCGGGTGCTGACCTCGGGCATCATCAGTTCGATGGCGAACAGCACGCCGCCGATTGGCGTGTTGAACGTCGCGGCGATGCCCGCCCCCGCACCCGCCGCCACCAGCGTGATGCGTTGCCACACCTGCAATCGCATCACCCCGCCCAGGCTGGAGCCCAGCGAGGCGCCGATCTGGATGATCGGTCCTTCGCGGCCCACCGCCGCGCCGGTACCGATCGCCAGCGCCGAGGCCAGCGATTTCACCACCGCGACCACGGGGCGGATGCGTCCCTCGTTGTAGAAAATCGCATCCATGACTTCGGGTACGCCATGGCCACGCGCCTCGGGCGCGAAGGTGCGCACCAGGAAGACCACGCCCATGCCGCCGATGACCGGCACCAGGATGACGAAGGCACCCCAGGGCGAGGCCAGCGTATGGATATTGGCATCGTAGATCGTCGAAAGCCGGCCGAAAAAGGCGAGATTGTGGACGGCAGCGATCAGGGCGCGAAAGAAGATTGCGCCAAAACCAGTGATGATGCCGACGAAGACGGCAATCAGTGAAAAGAAAAACAGGTTGATGGAACGTTCAGGCGCAGGATCCGCGGCTTCGCGGCCTGATCCGGACGGGCGTGGAGCAATCATGCTTTCGACGTGCCATACATTTCGGCGGACAACAATCCTTTTGCCGCGCGACCCTGGTGCAACTGCGAAAATAGATCCGTATTTGATGTCGGGACGGCGTCACCGGACAGCTTCTCACACGGAACGCGAACGCCTATACGCCCACCGATGCGCAGCAGATTCCCGGCTGGCGATGGAAACCCGGCATTTTCCCGACAGCCCCAACCGGCCGAACTTTCCTGACACAGGTTTAAGACCGGGCCGGACATTTCGCTCGACGACCATCTTCCGCTTGCCGTAAACTCGCGCCATGAGATTATATGCCCTGGCGCTGGCTTGCGCCCTGTCGTGGAGCGCCCAGGCGCGCGATTTTACCAGCACGGTGACCGAAAGCGAGCATATCGAAAAACTGCGTCCTGAATTCAAGGTGCCGGACGAGCCCAACCAACTCTTCTATGTCCAGCGCTCGCCCAATTCCAACACCGTGGTCTATGCCGCGCGCCTGGACGGACATGGCGAGATCGACCGCAGCGATCCGGTGGAGGCCTATTGGCGCAAATACAACATCGACGGCGGCAAGGTGGGGCTCAATTTTATCGAGCGCATGATGGCTTATGGCGTGAAGGTGGATCGCCCGCAGCCCGGCAAGCCCGTCACCTTCACCATCGCCGCGCTGCCCGAGCGCAAGATGACCTTGGCGCTGGACGCCCAGCATCGGCCCGAGGCCCGGATGCAGGTCGGCGGCCGCACGGTGAAGCTGGTCTATGTCTATCTGCATGTGGTGGAAGGCGGACTGATGCCCAGCGTGCCGGCGCTTGACGTCTTCGGCACCGACCTCGCCAGCGGCAGGGCTGTGCATGAACTTCTGGTGCAGAAGTAGCTAGCCTGGGTCGCTATAGGCCGGGGTCTCCTGCATCCGCAGACCCAGGCCACGCCGCCACTGGATGGCCAGCAGCACACCGCCTGCCGCCGCCAGCAGCAACAGTGGCGTCAGCCAGCCTGCCACGACCGCCGGCACATAGCCGAATTCGCCCATCAGGAGGAAGGCGCGGGATGCAAAATGCGCCAGGTATCCCGCCAGCAGCACGGACACCAGGGCCCGCCAGCGTGTGCGATAGGCAAAAAACAGCATCGACAGCCCCGCCCCCAACAGCGTCATGGCCATTGCCAGCAGCGGCTCGGCATAGAGCGACTGCAGCCGGGTGCGAAATCCGCTTTCGTCACGCGATATGATTTGCGCCCTGGCCAGGCGCCGCAGTTCAGGCAGCGGCAGATATTGGGGCGACAGGCCCAGATTGCGCAGCCACAAGGTGTTCAAATCCATGGCGATCATGCGCGTGGTGAAGGGAATTTCGCTTTCCTCTCTGGCTGCAGCCGTGGTTAGCACATCGCCCCGGTCAGCGAAGTCCGCGCGCCAGTAATGGCCGCTTTCCAACAGCCAGCGATCACCCGGCAAAGGATGTGCCAGTACGGCAGTGTCGACCTCGCTGAGATGGCCCTCGCTGTCCAGTTTGTAGACGGTGACATTGTGCAGCGTCACCGGCGGGCCATAGGCGATCTCGGCCCTGAGCAGCCCGTCGGGCAGCGCGATCCAGTGATTGCCGCTGCTGCGGTCGCGGTCCAGCCGTTGGCCCTCGCGGCCCAGCTTCTCAGCCATCTGCACATGGATCGCCGCGGGGCGCAGATATCCGTCGATCACGAACAGCGCCGCCCCGATCAAAAGACCCGCCAGCAGCGCTGGCGTCAGGCATTTCAGCGGCGAGCGCCCGCTGTTCCACACCAGCAGCCGCTCGCGCGATTCCGTGAAGACGCTTTCGCTCCACACCACGCCCAGGAATGCCGCGAAGGGCACAAAGGGTGGCAGCAGGTCGGGCAGCCGCAACCCAGCCAGGCGCAGGATATGCCAGGCCAGCCAGGGGCCATTCTGGGCGGGATCGGCGGTCAGCAGCGCCACCTGCGGCCACAGATCGATGGTGATGGCGATGGTCATCAGCGCCGCCGCCACCGTCATGGTGTGGCGCAGATAGGCGGCCAGCATGGTACGGGTATGGATGCCCAGGGGCGTGAGGAAGACAGGCTGTGCGCCCCGCTGGAGATGAGCGCTCATGATCGCGCCAGTTGCGGGCGGACGAACCCCCCATGCCGCCATACCGTCAGGGCCAACACCAGGCAGGCGATCGCGGCGTAAAGCGAAAACACCGGCAGCAGCGCCGCCATGACCCGCATCGGCGCAACCACCGTGATCAGCCATTCGCAGCCCAGGTTGACTGACATCAGGGCAAGGCACGCCAGCGGCAGCGCAAGCCAGCTGGTCAGCCGCGTCGTCAAGGACACCGTCAGTAGCGCCACCAGCGGCGCCAGAAAGGATAGCAGGCTGCGCGAAAACCGCTCGGCAAGCAGCCGCATCTGGTCCGCGCGTTCCTCGTGCGGCACGTCCGGCACGAAGAGCTGCTCGAAGACGGTTTGCTCGGCGGCGATCGAGCCTCGCGCATTGAACGGCAAGAGCTGGTCCACCATCATCAACTGGCTCATGTCGCGCACCCTCATGGTGACGCGGGGAATGTCCTTCAGATCGTCCAGGCAGTTCTTGCAGATCGGTGCGGTATGGCTGGATGCGCCATCCGCCGTGGTAAGGGGATGGGCGTCGGCGAAAGTATGCGACGTGAAGTCGTTGAGATTCAGCACGATGCGACCCTTGCGATCGGGCCCGTCCAGCCGCGCCTGAGCGGCGGTGACCACGCGTGACGCGTGCGGTGCGATCTGCTGGTAGACGAACAAGGTGCGGTCATGATTTTTGGGCGGCGGCCGCGCGTCAATTATCCGGGTCCCGCCGGGCGCAACCGGCGGCGGCACCCCGTCCTGCACATGGTCGATCGCATAGGCGACATAGGACGGAAAATAATAAAATTCCCCCTTGGCGACGCCTTTTTTCAGCGAGCGCAATTCCGAACTGAACAGGATGGAGCGCTGGGCATAGCGCGACAGGGGATCGATCACCCCCGAACCGGCGGCGCAGACAAGCTGGCCTGCCAGTGCCACCGTGAGCATCAGCGCGCTCAACTGCACCGGCCCCAGCCCAGACGCGAACAGCACCAGCATCTCCCGGTTCTCGCGCATGCGCAGAAGCGTGGCATAGGTCGCCATCAGAATGGCGATGGCGAGCGCGAGGTCGAATATCTCTGTCGAACTCAACCCCAGTATCACCACAATGCCGGACAAGTCGGCTTCATGGCGCACCGCATCGCGGAATACCCAGGTGAAATGCTCCGCCAGGAAAATCGCTTCGATCAGCACCATGACCGCCAGCACCTGCCCTGCCACTTGCAGGAAGAAGCCGCGGGCATAATCGCCGCGCACAAAGGCGCGCAGCATGGCGCGCCAGCCCGTGCCGGGCGCGGGATCGTCTATTGCCGATGTGCCGGTTGCGCTCAAAGCCGGAAGGCCTCGCCCAGATAGGCACGCCGCACCGCCTCGTTGGCGACGATGCTGGCGGCTTCGCCTTCGGCCAGCACCCGGCCGCTTTCGATCACATAGGCGCGGTCGACGATGGACAGCAGCTCGCGGGCCTTGTGGTCGGTGACAAGCACGCCGATGTCGCGCGCCGCAAGGTCGCGGATCAGTCCCGTGATTTCGTCGGTGGCATGCGGGTCGACGCCGGCGAAAGGCTCATCCATCAGCGCAAAGCGCGGCTCGCAGGCCAGCGTGATGGCGATCTCACAGCGGCGGCGCTGGCCACCGGAGAGTTCGCCCACGCGCTTGCCATGCACATCCTCCAGGCGGAATTCCGCAATCAGCTGGTCGAGCCGCGCCTTGCGCGCCGCCGTTCCCGCCAGCCGCGCCTCCAGCACCATCAGGATGTTCTGCGATACCGTCAGGGCGCGCGGCACGAACGGCGCCTGGGGCAGATAGGCGATGCCGAAGCGGGCGCGGTCATAGAACGGCATGGTGGTGATCGCGTGTCCGTCCAGCGAAATGGCGCCGGCATCGGGCATCACCATGCCGGTCAGCATCTGGAAGGTGGTGGTTTTGCCCGCTCCATTGGGGCCCAGAAGGCCCACAACTTCGCCGCGCACCAGGTTCAGGGTGACGTCTTCGATGACCCGGCCGCGTCCCGGGAAGGACTTCACCAGGTGCTGCGCAGAAAGCATGCCGTACTCTTCGAATCCGTATGGGTGACGCCCGCCGGGCGGACGCGCCGAATCGGTCCGGTTACCGCTTTTTGCCCCCCCCGCAGGGATACTATGACGCAGCTTTTTTCCTGTACAGCCGCGCGCCGGAGGCAAAAAAGCCTGTTCGTCTTGAAACAATTCTGTCCGTATACAGCCCGGATTGCTACTGATTATTACGCCGGCTGCCCCGAGAAACCGGGAATTACAGAAATTCAAGGTCGCATTTTGTTACCATTTGGGGGCGTTTTGAGGCCGCGACACAAGGTTTTTTGGGGGCAAATACTTGGACTTACCGTGATGGCGAAGGTTGTGGCATAAGGTTTTCCAGTTATGCTCTGATCTGCTGGCCACACCGGTCGCGGGGGCGAGAGTTTTGGATAACATCTGAGGGGCTATGACGACCCATTTCGCGGCCGCCGAGCAGCCGGCCATTGTGGCCGAAAACGAACAGCCTAAACGCAAGAGCGTCGTGGACGACTTTGCCGGCTACAGGGCGCTGCGCCGCCGTTTCCAGGACCTGGAAGCGACGGGGATGGAGCTGCCATTCTTCCAACCGCGCGACGGCGTCAGCCACAGCGTCATCCGCCGCGAGGGCCAGAGCCTCATCAGTTTCTCCGGCTACAATTACCTGGGCCTGAACGGGCATCCTGCGGTCCTGTCCGCCGCCAAGAACGCCATAGACAAATACGGCACCAGCGCCTCGGCCAGCCGCATCGTGGCCGGCCAGATTGAGCTGCATGGCGAACTGGAGCAGAAGCTGGCCCGTTTCCTGGGCACCGAGGACGCGCTGATCTTCATCAGCGGCTATCTCACCAATGTCAGCGTTATTTCGCACCTGCTGGCCCGCCCGGACGCGGTCATCTACGATTCCGGCGCCCATAACAGCATCATCACCGGCGCGCGCCTGTCGGGCGCCAAGACCTTCACCTACCAGACTGGCGACTGGGACGCCCTGGATGCGCTGCTGGAGAGAGAGCGCGCGGGCTTCCGCCGCGGCCTGATCGTGGCCGAAGGCGTCTATTCCATGGATGGCCATATCCTCGACCTCAAGAAGGCGGTCGAAATCAAGAAGAAGCATGATGTGTTGCTGATGGTCGACGAAGCCCACAGCTTCGGCATTGTGGGCGAGACCGGTCGCGGCGTCTGCGAAGCCGCCGGTCTGCCCATCGACTCGATTGACGTCTATATGGGCACCCTGTCCAAGACGCTGGCCTCAAGCGGCGGCTATATCGCCGGCGATGCCGGCCTGATCGAATATATGCGCTTCCTGTGCCCGGGCCTGGTGTTCAGCGTCGGCCTGTCGCCCGCCGACACCGCCGCCGCCCTGGCGGCGCTGGAAATCCTGGAACGCGAACCGCACCGGCCCAAGCGCCTGCGTGACCGCGCCCGCTTCTTCCGCCAGGTGGCGCGTGAACATAGCCTGACCATCGGCGGCGACGAGGAATCCCCCGTCGCCTCGCTGATCGTGGGGGACGACAAGCTGGCGGTGGCACTGTCGGCCAACCTGCTGGCGCACGGCATCGAGGTCCAGCCCATCGTGCGTCCGGCGGTATCGGCGACGACGGCGCGCCTGCGCTTCTTCCTCACCGCCAACCATACGGAAGAGCAGATCCTGCACACCGTGCCGCTGGTGGCGCGCGAACTGGAAAAGCTGCGCAAAGCGGCCGCTGAGTAACTTTCCGTCCGTGGACCGGCCGCTGCGGATCGCGCTGGTCACCAGCTCCTACAATTTCATCGCCGATGGCGTGGCGCTGACACTCAACCGCCTGGTCGGCTATCTGCTGACCCAGGGGGTGGCGGTGCGCGTGTTCGCGCCGGTAGCGCCCACCCCCGCCTTCGCGCACCAGGGCGAGATGGTGCCGGTGCCGTCGCTGCCCCTGCCCGGCCGCCCCGAATACCGCCTGGCCTTCGGCCTGGGCGGGACGGCGAAACAAGCGCTCAAGGATTTCCAGCCCGATATCATTCATATCGCGGTGCCGGACCTTCTGGGCCATGCCGCGCTGAGCTTTGCCGAACGGCACAATATCCCGGTGGTGGCGACTTATCACACGCGCTACGAGACATACCTGAAGCATTATTGGTACATGGCGCCGTTGGAAGGACTGCTGACCGGCATCCTGCGCCGTTTCTATGGCCGCTGCCGCGAAGTCTATATCCCATCGGATTCGACGCGCGACGCGCTGCTGGCGGACGGACTGCGCGACAATTTTCGCCCCTGGCCGCGCGGCATAGACGCCATCCGCTTCTCGCCGGCCAGGCGCAGCTCCGACTGGCGCGCGGTCCACGGCATCGGCCCGGACGAACTGGTGGTGCTGCATGTCTCGCGCCTAGTGCGGGAGAAGCGGCTGGACACGCTGACCGCCGCGCTGAACGGACTTCGCGTCCCGCACCGCGTGGTGATCGTGGGCGACGGGCCGGACCGCGGCTTTGCGGAACGCAAATTGCCGCAGGCGATCTTCACCGGTTTTCTGGCCGGCGAGGAATTGGCCACCGCCTATGCCTCCTCCGATCTGTTCATCTTTCCCAGCGACAGCGAAAGTTTCGGCAATGTCACGCTGGAAGCGATGGCGTCCGGGCTGGCTTGCGTCTGCGCCGACGCCACCGGCAGCCGCTCGCTTGTGGTGGACGGCGAAACTGGCTTCCTGGCCGATGCCTCGGACGCGCAGGCCTTCACCGCCCGTCTGACGCGGCTTGCCCTGGATCCTGCGCTCCGCCGTCGCATGGGAGACGCCGGACGCGCCCGCGCGCTGGACTTTTCCTGGGAGGAGACGCTGGGGCGGATGCTGGGCTATTATCGCGCCCTGCTGGGAGCCGCCGCGTGAAGATCGTTGATGTCTGCGAATTTTATTCCCCGACCGGCGGCGGGGTAAAACGCTATATCGACCAGAAGCTGGAATTCGCGCCACGCTTCGGCCACGAACTGACGGTGATCGCGCCCGGACCCGCGAACCGGCGCGAGGAACGCAATGGCGGCACGATCATATGGGTGAAAAGCCCGCAACTGCCTTTCGATCCGAACTACCGCATGTTCTGGCGCGCCCGTTCGGTGTGGGATGTGCTCGACGAACTGAAACCCGATCTGGTGGAAGGCTCCTCGCCCTGGCGCGGCGGCTGGCTGACGGCGCGCTGGCACGGCCGCGTTCCCAAGGTCTTCTTCATGCACATGGACCCGGTGGCGGTTTATCCGCAGACCTTCCTGGGCAACCTTTTGGGCGAGGAGCGGGTGGACCGCATGTTCGGCTGGTTCTGGGCCTATCTCAACCGGCTGAATGGATTCTTTGATGCGGCCATCGTCACCAATCCGGCGATGGCGCAGCGCTTCGGCAAGTTCGGGCTGACAAATATCGAGGTGGCGCCCTTCGGCGTGGAGCGCGAGAAGTTCTCGCCTTTGTTCGCCGACGCCGCCATGCGCAAGGAGATGCTGCGCGCCTGCGGGCTGGGCGAGGACGCAACCCTGTTGATCACGGTGGGCCGCCATCATCCGGAAAAGCGTCTGGATGTGGTGATTGACGCGGTGACGCGCGCCCAGCCGCACCGGCCCATCGGGCTTTACATCGTGGGCAACGGGCTGATCCGCAAGTCGGTCGAGCGCTGGGCGCGGGCGGCGAAACACGTGTACGTCGCCGGACAGATCAAGGACCAGCAGCGGCTGGCGCGCGTTATCGCAAGCGCCGACGCGCTGATCCACGGCTCGGCGGCGGAGACCTTCGGCCTGGTGCTGGCGGAAGCCTTGTGCAGCGGCACGCCGGTGGTGGTGCCGGATGCCGGCGCTTCGGCGAGTTTCGCGGGGCCCGGCTATGCCGAAACCTACAAGCCTGGCGACGCGGCGGACGGGGCGGCGGCGATCCTGGCGCTGGTGGCGGGCGACCGCGCGGCGCAGGCGCGCGCGGCGCTGGCCGCGGCCGATGCCCGCGTCAACAGCGTGGAGCAGCATTTCGAGACGCTGTTTTCGATCTACGAGCGCATCCTGGCGGAACGTTCCAGCCGGTAGAGCGTGTACCAGTGGAGCGGCAGCAGCTTGAGGAAGCGCGCCCGCGCCGCGAACCGCGTATAGGCTCCGATAAAGTCGCTGCCGGCCCGGCCATAGCCAAAACGGGCAAAGGGAAATTCCGAATAAAGCAGCGTAGCCTTCACGCCTGGCGGCAGGGGCGGCGGCGTGGGCGTGTCGGTCAACAGCAAGCTGCCGTCAGCCAGCGCCTCCGGCGCCGTCACGGGCACCAGTCGCGCGTGCCGGTACATGGGATAGTCGGGAAAGGAGGTACCAATCGTGTAAACCGGCCCGGTGATATTGCGGTAGAGATAGCGCGACATCGGCATGTGCGGCCGCACGCCGAAGGGATAGAGCGCCAGATATGCCATGAAAAACAGCGACGTCGCTGTGGTGACCTTCGCCGTCCAGCCGGCGCGCCAGGACCAGATGCGCGCAAAGGCGCCGCGCCAGCGCGGCAGATCGGGCGAAAATCCCAGCACCGGAAAACTGGTGGCCAGGATGACCAGCGGAAACAGGAAGCGCGCTTCCTTGTGCGCCACCGCGACATGCAGGGCAACGAAGGGCAATGTCATCCAGGTGACGGCATGGCGCGGATTGCGCAGCCACATCGCCGCCATCGCCGCCATCACGATCAGGGTAATGGCGAAGAAGCCCGTGGCGGGCAGCAGATAGAGATAGGCGAAAACCGGCTCGCGGCCGAAACTCCTGGCCGCCACGCCCTGCACGATATTGACGTTGACATAGTCGAGCGGCGGAAACACCCAGACGCCATAGCCCCAGCGATCGGCCAGCGCGCCCAGCAGCAGCGCCACAAGTCCGCCGCCGATGAACGCCGCCAGCGCCGGGACGCGGGCGCGGGCGATAACGGCAAGCCAGGCGAACAGGCCAAGCCCCATCAGCGCGGTCTGGTAGCGGCACTCGAATGCGAGTCCGCACAACAGACCCGCCAGCGCCAACCATTTCGGATCTTGCCGGTTCAGCGCCGCCGCCAGCGCCAAGGCGATGAATGCGGCGGAGAAGGTTTCCGACGATGTGCGCACGAACAAATAGGGCAGGAAGCCGAACAACGGCAAATAGCGGATGAAAAAGCGACGCGCCTCGTTGCCATGGATGGTCGGCAAGACGGCGCGGGCGAAAACCGCCAAGGCTGCGACACTGAACAGTCCGGTCAGCAGCCGCAAGACAAAGGTGATGGTGAACATATCCGTAACGCCCAGCGCCCGCAGCGGCACGGCGATGGCATAATAGATCGCGGGCTGCATCCAGGACCGGATGCGGGCGGTAAACTCCCATGGCAGGGCCGAAGCTGGGGTGACACCCAGCTTGTGCGCCATGAACTCCAGAACCTGGAAATGCTCGTCAGGGAAATAGAACAGGTCGCTGAACCAGGCGGTGACGATCACCACCAGGGTCAACAGCAGCAGGCTGCGGCGAAGCGCGGCGGTCATAGCGTGGCGAACCAGTCGAGATAGGCCTGGGCGCAGGCCATGGGCGCGTAGGCCGCCACCAGCGCCGCCAGCGTCTCGCGCGGCGGCCGCGCGGTGCGCGCCACGTCCGCCACGGCCTGCGCCAACAGCTGCGGATCGCGCGACGCCACCAGGCGTCCGGCCTGGGGCGTTATGACAATCTCGCGCAGCAGGTAGGAACAGTCGGTTGCCACTACCGGCACGCCCAGCGCCAGCGCCTCGACCGCCACGGCGGGGCCGCCCTCGTAGCGCGAGGTGATCAGCAGCACATCGGCAGCCGCTATGTACGGGCTCACATCCGCAACCTGGGCGATGCGCGTCACAGGCAGACCCGCCGCCTGAAGCGCCACCGCCGCGGCCTCGCGGCCATCGCCGATCAAGGTCAGATGGACCGGCAGCGCCAGCGCCGCGGTGACGGACAGCGCCAGCGGCGCATCTTTCTGCGGTTCCAGGCGCCCGATCCACAGGAGATTCAGCCCAACGTGGCGGGCGACCGGCACGGCGTCACCGATTTGCACGGGGTCGCGCAGCATCGCCACCGGCTTGCCGGGCACAAGCGCGCGCATCTCGCCTGCCAGGCCTTCATTCATGGCGGCAAAGGCGCTGACACCACGCGTCAGCCAGCGGAAAACCGGCCTTGCGAGCGCAAAGGGCGCCGGCGGATTGGATATCTTGGCCGCGATGGCTGTACCGGGCGCGGCGCGGCGCAAGGCGTTTGCCAGCGGCAGATGGAAATTGCCGGGCAGAAAGACAATGCCCGGCTTTAACGACAACAAGACCCGCGCCATCGCACGCCCCAACCGCCAACGCGACAGAAAACCACGTGGGACGCCAAGCGGCACCACCATAATGCGCGGATCGGCCTGATCGCGCAGGCCGCCCGCCTCGCTGCCGCACAGGATCGTGACGGCGCGGCCCGCATCGCACCAGTGGCGCGCCAGGTTCAACGCCACGCGCTCCGTGCCACCGCGGTGGAAATCCTGCATCGCGATCACGATCATGGCCGACGCTCGTAGATGCCGATGGCCTCGTTCAGGCTGTCATGGATGTGCAGGCGCGGCCAGAACCCGTTGGCGGGCCGGGCCACATGCACCAGTCGGTAACCCAATCGCCCGTCCGTCAATGCGATGAAAAAGGCGTGGGAGGGCGCATCGGCGAAATCGCGCCGCTCCAGGGGAGAATAGATGCGCCCCGGGGGCAGGTCACGCGGCATCTCCAGCCAGCGGCGCGCCCACACCCTGCTTATCACCACAAAGCGTGGGCGGCGCACGGCGATGGCCGCAAAGGGCTGCCGCAGCTCGGTGATGCCCGGCATGGGACTGCGCATCTTCAGATCGCCCAGCCCCACACGCCAGGCATGCGCGCTCGGCGGCAGGTGCGGTAGCAGCCAGTTGCGGTCATAGACTTCAATGCCGTCGCCCGGACGCGCCTGAAACGACAGCCAGCGCGCGGCCTCATAGCGGGGATCCCACACCATCGCCGCCGTCACGCCCATCGCGCCATGCAACGCCAGCAGTGCGATAGTCGCCAACGCCGCCCGAATGGCCCATGCCAGCGCGCGCGGACCCAGGGACAACAGCCAGTCGGCGGCGATGCCAATATAAAAAGCTGCCAGCACACCCTGCGGCAGCAGAAAGCGATCGTCGGTGCGCAGCGCCGTCAGGTTGAAGCAGATGGTGAAAGACAGAATCGCCAACAGCGGCAGCCATGCAGCGGCGGAATATTTTCCCCGCCCGACACGCCAAAGGCCCAGCGCCATCAGAGCTAGTGTCGCCACGCCCGCGCCGCGCGCAAAATAGCGCGCTGCATCGCGCAGTATGCCCCACCAGCCCAGCGGACCCCGCGCATATTCCGCGTAATCGTGGCTGGCCGGGCCGGTGAGGAAATGCAGCCGCGCCACGAAGCCGGACCAGTTGGTGATGGCGCCATCCACCAGCAGCAAAGCGAACACCGCGACGGCCGCCGCCGCCAGCAGGGTGACGATGATCCTGCCCGCTTTCCGGCGCGGCCAGGCATCGGCGGCGAACCACAGCCCCAGCCACAGCGGCACACTCAGCGCGAACAGTGCATAGGCCTGATCCTTGGTGGCGATGGCGGCAGCCGTGCACAGCGCCGCCCACCAGAAGCGGCGCGGCGCATACTGGGCCACCGCGCGCATCGCCTGCCACAGCGCCAGCACCGCCCAGAACAGGCTGGGCACATCCAGGTTGCTGACCTGGCCGTAATAGGTCAGGCCCACGCCCAGCGCGCAGGCACCGGCCGCAAACAGACCGGCCCGGCGGCCCGCCACCAGTTTCGCCATTTCGCCAATGGCCCAGATGATGCCCAGCGACATGACGATGCTGACCAGCCTGGCTACCACCGCAAAATACGTCATGTATTTCGGCTGGGTGATGGTGGCGATCACATCCGCCGGATGCAGGGATGACGCGTGCGCCAGCGCCCAGGCCATCACCGGCAGCGACGGCGCCGCCAGCAGGATGGCGTGCAGCGGCGGATAGGTGAAGAAGGCGCCCGGCTTCCAGGTCAGCGCCAGCGCCGTGAGGAAATTGCGCGGCGCGAAGCCGTCATCGTCCCAGCCATCGCTCCCCGGCAAGCCCCAGAACAGACCGGCCAGCCGCAAACCCGCTGCCATCAGCAATATCCAGGTCAGCGGCTGACGCAGCGCGTTGCGCATCACGCCGTCTTCCGCATCATGCCGGGCAGTGTCGTCAGCACCGCCACGCTCGCCGCCAGAACCAGGTCGGCCGCCGCCAAGATCACCAGCACGGTGGCCACCGGCGTCACCGCCGCATGGGCGGCACCCGCCGCCGCCATGCCGACGCCGACGAAGATCAGGTCCTTGTTGGGCACGATGGGCAGGCGGGTGATGACCAGCCGCAGCGCCACGAATTGCAACGACGCCACCGCCGTGGGCAGCGCGCCCGACAACTGCCACAAGCCGAACTCGATCCCCAGCACCAGGCAGGCGCGCAGGAAATGGATGCCGAACGTGACGAAGAGTTGCGAGCGGGTCAGCACCGTCACCTTGCGATGCGCGACGATCAGGACGGCGCACAGCGCTAGCGGCACGGTGCCGATCAGGGCATAAAGCCAGCCCTGCCCCGGCAATGGGGGGATGTGCAGCCCCCCGGTCGCCAGCAGGATCAGACCCAGGAGCCACACCATCGTCAGGGCCGCGCCCCCCGAAAGCAGGTTGCTGTCCTTGATGCCGTGCGTCGCCATGCCTCGCGGCAAGGACAGATTGCGCTGCGCCCAGAAATAGAAGAAGGCCTCGCCGGAATAATCCAGCATGAAGGTGTTCATCAGCCGCTTGCGCAGGATCACTGCCATGGGCGGCGTCTGGCTCCGGCTCCACAGGTTGCGATAGACGAAATAATCGCCGAAGGGCTGGAGGAAGAATTGCGCCACCAGCAGCAGATAGAATCCGATATTGCCGGGTCGGGCGCGCCACACCTCGCCCCAGCCCAACGCCGTCAGGCGCCGGCCGATGATGACCAGCAGGACCAGCGGAATGCCCCATCGCAGCACAAGAATGCCGGCGCGGCCCAACCTGCTCGCCGCCAGCCGCGCCAGCCACCCGCCTTGGGGGCCGATATCGCGCGCGGCGCTCATCGGCGCGAAAGCAAAGCGCGCAGCACCGCGCGCGGCAACAGGCTGGTGAAGAAGCGGATCACGGCGAACTGCCACGGCACCACGATGGTCCGCTTGCCCGCCGCCACGCCATGCAGGATGACACGCGCCGCCTTGTCGGCTGTGATCAGGAATGGCCGCGGCGCGTCCAGTTGCTGGCTCATCGGCGTGTCAATGAAGCCCGGCGACACCAGGGTGACGCCGACGCCGAACTTCGCCATGCGCAAGCCCAGCGCTTCGGCGAAGAGGCGCAGGCCCGCCTTTGTCGCGGCATAGGTGGGCGCCATGGGAAGCGGATAGGATTCGGCGATGGAGCCGACCAGCACGATGCGGCCCTCGCCGCGCTTCGCCATCTCGCCGGCAACAAGGCTGGCGCCGATCACCGGCGCGACAAAATTGACTTCGGCAGTGGCGCGGGCGCTGCCTGCGTCTTCGGCCAGCCGGTCGTCCGGCACGCTGCCGCCCAGCCCGGCATTGAAGATGGCGATGTCGATCACGCCTGCGGCCCTCAGGCGGCACAATTGTGCGTCGCAGTCACGGATGTCGAAGTCGTCAATAGCGCAGGCCGCACCCCGGGCGCGGCAGATTTCGGCGATTTGAGCCAGCCTGGCGGCGTCACGCCCCCACAGAATCAGCGACGTACCAGGCGCCGCATAGGCACGGGCCAGGGCCGCGCCGAGGCCGCTGGATGCGCCGGTGATCAGGATGGTCTTGTCGGGCATGAATCACGCGTAACGCCGCGATATTGCGGCCAAATCTACTATCAAATCACAGGGCCGAACGCTATGGTGCCGCGCCTCCCCCAGGGTTTTTGCGTGAACGCGCCTGTCACCATCATGCCGGTCGAAACGGCCAAGCAATGGCATGATTTCCATCACCTGCCCTTCACGCTCTATGCCCGTGATCCCAACTGGGTGCCGCCGCTGCTGCTGGAGCGCAAATTCCATTTCCAACCCAAGCACAATCCCTTCTTCCAGCACGCCAAGGCGGCCTTCTTCCTGGCCTATCGCGGCAAGGAACCGGTCGGGCGCATCACCGCACAGATCGACCAATTGCACCTGGAACGCTATCACGATGCCACTGGCCATTTCGGCTTCATCGAGGCGACCGACGACCAGGCCGTGTTCGACGCGCTGCTTGTGGCGGCGGAAAATTGGCTGCGCGACCAGGGCATGACGCGCGTGCTGGGTCCGGTGAGTTTTTCGATGTGGGATCAGCCCGGCCTGCTGGTCGACGGCTTCGACACCCCGCCCTATGTGATGATGGGCCATCACTTGCCCTATTACGAAGGTCATATCGTCCGGCACGGCTATGCCAAGGCCGAAGACCTGATCGCCTACAATTACAGGTCCGACACCTCCACCGCCTCGCTGGACAAGCTGCAGGCGCGCGCCATGCGCAGCGGCGAGGTGACGTTACGCAACATCCGAATGGACAAGGCGCATTTCGAGTCCGAGATCGCCATGATGCTGGACATCATCAACGATGCCTGGTCGGACAATTGGGGCTATGTGCCGATGACGCGGGCCGAGATTGACGACCTGTCCGGCATCCTGAAGTTCCTGCTGCGTCCCGGCGACGTTGCGATCGCGGAATATCAGGGCAAGCCCGCCGCCTTCGCCGCCATCTTCCCCAACCTGAACGAAGCCATTCGCGACATGCGGGGACGATTGTTCCCCTTCAACATCTTCAAGCTGCTGTGGCGCATGAAGGTCGCGCGCACCAAGACCGCACGCATGCCGATGATGGGGGTCAGGAAGTCGTTGCAGTCCAGCCCCGTCGGCGCTGCGCTGGCCCTGTCGGTGATCAAATCCGTGCGGGAATTCAATTACCAACATGGGGTGCGCGACAGCGAATTGAGCTGGATCCTGGCGCGCAACAGCCGCGTGCGCCATGTGATCGAGATGGTCGGCGGCGTGCCCTACAAGACTTATCGCGTATTCGAGAAGGCGCTCTAGTGACGCTCGCGCAGAACCACGCCCAGTTCGGGGGTGCGGGCGCCTCTGTCATGGACGTTTTGCCCGCCCCCTGGGAGGCATTACCCTGCCCTTGAACCGGCTATCGCTATCAGGCCGGGCGACATCTCGATGGTCAATGTCGCGGAAGCCGAATCGGCGGCGAAGGGCAAAAGGGGGGCGGGTTATCCGCTAGCGCTTGACGTACTTCACGATCGCCTTCTGGCCAACCTGGGCGCTGTAGACCGCGCCCTGGCCGTCAGCCCAGATGCCTTCGCCGCCGCTGGTGGAACTGCCTTCGGCATCGGCATAGGTGTCGGGAATGAAATCGGTCACCACGCCGTCCTTCAGACTGGCGATACGGATGCCGCGCTTCCAGCCGGGATGATGCCCGTAGCCGTCCTTGTTCTTGGATTCAGAATCGGTGACATAGATCACGTCATTTCTGTCGATGACGATGCCGCTGGGACGTCCCAGCTGGGTCAGCTGCCCCAGATACTTGCCGTCCTGGGTGAATATCTGGATGCGGTTATTGTCGCGGTCGCCGACATAAAGCCGGCCTTCCCTGTCCAACGCCAGGCAATGCGGCATGCCGAACTGGCCGGGTCCGTGGCCCGACGCGCCCCATTCCTTGACGTATTTTCCGGCGGCATCGAACTTGACGATGCGGGGATGGCCCTTGAATACCATGTTGTGATTTTCGGCCACGAAGATGCTGCCGTCCGGCGCCACCAGCACCGCATTGGGTTCGTGCAACAGTCCCGGCGTGGTGCCGGATACGCCGGGCTTGCCCAATGTCCGCAGCAGCGTGCCATTGGGCGCGAACTCCATCACCGTGTCGCCCTTGGTCTTGTCGACATGGCCATCGGTGATCCACAGATGGTCCCTGGCGTCGACGAAGAATCCGTGCGGGAAAAGGAATTTCCCCGCGCCCCAGGCGCGCAGGAAATTTCCACCGGCGTCGAACTCCATCACCGGATCCAGCCGGCTGCCGGCGCAGTCATTGGCCGCGCAACGGTCCACCACCCAGATATGGCCCTTGCTGTCGCCTGCCACGGCGCTGGTGGAACCCATGCTCCGGCCTGCGGGGAGCTTCAGAAAGCCCGGTACAGCCACATAGCGGTCGGCCTTGGGATTGGGTGTGGCGGATGGCCGGTCGGGCGGCAGGGCCTGTGCGATAGCGGCCAGGCCCAAAACGGCAGTCGTCAGGGCGGCGCTCAACAGGATGGTGCGAAACAGCATGGCGATTCCCTTTTTCTAGGGTGCCAGGATAGCAGGCGAGCCTGGCTGATGAGTGCGCCTCGAAACCATTATTGTACTTCAGTATTTGTTGGTACAATTTAGGACGCGGATTTTTCCCGAGTTTTTGAGAGGGACTCTCAACTGTTCCACTTCTTAAAGCCACGAGAGGAAAACAGCTTGCGCGGGCGAGGGTCACACTTTTAAATCCTCGCCATGGCGTAAGACCCCGATCTGGTTATGTTTTTTGCAACATGAGAGTACAATGAAGATCAATCCCAAGAAGTGCGTCGCCTGCGGCAACTGCACTTATGTCTGCCCGATGGGCGCGATCTACATCGACCCGCAGCTCAAGCGCGCGACCATCAACCGCGACGAATGCGTCGAATGCTATGCCTGCTTCAACGGCCTCTCCAAGGAAGTGTTGCCGCCTGCCACGGTGCGCTTCGTGCGCCGCACATTGGCCAATTTCCGGGTCCGCTTTGAGCCGGAGCCGGATGTCTGCCCCACCACCGCCTTCGAGCCCGACAAGCTGGAATGGCCGCGCGTGGTGCGCCGCGCCTTCTCCGACCCGCGCGTGCCCCATGAATCCACCGGTGTCTCCGGCCGCGGCACCGAAGAGGTCAAGACCAACGACGTCACCGACCGCGTCTCGATCGGCGAAGTCGGCTTCACCATCGAATTGGGCCGCCCCGGCATCGGGGCGCGCTTCCGCGACTTCCAAGAGATGAGCCGTGCGCTTGCCAAGGCCAGCGTGTCGTTCGAGAAGAACAATCCCATCACCACCCGGATGGCCGACGTCGCCACCGGCGATATCCGCACCGACATCCTGAACGAAAAGGTGATGAGCGCCATCATCGAGATCAAGGTGCCGATCGAGCGCACCGAGGAAATCATCCGTATCATCTGGGATGTCGAGAAGCGCATCCCCACCCAGGTGGTGATCGGCGTCGGCGTACGCTGCGACGCCGATGGCGAGGAAAATCTTATTCTGCCAATCCTGGAAAAGCTCGGCTACAACCCGCAGCGCGCCAAGACCAATATCGGCCTGGGCCGCAAAGTCATCCGCGACCTGGGTGCGCCTGCCGCCGAAGCCAAGAAAATGGTGAATGCGTGACCAATACCCTGCACCGCTACGGCAAGGCCGAAACCTTCGTCGACGATTACATCGTCTTTTCGCTGCCGGCCAAGAGCAAGGCCGCCGGCCAGACCGGCGATGCGCTGGCGGCGCAGAAGCGCTTCATGCAGATCGCGGCGGAATACAAGCCCGCCAGCCTGGGCGACGCGCTGCATGGCGGCTCGCTCCGCCCGACCCGCAGCAAGTCCATCTTCGGCCACTGGGGCAAGCGCAACCGGCCGAACTTCAAGAAGGTCCTGGCCGGCATGACCAAGGCCGGCACCATGGCGGCGGTGTTCGACAACCGCGCCAACGCCGAGGCCTTCGTCAAGCGCATCAAGGAAGAGGATATGGGCCTGTCGGTCAACATCTCCTCCTCGATCGAGAACGCCAAGAATGCCTGCAAGGCCGCCGGCATCCCGCGCCACTCCGTCGCCTATTCGCTGGGCTTCGAGGATGTGGGTGCCAACATACCGGGCAAGCAGGCCATCATGCTGTCGACCATGTGCGGCCACGGCATGCTGTCGATCAACTTCGCCCAGAAGATGATGAGCTTCGTCAAGGAAAACCGCCGCACGCCCAAGGAAGCCGCCGAGACGATGGCGCGCTTCTGCTCCTGCGGCATCTTCAACACCACGCGCGCCGCGCGCATCCTGGAGGATGTGCGCCACGGCGTGAAGTAACACGAAACGCGAAATCGCCCAGGGCGGAAAAGTCCGCTGGTCCGCCAGAGCGCTTTTTCTTTTCTAGGGGGTCAGCGCCGCGAATTCGGCCTCGCTCAGTTCGACCCGCGCCGCCGCGGCATTTTCTTCCAGATGCGCCACCTTCGAGGTGCCGGGAATCGGCAGCATCACGGGCGATCGCTTCAGCAGCCAGGCCAGCGCCACCTGCCCCACCGTGGCGCCCTTGTCCTTCGCCAGTTTGGCGAGCCTGGCACTGCGCGCCAGTTCGCCCCCGCCCCCCGCGCGCGTCAGCGCGCCATTACCCCCTAAAGGGTAGTAGGGAATAAAGCCGATGCCGTTGGCCTCACAATAGTCCACCACATCGTCGCTGCCGCGGTCGGCCATGTTATAGGCGTTCTGCACCGTGGCGACCCGGAAATATTCGCTCGCCTGCTTGATGTCCCTGACCGAGACTTCCGACAGGCCTGCATGGGCGATGACGCCGCCATCCAGCAACTGCTTCACCGCCTCGAACTGTTCCTTGCGCGGCACACGCCCGTCGATGCGGTGCAGTTGCCACAACCCGATCTGCTCCACCCCAAGCCGGCGGCGGCTTTTGTGGGCCTCGGCAATCAGACGTTCGGGACGGCAATCGACATGCCACATGTTGGGGCCGCTGCGGGTGAACCCGGCCTTGGTGGCGACCAGCAGCCCGTCATAGGGATGCAGCGCCTCGCGGATCAGCTGTTCCGACACGTCCGGGCCATAGGAATCGGCGGTGTCGATGAAATTGATGCCCAGCGCCGGCAGGCGCTTCAGCACCCGGATTGCCTCATCGCGGTCGCGCGGAGGGCCCCACACGCCCGGGCCGGTGATCTGCATGGCACCATAGCCAAGGCGGTTGACCGTGAGCGTGCCGCCAATCGAAAAGGTATCGGGCACCAAGCCTCCTATGACCCCAGCCCGCGGGGTTCCCTGATAACCTGACGGGCGGACCAGCTGCGGGGCGTATGGCCGCTGATCTCGTGCCCGGCATCATGGCCGAAGCGCCGGTTCCACAGGGTGGCCGTCAAAGACACCGCCGCCACGATCCAGAAGGCGGCAGTGAAATCTTTGAAATGCGGCGTGGCATTGCCGTCCAGCACCATCGCGCCTTGCAGTGCCGCAGCCCCCGCGCAGATGCCCATCGACAACATCAGCTGCTGAAAGGTGGTGTAGAAGCTGGTCGCCGGCCCCATGCGTGCCGGCGCGATCTCGTCATAGGCCAGGGTATTGTATGCGCTGAACTGCAACGACATGGAAAATCCACTCAGTACCATCACCCCAAACATCAGCGGCAGCGGCCAACCGGGCCGAAAGCAGCCGCAAAGGGCATAGCCCAGGCTGGCGCAGACGCCATTGACGACCAGCGTGTCGCGGAAGCCGTAGCGCCGCAGCAACAGCGCGGCAAGAGGCTTGGCGGTGAAGGAGCCCAGCGCCGTCGCCAGCACCAAGAGGCCGGATTTGGCGGCGCTGAAGCCGAAGCCCAGCTGCATCATCAGCGGCAGCAGATAGGGATGCGCGCCCTGGGTGACGCGGGTGATGGCGCCGGCGATCACCGAGATGCCAAAGGTTGGCACCTTCATAAGCGATATGTCCAAAATTGGATCGGCGGTGCGGCGCGCGTGACGAATGTAGAAGCCCCCCAGCACCGCCCCCACCGCCAGCAGCGCCAACGCCGTTTTCAGCACGCCATCATGGCTGGCGAGCTCGAAGCCGAACAGCAGCAGCACCAGCGAAAGACTGGACAGCACAACACCCTTGTAATCGGTTTTTTCCGGCACTTCGCCACGGCTGTCGGCGATGTAGAGGCTGACCAGTACAACGCCCAGGATGCCGATGGGCACATTGATATAGAAAATCCAGCGCCAGTTGAAATAGGTGACGATGAAGCCGCCCAGCGGCGGTCCGACCATGGGCCCGACAACGGCGGGGACCAGCACCCAGGAGGTCGCCGAGATCAGATCTCGCTTCTCCACGCTGCGGTTCAGCACCAGCCGCCCCACCGGCAGCATCAGTGCCCCCCCTACGCCCTGGATAGAACGCGCCGCGACCAGGAAGTAGATATTGGATGCCCAGGCGCAGGCGATCGAACCAAGCAGAAAAACGATGATGGCGTTGCGGAACACGGTGCGCGCCCCGAAACGGTCAGCAATGCGTCCCGACACGGGGATGAAGATCGCCAGGCTGATCAGATAAGAGGTCAGGGCGATGGACATGCTGGGCGCCGACACCCCCAACTCCCGCGCCATGCTGGGTAGCGCCGTGGCCAGCACCGTGCCGTCCAGCTGCTCCATGAACATGGCGGCGCCCACGATCAGGGCAACGGTGCGGAATTTCGTCTTGGCGGGCGCCATGAACCCCGTTTAGGCCCCGCCCGGAAGCCGCGCAAGGCCCGGGAATATGTGGATTTTGCAGACCTGCTCGCCTCCCCGAGGACAAGCGCAACAGCCGCTATCAAAGAAAAGGCCCCGGCGGGTGCCGGGGCCTTTTGCGGTCAGTAGCCGTAGCGGTAGCCGGGGCCATAGGCCCGCGGCGGGGGTGGCGGGGGACCATAGTCATAGCGGTCATCGTAGCGGTCGTGGCTGGAGGCCGCGAGCGCGCCCAGGGCGAACAGGCCGAATCCCAGGCCGATCAGGGCGCCGTCGTCGCCACGGCCGTGCCAGCCGCCGCCATGTTGGTAGCCGCCACCGAAGCCGCCATGACCGTGACGATAGGACTGGGCGGATGCGGCGGCCGTTCCCAGAACGGTCAGGGCAAGCGTAGCTGCAATCAGGCGTTTCATGGGTTTGGTCCTTTCTTGACCCGGCGCGAAAGCCGCGTCGTTGAGGTTGATCCTGACAGGGCGCCCATGAATGCCATCTGAGACCGGCGTTTATCTGCCGTTCATCCAGGAACCCGTCAAACCAGCGAAAAGGGCTCCTCTTGCGGCGAGCCACCTGTCCACCGGCACCCCAGGGCGGCAGCCGGGAACCAAAGCCCCACCCCGGGTTGAGGGCGAAGTTCATCGCTGCGGCACCAGTCAAGCGGTGTATGCTTTGGCGCCCACCCAAAGCAGACACGCCGAACATGGACGCCAAGAGCAAGACGACGCTGGAAGGTATTTCCACTGCCACCCTGACCACGGTGCTGTTAAATAGGGGCCTGCGCAATGTCTGGCTGCGCGGCGCCTTTCCCAGGCAGCCTGGCCAGACGCGTGTGGCGGGCATCGCCTTTACCCTGCGCTTCGTGCCCGCCCGCGAAGACCTGGCGACGCCGGCAAGCTGGGCCTCGCCCATTTCCACCCGCGCGGCAATAGAAGCAATGGAGGAAGGCGTCATCGCGGTGGCCGACGCGCTGGGCGTGACAGACGCGGGCATCTTCGGCGACATTCTTTGCGCCCGCATGGCCAAGCGGAAGGTCGGCGCACTCATTACCGATGGCGTCATGCGCGACATGGAGGGCGTGCTGGCGACGGGTCTGCCCGTGTGGTGCGCGGGCGCGGCCGCGCCTGCGTCGGTCGCGGGCTTGACCTTCATAAACTGGCAGGAGCCAATTGCCTGCGGCGGCGTGGCGATCTTTCCCGGCGACGCCATCGTGGCCGATGGCGATGGCGCGGTGGTGATCCCCCAGGCGATGCTGGGAGACGTGTTGGAAGCGGCGGTTGAGCAGGAAGCCCTGGAAGCCTGGGTCATGACCGAGATCGGGCGCGGCGTGTCCTTGCCCGGCCTCTATCCGCCCGATGACGAGGCCAAGGCGCGCTACGCAGCGTTCAAGGCGAAGAGGCGTCTGCGATGAAAGCCGCCAACACCTATGTCCTGGCCAAGCCCAAGACCGGTATTGCCGTTCCTGCTCGTGACGCCATTCCCACCGACCTGCTGATTGGCGACAAATGGATCGAGGGCAGCGGCGAACGCATACCCGTGCACAACCCCGCCAATGGCGAGGTCATCGCTACCATTTCCAACGCCAGCGTCCAGGACGGCATGGCGGCAATCGACGCTGCCGAGAAGGCCGCCCCGGGCTGGGCTGCCACGCCCGCGCGCCAGCGCGCCGAGATTCTACGCAAGTGTTACGACAAGATGGTCGCCAATGCCGACTGGCTCGCATATCTGATCAGCCTGGAAATGGGCAAGGCGCTGCCTGATTCAAAGGGCGAGGTGCTGTATGCTGCCGAATTCTTCCGCTGGTATTCCGAAGAGACCGTCCGCATTCGCGGCGAGATGCAGAACAGTCCTAACGGCACCAACAAGATCCTGGTTCAGTACCAGCCCATCGGCATCGCCCTGCTGATCACGCCCTGGAATTTCCCGGCCGCGATGGCGACCCGCAAGATCGCACCGGCCCTGGGCGCAGGCTGCACCGTGATTCTCAAGCCCGCCATCGAGACCCCGCTGACGGCTTTCGCGGTGGCGCAAATCATGCTGGCCGCCGGGGTGCCGCCGGGCGTCATCAACGTCATCACGCCGAAGGATCCCGGTCCGGTCTGTTCCGCCATCATGCACGATCCCAGGGTGCGCAAGATGTCGTTCACCGGGTCCACCGCGGTGGGCCGCACGCTGCTCGCCACCGCCAGCGATACCGTGCTGAACTGCTCAATGGAACTGGGCGGCAATGCGCCCTTCATCGTATTCGACGACGCCAATATCGACGACGCGGTTGACGGCGCCATGATCGCCAAGATGCGCAATGGCGGCCAGGCATGCACTGCCGCAAACCGCTTCTATGTCCAGAAAGGCGCGTTGAAGCCCTTTACCGAAAAGCTGATCGCGCGCATGGCGGCGATGAAGCTGGGGGACGGCACCGATCCGGACACCGCTCTGGGTCCGGTCATCACCGAAAAGCAGGCCGACAAGATCGCCGGTCTTGTTGACGGCGCCGTGAAAGAAGGCGCCAAGCTGGCGCTGGGCGGCGCGCGGCCCAACATTGCGGGCTATTTCTATCCCGCCACGGTGCTGACCGATGTGCCGTCGGACGCCGCTATCCTGAAGGATGAAATCTTTGGACCAGTTGCGGCCATCGTGTCGTTCGACAGCGAAGACGAAGTCGTCCGGCGGTCCAACAACACCGAGTACGGCCTGGTAGCCTATCTCTATACCAAGGACCTCAAAAAGGGCCTCGCCATCGCCCAGCGCCTTGAATACGGCATGATCGGCGTCAATCGCGGCCTGGTGTCGGATACCGCGGCACCCTTTGGCGGCGTCAAACAGTCCGGCCTGGGCCGCGAAGGCGGCCATCACGGACTGATCGAATTCACCGAATGCCGTTATGTGGCGGTGACCTGGTAACTAGGATGAACAGCTGACCGGGAGGTCAGACAGTTCCGGCGGCGGCGGCGCGGCAAAGGCTTCGTCGCCGTCATGGGTTTCATACGGCGCCTGCAGCAGCCGGAAGATGTGATCGAGCATGGAGATGTCGCCCCGATCTTCCACCGCGCGAATGGCAGTTTCAGCAACCCAATTGCGCAGGATGTATTTGGGATTGACGCGGTCCAGGCCCGACAGGTCTTCGCTTTCGGTACGGATGCGATAGCGCGACAGCCAGGCTTGCGCTTCCGCATTGGCTTCGCCGAACAGGCTCAGCCAGTCCTTGTCTTCGCCGGTCAGGTTGCGGAAGGACAGGGTATAGTCGGCGCGGCTGCGCGCCATAAGGGCCAGCAGGCTGCCGATCAGCGCATTGTCGCCTTTCTCCTCGCGCGTCAGACCAAGCTTGGCGCGCATCAGAGCGTGATACGTGCCGCCGAAATGCCCCTCGAACGTCGCCAGCTTCTCGATCAGAGTCTCGGTTGGAATGATACCCGACAAGGCCAGCGCCAGGGCGCGCAGGTTCCAGTGCGCCACAACGGGCTGATTGATAAAGCTGTAGCGGCCCTGCTCGTCGGTATGGTTGCAGATAAAGCCCGGATCATAGGCGTCCATGAACCCATAGGGACCATAATCCAGGGTCAGGCCCAGAATGGACATATTATCGGTGTTCATCACGCCATGGGCGAAACCAACCGCCTGCCATTGCGCCACCATCTGCGCCGTCAGCCGCACCACGTCGCCGTACCAGGCGGCATGATCACCCGCCAGGTGCGGGAAATATTCCTCTATGACGTGATCGGCCAGGGTGCGGACCTTTTCCTGCTCGCCGCGATGGTAGAAATGCTCGAAATGGCCGAAGCGGATATGCGAACGCGCCAGCCGGGTCAGCACCGCGCCAGGCTCCAGTTCCTCGCGCCGGACCAGTTCGCCGGTGGCGACAATGGCCAAGGCCCTGCTGGTGGGGATGCGCAAGCTCGCGATCGCCTCACTGGCGAGGTATTCGCGGATCGTGGAGCGCATCACCGCACGGCCATCGCCAAAGCGGGAATAGGGCGTTTTGCCCGCGCCCTTGAGCTGGATGTCCCACAATTCGCCCTCGGCATTGCGCACCTGCCCGATCAGCAGCGCCCGGCCGTCGCCCAGCTGCCCGGCCCAGACGCCGAACTGGTGACCGGAATAGACCATGGCCAGCGGCGAGAAGCCTTCCAGGGGCGCATGACCGCAAGCCACCTCCACGAAGCGCGGATCGCTGAACACGGCCGGATCGAGATCGATAAGCGCGGCAGCGCGCGCGTTGGCATGGATCAATCGCGGCGCCGCGCCGACCTGTTCGGCAGGCATGACCGTATAGAAGTCCTGCGGCAGCCGCGCGTAATGGTTTTCGAGGCGAAGACCGAAGTCTGGCATGCCTTGGTATAACTCCTAACTGTGCTTGCGGCGCCACCCGCTCGCTTTGGCTCGCGGCGTTCGGCGCTCAAATCGGTCGTCGCACGACGCTGTCGCTGGCGACGGACCGATTTGACGGGCTACGCCCGTCGCGCCTTACGGATGCAATTTTCCAGCTCGCCCAGGAAACGCGAACGGTCCTGTTTGGCGAAGCCGGCGTGATGGGTCTGTCCGCCCGCCGTCAGTTCGCGCAGATGGCGGCTCAGTTCGCGCATCCCCAGCGCCATGCCGATACCCTCTGGCGTGAAGGGTTTGCCGTTGGGCGCCAGTACCCGCGCGCCTTTATCAAGACAGCGCGCCGCCAGCGGAATATCGGCGGTGATGCAGATGTCCCCGTCCGCAATGTGTTCCACGATCCAGTCATCGGCGGCATCCGCCCCTTGCGCCACCATGACGTGGCACAGGAGCGGATTGGCCGAAGGGCGCAGGCCGCCATTGCTGACGATGGTGACGGCCAGGCCATGCCGGGCCGCCACTCTTTCGACTTCCGCCTTGACCGGGCAGGCGTCGCCGTCAACAAAGATCGCCGGCATAATTTAATACCTATGCTTGCCGCCACGCAGCCGCTCGCAAAGCTCGCGGCGTTCGGAGCTCTCGCAGGTCCACTGGACCTGCTCACGCGCTGTTCGCACGCCGCGCCGAACTGTCACGGCCGCGATTCCAATGCGCACGCGAACCATTGCGCTTCTTGGGCGCGTGCGGGTCGGCGCTGGTGGCATCGCGATGACCGCCACCGCCATGCGGCTTGTGGCCGCCCGGCTTGCCGCCGCGATGGTGACCATGGGCGCGGCGCGGTTCTTCCATCTGCGCCTTCTGTTCCGCCGTCAGTTCCGGCAGCTCATGGGCCACAGCCTCGATCTTGTTGCGGGTGAGCTTCTCGATATCGCGCAGATATTCGCGTTCCGAGGAATCACAGAACGAGATGGCCATGCCGCCGGCGCCGGCACGCGCCGTCCGCCCGATGCGATGGACATAGCTTTCCGGCTCGTTGGGCAGTTCGAAGTTGATCACATGGCTGATATTGTCCACGTCGATGCCGCGGGCAGCAATGTCGGTCGCCACCAGCACGCGCGCCTTGCCGGTCTTGAACATTTCGAGGGCCCGCTGACGGGCATTCTGCGACTTGTTGCCATGGATGGCTTCCGCCACCACGCCGGTACGCGCCAGATGCTCGGCGACGCGATTGGCGCCGTGCTTGGTTCGGGTAAAGACAATAACCTTGTCCATCGCCGCGTCCTTCAGAAGATGACTGAGAAGCTGGCGCTTCTGCGGCATCGGCACATAATAAAGCTTCTGCTCGACGCGGTCGGCGGTCTTGCCCTGGGGTGCGACCTCGATGCGTTCCGGGCTGTTCATCATCTCATGCACCAGACGGGCGATGTCGTCCGGCATGGTGGCGGAGAACAGCATGGACTGGCGCTGTTTGGGGATGAAGGCGACCAGCTTGCGCACATCGCGGATGAAGCCCATGTCCAGCATGCGGTCAGCTTCGTCGACGATGAAGGTGTTCACCGCGTCCAGCCGCACGAATTTCTGCTGCACCAGGTCGAGCAGCCGGCCCGGGGTGGCGACAAGGATGTCGACGCCCTTGCTCATGTTCTTGACCTGGGTGTTCTGGTTCACGCCGCCCAGGATCACGGTCATCTTGAGGTTCAGAAACTTGCCATAGGTACGCAGGGATTCCTCGATCTGCACCGCCAGCTCGCGGGTCGGGGCCAGGATCAGCGCCTTGGCCTGCTTGGGCTGGGGCGGCACATGGCCGATCGACAGCTTCTGCAGCAGGGGAATGCCGAAGGCGGCCGTCTTGCCGGTCCCGGTCTGGGCGATGCCCAGAAGGTCGCGGCCGGCCAGCAGGGCCGGTATGGCCTTGGCCTGAATGGGGGTAGGCTTGGTGTAGTTTTCGGCCGAAAGGGCGCGAAGGATCGGCTCGGCGACGCCAAGCGATTCGAAAGTTACGTCGGTCACAAATGTCCTTAAAAACCGTGGGAACGCGCCAAAAGGCGCGGGTTTACGGCTGGTTGCCGTCTTCCACGCACACTGGAGGGAACGGAGGTCTGAAGTTGAAATCCGGCGATGCCAACGCCCAGAGGGCGCCTTGTGCGGTCGCGGATGCGGGCCTTATCGAGGAAAGCTGCACCAAAGTCAACCCATATTTGCTGCGCCGCAGCATCTGTTGATCGTAACATTTGTCCTCTTAACCCCGTTGCAGGGTGGGGCTTTCTGTAGTCATCATGTCGCAGTCGCCTCTGCGGAGCCGGACCGGGGGCGCTTTTGGGGTGTCCAGCCGGCTATTGGGGCGTGGCGTCGGTTCTATGGCATACGGCAACGAAAAGCCCATTTCGCAAGCTTCCGCGAAGGGCAAGGTGAAGTGGTTCAATCCAACCAAAGGTTACGGGTTCGTCACACTGGACGATGGGGGCGATGCCTTCTGTCATGCCAGCGCGCTGCAGGCGACCGGCCACAGCGACGTGCCGCCGGGCACCACGATTGTCTGTGACCTGACGGACAGCCAGCGCGGTCTTCAGGTGGTGGCGGTGCACAGTGTCGATATATCCACGGCGGAAGCGCCGTCGCGCGCCCCGCGCCGCGAGAACGGTTTCGGCGGCGGCCATGGCGGCGGGGGTTTTGGCGGCGGCTATCGCGACAGCGGCGCGCCCTCCGGTCCAATGGTCGAGGGCAAGGTCAAGTTCTTCAACGACCAGAAGGGCTTTGGCTTTGTGATGCCGGACAATGGCTCGGGCGACATCTATCTTCATGCCAGCGCGTTGCGCCGCTCAGGCATCCAGGCGGTCGAGCCGGACCAGCGCATCCGCTATTCCACCCGCCAGGGGAATAAAGGCGTCGAAGTCGACCGCGTCGAAATCATTTAGCGCCTTCAGGCGGGCGTCGCCTTGGCGATGCCGGGCGCACGGCCAGCGCCCGCTTGCGGGCGCGGCCCTTAAATAGTGGTTGCGCGGGCTACGCCCGGCGCAACATCGGGATCGTTTTCCACTTCCTTCAGCTTTTCGCGCGCCGCGGCGGCCTCGCGCTGCTTGTTCCACATCGACGCATAATGGCCGTTCCGCGCCAGCAGTTCGCCGTGACGGCCGCGCTCGATGATCTGGCCGCGGTCCAGCACCAGGATTTCGTCGGCATCCACCACGGTGGACAGCCGGTGGGCGATCACCAGCGATGTGCGGTTCTGCGACACGATATTCAGCGCCCCCTGGATCTCGCGCTCGGTGCCGGTGTCCAGCGCGCTGGTGGCTTCGTCCAGCAGCAGGATGGGCGGATTCTTCAGGATTGTGCGGGCGATGGCGACGCGCTGCTTTTCGCCGCCGGAAAGCTTCAGCCCGCGCTCGCCCACCATCGCGTCATAACCCAGCGGCAGCTCGACGATGAATTTGTCGATCTGGGCCAGGCGGGCGGCTTCCTTGATGTCGGCTTCATTGGCGCCGATGCGGCCATAGGCGATGTTGTACTTGACCGTGTCATTGAACAGCACCGTATCCTGCGGCACGATGCCGATCACGCTGCGCAGGGATTCCTGGGTGACGTCGCGGATGTCCTGGCCGTCGATGGTCACCTGGCCGCTTCGGATGTCATAGAAGCGGTAGAGAATGCGGCTGATGGTGGACTTCCCGGCGCCCGAAGGCCCGACGATGGCCACCGTCTTGCCGGCGGGAACGGTGAAGCTGATGCCCTTCAGCACGATCCGCTCCGGATCATAGCCGAACACCACATTGTCGAACTTGATCTCGCCACCCGTGACATGCAGCGGCAGGGCACCGGGCTTGTCCGTGACCTCGCGCGGCTGGTTCAGCAGGCGGAACATGGCTTCCATGTCCACCAGACCCTGGGTGATCTCGCGATAGACCGTGCCCAGCAGGTTCAGGGGCTGGTAGAGCTGGATGATGATCAGGTTGGCGGCGACGAAGGTGCCGACCGTGACCTGGCCGCGCTGGACGGCAAGCGCCGACAGCAGCAGCACCACGCCCTGGCCTACCGCCATGATCGCCGCCTGGCCGGTGTTCAACACCGACAGGGAAATCTGGGACTGGATCGAGGCCGCGGTGTATTTTTTCATCGAGACGTCGAAGCGCCGCGTCTCGTGCTTTTCATTGTTGAAATATTTCACCGTCTCGAAATTCAGCAAACTGTCCACCGCCTTGGTGTTGGCATCGGTGTCGGACTGGTTCATTTCGCGGCGGAAGGCGATGCGCCAACGGGTGATGGCGAAGGTGAACCAGGTATAGGCGACCACCATCGCCATGGCGGTCAGCGCGATCCAGATGTTCAGGCCCTGCCACAGCATCCAGCTGTACACAACCAGCAGCAGGATGGTGGGGAAAATGCTGAACAGCGCAAAGGACAGCAAAGTGTCGATGCCCTTGGTGCCGCGTTCAATAACGCGGGAGAGGCCACCGGTCTTGCGCTCCAGGTGAAACCGCATCGACAGGGTATGGACATGGGCGAAGGTCTCCACCGCCACTTCGCGCATGGCGTGATACTGAACCTTGGCGAAGACACCGTCGCGCAACTGGGCGAAGGCCTGCATCAGGATACGGGACACCGCATAGCCCGCGATGAAGGACAATACGGTCGCCAGCACCAGGGTCGTGCGGTCCCCGCCCAGTTCGTCAACCGCCCACCCGAAGAATTTCGGCGAGATCGCGGTGAGCGCCGTCGCCAGCACCAGGAAGAAGATGGAGGCAAATACCCGCGCCCTGAGGTCCGGCCGGTCCTTCGGCCACAGATAGGGCATCAGCCGCCACAAGGGGCGAAAGGATGGCGCGCCGGAGCCGTCCTCGACCGGATGGGCCATCAGTGTCCCACGCCCATGTCGGCGCCGCCAAAGGCCAGGAACCCGGCAATGGTGGCCAGCAAAGCCACGACAAGAAGAATAACCATCCAGCGCCGCACGTTTTTATCCTTTGGACTGCAACAAAACCTGTTTAGGAAGATGCCCGTTCCCATGCAACCCTCTTGCATCCCCTCGCATCACCCTTCCGGCATCATGGACAAGCCCGCACCTTCGATCTGCGTCTTTTGCGGTTCCTCCTTTGGCAAGGATCCCGCGTATCGTGACGCCGCGCGCGCCATCGGCGCCGGGGTCGCGGCGCTGGGCGGGCGGCTGGTGTTCGGCGGCGGCGGGCTGGGGCTGATGGGCGATGTCGCCAAGGCGGCGCTGGCCGGGGGCGCGGAGATCCAGGGCATCATGCCCGCCTTCCTGCAGGCGCTGGAACCGGGCGTTTCGCCCCAGGAAAAACTCATCATCACGCCCCACATGCAGGAGCGCAAGGCGCTGATGCTCGCCATGGCGGACGCCTTTGTGATCCTGCCCGGCGGGCTGGGAACCTTCGACGAATTCTTCGAGGTGGTCACCGAGGCGCAGCTTGGCGTCCATGCCAAGCCCATCATCCTGGTCAATATCGGCGGCTATTTCGACACGCTGGACGCCCTGATGCGCCACATGGTGGAAACCGGTTTTGCCAAGGATCATGTGCTGACCCTGTACCGCATGACCGACAATGCCGAGGCAGCGCTGGCGCTGCTGCATCAGGCCTTGGCGCCTTCGCGGTAGAGCTTGTAGGTCACCGAATCCGTCAGCGCCTCGAACGAGGCATCGACGATATTCTCCGACACGCCCACGGTGGACCAGCGATTGCCCTGGCCGTCGGCGCTTTCAACCATGACGCGGGTGACGGCCCCGGTGCCGCCTTCATTGTTGCCGCTGGTGAGGATGCGGACTTTATAGTCTACCAGCCGCAGGTCGGCGATGAAGGGGGCGTATTTGCCCAGGTCCTTGCGCAGGGCGGCATCCAGCGCATTGACCGGGCCATTGCCAGTGGCGATGTTGGTCAATTCCTGCCCCGCCACGCGCAGCTTGACCTGACCTTCCGAGACCGTCTTGCCGCCGCTGCGGATCACACTGACGCGGAAGCTTTCGACCTGGAAATAATCCGGCACCTGGCCCAAAGCGCGGCGTGCCAGCAGTTCGAACGAGGCTTCCGCCCCGTCATAGGCATAGCCCGACGCGGCGCGCAGCTTGATATCCTCCAGCATGCGGGCGACGCGCGGGTCCTTCGGGTCCAGTTCGATACCGGCTTCCGCCAGCCGCGCCATCACATTGGAGCGGCCGGCCTGGTCCGACACCGGGATGATGCGTTCATTGCCAACCAGTTCGGGCCGGACATGCTCGTAGGTGCTGGGATCCTTCATCACCGCCGAGGAATGCAGTCCGCCCTTGTGGACAAAGGCCGACAGCCCGACATAGGGCGCATAGCGGTCGGGGGCGCGGTTGAGAATCTCGTCCAGCAGGCGCGAGACCTGGGTGATGCGCGCCAGATTCTCGGGCGTCACACCGGTCTCGAACTGCTCGGCATAGGCCGGCTTCAGCATCAAGGTGGGCAGCAGAGTGCAGAGATTGGCATTGCCGCAGCGTTCACCCAGCCCGTTCAATGTCCCCTGCACCTGGCGCGCGCCGCCGCGGATGGCGGCCAGCGATACCGCCGCCGCCTGACCGGTATCGTTATGGGCATGGATGCCGAGCCGGGCACCGGGCAGCTTCGCCTTCACGGCGCTGACCACGGCATAGACCTCTTCCGGCATGGCGCCGCCATTGGTGTCGCACAGCACGATCCAGCCCGCGCCCGCGTCATGGGCGGCGGTGATGCAGGCCAGGGCATAATCGGGATTGGCCTTCCAGCCGTCGAAGAAATGTTCGGCGTCGAACAGCGCCTCGCGCTTTTTCGCCACGATGGCCTGCATGGAGCGGGCGATATTGTCGATATTCTCCGCCCGCGGGATTTCCAAGGCGACATCCACCTGGAAGTCCCAGCTCTTGCCCACCAGGCAGACGGCTTCGGTGTTCGCCTCCAGCACCGGGGCCAGCGCCGGATCGTTGGCGGCGCTGCGGCCCGAGCGCGCGGTCATGCCGAAGGCGGTGAGGCGCGCGGTCTTGAGTTTGGGCGCATCGGCAAAGAAGGCGGTGTCGGTGGCGTTGGCGCCGGGCCAGCCGCCTTCGACATAGTCCACCCCCAGCGCGTCGAGCGCCAGCGCGATCTGGCGCTTGTCCTCGGGCGAGAAATCGACGCCCTGGGTCTGCGCCCCGTCGCGCAGGGTGGTGTCGAAGATATAAAGCCGTTCTTTTTTGCCGGACATGGGGGTCATGGCCGCCGCTCCAGCAGCGCGGCCAGAATCCGGCGTTCCTGTTCGCCCTGCGCGCATGCCGCGATGGCGGCGTCGGCGCAGGCGCATAACTGGCGGACAAGGGCGTCCAGCCGGGAATGCCTTTCCCGCCTTTGGGCGCCGCCGCGCGCGGCGTTGCGGTTGCCAAGCGGCGCGCCCGGCGTCTTTTTCGCAGGCTGCGCACGATAATTGTCGGACGGCTTTTTCGCCTCCCCCCTCCCCCCCGCCATGGGGATAGCACGGGGATTGCGGCGGGGCTTCCTGGCGGCGGCGGCGATGAGGATCGGCGTGGTCATGGCGCAAGCGTAGCGCGGGCGCATGGGGGACAGGGAGTGGGGATAAGCGCTCATCGCTTTATTTCCCACGTCGTGCCTTGCGGGCCGTCCATCAGCACGATGCCCTGGGCCAGCAGCGCGTCGCGGATGCGGTCGGATTCGGCGAAGTTCCTGGCGGCGCGGGCGGCGTTGCGCGCTTCGATGGCGCGATGGATTTGGGGTATGTCCAGCGTGTTCGGCTCGCGCTCGATCTTCAACTGCACATTGGAGAAGCCCAGAAAGCCCAGCCCGCCCGCCAGCGCCAATTCATCGGCCTGATGCAGCGAGGCGATGGCCGCCGGGGTGTTGAGGTCGTCGCACAGCGCCTCGAAAAACGCCGCGTCCGGCGCAGGGTTCGCCAGCGGCTCGGTCACCGCATACCAGCGTTCCAGGGTCTTCCAGCTTTCCTTCAGGCCCGCCACGGTGAAATCGATCGGCTGGCGGTAATGGGTGCGCAGCATGTTGAAGCGCAGCACCTCGCCCGGCCAGTCGGCCAACAGGTCGCGGATGGTGAAGAAATTGCCCAGCGACTTGGACATTTTCTCGCCTTCGACCTGCAGGAAGCCGTTGTGCATCCACACTTTCGCCAGCGCATGGTTGTGGTGCACGCCTTCACTTTGCGCGATCTCATTTTCGTGGTGGGGAAATTGCAGATCAATGCCGCCGCCATGAATGTCGAATGTCTCGCCCAGATATTGCCCCGCCATCGCCGAACATTCGATATGCCAGCCGGGGCGGCCCCGGCCCCAGGGCGACTCCCAGCCCGGCTGATCAGACCCAGACGGCTTCCACAGCACGAAGTCCATCGGGTTCTTCTTGTAGGGCGCGACTTCAACCCGCGCGCCGGCGATCATTTCATCGAGCGAACGGCGCGACAGCTTGCCGTAATCGGACTTGGACGAGACGTCGAACAGGACATGGCTGTCGGCGACGTAAGCGTGACCAGCTTCGATCAATTGCGCGATCATCGCGATCATCTGCGAAACATGTTCGGTGGCGCGCGGCGTCACGCTGGGCGGCAGGTTGCCCAGCGCCGCCACGTCTTCCTCATAGATGCGCGCGGTCTCGTCCGTCAGCTCGCGGATGGTGATGCCGCGCTCTGCGGCCCGGGCATTGATCTTGTCGTCCACGTCGGTGATGTTGCGGAGATAGGTGACATGCGCGCCGCCATAGATGTGGCGCAGCAGCCGGAACAGGATGTCGAACACGATGACGGGCCGCGCATTGCCGATATGGGCGAGGTCATAGACCGTGGGACCGCAGACATACATGCGGACATTCGCGGCATCGATGGGCGCGAAGTCCTCCTTGGTCTTGGTCAGGCTGTTGTAGAGGCGCAGGGACATCGGAGGGACTCGAAAGTGTGGGAAAGGTTCAGGCGCACGAAAACGGCGGCAATTCAGCCGCTAATTCGGATTCCGGCCAGAAAACAATTTCCACAGATCAGGCTCACGCCGTTTCCCCACTGAGCCGCGCCAGGGTCCGGGCGCGCCCGATCAGGGGTAACAGCTTTTTCAGTTCGGGTCCATGCTCCGCACCCGTAAGGGCCAGCCGCAGCGGGTGGAACAGCGCCTTGCCCTTGGCCCCGGTCTGGGCGGAAACCGCCTTGGTCCAGGCGCCCCAGCTGGCTTCGTCCCAGGGTTCTGGCGGCAGCAGGGCCGCGGCCCTGGCGGCGAGGTCGCCCTCGATCAGGGGTGTCACCGGCCCGGTGATGAGCTTGAGCAGGTCGCCCGCGTCGGACAGGCGGGTGAGGTTGGGCCGCAGCACATTCCAGATCTCTTCGCCCTGACCAATCACTTCATCATGGAAGCGCAGGCGGTCCTTCACGGCGGCATAGGGCAGGATGTGGAGGGTCTTGGCGTTCAGCAGGTCCAGTTCCTCGGGCACGAAATGGGCGGGGGCGCGGCCGATCTTGCCAAAGTCGAATTCGCCCGCCAGCTCGCCCAGGGTCTGGCGCGGCTCCACCGCGTCGCTGGTGCCGATCTTGGCCAGATAGGCCGCCACCGCCAGCGGCTCCAGCCCGTCATCGCGCAGCTGCGCCAGCGACAGCGAGCCCAGGCGTTTGGACAGCGCCTCGCCGCCCGCCCCCACCAGCAGCGGGAAATGCGCGAAACCCGGCGGCTCCGCCCCCAGGGCGCGGAAGATCTCGATCTGGGCGGCGGTGTTGGTGACATGGTCTTCGCCGCGCACCACATGGCTGATGGCCATGTCGATATCGTCAGCCACCGACGGCAAGGTGTAGAGGAAGGCGCCGTCGGCGCGCACCAGCACCGGATCGGACATGGTGGCGGTGTCGATCTCGACCGTGCCGCGCACCAGGTCGGTCCACCGGACCTTGCTGCGCGACAGCTTGAAGCGCCAGTGCGGGTCACGGCCCTCGGCCTCCCACTTCTGCCGGGTGGCGGGATCGAGCGCGGCACGGTTGTAGATGGGGGGAAGCTTGCGCGCCGCCAGCAAAGAGCGCTGGCGTTCCAGTTCGGCTTCGGTCTCGTAACAGGGATAGACATGCCCCGAGGCCTGCAGGCGATAGAAGGCGGCGCTGTATTTCGCCAACCGGCCCGCCTGGCGGTCGCTGGCGTCCCAGCTCAGACCCAGCCATTCCAGGTCGCGGTAGATGGCGGTTTCGAACTCTTTGGTCGAGCGCGCCGCGTCGGTGTCGTCGATGCGCAGCAGGAACTGGCCGCCATGCTTCTTTGCGAACAGCCAGTTCAGCAGGGCGGTGCGGGCATTGCCGACATGCAGCAACCCGGTGGGAGATGGGGCGAAGCGCACGCGCGTCGTTGTCATGCCGCTCTCACCCGCTGCGCGTGCGCGCGCCATTCTCTTCCCGGAGGGAAGAGCAGAAACAAAGTCGCGAAGCGGACTTTAATGGGCATCTCTAAACGCATTGGTGATGGGGTAGCGGCGGTCGCGGCCGAAATTGCGTGGGCTGATCTTGACGCCGGGCGGGGCCTGGCGGCGCTTGTACTCGCTGACATAGAGCAGATGTTCGATCCGCTTCACCATGGCCGGATCGAAGCCCTGCGCCACCGTGTCCTCGAAGGAACATTCCCGTTCCACCAGACATTCCAGAATCCCGTCCAGCATGTCATAGGGCGGCAGGGAATCCTGATCGGTCTGGCCGGGCTTGAGTTCGGCGCTGGGCGGCTTGGTGATGATGCGTTCGGGAATGACGGCGCCGCGCGGCCCCAGGGCGTCGGCGGGCGCGTTGCGGTTGCGCCAGTGCGCCAGCTTGAACACTTCGGTCTTGTAGATGTCCTTCAGCACATTATAGCCGCCGCACATGTCGCCATAAAGGGTGGCATAGCCCACGCTCATCTCGGATTTGTTGCCGGTGGTCAGCACCATCGGCCCGAACTTGTTGGACAGCGCCATCAGGATGACGCCGCGCAGCCGCGACTGGAGATTTTCTTCCGTGGTATCGGCGAGGGAATCGACGCGCGCGCCGGCAAAGGGCGCCGCCAGGGTCTGGTTCATCGCCGCCACGGCGCGCTCAATCTCGATGGTTTCATAGCCCACGCCCAGCAGGCGGGCGCATTCATCGGCATCCTCCAGGCTCATCCGGCTGGTATAGCGCGAGGGCAGCATCACGCAAGTCACCCGCGCCGCGCCCAGCGCATCCACCGCCACCGCCGCCGACAAGGCGCTGTCGATGCCGCCGGAAAGCCCCAGCACCACGCCGGGAAAGCGGTTCTTGTTCACATAGTCGCGCAGGCCCAGCATCATGGCGTGATAGACCTGGGAGGAACGGTCCTGGGCGGGAAATTTTTCGCCTGCCGCGCAAAGCCATTTGCCGTCCGGCCCGCGCGACCAGTCGGTGACGGCGACCTGCTCGACCCAGCCGGGCAGCGCGGCGGGGATTTCCCCGTCGGCATTCACCACGAAGGATGCGCCGTCATAGACCACCTCGTCCTGGCCGCCGAGCTGGTTGAGATAGACCAGCGGCAGGCCGGTTTCCGCCACGCGGCTTTTGGCCAGGCCCAGGCGGACGTCTTCCTTGCCCGCCTCAAACGGCGAACCATTGGGCACCAGCAGGATCTCAGCCCCGCTATCGGCCAGCGCCTGGGTGATGTTTTGCGTCCAGATATCCTCGCAGATCGGTACGCCCAGCTTCACGCCGCGCACCACCAGCGGCTCCGGCAGGGGACCGGCGGCGAAGACGCGCTTTTCGTCGAACACGCCGTAATTGGGCAGGTCCATCTTGAAGCGCAGGCCCGCGACCTTGCCGCCATCCAGCAGCGCCACGGCATTGTAGAGCTTGCCGCCGTCCAGCCAGGGCGCGCCGACCAGCATAGCGGGGCCGCCATCGGTGGTGTCGTGGGCGAATTCCTCGACCGCCGCGCGGGCGTCATCCTGGAGAGCCGGTTTCAGCACCAGATCCTCGGGCGAATAGCCGGTGATGAAGAGTTCGCTGAACAGGATGACGTCGGCATCCGGCACAGAAGCGCGGGCGGCGCGGGCGCGCGCCAGGTTGCCCGCGATGTCGCCCATCACCGGGTTCAACTGGGCCAAAGCGATGCGGAAGCGGTCTGCCATGACCGTGGTTCTACCGTGTTGATGACGGGTTACGCAAAGCCGCACGCGAGCAGCCAGAGCGCCCCGGCGCGAAGCGCCTGTAAAAATATACGCGGCTTTGCAAAAAAAAGCCGACTAGCGGCTCGCTGCGGCCCGGACCTGCGCCGGGCGCACGGCCACGCCCGAAGCGTCCTCGATCCACAGCGCCGTTTCCAGCGCCTGGGCGGCCTGTTCGGGCGTCACCAGCGCGTCGGTGCCCGCCTTGGCGGCGGCGACAAAGCCGCCAATGGCCTCGCCCAGGGGATCGCCCATCTCCAGCGCGCCGGCTGAAATTCCAAGGAGGGGCCGCGGCGTGGAATTCCTGACGGTGCGCGACAGGAAATCGATCTCCACCACGCCGTCGGCATAGACGGCGCGCAGGCCCCGCTTGCGGTCCGGCGCGATGCGGCTGGTCTCCAGCTTGGCGATGGTGCCGCCCGCGAAGGTCAGGATGGCGAAGACCTCGTCGGCATGGGGGCCGTATTCGATCAGGCCCTCGGCGCGCACATCGGTGACGGCGCCCGGCACCAGGGTATGAACCAGGTCGAGATCGTGGATCATCAGGTCCAGCACCACCGAGACATCGTCGCCGCGCCCGGTCCAGGGGCCGTGGCGCCAGCAGGAAATCTCCAGCGGGGTTTCGGCCAGGTCCAGCAGGCCGGTGCGGGCAAAGACAAAGCGTTCCTGATGGCCGACGGTCAGCACCCGGCTGGTGTCGCGCGACAGCGCCACCAGTTCGGCGGCTTGCTCCATCGTCGTGGCGATGGGCTTTTCCACCAGGACATGGGCGCCGGCATTGAGGAAGGCGCGCACAATCTCGGCATGGGTGATGGCGGGCGAGCAGACCGAGACCAGATCGACCTTGCCCAGCAGGTCGCGCCAGTCGGCCACGGCCTTGCAGCCATAATGCGCCGCCGCCTTGGCGCGCGGCTCGGGGCTGGGATCGGCAATGGCGAAGAGCTCGACCGGCTTTGGGCCGCCCAGGGCCGCGCCAAGTCCCAGCGCCTTGTACTTGGTGGCGTGGTGATGGCCGAACACGCCAGCGCCAATGACGGCAGCTTTCAGCGGTCCGATTTCCGGCACACGGCGGCGAAGAAACAAGGTGATGGAAGTCCCGCACAAAATCAGGCGCTCATAAGGGACTTCCCGGCCCCTGCCCGCCAGCAAACTAATATTTTCGTTTATTACGGCACAAGTTACTGATTTGTCAGGGATATTTCGACTATTACGGCTCCGCCGAACTGGCCAGCAGCGAGGCCAGGGCGGCAACGATCAGATAGGACAGCATCAGCGGCGCCAGGCCGATCAGGAGCGCGCCGGTGATGTCGGCGAAGGCGCTGCAGGCCAGCCAGGGAAAGGCCGAGCCCACGAACAGGAACTGGATGCCGACCACCGCCACAATGCCGAACAGGAAGGCGCGCAAGGTGGGGCCCAGGGGCTGGGGCCGTTCGCCCGCTTCCAGTCGGATCAGTCCCGCCTGAAGCCGCAGGCGCGACACCGCGCTGGCCAGATAAATGATGGCCAACAGCCAGGCGAAGGCGGCGGCGAACACGCGCCCGCCATCCAGGGCGCAAGATTGCAGCGCCCCCACCAGGGCGCGCTGTCCGGGCACCAGGAAATAGACGGCGTTGGCCAGCGCCCCGGCGCCGCCCCGCTCGATGATGCCGGGCGCGACAAAGACCTGGTTGAAGAAACTCAGCAGCACGAAGATCAGAAACACCGATTCATTGAAGCCGGGGATCAGGTGGGAGGGTCGCAAGCCCTGCAGCAACGGGGTGTGACCCAGCCCCGCCGAGGCGCCGAAGCCGCCCACGAACAGCAGCCCCATCGCCATGAACAGCCCGGCGCAGATCAGGATTGGCGCCAGCGAGAAATCCGCCGGCAATCCCGACAGCAGCGCCAGGCGCAGGGCATGGGCGCCCGCGAAGAGGCAGAAGATGATCCAGCCCTTGGCGAGAAGGCGCGCTATACCCATTACAACTCAACCTATGTCCTGGCCGCTCGCCCAAGCGCGCGGCGTTCCCATGCTTTCGCAGGTCCTTGAGACACGTTGGCCAAAGGTCACGAAACCGTCCAGTGGACGGTTTCGAGTGTCGAAAACCCGCTCACGCGCTGCGCGCGCCGCTCGTGAACTCCTTCATGCGTTCGTCGCGGATGCCCTGGGCGATCAGGAAGGCCAGTTCCAGCGCCTGGCTGGCATTCAGCCGGGGATCGCAGGCGGTCTGGTAGCGCTCGGCAAGGTCGATTTCCTTCAGGCCCTGGGCACCGCCCAGGCATTCGGTGACATTCTGGCCCGTCATCTCGAAATGCACGCCGCCGGCATGAGTGCCTTCGGCCCGGTGGATGGCGAAGAAGCTGCGCACCTCTTCCAGGATGCGGTCCACGGGACGGGTCTTGTAGCCCGATTTGAGCTTGATGGTGTTGCCGTGCATGGGATCTGACGACCACACCACCAAGGCGCCCTCGCGCTTCACCGCGCGCACCAGGCTGGGCAGCTTTTCGGCGATCTTGTCCGATCCGAAGCGCGCGATCAGCGTCAACCGGCCGGGAATGTTGGCCGGGTTCAGCGCCGCGATCAGGCGCAGCAGGTCGTCGGCTTCCAGGCTGGGGCCGCATTTCAGGCCGATGGGATTCTTGATGCCGCGCATGAATTCGACATGGGCGCCGTCCAACTGGCGGGTGCGGTCGCCGATCCACAGCATATGGGCGCTGGTGTCGTACCAGTCGCCCGAAGTGGAATCGATACGGGTCATCGCCTGCTCATAGGGCAGCAGGAGCGCCTCGTGGCTGGTGTAGAAATCGGTGCCGCGCAACTGCGGCACCGAGGACGAGGTGATGCCGATGGCGTCCATGAATTCGAGCGTTTCGGAGATACGCTGTGCGAGACCTTTATATTGTTCGCCGGCCGGCGAGTCCGCGATGAAGCCCAGCATCCAGCGATGGACATTGTGCAGGTCGGCATAGCCGCCCTGCGCAAAGGCGCGCAGAAGATTAAGCGTCGCCGCCGACTGGGCGTTGGCCTGCAGCAGGCGCTGGGGGTCGGGGGTGCGGGCTTCGGTGGTGAATTCGCCGCCATTGATATTGTCGCCGCGCCAGGAGGGCAGCTTGACGCCGTTCTGGGTCTCGAAATCGTCGGAGCGGGGCTTGGCGAACTGGCCGGCGATGCGGCCCACTTTCACCACCGGCACCCCGGCGGCAAAGGTCAGCACCACGGCCATCTGCAGCAGCACGCGGAAGGTGTCACGGATATTGTCGGGATGGAATTCGGCAAAGCTTTCGGCGCAGTCGCCGCCCTGGAGCAGGAAGGCCTTGCCACCGGCAACGTCCCCAAGCGCCACCTGAAGATTGCGCGCCTCGCCGGCGAACACCAGCGGGGGGTGGGTGCTGAGCCGGCCCAGCACACGCTCCAGCGCCGCCTTGTCCGGATAATCCGGCATCTGGCGGGCAGGCTTGTCCTGCCAACTCTGCGGGGTCCAACTTTGGGCCAAGGCTCGAAAACTCCGGCAACGGGCGGTGGATATAGGCGATAGAGGCATAATTTACCAGAAGCCGCCAAGCCAAGGGTGAATGGCGCAAAAAAACAGAGAAGTCTTTCCGGGCAATGGCTTGGATGGCCCATGGCGGGGGCGCCAGCCCTTGGACGCGGCGGCAGCGGCCAAACCGCCGCCCCCCCGGGACAGGCCGCCACCTTGCGGCCGACCGACCCGCTGGTCTTGATGGGCCGGCCAAGACTTTCTGTACCCGGAAAAAAAACCCCCATGCCCGATGGAAGCGCCACCACCAGCCTGTTTCGCCCCAAGCTGGTGACGATTTTCCGCGAGGGCTATGGCGCCGGGGCCTTCCGCCACGACCTGCTGGCGGCGCTGACGGTCGCCATCGTCGCCTTGCCGCTTTCCATGGCCTTCGCCATTGCCTCCGGCGTGACGCCGGAGCGCGGGCTTTATACCGCCATCATCGGCGGCTTCCTGGTTTCGGCGCTGGGCGGCAGCCGGTTCCAGATCGGCGGCCCGGCGGGCGCCTTCATCGTGCTGGTATCGGCCACGGTCGGCAAATACGGCGTCGACGGAATGCTGTTGACGGTGGCGATGTCGGGCGTGCTGCTGGCGCTGGTCGGTCTTTCGCGGCTGGGTTCGCTGATCCGCCATATTCCCCATGCCGTGACGGTGGGGTTCACCTGCGGCATCGCCATCATCATCCTGGCCAGCCAGTTGCGCGACCTGGGCGGACTGCATCTGGCGGGGGCGGAGCCCGGCCAGCTGCTGCCCAAGCTGGCGGCGCTGGGCGCGGCCATGCCGACGGTCAATCCCGCCGCGCTGGCGATCGGCCTGGGCGCGGCGGCGCTGATCTTTATGCTGCGGCGCTGGCGTCCCACCTGGCCCGGCATGTTGCTGGCGGTGATCCTGGCTTCCATCGCCGCCTGGGCGCTGCACCTGCCGGTGGAAACCGTCGGCAGCCGGTTCGGCGAGCTGCCGCACGGCCTGCCGCAGCCGCATCTGCCGGCCTTCACGCCCGCGCGCCTGCTGGCGCTGCTGCCGGTGGCGCTGTCCTTCACCCTGCTGGGCGGGGTGGAGA
>DASZQW010000040.1:0-50164 GCA_035549455.1 Rhizomicrobium sp. | reverse complement strand
GGAGGATCGACTACAACACACTCAGACCGCACACGAGCCTGGACGGGCTCACGCCGACAGAGTTTGCAGCACGCCCCAGCCAGGGGCATAACCAGAACAGACTCTCCCCATAAACGGGGGCATTACGGGGAGCAGGTCAACTGGCTTGTACAGTTCCAACGCTAACGGCAAAATGTCGGGGTAATAGTCACCGCTTGACAATGTTATCCACAGATGCCCTTCGGTGCGGTAGTCACCGAAGCTCCGAGTTTCCATAATTTTCCTGCCCTAAGCCTTCAATATGGACTTTACCTCCCGAAGCGGGAAATACAACTTTGACGACTTACGAGACTGTCTACGCATCGACATTGACGCGGTCTTGGCGATATCGCCTTGCGGACCGCCCATCGAAGATGCCTCTCGCCAAGAAGACTTGGACTAGCCTTTGACGAAATCGGCGCGATGCTTGGATGACGAAACCGTGTCACCGCGCCCGGCTCCCAAACGTCTTGGGTACATTGGGCCGTCCGCCGCGCTGCAGCTTCTTGCGCTTGCCATCCGGGATGGGTTTTGACGGGCTGTCATCGGTCGAATAGCTGATTTCGGCGTCCAGGCCGGCGCGCTGGACATCGCTCTGGCGGGCGAAGGGGTCATCGGCCACAGCCAGGGCGGCAACCTGCAGCCGCTTGAGTTCGTCGCGCAGGCGGGCGGCGGTCTCGAACTCCAGATCGGCGGCGGCGGCGCGCATGCGCTTTTCGATATCGGCGATGATCGCCTTGATATTGTGGCCGACGAATTCGCGCCCGCCTTCTGCCGCCGCCATCATGCCCGCATCCACCGTGACATGGTCCTTCTCGTACATCGACCCCATGATGTCGGCGATGTTGCGCTTGACGCTGGCGGGGGTGATGCCGTGTTCGGTGTTGTACGCCTCTTGTTTGGTGCGGCGGCGGCTGGTTTCGGCCATCGCCCGCTGCATCGAGCCGGTGATGCGGTCGGCGTACAAGATCACCTTGCCGTCCACATTGCGGGCGGCCCGCCCGATGGTCTGGACCAGGCTGGTTTCGCTGCGCAGGAAGCCTTCCTTGTCGGCATCCAGAATGGCGACCAGCCCGCATTCGGGAATGTCCAGCCCTTCGCGCAGCAGGTTGATGCCGATCAGCACATCGAAGGCGCCCAGGCGCAGGTCGCGGATGATCTCGATCCGCTCCAGGGTCTCGACATCGGAGTGCATGTAGCGCACGCGGATGCCCTGTTCGTGCATATATTCGGTGAGGTCTTCGGCCATCTTCTTGGTCAAGGTGGTGACCAAAGCGCGATAGCCCGCCTTGGCGATCAGGTGACATTCGGCGATCAGGTCATCGACCTGGGTTTCCACCGGGCGGATTTCCACCGGCGGGTCAATCAGCCCGGTGGGGCGGATGACCTGTTCGGTGAAGACGCCGCCGGTGCGTTCCAGCTCCCAGTTGCCCGGCGTGGCCGAGACATAGACCGACTGGGGGCGCATGGCGTCCCATTCCTCGAACTTCAGCGGGCGGTTGTCTATGCAACTGGGCAGGCGAAAGCCGTATTCGGCAAGCGTGAATTTGCGGCGATAGTCGCCTTTGTACATGGCGCCGATCTGCGGCACCGAGACATGGCTTTCGTCGCAGAACACCAGCGCATTGTCAGGCAGGTATTCAAAGAGGGTCGGCGGCGGCTCGCCGGGCTTGCGGCCTGTCAGCCAGCGCGAATAATTCTCGATTCCGGCGCAACTGCCGGTGGCCTCGATCATCTCCAGGTCGAAGGTGCAGCGCTGTTCCAGGCGCTGGGCCTCCAGCAGCTTTCCCTTGGCGCGCATGTCGGCCAGGGTGGCGATCAGCTCGGCCTTGATGCCTTTCATGGCCTGCTGCAGCGTCGGGCGCGGCGTGACGTAATGGCTGTTGGCGTAGATCTTGATGGCGTCGAGGCTGCCCTGCTTGTGGCCGGTCAGGGGATCGAACTCGGTGATATTGTCCACCGTGTCGCCGAACAGCTCAACGCGCCAGGCGCGGTCTTCCTGGTGGGCGGGAAAGATGTCGATGACGTCGCCGCGCACCCGAAAGGCGCCGCGGCTGAAATTGTCGTCGTTGCGGCGGTATTGCAGGGCGATCAGGTTCTGGATGGCGGCGCCCCGGTCGATGCGGTCGCCGCGGGCGATGCCGACGGCGGTGCCGGAATAGGTCTCGACCGAGCCGATGCCATAGATGCAGGAGACGCTGGCGACGATGATGACGTCGTCGCGCTCCAGGATCGCGCGGGTGGCGCTGTGGCGCATGCGGTCGATCTCCTCATTCACCGAGGAGTCCTTTTCGATATAGGTGTCGCTGCGCGGGATATAGGCTTCGGGCTGGTAATAGTCGTAATAGCTGACGAAATACTCGACCGCATTCTCGGGGAAGAAGCTCTTGAATTCGCTATAGAGCTGGGCGGCCAGGGTCTTGTTGGGCGCCAGGATCAAGGCCGGGCGCTGGGTCGCCTCGATGATCTTGGCCATGGTGAAGGTCTTGCCGCTGCCGGTGACGCCCAGCAGCACCTGGTCGCGCTCGCCGCCGGTGACGCCCGCCACCAGTTCGGGAATGGCAGTGCGCTGGTCGCCTGCCGGGACATAGTCGCTGACCAGCTTGAACTTGCGGCCGCCTTCGGACTTTTGCGGGCGGGCCGGGCGGTGGGGGACGAAGTCGCTGATGGGGACGGTGGCATAGGCCGGGTCAATCGCCGCTTCGGGGGCCGGGTCGGCTTCGGGGATGCGCGCCACGGCCCCGACCGCCGTTTGGAATCGGGCGGCGTTGTCCGACGCTTTCGCGCGCTTGGCTTTGCGGGGAACCATGCCGTTATTGTGGGCCATGGGGGCAATATAGGAGCTAATTGGCCCCATTAAACGGCTTAGTCTTCCTTGCGAACGCCTTTGAAAGGCTTGTTATCGGCCTTTTGATCCATGAAGCGGCCATTGTCGCCGTCGCGCTTTGTCCAGGTCTCGTTTTTCGGATTGTAAACCTGCGAGCGATCTTTCACCGCGCCATTGCGGTGGCCGTCGCCTTTGGGAGGATTGGTTGCCATCGGAATCTCCATTGAACAAACAGGGAACAATATGGCAGGATTCCCTTCCGGCCGCAACCCATTATGGTGGCCGGTAGGCGATTTGCGGGCGGGCGCATGGGCAATCTCTATTACGGCGACAATCTGGAGATCCTGCGCAACGAGATCGCCAGCGAATCCGTTGACCTGATCTATCTGGACCCGCCGTTCAATTCGAACGCCAACTACAATGTGCTGTTCAAGGCGCCGGACGGGCATGAAAGTCACGCCCAGATGGAGGCGTTCGAGGACACCTGGCACTGGAATGAAACCGCCGAGCGCGCCTTCGACGAGGTGATCCAGTCAGGCAATTCGGACGCAGCCGAAATGCTGCGCGCCATGCGGTCCTTCCTGGGCACCAACGACATGATGGCTTATCTGACCATGATGGCGGTGCGGTTGCTGGAATTGCATCGCGTCTTGAAGCCGACCGGATCGCTTTATCTGCATTGCGATCCGACAGCGAGCCATTATCTAAAGATTTTGCTGGATGCTATTTTTGGTAAAGAATTTTTCGAGAATGAAATCGTGTGGCTTCGCACCAATTCTCACAACATGAGAACTCGAACATGGGTTCGGCAAAACGACACCATTCTCTACTATACAAAAACGGCCAGGTTCACGTTTAATGCGCAATATACGGAATACGGGGAAGCACAGCTCGGGCGATTCAAGCCAGACGAGGACGGTCGACTTTACAAGGCGGAAAACTTGACATTCTCGACAGCAAACCCAGCTCGCCAGTTCGTTTGGCGTGGCTCCGTACCACCCAAGAATCGTTCTTGGGGTGCTGATAAAGAGCAGCTTGAAAAGTGGTATTCAGAAGGTCGAATTTTGCTCAAGCGAGACGGCTCGCCTAGGCTTGATGGACTCAAAGTGTATCTAGATGAGACCAAGGGTAAGCTTTGCGGCACGAACTGGACCGATATCTCACGTGTGGGAAACACAAGTGGAGAGCGCCTCGGATATCCCACCCAAAAACCGCTCGCATTGCTTGAGCGCATCATAAATGCCTCATCCAACGAAGGCGACATTGTTCTCGACCCTTTCTGCGGTTGCGGCACCACTGTTCACGCTGCACAGAAGCTGAATCGCAAATGGATCGGCATAGACGTCACGCATCTTGCCATTTCGCTGATTCAGAAACGGCTGCGAGATGCGTTCCCCGACGTGACGATCGAAGTGCATGGCACGCCCAAAGATGTAGGCGGCGCAGAAGCTTTGGCGGCGCAGGACAAATACCAGTTCCAGTGGTGGGCAGTTTCGCTGGTTGATGCCGTGCCGTTCGGGGGCAAAAAGAAGGGCGCGGATGGCGGCATTGACGGCTATATCTATTTCAAGCCCGACGGCAAGGTGACGGAGAAGGCCGTTGTTTCCGTCAAGGGCGGCGACAATGTCGGGGTGGGCATGATCCGCGATTTGATCGCCACAGTTGACCGCGACAAGGCCAAGATGGGTGTGTTGATCAGTCTTGCACCGCCCACTGGTCCCATGATCAAGGAGGCGGCCAGTGCCGGACTATATAAAACGGACCATGGTGAGTTTCCCAAAATTCAGATTCTGACTATCGAGCAGTTGTTCGGTGGCCATAAGCCCAAGATGCCGTGGGTGGACACCACGGCCTTCAAAAAGGCGAAGCGGGAAATGAAGGGAACGCAGGGGACGCTGCTGTAGCGGCGCTGCGCCTGACCCCTCCCCGAAAATCCCCTCGGATTTTCGACCCTCCCTCAAGGGGAGGGTGGTTATTCGGCCGCTTCCAAGGTCGGTATTTTGCGCACGTCCACCGTGCGTTCAGCGTGCCACAGGTCGTAGGCGGATTGCAGGTTGAGCCACAGGCGCGGGCCGTTGCCGCAGAGCTTGCCCAGGCGGACCGCCATGTCCGGCGTCACCGGGCGCGGATTGGTGGGTGTGATGATGCGGTGCAGGGTCTGGCGGGTGACGCCCAGGTTCTTCGCCGCCTCCACCACCGTCAGCTTCAGGGCGGGCAGCACATCTTCCCGCAGGATCTCGCCGGGATGGGTCGGCGGCATGCCCCGATGAACAATAGCGCGTTTAAGAGCCATGATAATCCTCCAGTTCCACTTTCTCGGTCGTGCCATTTTCGAACGCAAATGTGATGCGCCAGTTGCCCGTGACGCGCAGCGAATAGCGCCGGGGCGCAAAGCCTTTCAGGGCATGAAAGCGAAAACCCGGCACGTCGAGATCGCGCAGGCTTTCCGCGCTGTCGAGAATGGACAGGATACGCCTGATCCTCGCCAGGGCGTTCGGATTCACACCGGACGGATCGTTCCTTTCCCACAACAGGCGCAGCGCCTTGCTTTGGAACGATCCGAGCATGTGTAACCTATAAGGCGACACGGGCGGGATGTCAAGTCTCGGGTTACACCTGCGGCAGGGGGCTGCCGTGATTTTGGCACGATTTGGCGCTAGAAAGGGAGCTACCGACAAAGGGGGCCGCCATGCATCGTCGCAATCTGCTGGAAACCGCGCTGGAGCAGACGCTGTTCAAGTCGCGCTGGCTGTTGGCGCCCTTCTATCTGGGGCTGGTGGCGGCGCTCGGCATGCTGCTGCTGGCCTTTGTCGGCGAATTGATCCATGCCGTTCCCGCCGCGCTGGACGTGATGAACGCCGACCCGGAAAAGATCATCCTGGCGGCGCTGGGGATGATTGACCTGTCGCTGGCGGGCAATCTGGTGGTGATCGTGATCTTCTCGGGCTATGAGAACTTCGTCTCCAAGATCAACACCGACAATGCCGAGGACCGGCCGTCCTGGATGGGGACGCTGGATTTCTCCGGCCTCAAGATGAAGCTGATCGGTTCCATCGTGGCGATTTCGGCGATCTCGCTGCTGCGCGCCTTCATGGAATTGTCGGAAGCCGAGACCCCGCTGGACGAGCCGCGCCTGCGCTGGATGCTGCTGCTGCACCTGACCTTCGTTTTTTCCGGCCTGCTGTTCGCGCTGATGGATTATGTCGGCAACCGGGCCGAAAAGCCCGCGCATCGCTGAAACAGAAAGGCGCCCCCGAAGGAGCGCCTTTTTCAGATTGGAATTCCAGAGACCCGCCTCCCCCTTATGCGCGAAGCGCATCCAAAGGGGGAGGTGGTTTCAGCGAGCGAAGGCGACCATTTGAGAGCCGAGCGGAAGCTGAAACCGGAGGGGGTAAACTTAAAAAACTACCTCGCGGCGCCGATGGCGTCGGCGGTCTGGGTGGCTGCGGCCTGGGCGCCGGCCAGATCCATATTGGCGATGCCGGCCTTGGCGGTGGCAGCGGCGGCGTTCAGTTTGGTCGTCTGCGCGGCGTTGCCGGCATCTGGGATCGCGCCATTGCCTTGCTTGGCGCAGGGATTGGCGTTGCTGGGGTCAAAGCCGTCGCCCGAGGGGCCGACCAGGCAGTTCAGGGCATGGTGCAGATGCATGTGGACCTTGTCCAGTTCGGTCGCCTTGGCGGCCAGTCCGGCATGGGTCTGGGCAGTGATGAGTTCGCCGGCGAGGTCGGCGAAGGCGGGCGTCGCCAGCAGCGAGACGGCGGCGGCGGCGAACAGGATCTTCTTCATGGGGGTTCCTTCTTGTGGCCTGGGGGTGGCTTATGGGGGTGGCTTACGGGTAAGGAAAAGAGGCGCGAGGATTGACCCTCACGCCCTGATCCTATGCCAGAACCGGGCGGGCCAAAAGCCGCCACGGGTCCGATGGGCGATTACCAGATGCTGGACAGGTTGCGGCGCAGGGCCTGGGCTTCCGGGCCGGTGGCGGGAACCGCATTCATGTCCTTGTCCTGCTTGATGACGGTGCCGTTGAAGGTCAGCCCGCCATAGGCGCCGGTGCCGCTGGCCCACACGACGATGTCGCCGCCATGGGTGGTGGTGGCGCCTTCGGCGGCGCTGGACAAAGTGACGACGGTGATGCCGGCGCCGGCGCCCAGCTTCAGCTCGCCCTGTTCAATGCCGCGCAGGGCGCGCCTGGAGTTGATGATGAAGACCAGCTTGGCCTGTTCCAGGCCGATCTGCAGGCCGAAGCTGGCCGAGCCCATGCCGTAGAAGCGCGGGGTGGACCAGCCGCGGCCGGTGCGGTGCAGCAGCACGCCGTCGCCGCCTTCGGCGCCGAAGATGAAGCCGGCCTTGAGCAGCCTGGGCACGATGTAGATGGCCTGGGCATCCTGCAGCATGGTGCGGGCGGTGCCGAAAGCGGGGTCGTGGCGCAGGTCGTTGACGACGCCATTGGCCTGGCGCAGCAGCTCGGTCTTGTCCGAGGCCTGGGCGGGAACGGTAAGGCAGACGGCGGCAAACGCCGCCACGGAAGCCAGTTTGGCCAATGATTTCAGCATGGGCATTATCCTTTTGGGGTCCAAATCGGCTGGGTAACGCCGCTTATACCCAAAAGTTCCGACCGCCTCTTTCCCGGCGCTCAGATCTGGCCCGGCGCTCAGATCTGGGTGAAGTCCACTTTGCCCTTCCTGGCCGTGCGGGTGCGGCGGTCGGCGCCGAACCAGGCGGCGCGGCCGGCGCCGCGGCGGTCGGGACCGAAGAACTCCGTGGCGACGATGAAGGCCCGGGGCGTGTGGAACGCGACCCGCAGCTTGGTCATGATGGTCTGGGGGCTGAGCGGCGTGGTCAGCACGTCAGTGACGCCGGCATCGCGGGCATGTTCCACGTCGCGGCGCCGGGCGCGCTCCTGCAGCGCGAAGATCGGGATCATGGGATTGAGGATGCCGTCCTTGCGGCGCGCCGCCACGGCGAAGGTCATGCCGTCGACCGGCGCGACGTCCTGGCTGGCGAAGACGGCGCTGAAATGCTCCGTCGCCAGAAGCTCCATCGCGCGCGCGCTGTCCTCGACCTGGATCAGCCTGGTGACGCCGGCGATGCCCAGGACCGAGCGCAGCAGCTGCACGCTGTGGGTCTTGCCGCCGACGATCAAAATCTTGTGGGAAGAGAACTCGACCCGGTCCATGACAATAAGCCCCGCCAATATCTTCGGATTGTTGCGGGGATTTTGCGCTTTTGTGCCTTAATCCGGGGTAAAATGGCCTGGTTAACACAAGGTGGATCATGGCTTTGAACAGGCGATGGATGGCTTTGGCGCTGGTCTTGGCGCTGGTCTTGCCGCTGGCGGCGTGCGGCATGTTCGCCAGCAAGCAGACGCGCGCCTTGCGGCGTACGCCGGACTACAAGGCGGGATACCAGGACGGCTGCAACAGCGCCTATGGCCCCGACGCCGACAAGAGGCGCGACGACACCATCGTGCGCGACGACGAACAGTATCGCAGCAACAAGGCCTATCGCTCGGGCTGGAATCGCGGGCTGGCGGCCTGCCGCACGACCGACACGGGCTATAGCGGCGGCGCCTTGCCGGGCACCTCACCCAACAGCGGCCCGATCCCCGACCGCAATCCCGGCAATGGCGGCTTGCCGCACTGATTTGTTGCCCCCTTCCGGTTTCAACTTTCCCTGGGGGCGGCTGCTACTCAGCAGCCGCACGAACCGCCTGATCTTCCTTGGTCAGGTTTTCGGCGGCGAATTCCCAGTTCAGGATCTTGCCCAGCACGCTTTCCAGGTATTTGGGGCGGGCATTCTGGTAGTCCAGATAATAAGCATGCTCCCAGACATCGATAGTGAGCAGGCAGTTGACGCCCTTGGCCATGGGGGTTTCGGCATTGGCGGTCTTTTCGATGGCAAGCTTGCCGTCCTTCGACACCAGCCAGGCCCAGCCGGAGCCGAACTGGGTCTTGCCGGCTTCCGCCAGCTGCTGGATCAGAACCGCCTTGCTGCCGAAGGCGGCCGTGATGGCGCTGTCCAGCTTGCCGCCGGCCTCGGTCTTGGCGGGAGTCAGGCTGCGCCAGTAGAAATCGTGATTCCAGACCTGGGCGGCGTTGTTGAAGAGCGTCTTTTCTTTCGCGTCGGCGCTGCCGGCGGTCTTCCGGACGATCTCTTCCAGCTTCATGTCGGCGAATTTGGTGCCGGGGGCCAGCTTGTTGAGCGTGTCCACATAGCTCTGGTGATGCTTGTGATAGTGAAACGAGATGGTGTTGGCGCTGATCGTGGGGGCCAGCGCGTCTTCGTCCCAGGGAAGGGGCGCAAGCTTGAAAGGGGCTGCCATGACGGACTCCTTGGATATGTAATGGGCGGTTTTCCGGTAACGCCTGAGGCGCAAATGTGATCCGCGCGGCGAAGATGAATTCCACATAAGCCTTTGTGTCGGTTTTACAATTCGTGATGGCTGTAACAGACATGTCATTCGACATTCGCGCCAGCGTCGCGCATCCTGGGCACAAGCGGGGTCGTTAAGTCATTTCGGTGGAGACGCCAATGCCTGCTTATGAAATCCTGTATCTAGATGAGGTCGGCCACCTCACCTACAAATTTTCCGCCAATTGTGACGATGACAGCCGCGCCAAGGTGCTGGCCCATGCCATGAAGACGCCCAGCGCCAAGAAGCTGGAAGTGTGGAGCGGCGAGGCGCTGATCTACACCCGTCCGGCGGCGGCGCTGGAGCGGCTCAGAGCGGCAAGCTAGATCAGGCCTTCGGCCTTTACCCAGCCCAACGTCCTGTCCAACCCGCGGGTGAAACGGTCGAACAGCTCATCGATCTCGGCCTCGCTGATCACCAGCGGCGGGCACAGCGCGATGCGGTCATTGATCAGCGGCCGCACGATGACGCCCTCGTCCTGGCAGAACTGGCCGCAGCGCCCCCCCACCAGTTTGGACGCCTCGAAATTCGTTTTCGTCTTCTTGTCGGCCACCATCTCGACGGCGCCGATCAAGCCGACGCCATTGGCCTCGCCCACCAGTGGATGCTCTGCCAGGGCGCGCAGCCGCGCCAGGAATCGCGGGCTCACCTTGCGGACATGGCCGAAGGTGTCACGGCGCTGGTAGATTTCCAGCGTCTTGAGGGCGACGGCGGCGGCGACGGGATGCGCCGAGTAAGTGAAGGCATGCCACAGCCCGCCGATGCGGGTGGCTTCTTCCTCGATGATCTCCACCAGTTCCGGCGACAGCAGCACCGCGCTGATGGGGATATAGGCCGATGACAGCGCCTTGGCGATGGTCATGGAGTCGGGCTGGAAGTTCATGGTCTGGCAGCCAAAGGCATTGCCGGTGCGGCCAAAGCCGCAGATCACTTCGTCATCGACCAGCCGGATGCCGTATTTCGTCAGCACTGGGGTGATGGCCTTGAAATAGCCCTTTGGCGGCACCATCGCCCCGCCCGCGCCCATCACCGCCTCCACGAACATGGCGGCGATGGTGTCTGGGCCTTCGCGCTGGATCAGGGCGTCGAGGTCTGAGGCAAGCCGCGCGGAATATTGTTCTTCGCTCTCGCCGGCTTGCGCGTTCCTGTAGAAGTGCGGGCATTCGGCGCGCAGGGTGAAATCGAAGGGCAGGTCGAAGCTCGTGTGGAAGGCATCCAGCCCGGTCAGGGACGCACTGGCCAGCGTCACGCCGTGATAGGCGCGGTCGCGGGCGATGATCTTCTTGCGCGCCTTTTCGCCGCGCGCATTGGCGGCGTACCACAGGAACTTGATCTGGGAATCATTGGCCTCGCTGCCGGAATTGGCGAAGAACACCTTGCCGACCGGGAAGGGCGCCATCTCCTTGAGCTTTTCGGCCAGCGCGATGCCCGGCTCGTGGCTCTTGCCGCCGAAGATATGGCCGAAGGAAAGCTTGCGCATCTGCTCGGCCGCCGTCTCGGCCAGCTCATTCTCGCCCCAGCCCAGGGCCGTGCACCACAGCCCGCTCATCGCCTCCAGGTAATCGCGGCCCTGGGCGTCATAGACGAAGACCCCCGCCCCGCGCTCGATCACCATGGGGCCGGTCTGGCGCAGCACGGTCAGGTTGGTGAAGGGGTGCAGCAGGCTCGCCATGTCGCGGCTCTGCATATTGGACAGTTTGGGGAAGGACAAAGGCAACACTCTCTCGCGGGCCGGCGCAATCTATCTTAGGATGCGGCCCATAAAACGCCCAAAACCGGATTTTGCCCATGCATTTTCAGCACCTTGCCGCGCGTGTCGCGCTGGCCGCCCATGTCCTGGCGGTCTTGACCGCGGTTGGGGCGATCCTGGGGGTGCGGCTGGGACTGTTCGGCTTTGCCGTCGGCCAGGCGGTGATGATCCCCGCCGCAGTGCTGGGCGTGGCGGCGCTGATCTGCGCGCTGGCCTGGCTCAAATCGGCCATCGGCCGCAATGACGGCACCGCCAAGCGCAGCGGTCTGGTGGCGCTGGTCGGCGCGCTGCTGTTTCTGTATCCGCTGGCAAGCTATGGCTGGTACGGCGTCATGGGCCTGCCCATCCATGACGCCACCAGCGACCCGGAAGACCCGCCGCAATTCGTGGCGCTGGCCAAGCTGCGCACCGCCGCACAGAATCCGGTGGCTTTCGACGGCCAGCGCAAGGTGCGCTGGGACGGCGAGGATGTGCCCATCGCCTATGCCCTGCACGAATACAAGAACGGGCTGATCACCAAGCCCCATTCCCAACTGATGCCCAACAACAAGAACCCGCAGGCCACCCTGTTCTGGCGCTGCTTCAAGATCGTGAACGGGCTGGGCTGGCATATTGTCGATTACAGCGAGAAGGAAGGCCGCATCGAGGCCACCGCCGCCAGCCCCTGGTTCGGGCAGATTTCCGACGTGGTGGTGCGGGTGCGGCCGTCCGGCTATCTGGGGGCGCGCTATGACGTGCGCGCCCAGAGCCGCATGGGCGAGAAGGACCATGGCTTCAATGTCGGCCTGGTGCGCGCCTTCAAGGACAGGGCCGATAGCTGAGGCCGTCGCGCGCGATTTTTCCCTGCATCACCAGATGGTCGAGATGGGCCTGGATCTGTGCCGCCGCGGCGCCGGCCAGCGCCGCATCGATGCCGGGATAAAGCCGCGCCGCCAGCGCCGCCACGGTGGCGTCGCCCCGTGCCACCGCCGCCGCAATCTGCGCCTCGCGCGCCCGGCGATGGAGGATGAGTTCGCGCAGATAGGCCTGCGGCTCGGTGATGGGCGAGCCATGGGTGGGATAGAAGATGCGGTCCCGGCGGGTGCGCAGCTTCTCCAGGCTGGCGAGATAGTCAGCCATGTCGCCATCGGGCGGCGCCACCAGGCTGGTTGACCAGCCCATCACATGGTCGCCGCTGAACAGCGCGCTTTCCTCCCGCAGCGCATAGCAGACGTGGTTGGCGGTATGGCCCGGGGTGGCGACGCATTCAAACGTGAAGCCGCGCCCGGCGACAATCGCGCCGTCGCGCAGCGCCACGTCAGGCGTGAAGTCCAGGTCAGCGGCTTGCTCACCAGGGCTGCCGGACGCGCAAGGGGAAGAAGAGTGCGGCCCGCGCCATAGGTGGCAGCCCCGCTCCAGGCTTTCAACGGTGCGGCGGCAGGGGAATGATCTCAATGCGTATGGGTCACCAGGATATGCGTCAGCCGCCGGGTGCCGATGGCGCGCTTCAGGGCCTCGACATGGCCGGCAATGGCGGGGCCGGGATCAATCATCGCCACCTCGTCCCCTGCGCCGACGATGTAGACGCCGGTGCCCTTGAAGGTGAAGGGGCCGGGATTGGGCGCCAGCACCCGCTCGACGCGCCGCGACAGCCGCGCCGGCACGCCCCAAACGGCTTCCAGCGCAAGGTTGAAGGCCAAGGACATGGCGCGAGGTTAACGCAAAGTCGTGCTTTGTTAAGACATGACGGCGGATTTAGGGGCTTTTCGGGCAGGGTAAATCGCCCATTAGGAATCGGGCGCCCATGATGGGCGGATATTCACGCTTCCGTTGGGGTCACGACTTTGGCAAATGATCGTTCCGTCCGCTTCCTGGGCGCGCTGGGTGGAGCATCCACCAGCCGCGTGCTCAACCTTTTTCGCATCGCTTCGGACAACAAGAACAATCCCGAACATTTCCAAAAGCCGCTCTTCGTCTCGCCCATCATCAACAAGGCGTTCATTCTCAAGCACCGCATCCGCGCCGATGAGGGCTATCAGTTCTCCAGCCCCAAGGCGGTGGCGACCAAGATCATCATTCCGTTCGATTCCACCGATTTGCGTGCCGGCGGCCGTTCGCTGTTCGTCGACCAGCGCGGCTATGTCGACAGCCTGCGCGAGGCGGGCAACTACAATGACGATACGCTGGAGCGCGACATGTCGGTGCTGCGGCTGCTGAATGCGGTGCCGTCGCTGGACCCTTTCCTGCTGCGCGAGCATCTGCGCAACAACAAGATCGAGGTTTCGCCCAGCTATTTCGCCATTTCCCAGGGCGATCAGGAGCGGATGTACATCTTCGTCAATCAGGAAATGTCCAAGCTGATCGCCCTGGCGGGCGGCGGCGGCGGTGGTTCCAGCAACCGGCTGGTCAGCGCCATGCTGTCCAACGAGGTCGATGAGAAGCTGGAACCGCTGCGCCTGACCCTGAACCTGACGGGCAACGACTTCCGCGAAGGCGTCTTCAGCTGGCGCGGCTTTCTCTATTACAAATGGTCGATGGGCAAGTTCTGGCCCGACGTGATGGGCGTGCTGCGCGAGATCAACAAGCTGCAGCCGGTCGGCGCCCAGTCGCCGGAGCAAAGGGTCTATCTGGCCAGCGCCCGCCGCAACATCATCCAGATGGTGCGCGACAACGGCAACCATGTGAACAAGTCGCTGGCGGTCTATGACGCCAGCTTCGACGACCTGGTGGCCAACCAGGCCCCCAAGACCTTCCGCGACTTCCTGCTGTCGGCGCCCTACATGTTCCTTGAGCTGGGCGAGAAGCTGGGCGCCATCTCCCATATCGTCAGCTTCTGGCGCTACCGTTTCCCGGCGGGCCGTCCGGCCAATATCGACGCCGAGGAGCTGTCGGCGATCTTCCAGGATTTTTCCACCGGCTTTGGCGAGGGCATGAAGCCCGGGCAGGATTCGCCTATCCAGCGGCCGCTGGTGATCGACACCACCGCCGCCTGAGCCAAGCCCTAGCGCTTCAAGACTATAATCCCACAACCTGTAATGGTAAGAGACGGTACGCCAGGATTTTGTCCCGGTCGCTATCCTCATGCGCTCAAAATAAATTTTCCGTGTTAAGCCATTCGCGCATCTGCGGATTTTCTATCTGCATGCAATCAAAAGTAGAAATTCCTATCCCCATCGGCCAAAATTGTAGGATAATTATGGCGATTATGCTGTACTTGACTGGTACGGATTTCCATCCTATATTCCTCTCAACAACGAGGAATTGCAGTCATGGCCCAGTCCAAGAAGCGCATTCACCAGATGACTATCGGCCAGTGGGAAGCGGCCTTTCCGACTGAGGAAGCCTGCGCCCTGTACCTGATCCGGCACCGCTGGCCCGTAGGCGTCCGCTGCCCGCGCTGCGGTTCTGACAAGGTTTTTGACGTTTCGACCATGGATTTTAAGTGGCAGTGCTATTCCTGCGCCCCCGGCACCGGATACCGCTTCTCCCACATCGCTGGGACCATCTTTGAGAACACCAATAAACCCCTGCGCCAGTGGTTTCGGGTCATCCACATGATGCTGACCAGCAAGAAGGGCGTAAGCGCCATGCAGGTCCATCGCACCATGGGGTTCGGCTCCTACCGGACGGCTTGGAGCATGTGCCACAGGGTCCGCGCTGGCCTTGCTAACGAGGATTTCCGCAAGCTGATGGGCGTTGTCGAGGTGGACGAAACCTACATCGGCGGCAAGGGCAAGAATAAGCACGGCCCCCGGAACCATAAGGCTGGCCCGGCTGACAAGTTCGCCGTGATCGGCGCTGTGGAGCGCAAAGGTAACGTGGTTTGCCGGGTTCTGGACCGCGTGACCAAGGAAGCCATGCACGCCTTCGTTCACCAGATGGTCAGCACGGACGTTTCTTTGCTCGCCACGGACGAACATCAGGGCTACCGCAATCTGGAGGGCTTCCAAGATAAGCACGGTGCCGTCTATCACTCGCGCGCCCAGTATGTGACTGGCGCAATTCACACAAATACGATTGAGGGCTTTTGGAGCCTTATGAAGCGCGGCGTCATGGGCAGCTATCACAAGGTCAGCAAGAAGTACCTGCCCCTCTATGTTGCTGAGTTCCAGTTCCGGTATAACAATCGCCTGAACGCGGACATTTTCGGGGAAGCGATTAGGGGGTGTTAGAGGCATCTTTTACGCCTCTCGCTTCTGCGCCAAAAAAACACTAGCGCATAAACACATGTGCCAAAGGCAATCGCTGAGACAATTATGGCAATATCTCGGAGGGGTTTGAAAGTGCTGGGGCTACCAACCAATGCCGACGAGGTATTCACGTTTTTTACTTGGGTTGGCGTTCTGGCGCTGGGAGCCGGTGTAATCAGCGCCGTAGCAATCGCAATATCTGGAACAATCCGGGATGACAGACTCAGATCAGAATTGTCGGCCTCGTCGGAACGTGTAGCCAACGCGGAATTAAAAACCGAACAGTTACGCAAACAACTGGGGCCGCGCCACTTACAGCGCGATATTTTCCTTAGGGAAATTAAGGAAGCGCCGCCATCCCCCGTAGAAATCATGTATCTGCGAGACGACCCTGAGTGCTTTGACTTAGCACAGCAAATATGGCGCGTTTTAGAAGACGCGAAATGGCCAGTGTCAGCGCCGGTGCCAATCCCAAAGTCAGACGATAAAGTGCCATCTGCTATGGTGGTAGCAGGACAGCCGTCTGGTGTTACCGTTGCCACACATTCAGTCTCTTTCGAGGAAGTGAATGCAGGCCAGAACCAGATGATGGGCCACGCTTGGGTGCGGACGCCTTGGACTGTTTTGATGAAAGCCCTAGCCGACTCTTTGGGAAAAATTGGCGGAAGCGGTGGCGGATTAAACGGGCCGCCAGAAGGCACGTTGAGAGTCGTTGTGGCCCCTAGGTAGGATGCCTGAGCGCGCCCTGTCAGCGCCAGTATGCAGACTAATGCCGCCCAATAAGCGCGACGCCTAACGCGCCTAGCGCCTGTAACAGCGCGGCCCAGAACACCGGACTTTCCAGAACCTTCCTCAACCGCATGGCGACCATCCCCCAGATCGGGGGAAATGGACTCGACTCCATGCCCGGTCTGTTCTAGGAATGTTCTCCCATTTATGCCCATCCAGTCAAGTAAGGCATAATCGCCATAATTATCCTTATGCTGCCGGTTGGGGGCGGCTTTTGAAGCCAGCAAAGGGGTATTTGATGGGACAGTTCCAGGATCCGGCGGCCTTTCTGACCGCCCAGCGCGCGAACCTCGCGCAATTCATCGCCTGCCAGATTTATGGCGTGCCGCTCGAGGAGATGCGCAGGCCGACGCGCGGCCGCCCGCTGGTGGCGCGCGCCCGCCAGATCGCGGTGCATCTGGCGCGCAGCGTCTTTTCCATGACCCACCGGCAGCTGGCGGCCGAATTCGGACGAGACCGTTCCACCGTCAAGCATGCCTGCCAGCAGATCGAACGGATGCGCGAGGAAAATGCGGAATTCGATTCCACCCTGCGCTGGATGGAGGCCTTGCTGCGCCGCGCCGCCGGCTTCGAGGAGGCGGCATGATCGCGGAGCAGGCCGTATGGCAGGAAGCGCGCCGTGTGCTGCGCCGCCTGGCCGGGCCGCGCGCCGCCTTGTTCGCCAGGGGATCGCGCTATGTGGTGGGGCGCGGCTCGGACAGCCGGGTGAGCGTGGAGGCCGTATTCGTCGAGGCCTTTGCCCGGGCGTGCTGGATCATGCCCGACGGGCCGGGCCGCTTCGTCCTGGCCGAGGCCGGGCGGGCCTTTTTGGCGCGCGAGACAGAAGGCTTCGCCGCCCAGCACCGCCAGATGCAGGACGCTGTGCTGGACGAGCTGGGTGCGGCGCGCCCGGTCAAGGTCAATGCCTGGGAATCGCCCCTGGCGCGGCTGAAGGCGCGGGGCCTGCTGGACCCCATCCAGTTCGCGGCGGGCGAGAAGCTGCGCCGCGACTTCGACCTGGCGCAATTGACGCCGCGCATGGGGGTGAACTGGGACGCGCCGGTGGTGTCGGGGGCGCGCGGCGCTGGCGGTGAGGCCGTCAGCGATATCGCGCTGGCGGCGCGCCAGCGGCTGAACAAGGCGCTGGCGGCGGCGGGCCCGGGCCTTTGCGGCCTGCTGTTCGACGTCTGCTGCCACCTGGCGCCGCTGGAAGCCTGCGAGGATGCGCGCGGCTGGGCCCGGCGTTCGGGCCGGGTGGTGCTGAAGATCGCTCTGGACCGGCTGGCGGCGCATTACGGCATGGGGATGGTCAATAACAGGCGCGCGCTGCGGGCCTGGTCGGCGGATGCGCCGTCCTAGACGGCGCCGCGCCTGGTGGCGCGGGCGCGGCGGGCGGCCTCGATCTGGGCTTTCACATCGGCCAGGCCCGCGGTGAAGCGGGCATTGGCATTGAGGTGGAAAATGTCGCCAAAGCCGAGGCCGCCGGCACACGCTGAACCACAATCCCTGTCCGGCCGCGAGAGACCGCTAGCGGCGGACAGGAGCGTGGCGGGGGAGAGTTGCGATGTGCCGGCGCCCGGGCGTCCCAGGCCAAGATCGGGTTCGTGCGGCGTCAACAGCGACACCAACCCTATCCAGAATACAGCCCGGAAAATCATGACAAGCCCTTCTGCTTTTCAACACGGGCAGCATGGCGGCGCATCCATTCCGGGGCGCTTAGTTCTTTCTTTAAATTTGTAACGAATTGGCGGTTCCCCATCCCAGGGAAAACGCTCCATGGCCGGATTTCGTTCGCTTCGATTCAAATTCCGCATGTGATTGAATCAGTTGTGATTAAAATTTTAAATCCCGGCGCCCTGCAAAACGCTGCATTTGCGGGACGAATCGCGCGATGATGGCGCGCGCGCCACAATCCTTGTGGAGAACTGAACAGGCGGAGGCGTGCTTCAGGTTTCGTTAAGCCTGCGGACGACACACTGGCCGCCTGACCAGGACAGGCCAAAGCTTGATGGCGATTGACAGTTTTATCCGCGATGCCCGCCGCCGCTTTGTCGCCGTGCAGGCGGCCAAGGCGGCGGTGGGCGCCGTGCTGGGGCTGGCCATGTTCGGGCTGGTGGGCCGCCCCGACCTGGCCGAAGCCATCGCCATGGCCTGGCTGATGACCCCGGCGCTGCTGGCGCTGCTGGGCCTGGCCGGGCTGCCGCTGGCGGCGCTGGAACAACTGGCGCTGGGCTCCTTCACGGTGCTGATCGCCTATCTTGCCATCTTGACCGGCGGCGTGATGTCGCCGCTGACCGTGTGGTTCGCGCTGGTGCCGGCGGAAGCTGCCCTGGCAGGGGGCCGGCCCGCCGTGATGCGCGCCGGTCTGGTGGCGGCGCTGGGTCTTCTGGCGGTGGCGGGAATCGAGGCGCTGGGCTGGTTGCCGCCGTCGCGCCTGGCCCTGCCGGTATGGGAAGTCACCGCTGTTTCCATGCTGGCGGCGCTGGTCCAGGCGGTTTTGATCGCCGCCGCGGCCCAGGATCGCCAGCGCGCCGCCGATGCCGCCGCCGCCGAAGGCGCAGCGATGTATCGGTTCCTGGCCGATAATGCGATGGACCTGATCACGCGCCATTCCTCCGACGGGGTGATCCGCTTCGCCAGCCCCGCGACACAGGCGCTGCTGGGCCGGGCGCCCGAGGAGATCACCGGGCTGGCGCCGGCCCGGATCGTCCATCCCGACGACCTGGGTGTGGTCGAGGCGGCGCTGATGGAATCGAGCTATTTCGGCCGCGCCGGATCGGCCGAGGTGCGGCTGCGCCATGCCGGCGGGCATTTTGTATGGGCGGAACTGCGCTGCCGCCCGGCCCAGATGGTGATCGGCGAGGCGTGCGACATCGTGGCGGTGACGCGCGATATCTCCCAGCGCAAGGCGCAGGAGCGCGCCTTGGTGGAGGCCCGCGACGCGGCGCTGGACGCCAGCCGCGCCAAGTCGCGTTTCCTGGCCAATATGAGTCACGAACTGCGCACGCCGCTGAACGCCATTATCGGCTTTTCGGAAGTGATGACGCGCGAGATGTTCGGCGCCATCGGCCCGCGCTACCAGGAATATTCCCGCCTGATCCATGAATCCGGCGCCCATCTGCTGGAGCTGATCAACTCGGTGCTGGACATGTCCAAGATCGAGGCGGGCAAGTTCGAGCTGCACGAAGAACTGTTCGACCTGGAGGAGACGGCACAGAGCGCGGTGCGCTTCCTGCGAATTCCGGCCGAGCGGGCGGGTGTGGCGCTGACCCTGGCGGTCGCCCCCAATGCCCGGCTGGTCTTCGCCGATCGCCGCGCGGTCAAGCAGATCCTGGTCAATCTGTTGTCCAATGGCGTCAAATACACCCCGCCGGGCGGCGAGGTGCGGCTCGGCGCCCGCGCCGAGCGGGGGGTGGAGATCACGGTGGCCGACACCGGCACCGGCATTTCGGCGGAAGACCTGGCGCGGCTGGGCAAGCCCTTCGAGCAGGTGGAGACCGCGGACGTCCGCGCCAAGGAAGGCACCGGCCTGGGCCTGGCGCTGGTCAAGTCGCTGGCGGCGATGCATGGCGGCGAGGCGGTGCTTGCCTCCCGCCTGGGGGAAGGCACCACCGTCACCGTGCGGCTGCCCCATGCGGCGGTGAATGCGCAGGGTGAGCGCATCAGCGACGCCAAGATACTGCCGTTTCGCGCGGTTGGCTGATACAAGCCTTGTCATGGAATCCACGCCGCGCCTGAAAGCCGGGATCTTCGTGCGCGCCCTGACGCGGCGGGCCGAGGTGGCGGGCGCGGCCGCCTTTGTCGTGCGCATGGGCTCGGAGGAGGCGGGGGCGCTGATCATCAAGGTCGCGCGGCTGGACAGGACGGTGCTGGTGTTGAACCAGACCCGCGACGGCAAGGGCCGGCTGGTATGGGCGCAGGCGCTGGGCGGCTGGACCGACGAGGCCCGGGCCAAGGCCTGGTGCGACAAGCAGGTGAAATTCGATCCCGACCTTTGGATCGTGGAGATCGAGGACCGCCAGGGTCGCGCTTTCGTGGACGAGCCGATTGTGTAGTGAGGGCGGATAAGCGAAAAGTCCGGGGGACATTTCGCCCGCCCGAAGGCCGCAGCGTCGCGCGCCCAAGCGCGATGTGAGGCAAAGCGGGCGACAGGGGACCGGACATGCCGCAGCATCAAGCTTCGTCGCTTCAATTCTTCCTTCCGCTGCTGATCCTGATTCCGATCCTGTATTGGCGCATGCGCAAGATGACCAGGCCGCAGCCGCTGAAGCTGGAGCGGCTGTGGATTCGCCCCGCTTTGATCCTGCTGGCGACCGGCGTGGTGCTGTTCGTGCCGCAGCAGGGGCTGCTGACCGTGATGCAGATGGCGCCGCCGGAACGGGCTGGGCTGGCGCTGGCGGCCGGGCTGGGCACCGTGGCGGGCTGGTACTGGGGCCGCACCACGCACATCGAGGTCCATCCCCAGGACGGCACCTTGATGTCGCGGGGCAGCCTGGCCGCCATGCTGGTGATCGTGGCGCTGGTGATCGTGAAGCTGGGGCTGAAGCCGGCGCTGGCGGCGCAAGGCCCGGTGCTGCACCTGGACGTGCTTGTGATCACCGACGGGCTGATCGTGTTTTCCGCCCTGCTGTTCACGGTGCGCAGCCTGGAGATGTATCTGCGCGCCCGGCGCGTGATGGACCAGGTGCGCGCCCTTCCATGAGGGAGACATTCCTGATCTTCCTGCGCCTGGGCTGCACCAGTTTTGGCGGGCCGGTGGCGCATATCGGATATTTCCGCAGCGAATTCGTGGAGCGGCGACGCTGGCTGGACGAAAAAGCCTATGCGGGCGTCGTCGGCTTCTGCCAGTTCCTCCCTGGCCCGACCTCCAGCCAGGTGGCGATGGCGCTGGGCCAGATGCGGGCCGGCGCGCCCGGACTGATCGCAGCCTTCATCGGCTTTACGCTGCCGTCGGCGCTGCTGATGGTGCTGTTCGCATTTTTCCTGCACGGGACCAACGCGCCCTGGGTGCATGGGCTGAAGCTGGCGGCGGTGGCGGTGGTTGCGCTGGCCCTGTGGCGCATGGCGACGACACTGACGCCCGACCTGTTGCGCCTGGGCTTTGCCGGGGCGGCCGCTATGCTGGCCTTGCTGCTGCCCAGCCAGATCGGGCAGCTCGCCGCCATCGCGCTGGGCGCAGCGCTGGGCGTCGCCCTGCTGAAACCGCCGCCCATGACGGCGCGGCCGAGTTCGGCGCCGCGCCATGCGTTGCCGCTGCTGGCATTGTTCTTCCTTCTGCTGGCGGTGCTGCCGCTGATCGCGCCGCTGGATCACCGGTTGGCACTGTTCGACGCATTTTATCGCACGGGCGCTCTGGTGTTCGGCGGCGGCCATGTGGTGCTGCCTTTGCTGCAGCATGCGGTGGTGACGCCCGGCTGGATCGGCAATGCGCCCTTCATGGCGGGCTATGGCGCGGCGCAGGCGATGCCGGGGCCGCTGTTTTCCTTTGCCGCCTATCTGGGCGCGGCCATCGGAGGCTGGAGCACGGCGCTGCTGTGCCTGCTGGCCATCTATCTGCCGTCGCTGCTGCTGGTGGCGGGCGGCTGGCCGCTGTGGCAGGCGGTGACGCATCACCGATTCCTGCGGGCGGCGCTAGCGGGCGTGAATGCGGCGGTGGTGGGCCTGCTGGCGGCGGCGTTGTGGTCGCCGGTGATCACGGGGGCGGTGTTTTCACCGGCAGACGCGGCCCTCGCGCTGGCGGCGCTGGGCCTGCTGTTCCTGGCGGTTCCCAGCTGGCTGGTGGTGGGGCTGTGCGCCCTGGCGGCCGTTTGGTTGCACTGAATTGGCGCGCCTGATAACCCCTGCCAGATGAGCAAGACCCCTGCCAGCGAAGCGGACTTATCGCCCTCAGCCGTGCAAGCACGGCGGCGCCGCACTTTCGCGATCATCTCCCATCCAGACGCCGGCAAGACCACGCTGACCGAGCACCTGCTTTTGCTGGGCGGCGCCATCCATGCCGCCGGCCGGGTCAAGGCGCGCGGCGAGGCCCGGCGCGCCAAGTCGGACTGGATGAAGATCGAGCAGGAGCGCGGCATCAGCGTCACCAGCGCGGTGATGACGTTTGAATATCAGGACGCGGTGTTCAACCTGTTGGACACGCCGGGCCATGAGGATTTCAGCGAAGACACCTATCGTACTTTGACGGCGGCGGATTCCGCCGTGATGGTGATCGATGCCGCCAAGGGCATCGAGGCCCAGACCCGCAAGCTGTTCGAGGTCTGCCGGCTGCGCGACATTCCGATCATGACCTTTATCAACAAGATGGACCGCGAGGCCCGCGATCCCTTTGAACTGCTGGACGAGCTGTCGGACCAGTTGCAAATCGAGACCGCGCCGATGACCTGGCCCTGCGGCATGGGGCTGAATTTCCGCGGCGTCGAGGAGCTGGCGACCGGCAGCTTCATCGCCTTCAACGATGCGGTGCCGCGCGAAGACGAAGCGGTCAAGCTGGAAGAGGATGTCGGCCTGGCGCGCGCCGGGCTGCCGGCCTTCGACCTGGCCACCTATCGCGAGGGGCATTTGTCGCCGGTCTATTTCGGCTCGGCGCTGAAGAATTTCGGCGTCGCCGAACTGCTGGCGGCGCTGGCCAAATATGCGCCGCCGCCGCGCGAACAGGCGGCCCTCGGCCGTGCCGCGCAACCCGGCGACAAGGAAGTCACCGGCTTTGTCTTTAAAGTGCAGGCCAACATGGACCCCAACCACCGCGACCGGGTGGCTTTTTTGCGATTGGCCAGCGGAGAGTTCCGGCGCAACATGAAGCTGAAACAGTCGGGCACCGGCAAGACCATCGGGGTGCACAATCCCATCCTGTTCTTTGCCAGCGAGCGCGAGACGGTGGACGAGGCCTGGCCCGGCGACATTATCGGCATTCCCAATCATGGCGTGCTGCGCGTCGGCGACACGCTGTCGGAATCCGGCCAGGTGGTCTTCACCGGCATTCCCAACTTCGCGCCGGAAATATTGCGCCGGGTGCGGCTGGGCGACCCCATGAAGCAGAAGCACCTGGCCCGCGCCCTGGAAAGCCTGGCGGAGGAAGGCGTCACCCAGGTGTTCAAGCCGGTGATCGGCAGCCAGTGGATCGTGGGCGTGGTCGGCGCGCTGCAGCTGGACGTTCTGAAGTCGCGCCTGGTGGCGGAATATGACCTCGACGCCGATCTGGAGCCGTCACCCTATGACGCGGCGCGCTGGCTTGGTGGCAGCGCGGCCGAGATCGAGAAATTTTCGAACGCCAACAGGGGCGGCATGGCCACCGACCGTGACGGCGCGCCGGTGTTCCTGGCCAAGAGCGCCTGGGAGATCGGCTATGTCGCCGAGCGTTTCCCCAATGTGAAATTCCTGAAGACGCGGGAGCGCCACGACGTCAACGCGGCGGCAAGCTGATCTGTCAGGCGGCGGACTGTTGATCGTTCGTCGCTGAATTTGGTCATCGCGCTACGCTGTCGCTAGCGATGGACCAAATTCCTCACGCGCTGGCGCGCGCGCGCCGCGCCTCACCACGCCAGCCGCGCAGGACGCGGGTGGCTTCGCTGGCCGGGACGGTGTCAAAAGCGTCCAGCACGGCAAAGGCATGGGCGCGGTCGCGGCCCGGCCGGGTCAGCAGCGCCAGGGCGGAAAATGCGGCGCGGTCCAATCCCGCGCCCTTGCAGGCCACCGCCAGGGCGGCGCCGGATTCATCCTCGACGATCTGGCGGGCCATCGCGGCATCCACGCCCAGACTTTCGGACAGGGCGGCTTGCAGCCCGCCCCCCAATCCACCTTGTCGCGCGGCCTCGACCAGCGTCAGGGCGGCGGATTCACGCGCGCCCAGCACGCGAGCGGCCAGGCTTGGGTCGGCATACAGCTGCACGCGCAGGCGCGCGCGGGTGGCGGCATCGACATCGTGCGCCGCCTTGGCCAGCAGCGCCTCGCAGACAGGCTTCATGCTGCCCGAATAGTCGGATGGCCAGTGGGTGAGAAGCTCGGCGACTTCCTCGGCCAGCGCGGCGCGCAGCGACGGGCCCTGGTCGGCCAGTTGCAGCAGGTGTGAAAGCTTGTGCGCGGCGGTCATGGATGCGTCCTTTGCATCCAGTGTGGCGGGCGAAGTTTAACGTTTGGTTTGCGCTGAAAAGCCGGCAATGCCGCGCGGCAGTGCTTAACGGGGGGTAAACTACGCGCCCACGACCGCCCAGCTGTCCGGATAATAGCCGTTGAAGTTGGAGCGCGACGACACGGTATAGGCGCCCATGGCGTCGAACAGCACATAATCGCCGTTGGCGACGCTATCGGGCAGCGCCACCGGGCGCGGCAGCACATCGGCGGAATCGCAGGTCGGGCCATAGGCGCGGAAGGGCCGCGTCTCGCCGGTCAGAAGTTTTGCCTTGCCCTTGGCGTCCAGCGTGATGGCGCTGGGGGGATAATCCTCGTCGAAGCTCAGGAAGCGCTGTTCGTCAAAGCTGCCATAGATGCCGTCATTCAGATACAGCCGGTCGCCGCGCCGCATCACCACCTGGGTGACCAGCGAAATGCCCTGCGCCACCAAGGCGCGGCCCGGCTCGCACATGATTTTCAGCCTGGGCATATCCAGGTTGGCCAGCGCCTCCTTGATCATGTCGAAATACCAGTGAGAGGGCGGCGGCTCCTGCCCGGCATAGGCGGTGGGAAAGCCGCCGCCGATATCCAGCGCCGCGATCGGGGTCCCGGCCAGCCGCACGGTCTGTTGGGCGATCTCGATCGCCTGGGCATAGGAGAAAGGCGACAGGCATTGGCTGCCGACATGAAAGGTGAGACAGGGCGCGGCGCCCGCTGCCTGCACCCGCTTCAGCAGCTTGGCGGCTTCCTGCGGGCGGCAGCCATACTTGCTGGACATTTCCAGCAGCGCGCCGCCGAGGCTGGCCACCAGCCGCACAAAGACGCGCAGCTTTGCGGGCTTGCCGGTTTCGGCCAGCAGCTTGTCCAGCTCGGCCTCGCTGTCGACCACGAAATCGCTGACCCCGTGTTTCTCGAACGCCGCCTTGGCCTGACCGGGCAGGCGCACCGGCGCCATGAAGTGGCAGATGGCGTCCGGCAGCAGCGCCTTTACCGCCTCGATCTCGCCCAGGCTGGCGCTGTCGAAATGGCGCACACCCGCGTCCCACAGATTCTGCAGCGCGATGGGGTGCGGATTGGCCTTTACCGCATACAGCACATCGCCGGGAAACCCGTCGAGAAAGGTCTTGGCCGCCGCCGCGAACTTGCCCGGCTGCACCAGATAGAGCGGCTCGGACGGCTTGAGGCTTTCGACCGCCTTCAGCGCCGAGGCAAAGTGGGGCAGGGCGCCGAATTTTACCGGTGCGTTCATGTCCGCCTTTTGCGGCTTTGCCGACCCCGGCGCAAGACTTTTCCCCTCCGCCCTTCGCTGGCTCGCGCGCTTTGTGCGCTAATTATTGAAGGGGCGCTCCGCGCCGGGAGCCAGAGGTTATGAAAAAGGCCGCCGGTGATCCGGCGGCCTTTTTGACAGTTCCGTAAAGGCGCCTCTATTGCGGCGGCGGGGGCGCGCCATCGGGGCCGCGGCCCATGGGACCTTGATGGCCCCTCATCTCACCCATCATGCGCATGCGCCCTGCCATGCCGCGCCTGCCGGCCTGGCCCAGTTCGGCCTGCTGCTCGGGCTTCAGCGCCGCATAGAGCGCCGCCAGCGCCGGGCGCTCGGCCTGGATGTCGGCCAGCCGGGTCTTGAGCAGCGTTTCTTGCATGGTCAGGCGGTCCAGGATGGTGGGCCGCGCGCCGGCTTTTCTCGCCGGGCGGTCGGCGCAGAGTTGCTGATGCCGGCGGGCCGAGTCCAGCGACACCTGTTTCCAGCGCGCGAACAGCGGCGCCTGCGCCGGGGTCAGCGACAGTTTGGCTTCCAGGAAAGCCAGCTCGCCGACCTTGCGGGCATACATGTTCTTGCACATCTGGCCGCGCCCGCGAGCCATCATCATGTCGGAGCCGCCATCGGGCCGCGGCGCGGCGCGGTCTTCGGCGGCCATGCCGGGGGTCTGGGTCATGGCCAGCATCACGGGGCGGCTTACGGCGGCCGCCTGGCCGGGCATGGTCAAGGCCAGGATGATCGGGTGGGCGGACTGTGCGGCGCGGGCATTGGTGGCGATCAGAAGACCGGTGACGCCGCCGCACAAAGCAAGCGCGGCGACCAGGGAAACGACAATTCTGCGCATGGCTTTTCCTTCAATCGAGCAGGCGCAACTGCGCCCATCTGGACTAAGCCGCAAGGCCGATGAACCGGGGATGAATGACGGGGTTTGTGGCGGGGAATTAACGCGCCGCCCGCAATTCGCGGATGGTTTTCCTGCCGTCGGCGCTGGGCTGGTAGACATAGCTCATCTCGGCCAGGGCCCGGTTGAACATCTCCAGGGTGAAGCTGTCCGGCACTTGCCAGGCGTCAAAGCCGGTGCGGTGCTGGTAATTGACCTGGTCGTAGAGGAAATCGCCCACAGCGCGGATCTCGCCGGTGAAGCCCAGCCGGGTGCGCAGCATCCGCGCCCAGGAAAAGGCGCGGCCGTCGCGGAATTTGGGAAACTCCAGCGCCACCAGCGACAGGCGGGTGATGTCGTCGCCCAGAATTTCCGGATTTTCGCCGGATTGCAGGCGGACGCCGATGGGGGTGTTGCGGGCCAGCAGCGCCTCGCGCTCTTTCTGGAAGCGCGCCAGCGACACCAGCACCGCGCCGCCATTTTCGACATCGCTGGGCAAGGCGTCGCCGTCGGCGATGGCGGCGAAGCTGTCGCGCGCCAGGACAGGGACCCCGTTCTCAACCCGTATGAACGGCATACATCTGTTCCTGATAGGCCGCGGTCTTGAACGGCTCCATGCCGATGCGGCGATAGGTGTCGAGGAAGCGCTCGCCGTCCCGGCGGGCGGTGAGATAATGGCCGACCACCCGCTCCACCGCGCCGGCGATCTCATGCTCGGTGAAGCCAGGGCCCATGACCTCGCCGATGCTGGCGTCCTCGGCGCCCGAGCCGCCCAGCTGGAGCTGGTAGAATTCCACGCCCTTCTTGTCGACGCCCAGGATGCCGATATGGCCGGCATGGTGGTGGCCGCAGGCATTGATGCAGCCGGAGATCTTGATCTTCAGCTCGCCGATATCGTGCTGGCGCGACAGGTCTTCGAATGTCTTCGCGATGCGCTGGGCGATGGGGATGGAGCGGGCATTGGCCAGGTCGCAATAATCCAGTCCCGGGCAGGCGATGATGTCGGTGATCAGCCCGGCATTGGGCGAGGCGAAGTCCAGCTCCTTCAGCCTGGCGTAGATCGCCGGCAGGTCCTTCTTGCGGACATGCGGCAGCACCAGGTTCTGCTCGTGCGTCACGCGCACTTCGCCCAGGCTGAATTCGTCCATCAGGTCGGCGATGACATCCATCTGTTCGCTGGTGGCGTCGCCCGGCACCTGGCCCGGCGTCTTCAGCGTGATGGTGGCGATGGCATAGCCCGGCGCGCGGTGCTTTGAAACATTGGTCTTCACCCAGTTGGCGAAATCGCGCCCGGCATCGGGCATGGCGTCGGAAAGCCCGGTTTCAAAGGCCGGCGGCGCGAAATAGGCGGCAATGCGGTCCAGCTCGGCCTGGGGCAGTTGCAGGGTGCCCATCTTCTTCAGTTCCTGGAATTCGCGGTCCACGCGGCGGCGCATTTCCTCCGGACCGATGGCATTGATCAGGATCTTGATGCGCTGCTTGTGGATGTTGTCGCGGCGGCTGTCCTGGTTGTAGACCCGCAGCACGGCTTCCAGATAGGCAAGGATGTCTTCGCGCGCGACGAAATCGCGCATCACATGGGCGATATAGGGCGTGCGGCCCATGCCGCCACCGGCGATCACTTTATAACCCACGCGGCCTTCGGCATTGCGGACGATCTGCACCGCCATGTCATGATATTGCAGCGCCGCGCGGTCGGTCTCGCTGGCGCCGACCGCGATCTTGAACTTGCGGGCCAGGAAGACGAATTCCGGATGCAGGCTGGACCATTGGCGGATGATCTCGGCCAGGGGGCGGGGGTCTTCGATCTCCTCGCCGGTGGCGCCGGCAAACTGGTCGGCGGTGACGTTGCGCACGCAGTTGCCGCTGGTCTGAATGCAGTGCATCTCCACCTCGGCCAGCTCGCGCAGGATGGCGGGCACATCCACCAGCTTGATCCAGTTGAACTGCAGGTTGGTGCGGGTGGTGAAGTGGCCGAAATTCTTGTCATAGGTGCGCGCGATGTGCGCCAGCTTGCGCATCTGGCGCGACGACAGGGTGCCATAGGGCACGGCGATGCGCAGCATGTAGGCGTGCAGCTGCAGATACAGGCCGTTCATCAGCCGGAGCGGCTTGAACTGGTCTTCGGTCAGCTCGCCCGACAGGCGGCGGGCGACCTGGCCGGCGAACTGCTCGACCCGCTCCCTGACGAAGCGGGCGTCGAATTCGTCGTAGCGGTACATGTTGGGTTCGACGCGCTTGAGCTCAAGCATTGGGCTTATCCATTGTACTGGCCCGCCTGCTTGCCGGTATGGGGATGCACGGTGGGACCGGCGGCGCGGATGATCTCGCGCTCCTTGACCGGGGTGATGACGCCGCCGGTCACGCGCACCTCGAACAGATAGGGCGCGACGAATGTGTTTCTGACGGTTTCGCCCTGGGCCGCGGCCAGCGCGGCATCGGCGGCGGGCTTGTCGGCATAGACATCGCCCTGGGCCAATTCCAGCACCCATCCATCGCCCTTGCGGTACAGCACATCGCCGTCCGTCAGGCGGTTGGCGGTCAGCATCTGCGAGCCGGGGGTGTTTGCCATCGCGGCGGGTCTTTCCCATGCCGGGGCGGGGAAATCAAGACTTCAACATGACGCATGTGTAGTATTTTAATAAGAACACAAAAAAACTGTATTATTTAGCGGCGCGAACCGGGCATAGTTGGCGAAACCCAGGGATTCTCCGGGTGACCGCCGGGACGCTGATCTTGCGGCAACTGGGCGCGGTGGCGGCGGCAAACGCGCTGGAATTCTACGACGTCCTCACGTCAGGACCGGCTCGCGATAGCGCTTTCGTGCCAGCGGCGCAGCAGCAGCCATTCCAGCAATGTCAGGGCGGCGAAAATACTCACGCCCGCCAGCGCCAGCAGGGCCAGGGCGGCAAACAGCGTGGCGATTTCCAGCCGGTTGCCGGATTCCACGATGCGCCAGGCCAGCCCGGTGGCGGTGCCGGACCCCGCCACGAACTCGGCCACCACCGCGCCGATCAGGGCCAGCCCGCCCGCCGTCTTCATGCCCGACAGAAGATAGGGCAAAGCGGTGGGCAACCGGATGCGCCACAGGGTCTGCAGGCGTGACGCGCCGTAAAGCCGCGTCAGGTCGATGAGGTTGAAATCGGCGCTCTTCAGTCCCAGCGTCGCCCCCGCCAGGATGGGAAAGAAGGCGACAATGGTGGCAATGATCACCAGCGCCAGATTGATATGATCGAAGCCCACCCAGATCAGGATCAGGGGCGCAATGGCGACCACCGGCGTGACTTGAAGAATGACGGCATAGGGATAAAGCAACCGTTCCAGGAGCCGGCTCTGTGAGAAAACAATGGCGCTGGCTGTGCCCAGCATGGTGGCGGCGGCGAAGGCTTCCAAAGTCACGCTCAGGGTGGAGGCCAGCGCCTGCATCAGCGAGGTGAAGTTTTCGCGGAAGGCATGGGCGATGGCGCTGGGCGCGGGCAGGACATAGGGCGGAATATGCCTTGCGGCCACAGTCCATTCCCACAGGCCCAGCAACGCAGCGGCCAGCAGCAGCGGCAGGATGATGTTCAAGCTTTTCATGCTGCGATCACTTGGTTGAGGGCGGCGCTGATCTGGCGCTGGGCCTCGATGGTGGCGGGGGCAAGCCGGGCGTCACGCGCGGGCGGCAGGGCGATGTCGGCGGTGACGGTACCGGGGCGCGGCGTCATCACCAGCACGCGCTGGGACAGGAAGCTGGATTCGGCGACGCTGTGGGTGACGAAGAGAATGGTCAGGCCATCTTCGCGCCACAGCCGCTTGAGGTCGTCGCCCAGCGCGTTGCGGGTGATCTCGTCCAGCGCCGCAAAGGGTTCGTCCAGCAGCAGCAGCCTGGGTTTTGCCGCCAGCGCGCGGGCCAGCGACACCCGCATCTTCATGCCGCCGGACAGTTGGCGGGGATAGGCGCGTTCAAAGCCCGCCAGTCCCACCCGCGCCAGCGCGGCGGCGGCGTATTCATTCGCGTCACGACGCGGCACGCCTTTGAGGTCCAGCGGCAGCCGGGCATTGGTCAGGGCATCGGCCCAGGGCATCAAGGTCGGATCCTGGAAGACAAAGCCGATCTCGCCGGTGTCGCGGGTGATGCGGCCCGCATCGGGCGCCAGCAATCCGGCGGCGATACGCAGGGCGGTGGACTTGCCGCAGCCCGAAGGCCCCAGCAGCGAGACGAATTCACCCGGCGCCACGGCGAAGGAGACGTCGCGCAGGGCTTCGGTGCCGTTGGGGAAATGTTTTCCGATGCCCCTGAGCGCGATCACTGGAATTTCTGCAGGGTGGCGCGCACGAAGCTGAGGTCATAGGCCTTGGTGTAATCCAGGCCCTTGGGATAGAGGCCCTCGGCGCTCATCGTGTCGGTGAACAGCTTCCATTGTTTCTGCGTCATGCTGCCCAGCCCGAAGGCCAGGCCGTCGCCCGACAATATCATGTCGTAGCGTTTCATCTTGTCCCAGGCCTGGGCCAGGATGGCGGCGGTCATGTCGGGATTGTCGCGCTTGATCAGCACATTCCCCTTCGCCGGATTGTCGAGATAATGCAGCCAGCCGTCGCGGGTGGCGTCGACAAAGGCCTGCACCGCCGCGCGCCTGGTATCGATCCAGCTTTGCGGCACCAGCACCATGTTGGCATAGCCGGGATAGCCATAATCGGCCAGCAGGAAGACCTTGGGCTTCCAATGCGCCTGTTGCTCCACCGTGAAAGGCTCGCTGGTGAGATAGCCTTCCTGGATGGCATTGGGATCGAGAATGAACGGCGCCAGGTTATAGGTGTATTTGCGGATCTGGCGGTCGCTGAAGCCGAACTTGGCGCGCAGCCAGGGCCAGAAGGCGCTCATCGAGGCGGCCGAAATCAGCACCGGCTTGCCCTTCATGTCGGCCAGGCTGTTGATGTCGCGGCGCGGGTGGCTCATCAGCACCTGCGGGTCCTTCTGGAAGATCGCCATCACCGCGCGCAGCGGCAGCCCGGCCTTGACCATGTTGAGGGAAATGAAACTGTTGGAGCCCATGCCGAAATCCGCCGCCCCGCCCGCCAGCAGTTGCGGCACATTCACTTCGGGGCCGCCCTGAATGATCCGCACATCCAGCCCGCGCCGAGCATAGAGGCCCTGGGCCAGCGCCTGGTAGAAGCCGCCATGCTCGGCCTGCGCCTTCCAGTCGGTGACAAAACGGATGGGGGTATTTGCCATCGCCGGACGAACAAGCGCGGCGGAGGCGGTGGCGGCAAGAAAGGCGCGGCGGCGGATCATGGCCCCGTTATATCACGACTTTATCGCGCGCGCGGCGGCGGCGGCGCGTCCTCATCCTCGCCGCTGCCGAACAGCCAGCCCAGCAAGCCGCCGCTGTGCCGCTTTTCCGGACGCGGCGGCGGCTGGTCTTCACTGGCGGGCAGGTTGGGCGTGCGGGCCAGCGCCTCGTCGTCGGCGCCGTCCCAGCTCGCGCCCAAGGCGATGGCGTCCGGCTCCTCCGGCGGCGGCGGCACCGACTTGTCCAGCGGTTTCAGCGGGTGGCCCTGTTCGGCCACCAGCATGGCGTCGCGCCAGATATAGGCGGGCAGGGTGCCGCCGGTGACGCCGCGGGTGGGCGAGGAATCGTCATTGCCCACCCAGACGGCGGCGACATAGTCGGTGGTGAAGCCCACGAACCAGGCGTCGTGGGAATCCTGGGTGGTGCCGGTCTTGCCGGCGGCCTCGCGGCCATGCAGCGAGGCATAACCGCCGGTGCCGTTCGCCACCACGCCGTAGAGCATGGCGGTGAGGTCGCGGTCCATCTTGGCGTCTATCACCCGCCGAAGCTGGGGCGGCTGGCGCAGATAGGCGGTGTGGCCGGAGATATCGATCCTTGTGACCAGATAGGGCGTGACGCGATAGCCGCCATTGGCGAAGGCCGCGTAAGCCGCGGTCAGTTCCAGCGGCGTGACCTCGCTGGTGCCCAGCGCCAGGCTGGCATTCGCTTCGAGCGGCGAGGTGATGCCCAGCCGCTTGGCGGCGGCGACGACATTGCGCACCCCCACCTCCTGCGCCAGATTGACGGTGATGGTGTTGACGCTGTGGGCCAGCGCGTCGGCCAGGGTCAGGGTGCCATAATATTTGCCGCCGAAATTTTCGGGCGTGTAGCCGCCGATATCAACCGGCGTGTCGTCGCGTGTTTCCCAGGGCGAAAGGCCCGCTTCCAGCGCCGCCAGATAGACGAAGGGCTTGAAGGCCGAGCCGGGCTGGCGGTGCGCCTGGGTGGCGCGGTTGAACACCGAATCCTGGTAATCGACGCCGCCGATCAGGGCGCTGACCGCGCCGTCGGGCTTCATGAACACCACTGCCGCCTCATGGACGCGGCTCTTGCGGCCATATTTGTTGATGGTGCGCAGCGCCGCCAGCCGGGCTGCTTCCTGCACTTTCGGCTCAAGGGTGGTGTGCACCACCATGTCGGCCGAAGGCGCGCTGCCGCCGATGCTGGCCAGCTTGATCGCTTCCTCGGCGGCGGTGTCGAGATAATAGTTGCGCGCCTCGCTGGCGGCGCGGTCGGTGATGATGGCGGGATGGGCGCGCGCCTCATCCGCCGCCGCCTCGGTGATGGCGCCATTCTCCACCATGGAATCCAGCACCAGACTGGCGCGCTGCTGGGCGCGCAGCAGATCGCGGCGCGGCGAGAACACCGAGGGCGCGCGGGTCAGGGTCGCCAGCATGGCGGCCTGGGCCAGCGTGAGCTTGCTTGCGGAGGTGCCGAAATAGACGCGGCTGGCGCCATCGACGCCATAGGCGCCCGAGCCCAGATAGATGCGGTTGAGATAGAGCTGCAGGATCTGCTGTTTGCTGAGAGACTTTTCCAGTCCCGCCGCGTCGATCAGTTCGACCAGCTTGCGGCCCATGGTGCGGCGCTGGTTGGTGTAGACGATCTTGGCGGTCTGCTGGCTGATGGTCGAGCCGCCGGCGATAAAATGCCGGGCGCGCAGGTCCAGCAGCAGCGCCCGCGCCAGGCCCAGGGGGTCGATGCCATTGTGGGAATAGAAGCGGCGATCCTCCATGGCGATGAAGGCGGCGGGCAGATAGGCCGGCATCTCGGACAGCGCCAGGCGTTTGCCCACGATGGCGCCGCGATGGCCGACCTCGTTGCCGTTCACATCCAGAAAAGTGAAGGCCAGCGGCCGGTTGACGGCATAGAGGTCGATCTTGGAATCCAGCGGCGGCGCGAACAGGCCCAGCACCATCGGCATCAGGTAGAGCAGGGCCAGCGGCACCGCGATCACCGCCATGACAATGGCGAAAGCGGGCGCAAAGCGGTCGGTGATTTGCGTGAATTTGCGCAACGCCTCGTTCTGCCGGCGGTTTTGGGGATCGGACATGGGGCGGATAGCTGACTGATATTTGCGGCAGATTCAAGGTGCGGCGGCGGGAGAGGCGCGGGAAATCGCGCCAGACCGTTGACGGGCTGCGCAGATGGACCTTACATCGCGGCCATCCCCCGAAATACGGTCTGCCCCAACGGCGCGGTTTTCCCGCCGGGTGCGGCCGCTTTCGGGCTTCACAGAGATTTCATCATGGCGGCCCCACAGGGCGAATGGCTGGACGAGATGGTCAAGCGACTGAACGCGGAACTGGAAAAGCAGCTGAGGCGCGTGAGCCAGGCGCAGGATGCGGGCGATGCGCAAAGCCGCGCCGCCGATGCCCGCACCCTGTCGGCATTGGAGCGCACGCTGGAGCGGCTGTCGAAGCTGGAGACGGCCCGCGCCGCCGTGCGGGAAAAGAAGATTGTCAAGCATGACACCGATGCCCGCGCGGCGCTGGAGCGCCGACTGGATAAACGCCTTGCCGCCCTCACAAAGAAAGGCGCTGCTGGACGGGCTAAGCCCGGATGAGGCGGCGCTGCTGCTGGGCTGGGCCTATCAGGCCCATGCCGGGCAGCTTGCGCCGCTTCGGGCAGACGATGGCGGCGATTGGCGCATCTGGCTGTTCCTGGGCGGGCGCGGCGCGGGCAAGACGCGCGCCGGGGCGGAATGGATTGCAGATGGTATCGCGGCGGGCCGCATGCGGCGCATCGGGCTGATCGGGGCGACCATGCGCGACGCGCGCGCCGTGATGGTGGAAGGGGAATCGGGTTTGCTGAATGTGATGGAGGGGCTGGACTTCCAGCCCTCCAACGGGCGCGTGCTGTGGCCAGATGGCGCTGTAGCGACCTTGCTGTCGGCAGAGGAGCCGGACAGTTTGCGCGGCCACCAGTTCGACGCCATCTGGGGCGATGAATTCGCCAAGTGGCGCGATCCGCAAGCCGCGCTGGACATGGCCGAGATGACCTTGCGGCTGGGCGAGGATCCGCGCCTGCTCTTGACCACCACGCCGCGCAACATTCCGGCGCTGAAGAACCTGCTGGCCGCGCCGGGCGTGGCGGTAACGCGGGCCAGAACGGCGGACAATGACGAATTGCCGCCGGGATTCTTCCTGGCGATGCAGGCGCGCTATGGCGCCAGCGCGTTGGGGCGGCAGGAACTGGACGGCGAGCTGATCGACGACACGCCGGGCGCGCTGTGGCGGCGCGGCTGGATCGAGGCGGCGCGGGTGCGCGATGTGCCGGACCTGGAACGCATCGTGGTGGCGGTCGATCCGCCGGCCAGCACGCAGGGCGACGAATGCGGCATCGTGGTGGCGGGGCGGCGGAGCGTTCGCGCGAGCCAGAGTGACCAGCATGGAGGCAGCGACGGCTATGTGCTGGCGGACTATTCGCAAGGCGGCTTGTCGCCCGCCGGCTGGGCGGCGCGGGTGATGCAGGCCTATGCCGATTTCCAGGCCGATGTGATTGTCGCCGAGGCCAACCAGGGCGGCGACATGGTGAGGAGCGTGCTGCATCAGGCCGACGCCAATGCGGCTGTGACCCTGGTGCATGCCTCGCGCGGCAAGATCACGCGCGCCCAGCCCGCCGCTGCCCTCTATGAGGCGGGGCGCGTGCATCACGCCGGGCTGTTCGCCGAGCTGGAAGACCAGATGTGCCATTACGACGGCGCCAAGACCGCCAAAAGCCCCGACCGCATGGACGCGCTGGTCTGGGCGCTGTCGGATCTGTTTGAAGGCAAGCGGAGCAATCCGCGCATTCGCAAATTGTGAGACCAAGATGTTCGAATTCCTGAAAAAAGCGCCGCCCGAAAAAAAGAGCAGCCAGCCCCTGATTGCGCTTTCCTTGCAGGGCCGGGCGCGCTGGGGCGGCCGCGACGCCGCCAGCCTGGCGCGCATCGGGGTGATGCAGAACGCCATCGCCTATGCCTGTGTGAGGAAGATCGCTAGCGCGGCCGCATCGGTGCCCTGGCTTTTGTATGACGGGGCGGAGGAACTGGAAACCCATCCCTTGCTGGCGCTGCTGGTGCGGCCCAACATGAATGAGGATGGCGTAGCACTGTTCGAGCGCTGGTACGGCTTTCTGCAGACGGCGGGCAATGCCTATCTGGAAGGCGTCACCCTGGACGGCACGCCGCGCGAGCTTCATGTGCTGCGGCCCGACCGGATGACGGTGGTGGCGGGCGCGCGGGGCTGGCCTGTCGGTTATGACTACCGGGTCGATGGCCAGGTGACGCGCATCGCCCGCGACGCGGCGGGCTTTTTGCCGGTGCTGCATGCGACGCTGTTTCATCCGCTGGATGATTATTACGGCCTGTCGCCGCTGGAAGTGGCGGCCACCGCCATCGAGGTCCACAATGCCGGGGCGCAATGGACCAAGGCGCTGCTGGACAATGCCGCCCGCCCCTCCGGCGCACTTATATATAAGGGGCCGGAAGGCGGTGGGCTTTCCGACGAGCAGTTCACCCGTCTGAAGCGCGAACTGGAAGACGCCTATCAGGGCGCGGCCAATGCCGGGCGGCCCATGGTGCTGGAAGGCGGGCTGGACTGGAAGGCGATGGGCTATAACCCCGCCGACATGGATTTCGCCGAGACCCGCAGCGTGGCGGCGCGGGAGATCGCGCTGGCCTTCGGGGTGCCGCCCATGCTGCTGGGCATTCCCGGCGACAATACCTATTCCAATTATGCCGAGGCCAATCTGAACTTCTGGCGTCAGAGCGTGCTGCCGCTGGTGGCGCGCACGGCGGCAGCGCTGACGCGCTGGCTGGCGCCGCGCTTCGGCGAGGGCCTGCGCATCGGCTATGACACCGATGCGGTGGAGGCGCTGGCCGATGCCCGCCAGGCGGTGTGGGCCAAGCTGGACGCGGCGTCATTCCTGACGGTCAACGAGAAACGCGCCGCGGCGGGTTATAGCCCGCTGGAGGGTGGCGACACGTTATAAGAAGTGGCATCGTTGCGGCATGGATCACAGACTGGACCTGGTGCCGGGACGCAGCTGCGGCGACTGTACGGTGTGCTGCACCGTGATGGCAATAGACAAGCCCGACATCCAGAAGGCGGCGGGCGTGGCTTGCAAGTTCTGCACGGGCGGCTGCACCATCTATGACGCCCGGCCTTCGCTGTGCCGCGACTATCATTGCGGCTGGCGGCAACTGCCGATCCTGGACGAGAGCTGGCGGCCGGATCGCTCCGGCGTGTTCGTGGAAGTGGAAGAGATTGACGGCGAGACCGGCATCAGCCTGGTGCTGGTGGGCAATCCGCTGAAGACGCTGCGCCAGCCCTGGTTCACGGATTTTGTGGCCTGGGCGGTGACGGCCGATGTGCTGCTGTCGCTGGGCATTCCCGGCCCGCCGGGACGTCAGGGCGCCTCGCTGCCGCTCAACACGGTGGAGATAAAGGCCGCGGCCGCGTCGCGGTCACAGGTGAAGAGCCTTTTGGAACTGGAACTGAAACGCCTGCAGGCGCATCAATTTGCGCCGCGGGCGATCACGAATACGGGACACGACTTCGGCGCGCCATGACGGTGATAGACAGTTTCCGCCCCTCTTCCAATTCCGGAGGGCCGGAACGCAGACTTCCAGCCGCCCTTGTGGCGGCTTTTTTGTTGCAGACGGCGGGGGCGCTGTTCTGGGCAGGCAGCGCGGCGGAGCGCATCGCCGATCTGGAGCGCACCGCCGCCACCGACCAGGCCGCCATCGAAAAAGTCGCGGTGCTGGAGGAACAGGTGAAGTCCATCAAGGAAAGCCTGGACCGCATCGAGTCCAAATTGGACCGGCCGGAAAGAACCCGACCCTCCCCTTGAGGGAGGGTCGAATTGCGGAGCAATTCGGGGAGGGGCCAGCGCGATGGCGCAAACCCCTCCCCGAAGCCGATTTCGCGCGTTCCGCGCAAATTCGCCTTCGACCCTCCCTCACGGGGAGGATGAAAGAACATCATGACATTCCAGATCGTTCATGCGCGGCGTCCGCTGGCGCGCAAATCCATGCGCGCGGGTCTGGCGCCGCTCGGCCCCGACCAGTTCGAGGGCTATGCCTCCCTGTGGGGCGTGGTCGATGGCGCGGGCGACAGCGTGGCGCCGGGCGCCTTCGCCGCCAGCTTGCGGCGGCGCGGGCCGTCGCAGGTGCGCCTTCTGTACCAGCATTTCGCGCACGCCCCCATCGGTGTGTGGGAAGAGATCGCGGAAGATTCGCGCGGGCTTTATGTGCGCGGGCGGCTGATCCGGGAGGTGGAGCAGGCGCGCGACGTGCGCGCGCTGCTGGCGGAAGGGGCGCTGAACGGGCTGTCGATCGGCTTTCGCACGGTGCGGGCGAAACGCGGCGGCCCTTCTTCGTTGCTGAAAGCCAGGCGAACACTGCTGGAAATCGAGCTTTGGGAAATTTCGGTCGTGACTTTCCCGTTGCTCGCCGGATCGACGGTCACGGCCATCGGCAATCGCGCGCCGCCGATGTCCGGCAGCAACCTGGCGCAGATCATTCGTGAGGCGGGCGCGGCCATCAGCGTCTAGCGCGACCGGCGGTCGCGCGTGATTTAGGCATGAAGAGGTAGAACATGGAACTGGAAACAAAGGCCACCCAAAACGAATATGGGCAGGGTCATGAGGTCAAGCAGGCGTTCGAGGATTTCCTGGCGGGCTTTGAGGCCTTCAGGCAGAGCAATGACGAGCGCCTGAAAGGCATCGAGCGCCGCAGCGCCGATGTGCTGAACGAGGAAAAGGTGGCGCGCATCGACGCCCACCTGATCGAGACCAAGCAGAAAATCGACCAGCTGATGCTGGCCGGGGCGCGCCCGGCGCTGTCGGGCGAGCGCGCCGCCTTCGATCCGGCCACCGCCGAGCGCAAGGCGCGCTTCGACCGCTATGTGCGCAAGGGCGAAGGCCCGGACATGGAAGTCAAGGCGCTGAGTGAAGGCAGCAATGCCGATGGCGGCTATACCGTGCCGCTGGAGATCGAGCGCACGATTGACCGTGTGTTGTCGCAGGCCTCGCCCATCCGCGCCATTGCGGGTGTGCGTCAGATCGGCGGCGGCACCTATAGGAAGCCCATCACCACCGCCGGCGCGGCCAGTGGCTGGGTGGGCGAGACCGGCAGCATCAGCCAGAGCGGCACGCCGACCCTGGCGGCGCTGGATTTCCCGGCGATGGAGCTTTACGCCATGCCCGCCGCCACCCAGACGCTGCTGGACGACAGCCAGGTGGATATCGAGCAGTGGCTGGCGGACGAGGTGCAGATCGTCTTTGCCGAGCAGGAAGGCGCGGCCTTCGTCAATGGCGATGGCAGCAACAAGCCCAAGGGCTTCCTGGACTATACCAATGTCGCCGATGCGTCCTGGAGCTGGGGCAATATCGGCACTGTCGTGTCGGGCGCCGACGGCGCCTTTGTCGATGACGCGGACGCCCCCGCCGATGCGCTGCTGACCCTGGCCTATGCCCCCAAGCAGGGTTACCGGGCCAACGGCCGCTGGGTGATGAACCGCAAGACCGAAAGCGCGGTGCGCAAGTTCAAGGACGCCAACGGCAACTATATCTGGCAGCCCGGCACGGCGGCGGGCCAGCCCGCCACCATCTTCGGCTATCCGGTGACGGAGAGCGAAGACATGCCGGACATGGCGTCGGACAGCACGTCGATCGCGTTCGGTGATTTCGCGCGCGGTTATCTGATCGTGGACCGGGTCGGCATAAGGGTGCTGCGCGACCCCTACAGCGCCAAGCCCTATGTGCTGTTCTACACCACCAAGCGGGTCGGCGGCGGGGTGCAGAACTTCGAGGCCATCAAGCTCATGAAGTTTTCTGCCTCTTAACCCCTCCGTCGGCAGCTCGCCTCGGCGTTGCCGAGATCTCGCTGCCGCCACCTCCCCTTCCTGTGTGCTTCGCACACGAAGGGGAGGTCGGTCACGGTTTCGCGGCGCAGTAATGCGCGGTGAAAGCGGCGAAAGCCGCACCCTCGGCCCCGGTGATGTCCTCCCCCATCACCGGGGCTTTTCTTTTTGAGGACGTTCATGTCCCTGCAACTGAATACGCCGCCGGCCGCAGAGCCGGTGACACTGGACCAGGCCAAGGCCTGGCTGCGGGTCGAAAGCGGCGCGGATGAAGACGCGCTGATCGCAGCGCTGATTCCCGCGGCGCGGGCCCGCGCCGAATGGCACACCGGCCGCGCTTTTGTCACCCAGGCCTGGACCCTGTGGCTGGACCGGAGCGATGGCGTGATCGAAGTGCCGCTGCCGCCGCTGCAAAGCGTGGCCTCGGTGACCTTGTATGCGCCGGACGGTACACCCACCGTGCTGGACAGCGGCGCCTATCTGGTCGCCGGCCAGCGCGTGATCCTGGCCCAGCCGCCGCTGCTGTTGCGCCAGGCCAATGGCATCGCCGTGGCCTTCACCGCCGGTTACGGCGGCGCGGAGGATGTCCCCGCGCCCATCGCCAGCGCGATCCTGCAGATCGTGGCTTCGCTTTACGACCATCGCGGCAATGACGTCACGCCGACGCCCGACGCGGCGCTGGCGCTGCTGGCGCCCTATCGCACGATCAAGTTTTAAGCCAAGAATTAAAGGAGAGCGCCATGACCGCCCAACGCGGCCGCGACCTGCTGATCAAGATCGGCGATGGCGCGGACCCTGAAGCCTTCACCGCTATCGCCGGATTGCGCGCCACCACGCTGGCGTTCAATTCCCAGGCGGTGGACATCACCAATGCCGATTCCGCCGACATGTGGCGCGAGCTGCTGGCGGGCGGTGTCAAGACCGCCACCATCTCCGGCTCGGGCGTGTTCAAGGATGCCGCCAGCGATGCCGCCTTGCGCACCGCCTTTTTCGACATGGCGACCGGCAATTTCCAGATCGTGATCCCCGGCTTTGGCACCGTCACGGGGGCGTTCAAAGATCACCGCGTTGCAGTATGACGGCCCCTATGACGGCGAGGTGAAGATCTCGCTGTCGCTGGCGTCCGCCGGCGCGCTGAGCTTTGCGGGGGCGTGATGGTCAACCGCGCCATGGTCAATAAAGTCAGGGGCGAGGCGGCGCTGGAAGCGGGCGGGCGGCAATACCGGCTGCTGCTGACTCTGGGGGCGCTGGCCGAGATTGAAGACGGGCTGGGGCTGGACGATCTGTCCGGCGTCGCCGCAAGGCTGAAAGCGGTGCGGGCCGCCGACCTGGCCATTGTGGCGGCGGCGCTGCTGCGCGGGGCGGGGCATGACATGTGCCCGGCCGAGGTGCTGCGCCTGCCCTGCGATCTGGGGGCGCTGACCCGCGCCGTCACCGACGCCTTCACCGCGGCGGGCCTGAACGCAAGCATGAGCGCGGGCGAGGCGCAGGGCGAAACCCCTTTTCCTGGCGCCGCTGCCTCGCCCTAGGGCTGGGGCAGTTGCGGCTTCGCCCCCGCGATTTCTGGTCCCTGTCGCTGCCGGAATGGCGGGCGATGCTGAACCCGCAAGGACACGCGCCGTCCCTGGCGCGCGCCGATCTTGAACATCTGATGCGAGAATTTCCCGATGGCTGATCCGGTTGATCCCCTGTCCTCTGCCGCCAATGCGCTGAACAGTTTCGCCAACGGGCCGGTTGCGGGCGCGACCTCGGCAATAGAGGCGGCGGTGACCCGCAGCTTCAATTCCGTCGCCAGCACCATTTCGCGCGCCGCCATATCAGGGCGGGATTCGATCGCGCAACTGACGGCCTCGGTGTTGACCGATTTCGACCGCATCGCCGCCAGCCAGTTCATCGTCAAGCCGTTGGAAGGCATCGTCGCCTCGCTGGCCAGCGCCCTGCTGCCGGTGGCGGGGGCAAGGGCGGCGGGCGGCCCGGTGGCGCCGGGCGCCAGCTATCTGGTGGGCGAGCATGGACCCGAACTGTTTACCCCATCAGGCGCGGGCGAGATCATACCGGGCGCGCAAGTCTCGTCGCGGGGCGCGAATGTGACGGTCAACATCACCACGCCGGATGCGGTGTCATTCCAGAAATCGCGCAGCCATGTCGCGGCGCTGCTGGCGCGGGCGGTGGCGCAGGGAAATCGGAATCTATGAGCAATTTTCATGAGGTCCGCTTTCCGCTGGCCATCGCTTTTCATTCCACCGGGGGGCCGGTGAGGAAGACCGAGATCGTCACTTTGGGTTCGGGCTATGAGGAGCGCAACGCGGTGTGGGCGGGATCGCGGCGCAGCTTCGACGTCGGTTCGGGCGTGCGCACCCTGGATGATCTGAATAGCGTGATCGCTTTCTTCGAGGCGCGGCGCGGGCGGCTTTATGGCTTCCGCTTTTGCGACTTCACCGACAACAAGTCCTGCGCCCCCAGCGGAGCCCCGACGGTGCTGGACCAGACCATCGCCAGCGGTGACGGCGTGACCGCCGTCTTTCAACTGACCAAGACCTATGCTTCCGGCGCGGGAAGCTGGACACGGGCGATTCAAAAGCCGGTGGATGGCAGCGTGCGGCTGGCGGTGGCGGGCAGCGAGACCGACGCCTTCACGCTGGATACCACGTCCGGGCTGGTGACATTCGAAACCGCGCCTGCCGATGGCGCCGCCATCACCGCCGGTTTCAGCTTCGACACGCCGGTGCGCTTTGACAGCGACTCGCTGTCGGTCAACCTGGCCAGCTTCGCCGCCGGGGAAATTCCCGGCGTGCCGCTGGTGGAGGTGCTGCTGTGAAGACCCTGCCCGACGGCTTGCAGGATCATCTGGAATCGGGCGCCACCAGCTTGTGCTGGTGCTGGAAGCTGACCCGCCGCGACGCGGTGGTGCAGGGCTTCACCGACCATGACCTGCCGGTGACTTTCGACGGCGTGACCTATCAGGCGGCATCCGGCTTCACCGCCAGCGAGGTGCAGTCCTCGCTGGGCCTGGCGGTGGATAATCTGTCGGTCACCGGGGCGCTGTCGGCGGCGACCCTGAATGAGGACGACCTGGCCGCGGGACTGTATGACGGCGCCGCAATCGAGATCTGGCGGGTGAACTGGAACGGAGTCAGCCAGCGCGTGCTGATGCGCAGCGGTTCGCTGGGCGAGGTGACGCGCCAGGGCAGCGCCTTCAGCACCGAGGTGCGCGGCCTGGCCCAGGCGCTGAACCAGCCGGTGGGCCGCGCCTTCGGACGGTTGTGCGACGCCGATCTGGGCGATGCGCGCTGTACTTTGACGATCACGCCGGTCGGCGGCGCGGTGACGGCGGCGGCGGATGCGCGGCGCTTCACCGTCAGCGGACTGGATGGGTGCGCCTCGGGCGATTTCACCGGCGGCAAGCTTGTTTTCACCACGGGCGCCAATGCGGGCCGTAGCGGCGAAGTCAAGCGCCATGCCCAAAGCGGCGGCATTGTCACCCTCGAATTGTGGCAGGCGATGAGCCAGCCGGTTGCGGTGGGCGATGGCTTCACCGTCACGCCCGGCTGCGACAAGCAGTTTTCCACCTGCCGCGACCGTTTCGCCAACAGCGCCAACTTTCGCGGCTTTCCCTATATGCCGGGCAATGACGCGGTGCTGGCCTCGCCGGCCGCGAACCAGCCGATGGATGGTGGCAGCCGATATGGCAACTGACATCGCCCCCTTGGAGATAATAAGCGCGGCGCGAAGCTGGATCGGCACGCCCTATCGCCACCAGGCCAGCGTCAAGGGCGCGGGATGCGATTGCCTGGGCCTGCTGCGCGGGGTGTGGCGCGCGCTGCACGGCGAAGAACCCGAAGACATGCCGCCCTATACCGCCGACTGGTCCGAAGCCAGCGGAACGGAAAGCCTGCGGGACGCGCTGGCGCGGCACCTGACGCAAGTCACGCCCGGCCAGATCGCGCCCGGCGATGTTGCGCTGCTGCGCATGGCGCGGCACGCGCCTGCAAAACATTGCGGCATTGTCGCGGCGTCGGGCGATGCGTTGACCCTGATTCACGCCTGCCAGAACCGCAGCGTCCGGGAGGAAGCCTTCTCGCCCTTCTGGCGCGCCCGCCTGGCTTATGCATTCCGGATGTAACTGATATGGCTTCTCTTGTATTGGGCGTCGCCGGCTCCGCGCTGGGCGGATCGCTCTTGGGCGGTTCCGTGCTGGGCGGCCTGCTCACCGGCGCGCAGCTCGGCGGCGCGCTGGGCGCGCTGGCGGGGCTGGAGATAGACGCCGCCCTGACGCCCGGCCGCACCACCAGCCGCAGCGGTCCGCGCCTCTCCGACGTCAACATCACCTCGTCCACCGAAGGCGCGCCCATCCCGCGCCTGTTCGGGCGCATGCGCCTGGCCGGACAGTTGATCTGGGCGACCCGCTTCAAGGAGACCGCCACCACCACTTCCACCAGCAGCGGCGGCAAGGGCGCGCCCACCACGGTCAACCAGACCGACTACAGCTATTCGATTTCCTTTGCGGTCGGGCTGTGCGCGGGCGAGGCGACGCGGCTGGGACGGGTGTGGGCCAACGGCAATCTGCTGGACCTGTCGCGCTACACCTACCGTTTTTATCGCGGCACGCAGGACCAGGACGCCGATCCCGCCATTGTGGAAACCGAAGGCGCGGACAACAGCCCGGCCTGGCGCGGGCTTTGCCATGTCGTGTTCGAGGACATGGCGCTGGCCGATTTCGCCAATCGCATTCCCCAATTGCAGTTCGAAGTGTGGCGCAGCCTGTCGGCGGCCAATCCGCAAAGACTGGAGAACCGGCTGGCGGGTGTGGCGCTGATCCCCGGCGCGGGCGAGTTCGTCCTCGCCGATGAGCCGGTCTTCACCGATGACGGCAATGGCGGCGGGGTGGCGCAGAATGTCCATGCCGCGCAGGGCGTGGCCGATCTTAACGCATCGCTGGACGATCTTGTGGCCCAGGCGCCCAATCTCGGCGCGGTGTCGCTGGTGGTGGGCTGGTTCGGCGACGATCTGCGCGCCGGGTCGATTCAAATCCGTCCCGGGGTGGAAGACGGCGTCAAGACCACCTATCCGCAGGTGTGGAGCGTGGGTGGCGTGGCGCGCGCCGACGCCCATCTGGTCAGCCGCCGCGACGGGCGGCCTGCCTATGGCGGCACGCCGTCGGACGCCGCGGTGGTGCAGGCGATCACCGATCTGAAGGCGCGCGGCCTGCGGGTGCTGTTCAATCCGTTCCTGTTCCTGGACGTCGCGCCGGGCAACACCCTGACCGATCCCGCCACCGGCGCGAGCTCCCAGCCCGCCTATCCCTGGCGCGGGCGCATCATCTGTCCGGCGGCCGACGACAAGACGTCCGCGGCGGCCACGGCGAGCGCGCATTTCTTTGGCGGCGCGGCGGTCGGCGATTTCAGCGTCAGCGGCACAACTGTGTCCTGGACCGGCGGCGACGATTGGGGCTGGCGGCGCATGGTGCTGCATTACGCCCATCTGTGCGCGGCGGCGGGCGGGGTGGACGGCTTTCTGATCGGCTCGGAACTGCGCGGCCTGACGCGGATGCGCAGCGATGCGACCAGCTATCCGGCGGTGGCGGCGCTGAAGACATTGGCGGGTGATGTGAAAAGCGTGCTGCCGGGCGCGATGATCGGGTATGGCGCGGACTGGTCGGAATATGCCAGCCACCAGACCGGCGATGCGGCGGGGGCGGTGCAGTTCAACCTGGACCCGCTATGGTCCGACGCCAATATCGATTTCATCGGCGTGGACAATTACCTGCCGCTGGCCGACTGGCGTGACGGCGATGCCCATCTGGACGCCGCCATCGCGGCTTCGCCTTACGATCCCGCCTATCTGGCAGGCAACATCCAAGGCGGCGAGGATTACGACTGGTATTACGCCAGCGATGCCGACCGTGCGGCGCAGGTCCGCACCCCCATCACCGACAGCCTGGACAAGCCGTTTGTGTGGCGCGCCAAGGATCTGTGGAACTGGTGGAGCAATGCCCATTATGACCGCGTGGACAGCAGCGAAAGCCCCGCGCCCACCCCCTGGACCGCTGGGTCCAAGCCGGTCTGGTTCACCGAGCTGGGCTGCCCCGCCATAGACAAGGGCGCCAACCAGCCCAATGTCTTCTTCGATCCCAAGTCCAGCGAAAGCGCCGCGCCCTATTTCTCGTCGGGCGCGCGCGACGACCTGATCCAGCGCCGCTTCCTGGAGGCGCATCTCAATTTCTGGACCGATCCGGCCAACAATCCCGGCATGGTGGATACGGCCAACATCTATGCCTGGTGCTGGGACGCGCGGCCCTTCCCGGAATTTCCTGCCTTGTCCGATGTCTGGGGCGACGCAGGCAATTACGCGCTGGGCCACTGGCTGAACGGGCGGCTGGGAACGGTGACCCTTGCCGACCTGGTGGCGGCGCTGTGCGAGGAGGCCGGCTTCAGCCAATATGATGTCAGCGGGTTGGACGGCATGATCACCGGCTATGCCGTCGCCGAGGCGATGAGCGCGCGCGATGCGATCACCCCGCTGGCCACCGCCTGCTTCTTCGACGCGGTGGAAAGCCAGGGGAGCTTGCGTTTCGTGATGCGCGGGCGCGGCGCAACCCTGGACGCCGCTGCCGGCGATCTTGTGCTGAAGGCGGGCGCCAGCTCGGGCTTCACCCTGACGCGGGCGCAGGAGAGCGACCTGCCGCAGGCCTCGCGCGTGAGCTTCATAGACGCCGGGCAGGACTATCGCCAGGCCAGCGTGGAATCCCGGCGGCTGGCGGGCAGTTCCAACCGTGTCGCCACTTCCAGCATTCCTTTGGTGATGGATCAGGCCCAGGCCGCCGGTATCGGCGCGCGGCTGCTTCAGGATGCCTGGGTGATGCGCGAAAGCGCGGCCCTCACCCTGCCGCCCTCGGCGCTGGCGCTGGATGCCGGTGATGAGCTGCTGCTGGCCGCCAGCGGGCGCGATCACCGCCTGCGGGTCACCCAGATTGACGACGGCGCGGGCCGCGCCCTGGAAGCGGTCGCCACCGATCCGTCTTTGTATGAAGCCTTTAGCGGGCCGTCGCAGCCGCCCGCGCTGCGCCAGAGCCTGTCGCCGCCCGGCCGCGCTTTGCTGTTCGTGCTCGACCTGCCCTGGCTCGCGCGGGACCAGAAAACCAGCGCGCCCTTTGTCGGCGCCCATGCCGATCCCTGGCCCGGCGCGGTGGCGGTGGCGCGCAGCGCGACGGATGACGGCTTTGTGCTGGACGCGACCATCGCCCGACCGTGCAATTTCGGCGTCACCACGGAAGACTTCTGGTCCGGCCCGCCCTGGCGCTGGGACATGGTGAACAGCCTGCATGTGAAGCTGACGCGCGGCGCGCTGGCCTCGGCGCCGGATGCGACGCTGCTGGCGGGCGCCAATGCGCTGGCGATCCAGAACGCCGATAGCGGCTGGGAGGTGGTGCAGTTCGCCGCCGCCGTGCTGACCGCGCCGGGTGAATATACCCTGACAAGGCTGAAGCGCGGGCGGCGCGGCACGGAAATCCAGATGCGCGATCCGGTGGCCGCGGGGGCGCGGGTGGTGGTGTTGGACAGCGCGCTGACCCAAATGAACCTTTCGCCGGCCGAGGCGCGGCTGCTATGGAATTACCGCTGGGGTCCGGCCTCGCGCGCCATCTCCGACGTGTCATGGCAGGGCACGACGCTGCAACTCGAAGCGGCGGGGCTGATCCCGCCCGCACCTTGTCATGTCGGCTTTGCCTGGAGCGGCGGCGATCTGGTGATCGGGTGGCGGCGGCGCGACCGCGATCCGCTGGCGTCCAGCCTGTCGCCCGCCGTCACCCCGATGTCGGAAAGCCGCGAGGCCTATGACCTGGAGATTCTGTCCGGCGCCAGCGTGGTGCGCAGCTTCAGCGGCGTGACGGGGCACAGCCAGATTTACACCGCGGCGCAGCAGGCGGCGGATTTCCCGTCCGGCGTGCCGGATCCGCTCATCGTCCAAGTTTATCAGCTTTCGTCCCTTTTGGGGCGCGGGCGCAGAAAGAAGGAATCCCTTTATGTCCGATGACACCCCGCGCCTGAAGCTGGGCCAGATGGTGGATGGCCAGGAGCTGGACGCCATGACGATCAACGACGCGCTGATCGGGCTGGATGCTTTCACCGACATCTGCCTCAAGGGCCAGTTCGTCAATACCCCGCCGTCTTCGCCCACCGATGGCGACACTTATCTTTTGGGCGGCGCGCCGACCGGGGCGTGGAGCGGCTATGCCTACAAGCTCGCCTATTGCCTGGACGGCGGCTGGCGCTTCTTCACGCCGTTCGAGGGCTTGCGCGCCTTCGTCGCCGGCAGCAACGCCTTTCTGGTCTATCATGGCGGAAGCTGGACAGACGCCAATGCCCTGATCAGCGCCAGTGAGGTCAGCATCGCCTCGGCGGCGACCTGCGACCTGGACGCGGCGGCGTCGCTGTGCGTGGCCGTCACCGGCACCGCCGCCATCACCAGCCTGGGGACCGGCACCAACCTGCTGCGGTTGGTGCGGTTCGCCGGCAGCCTGACCCTGACCCACAATGCCACGTCGCTGATCCTGCCCGGCGGGGCCAGCATCGTCACCGCGGCGGGCGACAGCGCGATCTTCGCGTCTGACGGCAGCGGCAACTGGCGCTGCCGCGGCTACAGCCGCGCCAATGGCGTGCCGTTGAACGTCGCGGCCGTCACCGGCAGCGGCAACATGGTATTGTCCGCGGCGCCGACCTTCACGGGGACTACGGCAATCGGGAACGGCAGCGCTTCCACCTTTGGCAATCTGGCTCTCAATGGCGCGACCACCAGTCTTTTCGGCGCCTATATCAACTTCCAGCGCGGCGGCACGGACCAGGGGTATATCGGCAACGAAAGCGCCATCATAGGAAACAACAGCGATGATCTCGTCGTGTATTCCAAGAGCACTCTGAAGTTCTATTCCAACACCGCTCTTGCCGGGCAGTTCGGCACCGATCGCAGCTTCCTTGTCGGCACCACGACAAACGGCGGCTGGACAGGCGATGCCAAGATTGCCGCACAGGGCGGCAGCATCAATGTACTGTCCTCTTATACCACCGCCACCAATGGAATTGGGTTGCAATTGCGGGTTGATTACACGACCGCGCAGCTTGCCAATTTTCACTATGGCACGACGGCGGTGGGATCAATCACCACCAACGGCACCACCACCACCTATGGCACCACTTCCGACGCGCGGCTGAAAAACCGGGATGTCCAGCAGCGCGATTACCGGCAGGCGATCCGCGCCTTGTGGGTGGGCGATTTCACCTGGAAGGAAACGGGCGCGCCCGGCTTCGGCGTGCTGGCGCAGCAGGCTTATGAGGTGATGCCGGGCCATGCGGGCGTCACCAGACCGGATGTGCAAGAGGAGCAGTGGCACGCCAGCGCCGAGCCCTTTGCGTTCCTGGCCCTGTGGGGGGTGAAGGACCTGTATGCGCTGGTGGAAACGCTGGCGGCGCGGGTCGCGGCGCTGGAGGCAGCGCATGCGCCTGGTTGAGGAATGGCTGGTTGAAAATTGGAGAGGGGCCTGGCGCTGGTTCTCGCTGCAGGCGATGGCGCTGGTGGTGGCGATCCAGGGCGCGTGGGGCGCGATGCCCGACGACCTGAAGCAGCATTTCCCGGCGCGCGCCGTGACGGCGGTGTCGGTGGCGCTGCTGCTGCTGGGGATCGGCGGGCGGCTGGTGAAACAGCGCAAGGATTGATCCATGACCATGATTCTGGACTGGCTGGGTGGCAAGGCCGCCGGCCTGTGCGCGATCCTGCTGGCGGCGGCGCTGGTTTGGCAGACAGCGCAGATTGACGGCTGGCCGATCCTCGGCGGCGGCTATCGCGCGCAGGTCGCGGGCCTTCAGCAGCAGATCGCGGCGCGCGAGTTGGCGCAGGCGAAGGCGCAAGCCACTGCGCTGATGGCGCGGCAGAAGATTGTGGATGCCGCCGACAATCAGGCGCGGGCGCACGCCATCAGCGACCAGGCCATCCAGTCCCAAATTCAAACCGTGATCCGCGAGGTACCCAAGCGTGTTGATGCCAAGAGTGATCTGTGTCCTGTGCCTTGGGGCGTTGTGCGGCTGCTCGACGCCGCCGCCAGCGGCGCCGGTCCCGCCGACGTTGCCGCCGCCATCGCCCCCGGCCAGCCTGATGACGCCGCCTCGGACGTTAAGCTGTCTGAGATTGTCGCCCTGCAGGCCGCAAACCTTGGCGCCGCAAGGCAGAATGCCAGTCAGCTGACTCATCTGGAACAGGCGGTGACGCCGTGAACCGCTTTATCTTCTTGCAGGCGCCGCGCGCTGTGGCGGGCGATCTTGCGCGGCTGCGCGCCGACCTGGCGGCGCTGCGGATGCGCTGGGCGCTGGTCAAGCTGGCATTGAAGTACAGCCCCGACCAGCCGCGGGTGCCGGCGGGCAGTTCGGATGGCGGGCAATGGACGGAGTGGGTTCGTGTCGCCGCCAACGACCGCGGCGCAGGCGGTGGCGCGACGGATGCACAAATCAGGAGTCCCAAACAGGACGGTACTCACGTCGTTTTGCCGAACGGGAAAATGGTCGCCAACAAATATTCTGAAACGGGCTATCTCGTTTCACCTGTGACCGACTTGAGTCCCGTTGCGGCCGCTGGCAGGGAGGCCGGCACACTGTACCGGCAGATGCTGGCTTCGCCTGACCCGGACCTGCAACAAGCCGCGCTGCCGTTTTTCATAGGGTCAATTGGTGGAGCGATTAGTCAGGGTGGCACCTTCGATTATCAAAGGAGCGGCAATTACGTCACAGGCTTTATCGAATTCCCTCAATTCAGGGATGTCTCTAATTTCA
>DASZQW010000039.1:0-107972 GCA_035549455.1 Rhizomicrobium sp. | reverse complement strand
AACCGGCGTTAGGCGCGAGCCGGACCGCCCCTATATAACCGGCGTTAGGCGCGAGCCGGACCGCCCCTATATAACCGGCGTTAGGCGCGAGCCGGACCGCCCGTTAAACAAAGGCGTTAGGCGCGAGCCGGACCGCCCCTATATAACCGGCGTTAGGCGCGAGCCGGACCGCCCATTCAAGAAGTTGGATAATTGCACGCCTATCCGCTTTCTGCCCAATACCGCACGCGGCGGTCCCCGCGCATCAAAGGGCTACGATCATGAATGCTCTCACACCAATTCTCGCTATCGCCCTCTTGGCAACGGCTGCATCCGTCGCCCATGCAGGCGACCCCATCGACGGCATCTATCAGAACATTTGTCCTGACCCCAAAATACCCTGTTCCGGACCTGTGATGAAGCGCGGCACGAACGACTTTCGTGGCAATGACAAGTCAATCAATTCGGGTGACGGGCATAAGCGCCATCCGATCTCCGATATTGGAGCAACAGGGGTGTTGACTAAACAGAAACACTAATCCTGATTGGGTGAAAACCGGACGGGCGCGGATACGTGAATTACTTTGAATACAAGAACGGCGTGCTGTGCGCGGAAGCCGTAGCGCTGGACAGGCTGGCCCAAAAGGTCGGCACGCCTTTCTATTGCTATTCCGCCGCCACCCTGGAGCGCCACTACAAGGTGTTCGCGGGCGCGCTGCCCACCGATTCGCTGGTCGCCTATGCGGTCAAGGCCAATGACAATCTGGCGGTCTTGAAGACCCTGGCCAAGCTGGGCGCGGGCGCCGATGTGGTGTCGGGCGGCGAACTGGCCAAGGCGCTGGCGGCGGGCGTGCCGGCGGGACGGATCATGTTTTCCGGCGTGGGCAAGACCAGGGCCGAGATGCGCGCCGCCCTGGAAGCGGGGATCTATCAGTTCAATGTCGAGAGCGAGCCGGAACTGGCGGCGCTGGACGAGGTCGCCCAGTCGATGGGCCGGCGCGCCGCCGTCAGCTTGCGCATCAATCCGGACGTGGACGCGCGCACCCATGCCAAGATCAACACCGGCACGGCCGAAACCAAGTTCGGCATTCCCTTTGCCCATGCCCGCCAGGCTTATGCCCATGCCGCCAAAATGGCCGGCATCGAGATCGTCGGCGTGGACGTGCATATCGGCAGCCAGATCACCGAACTGGAGCCGTTCGAGACCGCCTTTACCCGGATCGGCGAATTGATTCAGGCCTTGCGCGCCGACGGCCACACGATCAGCCGCCTCGACCTGGGCGGCGGACTGGGTGTGCCATACCAGCACAACGACAGGCCGCCGCCGGACCCCACCGCCTATGGCGCGATGGTGACGCGGGTGACAAAGGACTTTGGCTGCAAACTGTCCTTCGAGCCGGGCCGGCTGATCGCCGCCAATGCCGGGGTGCTGGTGTCGGAAGTGATCTATGTCAAGCGCGGCGACGCCAAGACCTTCCTGATCATCGATGCGGGCATGAACGATCTTGTCCGCCCCGCAATGTATGACGCCTGGCACGAGATCGTGGCGGTGGCGGAACCCGCGCCTGGTGCCCCGCGCCCCAAATACGATGTTGTGGGGCCGGTGTGCGAAACCAGCGACCTGTTCGCCAGCGACCGGCCGCTGCCGGAACTCAAATCGGGCGATCTTGTGGCGATCCTGTCGGCGGGGGCCTATGGCGCGGTGATGGCGGGCGATTACAATGCCCGGCCGCGCGTGCCGGAAGTCTTGGTGGCGGGCGAACAATGGGGCATCGTGCATCCCAGAGAGAGCTATGCCGACCTCATCGCCAAGGACCGTATTCCCGACTGGCTCTGACGCGCTCGCCCGCCGCGTCGCGCTGGCGCGCGGCGTTCTGGCGGTGGAGCGGCTGCTGCCGCGCCTGTGGCCCGCTACAGGCTTTGCCGGTTTCTATCTGGCGCTGGCGCTGACCGGCATCTTCGCTTTCATTCCCTGGCCGGCCCAGGCGCTGCTGCTGGCCGCCACCATCACCGCCTCCGGCCTGTCGCTGGCCGAGGGCTTTGCCGGTTTTGCCTGGCCAGGGGGCATCGATGGCGCCCGGCGGCTGGAACGCGATTCCGGCCTTGCCCATCGCCCGGTGTCGGAGCGCGACGATGTGCTGGTGGGCGATGATCCTTTTGCGCGGGAATTGTGGGCGCTGCACCGCGCCCGCGCCCTTTCGGCCAAGTTTCGCCTGCGCGGACCGCGCGCCGACATTGCCGGGCGCGATCCTTTGGGCCTGCGCTGGTATGTGCTGATCGCCCTGGCGGTGGGCGTGGTGCTGGCGCGCGGCGATACCGGGGCGCGGCTGATCCGCGCCTTTGACAGCGGCGCGGGCGCGGCCGCCGGCATCGATGCCTGGATCGATCCGCCGCCCTATACCGGGGTGCCGCTGACTTCGCTGCATGCCGGCGATGACCAGGTGATCAGCGTGCCGCAAGGCTCGGTGCTGAACCTGCGCGTCCATGGCGCGCCGCGCACGCCCGGCCTGTCTGCGGGAAGCAACAGCGCGCCGCGCTTTGCGGGCGAGGACGGCGAATATTCCAGCAATGTGGTGCTGTCGCAAAGCGCGCGGGTGCGGGTGCAGGTGGGCGGCCATGCCATCGGCCACTGGACCATTGACGCGGTGCCGGACGCCGCGCCCGTCATCGCGCTGACCGCCAAACCCAACGCCACGCCGCAACTGGCGACGCATTTCCGCTTCAAGGGCAGCGACGATTACGGCATCGCCAATGTCCATGCCGTGCTGGCGCCCAAGCGCGGCAAGCCGCTGGTGGTGGACCTGCCGCTGGCGGGGGCGTCGGCCAAAAGCCTGACCCAGGACGCCTATGTCGATCTCACCGGCCATCCCTATGCCGGGCTGGTGGTGAGCGCCCATCTGGAAGTACGCGACGCCATCGGCCAGGTGGGGACCAGCCGCAGCGTGACCTTCAAGCTGCCCGCCCGCATCTTCACCGATCCCCTGGCGCGCGCCTTGATCGAACAGCGTCAGCACCTGGCCACCGGCGATACGAGCGACCGCAGGATCGTGCTGCTGACCCTGGATGCCCTGACCATCGCGCCCGAGAAATTCTATGAAGACAAGAACGACATCTTCCTGGCGCTGCGCAGCGCCTTTAATGGCGTCAGGAATGCCAAAAGCGAGGCCGACATCGCGCATGTCCAGCAGCTTTTGTGGGAGACCGCGCTGAAGCTGGAGCGCGGCGGACTGCTGTCGGCGGCGGAGGAATTGCGCAAGCTGGCGCTGATGCTGGCCAGCGCCATGGCCAATGGCGCCCCGCAGGACGTGATCGACGAACTCATCAAGCGCTATAACGAGGCGATGCAGCGTTATGTCGCCGCCCTGGCCGCCAACCCGCCCCAGGGCGAATCCCCCCTGCCGCCGGACGCCAAGCTGCTGGGCATGAACGATGTGCAGACGCTTTTGCAGATGATCCAGAAACTGTCCCAGGCAGGCGACCGCCAGCAGGCGACGCAGCTTTTGGCCATGCTCCAGTCCATGCTGGAGAATATGCACATGTCGCAAGGCAAGGGCGGCGACGGCCAGAGTGCGCAGAACAGGGCCTTGAACGAGCAGATGCAGAAATTCGGCGGCCTGATGGGAAAACAGCGCGCCCTGCTGGACAAGACCTTCCGCCAGAGACAAGGCCAGGATGGAAATAGGGCCGATCCCAGGGATGGCGGCGCCCAGGGCCTGGCCCGGCAGCAGCAGGATCTGCAGAAGGAATTGCAGGATACGCTGAAGGGCATGGACGGCCAGTCGGCTGAGAAGCTGCGCGAAGCCGGCAAGGCGATGGGCGAGGCCGAAAAGGCGCTGGGCCGCAAGGACCTGGACAATGCCGGCAGCGCCCAGAACCAGGCGCTGGAAGCCCTGCGCCAGGGGGCGCAGGCGCTGGCGCAGAAGGCGCAAGGCGGCCAGCAACAAAGCGGGCGCGATCCGCTGGGCCGCGGCCAGTCGGCGCTGGGCCAGTCGGGGGTCAAGATCCCCGGCGCCACCGAGCTGGCGCGGGCGCGCGCGATCCTGGAAGAACTGCGCCGCCGCGCCGCCCAGATGAACCGGCCCCAGGCGGAGCGCGATTATCTGGACCGGCTGCTGAAGGCGTTTTGACTATATCTTGCCGATATAGGGCAACCCGCGATACCTGCCCGCTTCGTCCATGCCGTAGCCGATGACAAAGTCGTTGCCGACCGTGAAACCGACATAATCGGCCTTGGCCACCGCATCACCGCGCTGCTTGTCCAGCATCACCGCCACCTGCACCGATGCCGCGCCCGCGGCCCTGATCAGCGACACCGCCTTGGCGATGGTGCGCCCCGCATCCAGAACGCCGTCGATCACGAGCACATGGCGGCCGGCGATCTGCTCCGACGGCCCGGCGATCATCGACACCGCGCCGGCCGCGCGCTTGTCGCCATAGGAGCGCAGCCACACCATCTCCACGTCCAGGGCCACGCCTTCCCAGGCCAGCGCCCTGAGCAGATCGGCGGCGAAGATGAAGCCGCCCACCAGCACCGGCATGGCGATGTCGGGCTTCAGCGGGGCGGCGGCGATGACGCGCGCCATCGCCCGCACCCGGTCCTGAATCTGCTCGGTGGTGAATAGCGTGGCGGGCGGGTTCACTGCAAAACGCTCACGGGCCATCCTTGGCGAAGCGCACTTCCAGGTGCCGCGCCGCGGCGGGCGGGCTGGACAGGCGGGTGGTGAAGGGCGCTTGCTGGCCGGGCTTCAGGGTCGCCACCTTGGGTGCGAAGGTCCAGTGGTAAAGCTCGTGATTGTCCGCATCGCTTAACGTGACGCGGATGGTCTGGGGCACCGTCAGTTCGCGCGACCCGGCATTGACGATCACCCCGGTGACCACCAGCACGATCTGGCCGTCCTCGCTCTCGCGGCGGTAATCGACCTGGCGAAAGTCGATGCCGCTGGCGTTCACATGCAGCCCCAGGCTGGAATAGACTCCTGCCGACTGGGGCCAGATCACCGCGATGTCCTGGCGGTATTTGAGCGCCGAATAGGCGATCAGCAGCACCACCGCGATCAGTCCGACCCAGCCCGCCGCCACCGTCAGCTGCGGCCCGATGGGGGGGCGCGGCACGGCCGCCGCCGGTGGGGCAAAGGTGCGGGTGGGCGAGTTGACGGGATAGGGATCGGCGGGCGCAGCGGGAATCTCCGGCTCGGCCCCGGCCCCGGCCTGGGATGCGGATGCGGATGCGGGCGCGGCGGTGTCCGGCGGGGCTGCGCTGTCGGGCTCCGGCGCTTCGGCCGCCTGGTGCCAGCTATGGCCGCATTTGGCGCAGCGCACGGTGCGGCCGGCGGCGGGGAACTTGGCTCCGTCCACCGAATAGCGCGTGTCGCAGTTGGGACAGGTGAGAATCATGCCCGGCCTGTTGAAATATCGAGCGAAAATAGGGGCCGGGGGCCATGACCGCAAGGCATGTCATGGGTAAGGTCGGCCAATGGTTCGCTTTGAAAATGTCGGCATGCGCTATGGCACCGGGCCGGAAGTGGTGCGCGACGTCTCTTTCTCGCTGGAGCCCGGCTCCTTCACCTTCCTCACCGGCCTGTCGGGGGCGGGCAAGACCACCCTGCTCAAGCTGATCTATGTCGCCGAGCCGCCCAGCCGGGGGCTGATCACCCTGTTCGGCACCGAACTGGCCACGGCGCGCCGCCGCGACCTGCCCGCCATCCGGCGGCGCATCGGGGTGGTGTTCCAGGACTTCCGGCTGCTGGACCATCTTTCCGCCTTCGACAATGTCGCTTTGCCGCTGCGGCTGGCCGGCAAGCGGGTGGGCGATTTTTCCCATGACGTGCGCGAGCTGCTGTCCTGGGTGGGGCTGGGCGACCGCATGGAGGCGCGCCCCGCCACGCTGTCGGGCGGCGAGCAGCAGCGCGTCGCCATCGCCCGCGCCGTTGTGGCGCGGCCCGATCTTCTGATCGCCGACGAACCCACCGGCAATGTCGATCCCGAAATGGGCGCGCGGCTGATCCGGCTGATCGCCGAACTCAACCGGCTGGGGACCACCGTGCTGATCGCCACCCATGACCGCGCCTTGATCGAGGCGACGCGGGCGCGCGAGATGCGGCTGATCGAAGGCCGGCTGGTCGAATTGAGGGCGGCATGAGCGAACTCTTATGAGCGAACGGGCGACGTACATCCTGCCGCGCGACAAGGGCGCCGCCCCGCTGGACTTTGTCATCGCGGTGATGGCCTTTCTGGCGGCGCTGGCGCTGGGCGCCTCGCTGGTCGCCGATCGCGCCGCCCAGGGCTGGCAGAGCGGATTGTCCGACCGCATGACCATCCAGATCATGCCGCCCGAACAGGGCGACGCGCGCGCCGGGCTGGATGCGGAAACCGGGTCGGCGCTGGCGGTGCTGAATGCCACGCCCGGCATCGCCCATGCCCGGCTTCTGTCGGACGCCGAGATCAACGCCCTGGTCGAACCCTGGATCGGCAAGGACGGAGTGGTGGCGGGCATTCCCCTGCCACGGCTGATCGACGCCGCGGTGACGCCGGGGGCCAAGATCGATTCCGCCACGCTGGCGGCGCAACTCAAGCGCGCCGCGCCGCATGCGTCGCTGGACGATCACCGCCGCTGGATCGGGCGGCTGAAGGGGCTGGCCGATGCGGTGCGCTGGTCGGCCTATGGCATCCTGCTCTTGATCGCGGGCGCGACGGCGGCGGCGGTGTCATTCGCCACCCGGGCCGGGTTGGACGCCCATCACGAGATGGTGGCGCTGCTGCACCAGATGGGGGCCTTGCCCGGTTTCATCGCCCGCGCCGTGGAGTGGCATTATTTCGCCTCGGCCCTGTTCGCCGCCGCGCTTGGCACGCTGTTCGCGGGCCTGTTCTTCCTGGGCGCGGGCGGGCTGGAAGCCTTTGGGGTGGAGGCGGTCCCCTTCCTGCCGCCCTTGTCGCTGCGCTGGAGCGAACTGCCCTGGCTTTTGGCCGTGCCGGCCGCCACGGCGCTGATTGCCTGGGCCACGGCGCGGTTTTCGGTATTGTCAGTCGTCAAGGCCATCTATTGAGCGGCATCAAAGCGGTTTGCTATCCTCGCGGCTGGCGGCATGGAGCCCTGATTTGCGCATTTTCCTGACGGTGATCTTTCTGGTGTTGCTGGCCTATGCGATCGGCTTTGTGCTGTTCGTGTCGAACCTGCCCGCGCCGCCCACAATGCTGCCCAAGGCCGACGGCATCGTCGCCTTGACCGGCGGCGGCGAGCGGCTGGATACCGCCGTGGCGCTGCTGGAAAAAGGCGTCGGCAAGCGGCTGTTGATCAGCGGCGTGGCGCCGACCGCCACCAAGCAGGAAGTGGGCAGGCTGTCGGAAGGCGGGCCGCGCTTTCTGTGCTGCGCGGACCTGGGCTATGCGGCGGAAGACACCCATGGCAATGCCCGGGAAGCCGCCGACTGGGCGCATGAAAATCATTTCGCCAGCCTGGTGATCGTCACCGGCCGTTATCACATGCCGCGCACCTTGCGCGAATTCTCCACCGCCATGCCCGACATCACCCTGATCGCCTATCCGGTGGACCAGGCGGGCATCGACCTGTCGGGCTGGTGGACGCATCCGCGCACCGTCAGGCTTCTGCACCGCGAATATGTGAAGTTTCTCTTCAGCGTGGTGACGACGCGGCTGGCGGCGGCGTGATGACGACGCTGCGCTCGGCGCTGTTCCTGTTGTGGTTCGCGGTTTCCTCGGCCGTGCTGGCGATCACGTTCCTGCCCATCCTGCTGCTGCCGCGCCGTTTCAATGTCTGGCTGGCCCAAACCTGGGCGCGCACGCTTTTCTGGGGCCTGAAAGTTTTCGCCGGTATCGACTATCGCGTGATCGGCACGCCGCCGAAGGGCGCGGTGCTGGTGGCCGCCAAGCATATGAGCATCTGGGACACGCTGGCGCTGGGGGTGCTGCTGGACCAGCCCGGCATCGTCTTGAAGCGCGAGCTTCTCTACATTCCTTTCTATGGCTGGTATCTGTGGCGGGCGGCGGCAATCCCCATCGACCGCGGCGGCGGCGGCGACGCCCTGCGCCGCATGGTGCGCGACGCCAGGCAGACCCTGGTGGAGAACCGCTCCATCCTGATTTTCCCCGAAGGCACCCGCCAGAAACCGGGAGCGGCGCCCGACTACAAGCCCGGCGTGGCGGGGCTTTACGCCATGCTGCATGTGCCTTGCGTGCCGGTGGCGCTGAACAGCGGCGTCTATTGGCAGGGCTTCATCAAGAAACCCGGCACCATCGTGCTGGAATTCCTGGAGCCCATCCCGGCCGGGCTGAGGCGGCCCCAATTCATGGCGCTTTTGGAGCAGCGCATCGAGACCGCCACCGCCGCGCTTTTACCCTGATATTTCAGTTGGTTGTGCGGGTTGCGAGTCGCGAAACCATGCCCATCTATAACGCTGGCGAACCCGGTTCGGCTATGGTTGTTACCTTGTGATGCGCGCAAACGCCCCGTCGATTTCCCAGCAGGCCATTTCCCGGCAGATCTGGGACATGAAGTACCGGCTGAAGGATGGCGCCGGTACGCCGCTGGACCGCGACATGGCCGACAGCTGGGCGCGGGTGGCGCTGGCCTTGGCCCAGGCCGAAGCGCCGGAGCAGCGCGTCAGCCGCGCCAAGGATTTCGCCCGCGCCTTGTCGGGCTACAAATTCCTGCCCGCCGGGCGGATCCTGGCGGGCGCCGGCACCGGGCGCAGCGTCACGCTGTTCAATTGTTTCGTCATGGGCACCATCACAGATTCCATGGACGGCATTTTCTCGGCCCTGCGCGAGGCGGCGCTGACCCTGCAGCAGGGCGGCGGCATCGGCTATGACTTCTCTACCCTCAGGCCCAGGGGCGCACAGGTGTTGGGCGTGGGCGCGGATGCCAGCGGCCCGATCTCTTTCATGGATGTGTGGGACGCCATGTGCCGCACCATCATGAGCGCGGGGGCGCGGCGCGGCGCCATGATGGCGACCCTGCGCGTCGATCATCCCGATATCGAGGACTTTGTCGCCGCCAAGCGCACGCCCGGCCGGCTGACCAATTTCAACCTGTCGGTGCTGGCGAGCGACGCCTTCATGCAGGCGGTGGAGGACGATGCCGACTGGGACTTGCGCTTCGGCGGCCAGGTCTATCGCACGATAAAGGCGAAAGCGCTGTGGGACACCATCATGCGCAGCACCTACGACTATGCCGAGCCGGGCGTGATCTTCATCGACCGCATCAACCAGGACAACAACCTGGCCTATGCCGAGACCATCGCCGCCACCAATCCCTGCGGCGAACAGCCTTTGCCGCCCTATGGCGCCTGCCTGCTGGGCTCGGTCAACCTGGCCAGGCTGGTGCGCCAGCCTTTCACCCCCGAGGCGGCGCTGGACATGGCCGAGCTGGACCGGCTGGTCGCCAGCGCCGTGCGGATGATGGACAATGCCATTGACGTGTCGCGCTTCCCGCTGGAAGAGCAGCAGGCCGAAGCCAAGGCCAAGCGCCGCATCGGGCTGGGGGTGACGGGCCTGGCCGACGCGCTGATCTTCTGCCGCGTGACATACGGGTCGCCGGAAAGCCTGGTGCTGATCAAGACCTGGCTGGCGGCCGTCAGCCATGCCGCCTATCGCGCCAGCGTCGAACTGGCCCGCGAAAAAGGCGCCTTCCCGCTGTTCGACGCCAATGCCTATCTGGCAGGAGCGCATATCCAGGCCCTGCCGTCGGACATATTCCAAGGCATCGCGCGGCACGGCATCCGCAATGCGCTTTTGACCTCCATCGCCCCGACCGGCACCATTTCGCTGCTGGCGGGCAATGTCTCCAGCGGCATCGAGCCGGTCTTCGCCTTCCAGTATGGCCGCAAGATCCTGCTGCCCGACGGCAGCCGCCGCGAGGAGCAGGTCGAGGATTACGCCGTGCGCCTGTTCCACCAGATGTTCGGGGCCGAGACGGTGCTGCCGGATTATTTTGTCAACGCCCAGACCCTGACCCCCGCCGACCACCTGGCGGTGCAGGCCGCCTGCCAGCCCTTCATCGACAGCGCCATTTCCAAGACCATCAATGTCCCGGCCGATATTGCGTTCGACGCCTTTGAAGGCATCTATGCCCGCGCCTATCGCGATGGCTGCAAGGGCTGCACCACCTATCGCCCCAATGCCATCACCGGCTCGGTGCTGTCGGTGCCGCAGAGCTTTGTCGAGCCAAAGGACGCCATCCCCGCCGAAGCGGTGATGGAGTCGCGCCAGCCGGAACTGCCGCTGCCCTTGCCGGAAAGCCGCATATCAAGTCGAAGTGGGGGGATTGTCTATATGACCCGGCCGCTGGACCGGCCCGAGGAACTGCTGGGCCGCACCTACAAGATCAAATGGCTGGACAGCGATCACGCCTTCTACATCACCATCAACGACATCGAGAAGGATGGCCGCCGCCGCCCGTTCGAGGTCTTCATCAATTCCAAGAACATGGAAGCCTATGCCTGGGCGCTGGCGCTGACGCGCATGATCTCGGCGGTGTTCCGGCGCGGCGGCGATGTCTCCTTCGTGATCGACGAGATGAAGGCGATCTTCGATCCGCGCGGCGGGCAATGGATGAATGGGCGCTATGTGCCGTCGCTGCTGGCGGCCATCGGCGAGGTGATCGAAAAGCACATGCTGGAAATCGGCTTCATCAGCGCCCGTGACGTAACCTCCGCCTCGGGCGTGCTGAGTTCGGGCGGACCGGCCGGCACCATGGACGCCCATGCCATTGTGCCGGACGGGTTGCGGGCGCGCTTCTGCCCACGCTGCGGCGATGCCAGCTTCGTCAGGCTGGAAGGCTGCGATACCTGCCTGTCCTGCGCCTATTCAAAGTGTAGCTGATGAACCCCTTGAACTATTCCAGCCGCATCTGGCTTTACGCCCCCATCACCGTGTTCCTGGCGATTGCCGTGGCGGTGATGATCCATTGGCATCTGGCGGCCGGCGCCTTCGAGAAAAAGCTGGCGAAAATAAAGGGCCGCGACGCCGCGCCCGGCATCGTGCTGGACTGGGACAGCGTCAGGGTGGGCGGGTTTCCCTTCCGGCTGGACGCCGATTTCGTCAATTTTTCGGTCCATGGCGCGGCGGCGCGCGGGCCGTTCGTGTGGAAGAGCCAGAAATTCGCCGTCCATGCCCTGACCTATGGCCGCCTAAAAAAGGTCTATGAGGCCGCCGGCCCCCAGCATGTGGAATATAGCGCCATCGACGGCATCCACACCGCCGACTTCCTGCCCGGTACCATGCGCGGCTCCAGCATCGCCGATGGGCGCGGGCTGGCGCGCTTCGACCTGGATGTGGTGGATGCCGGCGGGGCTGCGTTCACGGCGCGGCGGATGCAGCTGCACATGCGCCGCGATCCCGACGGCAGCGACCTGGATATCATGATCAAGGGCGACGGTGTGGCGGCGGGGGCCGCGGCGCGCGATGTGCAGGCCTATGTCACGCTTTCCAACGCCTCGGCGCTGGCGGGGCTGCTGCAGGGCGCCGCCTTCTGGCCCGATGCGGTGCGCGCCTGGCACGGCCAGGGCGGCGAAGTGACGCTGACCCGGGGCATCCATCCGGACATCGCGGCGCGGCTGCTGACGGCGCTGTACTAGCCTGCCCCGCACACGCGAAGCGTGTTTGCATGGGGGAGACGGTTTCAGCGGGCGAGGCGCGTGCGAGGGGTGAGGCTGGCGGCCAAGCCGGCCGAACGCCCCAGCAGCCCAGCGGAAAGCTGAAACCGGAGGGGGATTAAGTCTTATTACGGCCAAAGTTCGGGGCGGCGCTGTCCTGGCCGGTGTCGATGATGGCGCGGCGGATGGCGCGGGTGCGGGTGAAGAATTCGAACAGCATGTCGCCGTCGCCGTTGTACACGGCGCGCTGGAGCTGGCTGAGATCCTCGTTAAAGCAGCCCAGCACTTCCAGCACGGCATCGCGGTTGTTGAGAAAGACGTCGCGCCACATGGTGGGATCGGAGGCGGCGATGCGGGTGAAATCGCGAAAGCCGCCGGCGGAATATTTGATCACTTCGCCTTCGGTGACTTTTTCCAGGTCCTCGGCGGTGCCGACAATGTTGTAGGCGATGAGATGCGGCAAATGCGAGGTGATCGCCAGCACCAGGTCGTGATGACCGGCGGCCATCACATCCACCTGGCTGCCCAGCCCCTGCCAGAAGGCCTTGAGCCTGGCCACCGCCTGCGCGTCGCTGCCCGCGGGCGGGGTGAGGATCGCCCAGCGCCCGTCGAACAGGCTGGCGAAGCCGGATTCGGGGCCGCTGAATTCTGTGCCGGCGATGGGATGGGCCGGGATGAAATGCACCCCCGCCGGCACGAAAGGCGCGACGTCACGCAGCACCGCGCCCTTGACCGAGCCCACATCCGACAGGATGGCGCCAGGCTTGAGATGCGGCGCGATCTCAGCAGCAATCGCCTTGTAGGCGCCCACCGGGGCGCACAGGATCACCAGATCGGCGTCCGTCACCGCCTCGGCGGCACTGTCGGGAATGGTGTCACAGAAACCGATCTTGCCGGCGCGCAGCCGCACATCGTCGCTGGCGTCGTAACCCGCGATCTGCCTGGCCAGCCTGCCACGCCGCGCCGCATGCGCGATGGACGATCCGATCAGCCCCAGCCCGATGATGGCGATCTTGTCCATCACGCCGCCATGAACTCGGTCAGCAGCTTCACCGCCAACCGGTTCTGCTCCTCGGTGCCCACCGTCATGCGCAGGCAGTCGGGCAGGTCATAGCTCGCCACCCCGCGCAGGATGACGCCGCCCTGCATCAGGAAGGCGTCGGCGGCAGCGGCGTTCTTCTCACCGGGCAGGAAATGGATCAGCACGAAATTGGCCACGCTGTCATCGACCCGCAGACCCAGCTTGCGGATCTCGTCCGTCAGCCAGGCGCGCCATTTGGCGTTATGGGCGACGGCCTTGGCGACATGGGCGCGGTCGCGGATCGCCGCCGCGCCCGCCAGCTGTTGCAACAGCGCGGTGTTGAAGGGGCCGCGTATGCGGTTGATGGTGTCGCACACGGCGGGCGGCGCCAGCATCCAGCCGATGCGCAGCCCCGCCAGTCCGTGAATCTTGGAGAAGGTGCGGGTCATCACCACATTGTCATTGGCCGTCACCAGCGCCGCGCCGTCATCGTAATCGGCGGCATCGACATATTCGGCATAGGCGGCGTCGATCACCAGCAGTACGCTTTTGGGCAATCCCGCATGCAGCCGGGCCATCTCGTCCTTTGTCAGATACGAGCCGGTGGGATTGTTGGGATTGGCGACATAGACCATGCGCGTCTTCGGCGTCACCGCCGCCAGCATGTCCTCCACATCCACCTTGATGACGCGGTTGGTGGTTTTCTCGGGCACCATCACCGGCAGGGCGCTGTTGGCCAAAGTGGCGATCTTGTAGACCTGGAAAGCGTGCCGGCTGAACACCACCTCATCGCCGGGGCGCAAGTACGCATTGGCCAGCATGGTGAGCAGCAGGTCCGAACCGTCGCCTGAGGTCACGATGCGGCTGGCGTCCAGGCCCTCGACCTCGGCGATGGCGTCGCGCAGCAGCGCCGCCGAGCCTTCCGGGTACAGCGCCAGGCTGGCCCTGGCCTGATCCAGCGCCGCCAGCGCGGCGGGGCTGGGCCCCAGCGGGCTTTCGTTGGAGGAGAGTTTGTGAACCTTGGCCGCGCCGGGCGCAGTGGCGCGCCCGCCGACATAGGGGGTGATCTCCAGGATGCCGGGCTTGGGCGTGGGGCTCATAACCGTCCGGAATTGCTCAAAAACGGGCGTATTGATAGGGCGGGAGCGCCACAAAAGCAAAGCAGGGCCGCCATTCGTTGACAGGGGGCTGGGCGCACCTTAGCTACGGCTGCCCAAGGATTTAGGCGATGGCCGAGGCTCCCCCTTTCCTGCACGACACCAAGGCGCCCGCCGCCGGTGCCGGGCAGTCCGTCACCTTCGACGAGGCGCTGGCGCTGGACAGCGGCCGCAGCCTTGCGCCCTTCACCATCGCCTACATGACCTATGGCGTGCTGAATGCCGCCAAAAGCAATGCCGTGCTGGTCTGCCATGCCCTGACCGGCGACCAGTATGTGGCGTCGGACCATCCGGTCAGCGGCAAGCCGGGCTGGTGGATCAGCATGGTCGGCCCCGGCAAGCCCATCGACACCGACCGCTTCTTTGTCATCTGTGCCAATGTGATCGGCGGCTGCATGGGCTCGACCGGCCCGGCCGAGATCGATCCCGCCACCGGCAACCCCTTCGGCCTGAACTTCCCGCTGGTCACCATCCGCGACATGGTCCGCGCCCAGAAGCGGCTGGTCGATCACCTGGGCATTGATAGCCTGCTGGCGGTGGTGGGCGGTTCGATGGGCGGCATGCAGGCGCTGCAATGGGCGGCGTCCTATCCCGACTGCGTCAAGGCGGTGGTGCCGATCGCCTGCGCCGCGCGCCACAGCGCGCAGAACATCGCCTTTCACGAGGTCGGCCGCCAGGCGATCATGGCCGATCCCGACTGGAAGGGCGGCGAGTACAGGCTTGCGGGAACGCGCCCGTCCAAGGGACTGGCGGTAGCGCGCATGGCGGCGCACATCACCTATGTTTCCGAGATGGCGCTGCAGCGCAAGTTCGGCCGCGCGCTGCAGAACCGCGACGCCAAGTCGTTTCAGTTCAGCCCCGATTTTCAAATTGAATCCTATCTGCATCACCAAGGCGCCAGCTTCGTCGACCGCTTCGACGCCAATTCGTATCTCTACATCACCCGCGCGATGGACTATTTCGACCTGGCCGAGGAGCATGGCGGGCAGCTGTCGGAAGTCTTCCGGCTGAACGCGCCGCGCTTCTGCATCATTTCCTTCAGCAGCGACTGGCTGTTCCCGCCGGCCGAGAACAAGCGCATCGCCCATGCGCTGAACGCCGTGGCGGCGCAGGTGAGCTTTGTCGAGATCAAGAGCGACAAGGGCCATGACGCCTTCCTGCTGGACGAGCCGGAAATGTTCGCCGCCATAAGGGGCTTTCTCAACCATGCGGCGGGCGACCTGAAATGAGCCTGCGCCCCGACCTGGCCGCCATCGCCGACATGATCCGTCCCGGCAGCCGGGTGCTGGATGTCGGCTGCGGCGATGGCGCGCTGCTGGAGCATCTGGTTTCGACCAAAAGCGTGGACGGGCGCGGCATCGAGATTTCCCAGGCCAATGTGAATGCCTGCGTGGCGCGCGGCATGGCGGTGGTGCAGGGCGATGCCGACACCGACCTGGTGGATTATCCCGCCCAGATATTCGATGCGGTGATCCTGTCCCAGACCATCCAGGCCACCGAAAAGCCCAAAGCGGTGCTGAACCACCTGCTGCGCATCGGGCGGCGCACCGCCGTGTCGCTGCCGAATTTCGGCTATTGGAAAGTGCGGCTGGGCCTGTTGTCCGGGGGACGCATGCCCCGCACCCAGGCGCTGGGCTATGCCTGGTGGGACACGCCCAACATCCATCTCTGCACCCTGGCGGATTTCGTCGATCTGACGCGCGAATGCGACGCCACCATCGTGGAGGCCCATGCCGTGCATGACAGCGGCAAGACCGTGCGCATCGATCCCGCCAAGCTGACCGACAATTACATGGGCCCCAACCTGTTCGCCCAGGGCGCTATTTTTCTGCTGAAGAAAAGCTAGCAGCGTCGCCCGGAGACGGTGCAACAAAGTTGTAGTCGCCTGCCGCCTGCAGCGCCGCCTTGACGGGCTGGGCCAGGCCCGGCGTGGCGGCGGCATAGAGCGACTTGGTCGCTTCCACGATATGCACCCCGCCGACGCCGGGAAACAGTTTCAGCCCGATCTTCTCCCAGCTGACGCCGCGCCCCGTCAGGGTGGTGGCCGGCGGGGCATAGAGCGCGCGCTCCCAATGGCAGGGCTGAAACAGCGCGCCGCGCAACAGTCCGTCCAGTTCCAGTTTCGAAAATGGCCGGCCATGCCCGAAGGGCGAGCGCTCGACCTGGGCCCACAGGCTGGCGCGGTTGGGCGCCACCACCAGGATCCGCCCTTCCGGCGCCAGCACCCGCCATAGCTGGCGCAGCAAAGCGCGCAGGCTTTCGGCCGCTTCCAGCCCATGCACGATCAGGATGCGGTCGAACAGCACATCGCCAAAAGGCAGCGCGTCTTCCTCGCATAGCAAGGCGGCGTTGTTCCGGGCCGGCCAGGCGACGACGCCCAGCGGCGCGGGATGGGCCGCAATGGCACGCTCGGCTTCGCGGAAGGCGTCCAGATAGGGCGTGGCAAAACCATAGCCCAGCAGGCGGCGGGTTTTGAGGTCGGGCCACAGCGCGCGCAGCCGCCGCAGCACCAGCTTTTGCGTGCGCTGGCCCAGCGGCGTGTCGTAAAAGGCGGCAAGCTGGCGCACATCCTGCGGCATGGCGGAAGATTAGTGCTGAAGCGCTGCATTTCCTAGGCTAGGTTTCGCGCCACTTGGAGTCGCCATGACCATCGAGATCGAGATTGTTCCCTGCCTGTCGGACAATTACGCCTATCTGGTCAAATCGGGCGCGCAATGCGCCGTGGTGGACCCGTCCGAGGCCGGGTCGGTCAAGGCGGCCCTGGCCCGCAAGGGCTGGAGCCTCACCCATATCCTCAACACCCATCATCATCTGGACCATACCGGCGGCAATCTGGAACTGAAGCGCGAGACCGGCGCGCGGGTGGTGGGGCCGGGCAAGGATGCGGCGCGCATTCCCGGCCTGGACATCGGCGTCGACGAAGATACGGGCTGGGAATTCGACGGCGAGCCGGTCCAGGTGCTTGAAGTTCCCGCCCATACCAGGGGCGCCATCACTTTTGTGATCACGGGCAACGCCTTTACCGGCGACACGCTGTTCACACTTGGCTGCGGACGGCTGTTCGAGGGCGACGCCGCCATGATGTGGAACAGCCTCGGCAAGCTGATGCGCCTGCCCGATGCCACGCTGATCTGGTGCGGCCATGAATATACCCAGAGCAATGGCCGCTTCGCGCTGTCGATCGAGCCGGGCAATGCCGCGCTGGTCGCCCGCATGAAGGATGTCGATGCGGCGCGGGCGCTGGGAAAACCGACGGTGCCGGCGCGCCTGGGGCTGGAGAAACAGACCAATCCCTTCCTGCGGCCGGATTCGCGCGAAATTCGCAAGACGCTGGGTATGGAGACGGCCGATACGGTGTCGGTGTTTGCGCGAATCCGCCAGCGCAAGAATAACTTCTAGCGGGTAAGGCCAGGAAGGCAGGAAGCCTTATTTGTCCTTATTGTCGTCTTTATCGAAGGGCGACGTGACCACATCGCCGGCGGCACCCGCGACCGATACGCCCGCGCCCACCACCGCGCTGCCCGCATCCACAACCGTGGAAGCAGCATCATAGGCCAGGCAGCCCGACAGCATCACCGCCAGCAGGGCGAAGACGCCGGCGGTGACCGGAATGCGCGTGAAACGGTTCATAGTCCGGCCCCCAATTGACAGGCCAGCATCCTAGCGCCTCAATCGTCAAAACAACACTAATCGGTGCGTCATGTCGGAGATTCTTTTTCCCACCAGCCTGTATCGCGGCCGTATCGCCGTGGCACAGGGGCTGGAACAGACCTGCCTGGGACTGGCGGGCGAGGATGTGGCGGGCCAGCGCTGGTCGAAGAAGCACGGCTATGGCGGCTATACCTCCTATGCCTCGCTCAACGATCTGACGCGGCGAGCCAGCATCATTGCCGAGCTGGAACAACGCATCGCCCGCCAGGTCGCTGCCTTCGCCCGCGAACTTCAGTTCGACCTGGGCGGCAGGAAGCTGACACTGGACAGCCTGTGGCTCAATGTGATGGAGAAGGGCGCGATCCATGCCCCGCACATCCATCCCCATTCCGTCCTCAGCGGCACGTATTATGTCACCGCGCCGCCGAAATCGGGCGCCATCCGCTTCGAGGATCCCCGGCTGGGGCTGATGATGGCGGCCCCGGCCAGGAAGGACAATGCGCGCCTGGCCAACCGCCGCTTTGTCGAAGTGCCGCCAAAGGCGGGAACGCTGCTGATCTGGGAAAGCTGGCTGCGCCACGGGGTCGAGGCCAATGCCGCGCGGCGCATTTCCATCAGTTTCAATTACGCCTGAGCCGCGCCGGGTTTGCCGTGCTTGTACAATCCTTGGCAGAACCCTTGGCAAAACCCTTGGCACGCTTGCTGACCGCCTGTCATTAGGCGGCGCGCGGCGGCGCGGCTATGCTGCCTTCACAACAACAATGGGAGGGCCTGCATGAACATCTTTGCCGGATCGATCGAAATGCAACTGCTGTGCTGGAGCGTGGTGCTGGGGCTGTTGCAGCTTGTCATCGCCACGGCGATGGCGACCAAGGACCGGGGACTGGCCTATAACCTGTCGCCCCGCGACCTGCCCGCACCACTGGTCAGCACCCTGACAGGGCGGCTGCTGCGCGCCTTCCACAATTTCCGCGAAACCTTCGTCTATTTCGCGGTGGCCGTGCTGGTGGTGAGCGCGCTCGCCAAGGGCAACGCCACATCGGCGCTGGGAGCGCAGCTCTATTTCTGGGCCCGCGTCATCTATGTGCCGGTCTATGCCGCGGGCGTCACCGTCCTGCGGACCCTCGTATGGACCGTATCGATGGTCGGGATCGTGATGGTGCTGCTGGCGGCGCTCACTTAGCTTTTCTTAGCCGCGCAGCGGCTTAGAAAAGCTTGCGCCTCTTCGAGCGAAGCGAGGGAGGGGCCTAGCCGTTGTGCCGCCGCTTGATGATTGCGGTCATCTTTTCGCCCAGCTTGGAGACCGTGTGCTCGCGGTCCCAGGCAACCTTGGCCTGGGCGAAGATCGCTTCCTGCGCCTCGCGCGGCAGATGCGGCCAGGCCGCGATCACGCCGGCGCCCAGGCGGCGCACCAGGCATTCGTCCTCGGACGGATATTTGAATGCCTTGTCTTCGATGAACGCCATCGCGCCTTCTCCTCATAACAGGTTGTTACACGCGAGGGCGGAGCAGGGAACTCCGCGCGGCACGCTCGTTCAGCAGGGGGAGCAAAGGCTCGACCCGGTCAAAAGCCTAGACCAGGCGCCGCCCTCTTGGAACGAAAATCGGTGCGCCGGGCGTTCCCGGCGCGCGGCCGCAAGCCGCTAGCGGCCCTTCTTCTTCTGGGCCTTGCGGGCGGCATAACGCGCGTCGCGCTTGGCCTTCTGCTCGATCTCCAGGGCTTCGGCGGCGGCGATGCGCTCGACATGCTCGCGCTCGGCCTGGGCCTTGGCCTCGATCTCGTCGCGCTTCTTCTGTTCCGCGTCGGCGAGGCGCTGCTTTTCGGCCTCGATGGCGGCCAGGCGCTTTTCCTCGGCGCGGCGGGCGGCGCGCTCCTCGCGTGCCTTGGCCAGCGCCAGCCGCTCATCGGCCTTGGCGGCGAAATTGACCTTGGCGGCTTCGGCCCGGGCCTTGGCCTTGGCCAGCATCTCGGCGCGCGCCTTGGCGGCGGTGTCCATACGATCGTTGTACTTGGTCTCTTTGAAGCCGGACATGCGTGTTCTTATGTTTCCATGATGCGAAGGTTGGGAGCCAAATGGCTCGTAAGTGCGCGGTTGCCGGCGTCCACCAGCACGATACGCGGCTGCCAGGTCTTGGCCGAGGCCTCGTCCATGCGGGCATAGGCGATGACGATCACCAGGTCGCCCTTCTGCGCCAGCCGCGCGGCGGCGCCGTTGATGCCGATGATGCCCGACCCGGTGGGGGCGGGAATGGCATAGGTGGTAAAGCGATTGCCGTTGTTGATGTTGAGCACATCGACCTGCTCGTGCGGCAGGATACCGGCGCGCTCCAGCAGCGCCGCATCGACGCTGATCGAGCCTTCGTAATGAAGGTCGCACTGGGTCACCGTGGCTCTATGAATCTTGCCTTTGAGAAGCGTCAGTTCCATCAGTTTTCCAAGGTCGCCAGCGACAGCGTGGCCACGAATACCCCGCGCCTAGTTATCAAGGAAGCTCCGCAACTTTCTCGACCGCGACGGGTGCTTGAGCTTGCGCAGCGCCTTGGCCTCGATCTGGCGGATGCGCTCGCGGGTGACGCTGAACTGCTGGCCGACTTCTTCCAGCGTGTGGTCGGTGTTCATGCCGATGCCAAAGCGCATGCGCAGCACGCGTTCCTCGCGCGGGGTGAGCGTCGCCAGCACGCGGGTGGTGGTTTCGCGCAGATTGGCCTGGATGGCGGCGTCGATCGGCAGCACCACATTGGGGTCCTGGATGAAGTCGCCCAGATGGCTGTCTTCCTCATCGCCGATGGGCGTTTCAAGGCTGATCGGCTCCTTGGCGATCTTGAGGACCTTGCGGACCTTTTCCAGCGGCATGGCCAGGCGTTCGGCCAGCTCTTCGGGGGTCGGCTCGCGGCCGATCTCATGCAGCATCTGGCGCGACGTGCGCACCAGCTTGTTGATGGTCTCGATCATGTGGACCGGGATGCGGATGGTGCGGGCCTGGTCGGCGATCGAGCGGGTGATGGCCTGCCTGATCCACCAGGTGGCATAGGTCGAGAATTTGTAACCGCGGCGGTATTCGAATTTGTCGACCGCCTTCATCAGGCCGATATTGCCTTCCTGGATCAGATCCAGAAATTGCAGCCCACGATTGGTGTATTTCTTGGCGATGGAGATGACCAGGCGCAGATTGGCCTCGATCATTTCCTTCTTGGCGACGCCGGATTCGCGCTCGCCTTTCTGCACAGTCTGGACGTTGCGGCGGAATTCCGACACCGACTGGCGGGTTTCCTGGGCCAGCTGCTGGATGTCGTCGCGCAGCGCCTTGATCTTGTCGCGCTCGTCGGTGACGAAATCATGCCAGCCCAGGCCGGACAGGCGGCCCACCCGGCGGGCCCAGTTGGGGTCCAGCTCGTTGCCGAAATGCTGCTTGAGGAATTCGGCGCGGTCGACACCATGGCTTTCGGCCAGGCGCAGCAGGCGGCCTTCTATCCCCACCAGGCGCTTGTTGATGCCGTACATCTGGTCGACAAGCGCTTCGATGCGGTTGTTGTTGAGCTTGAGCGACTTGACCAGGTCCATGGTCTCGTTGCGCAGTTTCTTGAAGCGGCGTTCCTGGCCCGTGGAAAGTTCGTCGCTGGCCAGCGCGGCTTCGACCGATGCGTCCTGCAGCTTGCCCAGCTTCTTGTAGAGATTGGCGATGGCGTCGAGCGAGGCCAGCACCTGCGGCTTCAATGCGGCTTCCATCGCCGACAAAGGCAGATTGCCTTCGTCGTCAAAATCATCGCCGTCATCGGCGGGCGGGGTACCGTCGCCGCCTTCGGCCGCCGGGGCTTCGCCTTCGGCCCCGTTCTTGGCGGCGGGCGGTTCGGCGGGCGGCGGCGGCGGCTTGGGCGGCTCCGGTTTCTTGAATTCCACCACCGGCGGCATCGCCGCGCCGTCCACCGGCGCGGCGCCATCCGCCACGGCGACGACGTTGTTCTGGCCATCGGGACCGGCGCCATACATGGCTTCCAGGTCGATGATGTCGCGCAGCAGTACCTTGCCTTCATTCAGTTCGTCGCGCCACACGGTCAGCGCCTCGAAGGTCAGCGGGCTTTCGCACAAAGCGCCGATCATCAGCTCGCGGCCGGCCTCGATGCGCTTGGCGATGGCGATTTCGCCTTCGCGGCTGAGCAGTTCGACGCTGCCCATCTCGCGCAGATACATGCGCACCGGATCGTCGGTGCGGTCATATTGTTCGCCGGACTTGGCGGTGGTGGCCAGCGCCTTGCTGGAGCCGTCGGCGGCGACGGGCAGCGCGCTTTCCTCGCCTTCCTCGGCCTCTTCGCTTTCGATGACATTGATGCCCATCTCGTTGAGCATCGCCATCGTGTCTTCGATCTGCTCGGACGAGGTCTTGTCCGACGGCAGCACCTTGTTCAGTTCGTCATAGGTGACATAGCCGCGGGCCTTGGCCTTGGCGATCATCTTGCGGACGCCGACATCGGACATGTCCAGCAGCGGACTGTCGGCATCGCCCGGGGTTTCGTTCTCGCCGGGTTTTTTGGGGGAAAGCTTGCTGCCGGGCTTGACCGGGGTCTGGGGCGCCAGCTTGGCATCGGGTTTGACGCCCTTGGCGTCGGCCTTGGCCTTGAGCTTTTCTTCCTTCCTGGCGTCCTTCTTGCCGTCCTTCTTGCCGTCCAGGGCCTTCTTGGCTTCCCGGGCGGCGATCTGCGCCTTGGTCAGCTTTTCGGCCTTGGCTTCGACCTTCGCGGGCGCCTTGGCCTTGGCCGCCGCCTTGGCGGGGGCCTTTCCAGGCTTGGCAGGCGCGGGCTTGCCCTTCCTGGCGGGCGCCGCCTTGGTGGCAGCCGCCTTCGCAGCCGTCTTCTTGGGCTGAGACTTGGTCTGTTTCTTGGACGCTTTGGTCACTTTGGGGCTTACCTGACGGGTTCCAGACTTGATGATGCCGGTCTTCCCGGACTGGCTTTTGGGCTTGGACTTAGGCGACCCGACCAGAAGGTCGAGAAGCCAGCTCGCGTAAGTCTTTGGCGGCATTCAGAAACCCGATTTCCAATTCCACGTCCGGTTCAGAAGAGGCTGCCTGTGAGACGGTGTAGGGGTGGGGCGTTCTGGGCGCAAAACGCACCAGCAGATCGGCCAAGCCCTTATGCGCCAAATGGGTTTCAACCCCAGCTTTTTCAAGGCTGGAGCCGGAGGCGGCGAGGTTTAAAAGTTCGTGACGGAGGCTGTCAAGCGACGGATCCAGAAAGGGGAGTTCCGCCAGGGTCTCGGCATGGCGCGCGGCGATCTGGGGCTCGGCCACCAGCATGCGCCCGATCTCCCTTTCCTTGGTCTCCCGCGCCCCCTGGGCGACGGCCCGGACCAGGCGGTTGTCGCGCAAAGCGGGCGATACCGCCTCGGCCGAACCCGGCAGGGGACGGGGCTTGAAGTCGCCCCGGTATTTTCCGCCGCGAGAAGGGGCACGATCGCCCCTTGGCTGGGGCGATCGTTTCTTGAAATTGTCGAACACCAGCTGGTCGAAGCCGCGCCGGTAATAGTCGGCCACCTTGGTGTCGGTGATGCGGTCCACGATCTCTTTGAGATTGTGTTCCAGCCCGGCGCGGCGCTCGGGCGTCGAGATGTCCTTGCCCTCGGTCTCGGCCCGCCACAAAAGCTGCGACAGCGCTATCGCCTGGTCCAGCAGCAAACTCATGGCGCCGGCGCCGTTGGCGGCGATGAATGAGTCAGGATCCTCGCCGGTCGGCAGAAAGGCGAAGCGCAGGCTGTAGCCGGCCTTCAGATGCGGCAGCGACAGATGCGCGGCGCGGTGCGCCGCTTTCAATCCTGCCGCGTCGCCGTCAAAGGCCAGGATGGGTTCGGGCGCGGTGCGCCACAGGATCTGAAGCTGGTCTTCGGTCAGCGCCGTGCCCAGCGGCGCCACGGCATGGGCGAAACCGGCGCGCACCAGCGCGATCACATCCATATAGCCTTCGGCGACAATGACGGTGCCCGATTTGATGGCGGCGGCCCGCGCCGTGGCGAAGTTGTAGAGCTGGGAACCCTTGGAAAACAGGGCTGTTTCGCCGGTATTGATGTATTTGGGCTTGGCGTCCGCCTCCAGCGCGCGCGCCCCGAAGGCGATGGCGCGGCCGCGCCCGTCGGTGATGGGAAACATCACCCGGTTGAAGAAGAAGTCGCGCATGGCGCGGCCCCCTCTTGCCTCATCGGAAACGTCTGCCGGGCGCGCCAGGCCGGCGGCGATCATGTCGTCCTGGGTGACATTGTGCGCGGTCAGGTGATGGATCAGCGCATTGTTGCCGGATGGCGCATAGCCCAGGCGGAACTGCTTGGCGGCCGCGCCGTCCAAGCCGCGGCCCTTGAGATAATCGCGGGCCTCGCGCCCGCCCGCCTCGAACAGTTGCGCCTCATAGAATTTCGCCGCCAGCTCCACCACGTCGTAGAGAGATTTGCGCTTCTGCTCGCGGGCCTCGTCTTCCGGCGACCATTTGGGCAGCTCGACGCCCGCCTCCGCCGCCAGCTTCTCGACGCTTTCGGGAAAACTCAGGCCTTCGGTCTCGATCAGCCATTTGAAAGCGTCGCCGCCCTTGCCGCAGCCGAAGCATTTGTAGAGGCGGCGCTCATTGTCGACCTTGAAGCTGGGGGACTTTTCGGCATGGAAGGGGCAGCAGCCCCACATGGTGCGGCCCTTGCGCACCAGCTTGACGCGCCGGCCGACGAGTTGAACAAGGTCGGTCCGCCGCCTTATTTCCTCCAGCAGTCCTTCGCCATAGCGCATGGGGCCATTCTAGGCGCAAACGCGCGGCAAAGGGGGCCGCGAGCCTTGCGAATCCTGTGAGTCAGCCCCGCCTGGGGCGGGAAAAGCCCCTTTTTCAGAGCTTGCGCGCCGGGTCACTTGCCGCTCAGCACATCCTTGGTGGCGGCGCTGGCCTTGGAAAAATCCATTTGCCCGGCATAGCGCTCCTTCAGCACCGCCATCACCTTGCCCATATCCTTGACCGAAGCCGCGCCGGTTTCGGCAACCGCCTTGGCGACCGCGTCCTTCATCGCCGCCTCGTCCATCTGGGCGGGCATGAAGCCGCGGATGATGGAAATTTCGGCTTCCTCATTCGCCGCCAGTTCGGGGCGGCCGCCCTGGCGATAGACGGCGGCGGATTCCTCGCGCTGCTTGATCATCTTGGCCAGCAAGGTGAGAATCTCGTCATCGCCGATCAATTCGCGTTGGCCATCGCTGCGGGCGGCGATGTCGCGGTCCTTCAGCGCCGCCAGCATCATGCGCACGGTGGCGAGGCGCGCGGGCTGCTTGGCCTTCATCGCCTCTTTCATGGCCTCGGTGAGGGTGGCGCGCAGCGACATGGGATTTTTCTTTCCTTGGGGCGGGCGGAACCTAACTGGAATCGGTGGATAATTCCAACACCTTGAATTTGCACGATAAGTTCAGGTTGACGCGAAGGTGTCACGTCCCTATTTTCGCGCAAATTCGAGGCCCCCCATGACCGACGCAAAGAAAGCCAACGCCGCCCCCGCGGCGAACCCGTTTTCGCGTGCCCCCTTCAGCAAGGGCGGATTGATGCTGGCCGACGGCACCCTCTTTGAAGGCGCGGGCTTCGGCGCCGTGGGCACAGGCCTGGGCGAGGTCTGCTTCAACACCGCCATGACCGGCTATCAGGAAATCCTGACAGACCCGTCCTATGCCGGCCAGATCGTGGCCTTCACCTTTCCCCATATCGGCATTGTCGGCACCAATGACGAGGATATCGAGACCATCACGCCCGCGGTGCGCGGCCTGATTGTCCGGGCGGATGCGGAAGCGCCCTCCAACTACCGCAACCTGCTGGCGCTGGATGGCTGGCTGAAGAAGCACAACATTCCGGCAGTGGCGGGCATCGACACCCGCGCCTTGACCTCGCTGATCCGCGAAAAGGGCATGCCCCATGGCGTGGTGGTCAATTGCGGTGACGGGGACTGTGACCGGGGCGCTCTGGTCGCGCAGGCCAAAAGCTTTGCCGGTCTTGAAGGACTGGATTTGGCCAAGGATGTGTCATCCACCCAGACCTACAAATGGGACCAGATGCCCTGGGCCTGGGGCGAAGGCTATCAAAAGGAAGGCAAGCCCAGCTTCCGCGTCACGGTCATCGACTATGGCGTCAAGCGCAACATCCTGCGGCTGCTGGCGGGGCTGGGGGCGGAGATCACCGTGGTCCCCGCCAATGCCTCGCTGGACGATGTGATGAAGCACAAGCCGCATGGCGTCCTGCTGTCCAACGGGCCGGGCGATCCGGCGGCGACGGGCACATACGCCATTCCCACCATCAAGGGCGTGATTGACAGCGGCACGCCGGTGTTCGGCATCTGCCTGGGCCACCAGATGCTGGGCCTGGCACTGGGCGCCAAGACCAGGAAAATGCCGCAGGGCCATCACGGCGCCAATCATCCCGTGAAAGACCTGACCACCGGCAAGGTGGAGATCGTGTCGATGAATCACGGCTTCACGGTGGACCGCGACACCCTGCCTGCGGGCGTCAGTGAGACCCATGTCTCGCTGTTCGACAATACCAATTGCGGCCTGAGGCTGGACGGCAAGGATGTGTTCGGGGTGCAGTATCATCCCGAAGCCTCGCCCGGCCCGATGGACAGCCATTATCTGTTCGAGCGTTTTGCCGAGGCCGCCAAGAAGCGCGCCTAAACAAAATACACGGGCGCGAGGAATTTTGCGGCGTGAGCAGGGTTGCCTAGCGACAGCGCAGGCGACGCGCGCTACTCGTTCAGGCGAAACACCCGCGCCTAAACCACTTTGCCGATCAAAAGGCCGATACCGGCGGTAACCGCCATGGCGAAGGCGCCCCAGAAGGTGACGCGCAGGGTGGGAACGAGAATGCCCGCCCCGCCGGTCCTGGCGCCGATCGCGCCCAGCACCGCCAGATAGACCAGCGAGGCGATGGTGACAGTCCATATGATGAGGCCGGACGGGCTCAGCGCCACCGCCAGCAGCGGCATCGCCGCGCCGGCGGAAAAGGTGATGGCCGAAGTGACAGCGGCCTGCAGCGGACGGGCGATGGTGAAGTCCGAAATTCCCAGCTCATCGCGGGCATGGGCCTTCAAGGCATCATGGGCCGTCAGTTCCGCCGCCACCTGCACCGCCAGGTCATGGCCCAGGCCGCGCTTGACATAGATGCCCGCCAGCTCGCGTTCCTCGGCCGCCGGATCGTCATGCAGTTCGGCGCGCTCGCGGGCCAGGTCGGCATTCTCGGTATCGGACTGGGAGCTGACCGAAACATATTCCCCCGCCGCCATCGACATGGCGCCCGCCACCAGGCCCGCCGCGCCCGCCAGCAGGATGTCGCTGCGCACGGCGCTGGCGGCGGCGAAGCCCAGGATCAGGCTGGCGGTGGAGACGATACCGTCATTGGCGCCCAGCACGGCGGCGCGCAGCCAGCCGATCCGCGACACCAGATGACGTTCCCTGTGCAGGCGGGCATGACGCATGGCGCAAGGTTAGCCGCTAACGCTTTTGGGCGCGAGGAATTTTGTGCGGCGACCGCGCCTACCTCGCAAACTCAACAACGTCGAGCAGCGATTCCTGAATGGCGGGAATTTCCAGCCTGAGATGATTGTTGCCGATGCCGGTCAGAAGCCCGATCTGGTCGTCGGGCGTCACTTGTGCGCCCAGCGCCGGCGAGCGGCCGGAATAATTATGCCAGGGCTCGCCCCGCGCCGAGGAGGCGCCGAGATAGACCCAGGCGCCGTTATCGGCAAACAGGAAGCCGACAAAGCGCTGGCTGCCATTCATCTTCTGCAGCAGCAGGCCGCCCTTGTAGGGCCGGATGTTGCAGGAAAACCAGGCGTCATAGACGATGTAAGAGGTCATGCGGCCCAGTTTCATCTGGCGGCAGCGCCAGTTGCCCATCAGCGCCCGCGCCGGGACGGCGCGGCCTTGCGCGTCCATCACGCGTGCCAGCGCATCGACGTCGCCCTGGCCGGAATGGGTCTGCTGCGCGTCGGCGATGGCGGCGGCGCGAATCTGGGGAAGCTGGACCAGCCGGTCGATGTCGGCGGGGGCGGCATAATCCTGCCAGCCCGCGAACGCCAGGGACGGCGTGAGGGTTGCAGCGGCCAACAGCGCCGCGGCAAAAGCCTGTTTATGAATCCGTACGCCCATCGGAAGGCTCCTGGCCATTGTCCGATGATGTCCACCCCCTCAGATCCGCGGTCGGCGGCATGCCGATCACGTTGAAGCCGGCGTCGACGAAGTGCACTTCGCCGGTGACACCACCTGCCAGGTCACTAAGCAAATACAATGCCGCGCCGCCGACATGGTTAAGTTCCACGGTTTTCTTGAGCGGGGCATGGGCCTTGTTCCATTTGAATACGGTGCGGGCGTCGCCCACCGCCGCGCCCGCCAGGGTGCGCATCGGCCCGGCGGAGATGGCGTTGACCCGGATGCCGTCGCGGCCCAGATCGGCGGCGAGATAGCGCACACTGGCTTCCAGCGCCGCCTTGGCCACGCCCATGACATTGTAGTTGGGCATCACCCGCTGGGCGCCCAGATAGGTCAGGGTCACGAGGGAGCCGCCCTGGGTCATCAGGGCGGCGGCGCGCTGGGCCACGGCGGTGAAGGAATAGCAGGAAATATCGAGGCTTCTGGCGAAATTGGCGCGGCTGGTATCGACATAGCGGCCCTTGAGTTCGTCACGGTCGCTGAAGGCGATGGCGTGGACCAGGAAGTCGAGGCCGCCCCATTCCTGCTTGAGATGGGCGAAGGCGGCGTCGAGCTGGTCGTCGCTTTCAACATCGGCGGGCAGCACGATCTGGGAGCCGATGGAGGCGGCCAGCGGCCCCAGGCGCTTTTTCTGGGCCTCGCCCTGATAGGTAAAGGCAATCTCGGCGCCATGGCCGGCCAGCATCCGGGCGATGCCCCAGGCGATGGAATGGTCGTTGGCCACCCCCATCACCAGGCCGCGCTTTGCTTTCATCAGCCCTTCGGGCTGGGGCATGAGTCCTGTTCTGGCTTCAGACATCGCGGCGTCTCGAGGCGTTTTCTGATCCATTTTGGGACATCACTTCTCGAGGCGCTGGAAAACCAGCGATGCGTTGGTGCCGCCGAAGCCGAAGCTGTTGGACAAAGCGACGTTGATCGGAACATTGTCGATGCGCTTCCTGACAATGTTGGCGCCTTCGACCGCGGGGTCCAGCGACACGATGTTGGCGCTTTCGCAGATGAAGCTGTTCTGCATCATCAAGAGCGTGTAGATCGCCTCATGCACCCCGGCGGCGCCCTGGCTGTGGCCGGTCAGCGACTTGGTGGCGCTGATATAGGGGGTGCGGGCGCCGAACACCGTCCGAATCGCATTGATCTCGGGGATATCGCCCACCGGCGTCGAAGTGGCGTGGGGATTGATATAGTCGACCGGCGCATGCACGCCTTCCAGCGCCATCTTCATGCAGCGCACCGCCCCTTCGCCGGACGGCGCCACCATGTCGGCGCCATCGGCGCATGCGCCATAGCCCACCAGCTCGCCATAGATTTTCGCGCCGCGGGCGCGCGCATGTTCCAGTTCTTCCAGCACCAGCATGCCGCCGCCGCCGGAGATGACAAAGCCGTCGCGGTCCTTGTCATAGGCTCTGGAGGCGCTTTCAGGCGAGGCGTTGAATTTGGACGACATCGCGCCCATGGCGTCGAACAGTTCGGACAGCGTCCAGTCCAGTTCCTCGCCGCCACCGGCGAACATGATGTCCTGCTTGCCCCACTGGATCAGCTCGAACGCATTGCCGATGCAGTTGGCCGAGGTCGAACAGGCCGAGGAGATGGAATAATTATAGCCCTTGGTCTTGAACCAGGTGGAGAGATTGGCGCTGACGGTGGACGACATCGCCTTGGGTACCGCGAAAGGCCCGATGCGCCTGGGATTGCTGTTCTGGCGGGTGATGTCGGCGGCCGCGACAATGGCTTTTGTGCTGGGGCCGCCGGACCCGGCGATCAGCCCGGTGCGCGGATTGGAGACCAGCGCTTCGTCCAGCCCGGCATCGGCGATGGCCTGGGTCATGGCGACCCAGCAATAACCGGCGCCGTCGCCCTGGAAGCGCCGGGCGCGGCGGTCCACCACTTCGTCCAGGTTGATCTTCAGCGAGCCATGCACCTGGGAGCGAAAGCCCAGGCGGATGTAATCCTCGGCCGCAACGATGCCCGAGCGCGCATTGCGCAGGCTGTCGGTGACTTCGCCGGCATTGTTGCCGATGGAGGACACGATGCCCAGCCCGGTAACGACCACTCTTCTCATGAACGCCTCAGACTGAAATCAGGCGGTGGCCGGCGCGGCCAGGGCTTCGGTGAACAGGCCGACGCGCAGGCCCTTGGCTTCATAGATCACCTTGCCATCGACCTTCATGATGCCGTCGGCGACGCCCATCACCAGCCGGCGCATGATCACGCGCTTGAGGTTGATGATGTAAGTGACCTTCTTGGCGGTGGGCAGCACCATGCCGGTGAATTTCACTTCGTCCACGCCCAGGGCGCGGCCCCTGCCGGGGCCGCCCATCCAGCCCAGGAAGAAGCCGACCAGTTGCCACAGCGCGTCCAGTCCCAGGCAGCCCGGCATTACCGGATCGCCGATGAAATGGCACTTGAAGAACCAGAGGTCCGGATGGATGTCGAATTCCGCCACCACCTCGCCCTTGCCGTCGGTGCCGCCATCCTCGGTGATGGAGGTGATGCGGTCGAACATCAGCATGGGGGGGGCGGGCAGCTGGGCGTTGCCGGGGCCGAACAGTTCGCCGCGGGCACAGGCGAGCAGGCCCTGAAGGTCGAAACTGGATTTTCGCAGGGGCTTGTCCAAGGGACTTCTTTCTTTGATTCCGGGCCGTCTTGCCAAAGAACCCGGGCTTTCCTGGCCGGTTCCCTACCCCAAAAGGTCGGGATGGGCTACCTCGGAAAACGAGGATATTGCTTAGAAAGGTTCTAACGTATAACCTGGCCCAGAATAGCAGGGTTGGACGCCGCCCGACAGGCAGCAACAGCCCTGCGGACCCAGGTTAGGAACCCGCCCGATGGGCAAGTTTGCACATGACGAATCCAGGGATATGGCAGGCCGGGCCACCGCCCGGCTGCGCCAGGCCGGCCTGCGGCCCACCCGCCAGCGCGTGGAACTTGCGGGCCTTCTGTTCAACGATTGCGACCGCCATGTCACGGCGGAAAGCCTGCATGACGAAGTCAGCAAGGCGGGCGTGAAAGTGTCACTCGCCACGGTTTACAACACCCTGCACCAATTCACCGGCGCTGGACTGCTGCGGCAGGTGATCGTGGATTCGTCGCGCAGCTATTTCGACACCAATGTCGGCGACCATCAGCATTTCTTCCTGGAAGAAGAAGGCCTGCTGATCGACATTTCCGGCGAGCATATCGCGGTGTCGGGGGTTCCGTCCCCGCCGGCCGGCATGGCGGTGGACCGGGTCGATGTGGTCGTGCGCGTCCGGCGGCAATAGCCCTTGGCCTGCGAGTCATTCTCATAGTTTAGAATTATTCTAAACAGTTGACAGAGGCTGTCCGCAGGGTCAGTCTCCGCGCCTCGATTTCTCTAAAGGAGGCCCCGATGCCGGCACTGAAAGACACCAAGACCTGGGAAAATCTGAAAGAGGCCTTCGCCGGCGAAAGCCAGGCAAATCGCCGCTATCTCTATTTCGCGCAGAAGGCCGATGTCGAAGGCCATAACGATGTCGCCGCCGTGTTCCGCTCCACCGCCGAAGGCGAGACCGGCCACGCCCATGGCCATCTGGAATATCTCGAAGAGGTCGGCGACCCGGCCACCGGCGAGCCGATCGGCGCCTCCGACCTCAATCTCAAGGCGGCGATCGCCGGCGAGACCCACGAATATACCGACATGTATCCCGGCATGGCCAAGACCGCCCGCACCGAAGGCTTTGACGAGATCGCCGACTGGTTCGAGACATTGGCCAAGGCCGAGAAGTCTCATGCCGGCCGCTTCCAGAAGGCGCTGGACAGTCTCGGTAGCTGACCCCCTCCGGCCTTCGCTGGCTTAACCGCGCTTCGCGCCGGCCAGCTACGGCCACCTCCCCCTTGATGCGCTTCGCGCAAAAGGGGGAGGGAGGGTCTGTGTTTTCCTGGAGCTGTGCATGACCGGCGAAGGCAGCCTGGACGCCCCCACCCGCCAGATCATTGACTGGCAGAATCCCGACTTCGCCGATCCGGTGAAGCTGGACGAGGAGATGCGCCGGGTCTTTGACGTCTGTCATGGCTGCCGCCGCTGCTTCAATCTGTGCGACAGCTTTCCGCGCCTGTTCGATCTGATCGATTCCAGCCCCCAGGAAGATGTCGAGCATCTGGAGTCCCAGGACTTTAACCCCGTCGTCGAAGCCTGCACGCTTTGCGACATGTGCTTCATGACCAAGTGTCCCTATGTGCCGCCACATCCCTTCATGCTGGATTTTCCCCATCTGATGCTGCGCCATCGTTTCGTCGCGGCCAAGGACGGCAAGTCGGAGTTCATCCAGCGCCAGCTGGCCGAGATGGACCGCAACGGCGCCCTGGCCGCGCCCATCGCGCCGCTGGTCAACTGGGCCAGCGCCAAGGACAACAAGCTGACCCGCCCGCTGATGGAGAAAGTCACCGGCATCGATGCCAAGGCGACCTTGCCGAAATTCGCCAGCCGCACATTTGTCTCGGCGGCAAAGAAGACCGAAAGCATGGTCAACACCGCGGCACCGGCGTTCGGCAAGCGCAAGGCCGCGCTCTATGCCACCTGCTTCGTCAATTACAACAAGCCGGACACGGGCATGGATGCCCGCGCCGTGCTGAACCATATCGGGGTGGAGACAAAGATTGCCTATCCCGGCTGCTGCGGCATGCCGTTCCTGGAACAGGCCGAGCTGGGCCGCGTCGCCGACAATGCCCGCAAGGTCTCGGCCGAACTGGTCAAGCTGATCGATGACGGCTACGACATCGTGGCGCTGACAGCGTCCTGCGGGCTGATGCTGAAATTCGAATGGGCGCTGGTGGTGCCCCATGACGCGAATGTGAAGCGCGTCGCCGACAATGTCTTCGACATTGACGAATATGTGGTGGAGGTGGCCAAGAAGGACGGACTGCCGGTTGGCCTGACGCCCCTGCCCGAAGGCGTCACCGTGCATCTGGCCTGCCATGCGCGGGCCCAGAATATGGGTCCCAAGGCGGCGGAGATGCTGAAGATGATCCCGGACACGCCGGTGGATGTGATTGAGCGCTGCTCCGGCCATGGCGGCACTTTCGGCGTGGTCAAGCCGACCCATGACGTGGGCGTGAAGGTCGGCCGCCCGGTGTTCCGCGCCGCCAACACCCAACAGCGCGGCCATATCGTGTCGGACTGCCCGCTGGCGGCCCAGCACATCTTCGCCCACACCCAGACGCCCGCGCGCACCCCGGAACATCCGATCCAGATCATGGCGCGGGCCTATAGATTGAAACGCGATGTCTGAAGCCCAACGCAAGATCACCCCCGCCGACCTGCTGCCGCTGGCGGAATATGAGCAGCAGCGCAAGACGCTGAAGGCCAACCTGATCCCGGTCAAGAAACTGCGCCGCATCGAGGTCGGCCCCTTCGCCACCTTCTATTTCGAGAATTACGCAACCATGTGGCTGCAGGTGATGGAGATGCTGCGCATCGAGAAGGGCGGCGAGGAACAGGTCGCGGGCGAACTGACGACCTATAATCCGCTGATCCCGCAGGGCGATGAGCTGATCGCCACCCTGATGCTGGAGATCGAGGACGAAAAGCGCCGCAACGCCGTGCTGCTGACCCTGGGCGGCATCGAAGAAACCGTGTTCCTGGAAATCGGCGGCGATGTGGTGCGCGCCACCCCCACCGAATATGACGACCGCACCACCGCCGATGGCAAGACCAGTTCCGTCCATTGGGTGCGCTTCAAGCTGACGCCGGACCAGATTACGCATTTCCGCGAAGGCAGCGAACGCGTGGTGCTGGGGGTCAGCCACAAGAATTATGGCCATATGGCGGTCTTGACGCCGCTGGTCCGGGCGGCCCTGGCCAAGGATTTTGCCTAGAGCTTGACGTTCCCCGCGATGATGGCGTCATGGCGCTGAGGCGTCAGGCGCTCATATTTGTCATCCGCCAGCACATAAAGCGGGTCTGAAATGGCCGAGGGGTCAAAGCCTTCGCGCACCAGCTCAACCTTGCGCTGTTTGAAGGTGCCGGTGACATCGAGGTGCGCCGCCAGGCGCAGGAAGATCGGCCGCGCATAGGACGCCAGCCGCGTATTCAGCCGCGCCGGCAGGCCATCCAAATCGAAATCCCCGTCCACCACCAGCGCCGCCATGCCGGCGCGGCCCTCCATGCCCGGCACCGCCACGCCATAGACATTGGCCTCCAGGATGCCCGGCACGGCGTTCAGCGCCTCGCTGACTTCGCCGGTTGAGACATTCTCGCCCTTCCAGCGGAATGTGTCGCCGATGCGGTCGATGAAATAGAAATAGCCGTGGCGGTCGCGCCGCATCAGATCGCCGGTGCGAAACCACAGATCGCCTTTCCTGAAAACGTCGCGCAGCATCTTCTTCTGGCTGTCGGCCTTGTTGGTATAGCCCTCGAATTCACGGCCGGCGCGGGTGGAAACCCCGCCCACCGCCTCGCCCACCTCGTCGGGGCCACATTGGATGCAAAGGCCGTCCGCGCCCCGAACCGGCATTTCGCTGACCACGTCAATGCGGATGACGCGGGCGGGCAAAAGCCATTCGCTGTAATTGGGCACCCGCCCCACCGCGCCGACCGTGCCGTCATAATTCAGCATCGAGACATTGCCTTCGGTAGCGCCGTAGAATTCCACGATGCGCGGGATGGCAAAGCGGGCCTGGAACTGTCGCCAGATCTCGGGGCGCAGGCCATTGCCTGTGATGGCGCGTATCTTGTGGCCGCGCTCCAGCGGCGAAGGCGGCGCGTTCAAGAGATAGCGGCACAGCTCGCCGATATATTCGAACATGGTGGCGCCGTATTTGTGGATGTCGCTCCAGAATTCATGCACCGAGAATTTGCGCTTCAAAACCAGCGTGCCGCCGGCAAAGAAGGCCAGCCCCACGGCGCAGACCCCGCCGGTGGAGTGATAGAGCGGCAGCGGATCATAGATCACATCGTTGCGGCGCGGCCTGAGCGCGCCGACAAAGCCGCTCATCATGAACAGCATGCGCATGTGGGAGAAGTTCGCCGCCTTGGGCAGGCCGGTGGTGCCGGAGGTATAGATATAGAAAGCGCGGTCCTTCAGGGTCACGCCGGCGCGCGCCGCATTGCCGGGCGGCGTATCAGGAAGGGCGTCCAGCGCGGCGCTGAGATTGCCGCCTTCGCCCTCTATCCAGCCCAGGGGCCGCATGTCGAACGGCGCGGCGGCAAGATTGTCCGCCAGCTCCGCGCCGACGATCACATGTCTGGTGCCGGAGATGGCGATGGAATGGGCCAGGCTGGCGCCTGTCAGGTTGGTGTTGATCAAGGCCGCGCTGGCGCCGGCCTTGAACAGGCCCAGCCAGGCGCAGATGTAATCGGGCCGGTTCTCCATCAGGATGGCGGCGCTATCGCCGCGCCCGATGCCCTGGGCGATGGCCCAGTGGGCATAGCGGTTGGCGCGCGCGTCCAGCTCGGCATAGCTCATCGCCTGGTCCAGGCAGCGCAGGGCGATGGCGTTTGGGCGCTTGCGGGCCTGGGCCTGGACGATATCGACGATGCTGCGGGTGGCGTGCGGCTTGACCTTGCGCAGCAGCCACAAAGTGCGCGCGATGGACGAGACGTAGATATATTCGCGCCGCAGCGCGCTTATCAGGCCCAAGCCATTTTCTCCCTCGTCCCGCCCTCGCAACCGGGGCGGCGTAAGCCGCCCCGGCGCTCGAAGCGGTACCAGCTTTTGTAAGCTCACTTTGTTCGCAAACAAAAGCTAGGCAAGCTTGTTCCGCGCGCACCTTCTAATCAAGATGCGGCGATGACCGAGACGTTCGACCTGCGCGGATTGAAATGCCCGCTGCCCGCCATGCTGGCAAAGAAGGCGCTGGCCCGGCTGGCACCGGGCGCGGCGGTCCTGGTGCTTGCCGACGATCCCCTGGCGCAGGTGGATATTCCCCACATGTGCCACACCGAAGGCCACGCCGTGGAGGACATGGCCTTGCGCGACGGCTATTGCGAATTTCAGATCAGGCGGGGTTAGCCGGCTTGGGCGCGGCCTGCGGCCCGATATGGGCGATGACATCGCTGGCCGAGAGCGCGCGCGGCTCCCGCGCGGCCTGATCGGGCGTCAGCATCACGATTTCGGCATAGGCCTGGTAGTTGGTGCGCACCACCACATCCACGGTCGGATCATAGCCAAAGCCGTAACCGCCCCAGCCGCCAAAACCGCCCCAATAGCCGAAGCCGCCGCGCCGGCCCCAGCCGGCACCCCAATAGGGTCCGGGACCTTCGGGGATGGCGGTGACGGTGTGGTGCGCCCGGGTGTTGCGGGTGTCGAACATGAAATTGTCATAGCCCGCCGCCCGTGTGACTTCGGCGGCGCGCAGCAGCAGATAGCTCTCCACCGTCTCGCGCGGCGTGGCGCTATTGCCGGTGAAGGTGACGCGGTAGCGGTTGGCGGTGAGCGCCCGGTCGGTATAGCCGGTGCGCTGCCCTTCCATGCGGGGGGCATAGGGGGTGGGCTGCATACAGCCGGCCAGCACAAGACTGGCGGCGGCTACCCCCAGCAGGGGGCGAAAATGGCGCTGAAAAACTGTCATATATTGCTCCTGTCCGCGCCCCTCGCGGCTGTTCAATCCTGATATGGTAACAAAGGCGGCAAATCCCAGTTCCGGGCCGGGCTTTTCATGCCCGCGCATCCCTCCGGCACCCGCCAGCATCTTGATTTTGCGAGTTTTCCGCCCGCGCCCGACGTTCTTTTTTGCACTGCACCCTCTTGCCAAGGCGCGCCGGGCAGGGGAAGTTCGCCCTGTTCGGCGCCTAGCTGCCGGGCAGGGTCCAAACATGGGCCGGCGAAGGCCCGGGTCGCGGGTCAAAAACGAGCCTTTGGGGGCCTGAACGATCGCCATGCACGGTCTTTCTCAATTCTTGCAATTCGCCCTCTGCATCATCCTGATTTGCGTCTGCACCCTGTCGGTCCAGCTGGCGGCGCTGGCCTGGGTACGGCTGTTCCGCAAGGCGCCCGCGCTGCGGCGGGCCGAACTGGCCGAGGGCGCCTTCCCCCATGTGCTGGTGCAGCTGCCGGTCTGCAATGAAGGCCCGCTGGCGCTGCGCGTCGCCGCCGCCGCCTGCGCCATCGACTGGCCGCGCGACCGGCTGACCATCCAGCTTCTGGACGATGGCGACAGCGACGGCCATGACGCGCTGGCGCGGGACATTCGCGCCCTTGTATCCGCCGATACCGATTTTCAGGTCCTGCACCGCGGCGACCGCAAGGGCTTCAAGGCCGGCAACCTGGCCTTCGGTCTTGCCCATTCCGACGCGCCCTATGTGGCGGTGCTGGACGCCGACTTCGTGCCGCCCGCCGATTTCCTCAAGCGCACCGTGCCGGTGCTGGTCGCCGACAATGGCCTTGCCTTCGTGCAGTCGCGCTGGGGCCATGCCAATCGCGCCGCCAACTGGCTGACGCGGGTACAGGGGCTGCTGCTGGATTCCCATTTCGCGGTCGAGCAGGAAGCGCGCTTCCGCGCCGGCCTGCCCATCAGCTTCAACGGCAGCGCCGGGGTGTGGAACCGCACCGCCATCGAACAGGGCGGCGGCTGGACCGGCGACACCTTGACCGAGGACCTGGACCTGTCCATGCGCTGCATGATGGCGGGCTGGCGCGGCGCGATGGTGTCGGACCTGGTGGTGCCGGGTGAACTGCCCCAGACCGCGGCGGCCTGGCGGGCGCAGCAGGCGCGCTGGACCAAGGGCCATGCGCAATGCGCGCGCAAATTGCTTCCCGTCATCTGGTCGTCCGCGATGCCGGTGTGGAAGAAAGCCGCGATGTCGCTGCAGATGTGCCAGTTCGCCTTCTACATGCTGGCCTTCTTCAGCGCCGCCATCTCGCTGACCCTGATGTATATGGGCGTGGTCTATTATCCGGGCGTCGCCGGGCTGGGCCTTCTGGTCACCGCCCTGGGTATCTGTTCTTCCATCGGTTATCTCTATCTGGGCCAGCGCATGCTGGGGCGCCAGCGCGAATCCGCCCTGGTCCCGTCGCTGCTGCTGGCGGTGGTGTTTCCTTCGGGCCTGATCCTGGCCAACACGCGGGCCACCTTCGATGCCTTCTTCTCCAGCCGGATGGACTTCAACCGCACGACCCGCGTCGGCGAGATCCAGAAGGGCGGCTGGCGCGGCGGTCCCGAATTGATCGTGGGCGTGCTGCTGCCGGTCTTCGCCTTCGCCGAATCCAACTGGAGCGCGCTGTTCTTCTTCTTCGCCGTCTCCGGTCTGGTCTCGATCGGAACCATGGGCGCCTTCTCGTCTCGACCCGCGCCGCAGCGCATCACGCCCGGCGAGTGAGGCACGACCGGCGTAGCCGGGCAATTTGGTCCAGCGGACCAGATTGAGTGCCGAACGCACCGAGCCAAAGCCAGGCGCCCGCCCGGCTTTTCGTGGTTAGCGCGCGGTTAAAAAAACCGCCTGCATTTAAGTCTCTAAAATCCGATCATTTCGCCTAACCGCGTCTTTGCGCGCCTGCGGTATCCTTCGCACGGTCGTGGGGATCACGGATATGATGGGCATCATCGCAAGACTGGCATGCGCGGCGCTGGCGGCGGCAACCCTGGCGGGTTGCGCCAGCGACCCGATCGATTACAGCGAGATGCCGCGCAAGCCTGGCCGCAGCGTGGCGCAGGATACCGGCCAGAAACCGCAGCAATGCGTGCCCTATGCGCGGGCCCATTCCGGGATCAAGATTTTCGGCGACGCCTATACCTGGTGGGACAATGCGGCGGGCAAATATCCGCGCGGCGCGACGCCCAGCGCCGGCGCCGTGATGGTGCTGCACGATTATGCCGCCGCCGACCGGGGCCATGTCGCAGTGGTGCGCGCCCTGGTCAATCCCCGCGAAATCCGCGTCGATCACGCCAACTGGCTGGATGACGGCGCGATCTATGTCAACGACCCGGTGATGGATGTCAGCGCCGCGGGCGACTGGTCGCTGGTCCGGGTCTTCAACATCAAGACCGGCGGCTGGGGCAGCAAGGTCTATCCGGTGCGCGGCTTTATCGGCGCGGGCGACTCGGCCCCCGGCCCGCAGGATGACGGCTCCGACCGGGTCGCCGAGGCGGGCGGCGGGATGGGCCAGGTCAGCCTGGGCGCGTCGGAATAGCCAATTCCATCAAGCGTTTATTCATTTTCTGCGCTATTGTGCCCCGCCCCACTTCGCCTCGGCCGGGTCTGGGCATATTGTCCGGCCTTCGCGGATGGTGCCGAGGCCGTAAAACCGCAACGCTGGGGCCGCGTTTTGCCGTCATGACCATTTCGCGCACCCTGTGACCGCTCCTCATCCCGAATCCGGAGTGCCATCGCCCCAGCCGGTGGAAAGCGCGCCCGGCGACATCCTGCCGGCGCCGCCGCAGGACGGGCATGGCCATGCCCCCGCCAACGACCGCCGCAACCTGATGGGCCTGATGCTGGGCGCCATGGGCGTGGTGTTCGGCGATATCGGCACCAGCCCGCTTTACGCCCTGCGCCAGACGGTGCTGGCCACCGAGGGCGGCCTGCCCAACCATGTTGCGGTGATGGGCTCGCTCAGCATGATCTTCTGGGCGCTGATCCTGGTGGTGACGGCCAAATACGTCCTGATCATCATGCGCGCCGACAACAATGGCGAAGGCGGCACGCTGGCGCTGGCGGCGCTGGCGCATCGCTCGGCCGGGATGTCGCGGCGCATCAAGACCACCATCGGGGTGGGCGCCATTGTCGGACTGGCGCTGTTCTATGGCGACGGCATGCTGACCCCGGCCATCTCTGTCCTGTCGGCGGTGGAAGGCGTGACGGTGGAAACCCCGCACTTCGCGCCGCTGGTGGTGCCGCTGACCTTGGTCATCCTGATCGGCCTGTTCGCCATCCAGAGCCACGGCACCCACAAGATCGGCCGGCTGTTCGGGCCGGTGATGCTGCTGTGGTTCTTCGCGTTGGCGGCGTTCGGCGCGGTGTCGCTGCTCAAGAACCCCGTGATCCTGACCGCGGTCAATCCCTGGTATGCGCTGCAGATGTTCCTGCATGCGCCCTGGGTTGCCTTCGTGTCGCTGGGCGCGGTGGTGCTGGCGGTGACGGGCTGCGAGGCGCTCTATGCCGATATGGGCCATTTCGGCAGGCGGCCGATACAATATGCCTGGCTGTTCCTGGCCCTGCCCGCGCTGCTGCTGAACTATTTCGGTCAGGGCGCGGCGCTGCTGCGCCGGCCGCAGGACGCGGCCATCGCCTTCTTCTCGGTCATTCCCCATTGGGCGCATATCCCGATGGTGCTGCTGGCGACGCTGGCCGCCATCATCGCCTCGCAGGCGGTGATCACCGGCGTCTTCTCCATGACCCAGCAGGCGGTACAGCTGGGCCAGTTGCCGCGCATGGAAATCCGCCACACCTCGGCCACGGACTATGGCCAGATCTTCGTGCCGCGCATGAACGCCATGCTGGGCATCGGCGTGGTGCTGATCGTGCTGATCTTCAAGAGCTCGGGCGCGCTGGCCGCGGCCTATGGCATCGCGGTGACGGGCGTCATGGTGATCGATACCTTCAATGCCGGCATCGTGGCCAAGAAGCAGTGGCACTGGGCGCCGGCGCTGGTGATCGTGCTGTTCGGGGCGATGGGGATCAGCGACCTGGTCTTTTTCGTTTCCAACAGCCTGAAGATTCCCGAAGGCGGCTGGCTGCCGCTGCTGATCGCCTTTGGCGTGTTCGTCGCCATGGACACCTGGCGGCGCGGCCGCCGCGCGCATCTGGAAAAGGTGCGCAGCGAATCCCTGCCGCTCAATCTCTTCCTGGACCGGGCCGACAAGTCCACCACCCGCGTCGCCGGTCTGGCGGTGTTCCTGTCGTCGCGCACCGACATCGTGCCGGGCGCGCTGTTGCACAATCTCAAGCACAACAAGGTGCTGCATGAGCGGGTGGTGATCGCCAATGTCATGGTCGAGGACACGCCGCTGGTGGCGCCGGACCAGCGCATCGAGGTGGAAAAACTGGGCAAGGGCTTCTATGCCGTGAAGATCCATCACGGCTTCTTCGAGACCCCGGATGTGCCGCGGGCGCTGGAGGATGCCCGCCGCTTCGGCCTGGCGCTGGACGTCGACACCGCGACTTTCTTCATCGGGCGCGAGACCCTGGTGACCGCCGAACGCTCCGAGCTGGGGAGGTGGCGCAACCGGCTGTATCGCGCCATGGCCGGTGCGGCATTATCACCCGCCCGCTTCTATCACCTGCCGACCAACCGGGTGGTAGAATTGGGCACGCAGATCGCATTGTGATCTGACCTCTGGCCGATGCCCGCACGATGTCCGCAGCGGGCCGCCCGACCGAGACTCTGAAAGAGGCTCTTTCCCCACATGACACAACACAACAAGGCGTCCGCCCGGCGCCCCCTGAAACGCGACCTCGCGCTCACCCTCGGCGCGCTGGGCGTGGTGTTCGGCGATATCGGCACCAGCCCGCTTTACGCCATGCGCGCATCGGCCCAGGCCGCGGGCGGCGCCACGCCGTCCGCCGCAGCGGTCTATGGCGCGCTGTCGCTGATTTTCTGGGCGCTGATCGTGGTGGTGACGGCCAAATACGTCATCCTGATCCTCAAGGCCGACAACAATGGCGAAGGCGGGGTGATGGCGCTGGCGGCGCTGGCCCATCGCGCGCCCGTGGGCCGCGCCTTCAAGACCGCCATCGGCCTGGCGGCGCTGCTGGGGCTGGCCCTGTTCTATGGCGACGGCATGCTGACGCCAGCAATCTCGGTCCTGTCGGCGGTGGAAGGCATTGCGGTGGACAATGCGGCTTTCAAGCCCTTTGTGCTGCCACTGACGCTGGCCATCCTGGTGGGGCTGTTCGCGGTGCAGAGCCGCGGCACGCACAAGATCGGACGGCTGTTCGGTCCGGTGGTGCTGATCTGGTTCTTCGTGCTGGCGGCGCTGGGTGCGACCGCCATCGCGCGCTCGCCGCAGATTCTGGGGGCGGTCAATCCCGCCTATGGCATCGCGCTGTTCGCCAGCGAACCCTGGACCGCCTTTGTGGCGCTGGGTTCGGTGGTGCTGGCGGTGACGGGCTGCGAGGCGCTCTATGCCGATATGGGCCATTTCGGGGCCCGCGCCATCCGCTGGGCCTGGCTGTTCGTCGCCTTTCCCGCGCTGCTGCTGAACTATTTCGGACAGGGCGCGCTGCTGCTGACCAAGCCCGGCGCGGCATCGACCCTGTTCTACGCCCTGGTGCCGGACTGGGCGCATTATCCCATGGTGGTGCTGGCGACGCTGGCCACCATCATCGCCTCGCAGGCGGTGATCAGCGGCGTCTTCTCCATCACCCGCCAGGCGGTGCAGCTGGGCCAGTTGCCGCGCATGGAAATCCGCCACACCAGCGCCCAGGAGCGGGGCCAGATCTATGTGCCGCGCATCAACGCCATGCTGTGCGTGGGCGTGGTGCTGATCGTGCTGATCTTCAAGAGCTCCGATGCGCTGGCCACCGCCTATGGCATTGCGGTGACGGGCGTGATGGTGATCTCCACCGCGCTGGTCGGCGTGGTGGCGGTGCATCGCTGGAAATGGAGCCGCCCCGCCGTCTATCTGGTGTTCGGCGTGCTGGGGCTGATTGACCTGGCGTTCCTGGCCTCCAACAGCCTGAAGATCGCCGAGGGCGGCTGGCTGCCGCTGGCGGTGGCGGCGGGCGTCTTCGTGGTGATGGATACCTGGCGGCTGGGCCGCCGGGCCCATCTGGAGAAGATGCGCGACAATGCGCTGGCGCTGGACCTGTTCATGGCGCGCGCCGACAAGTACAGCCAGCGCATTACCGGCACCGCGGTGTTCCTGTCACCGCGGCTGGACGTGGTGCCGGGCGCCATGCTGCACAGCCTCAAGCATTATCACGTGCTGCATGAGCGGGTGGTGATCTGCACCGTGACGGTCTCAGACACCCCGCATGTACCCAAGAATAAGCGCGTGACGGTCGAGAAACTGGGCAAGGGCTTTTTCACCGTGCGCCTGCAGTTCGGCTTCTTCGACACCCCTGACCTTCCCGACACACTGGTATGGACGCGCGCCCATGGCCTTTTGCTGGAGCCGGAGTCCACCACCTATTTCCTGGGCCGCGAGACCCTGGTGGCGGGCCATGACGCCGAACTGAAAGGCTGGCGGGTGGCGCTGTATATGTGGCTGTCGTCCAACGCGCTGTCGCCGGCGCGCTTCTTTCAATTGCCGCCGGGACGGGTGGTGGAGCTGGGGACGCAGTTGACAATCTAGTCTCTGCGGCGCGAGGAATTTTGTGACGTGAGCAGGAGCGGGGAGCGACGTGGGCAAAAGCCCACGAGCGATCCCGCGACGAACTCACGACGCAAAAGAACCGCGCCGCTAGTCCAGCGCGTAGACCTGCGCCTTCAGATACGCGCTTTCCGGCAGGAGCGGATGCACCGGATGGTCGGGGCCGGCGCCGGCGCTGCGGATCAGGGTGGCGCGGCGGCCGCTGCGCAGCAACCCCTGGGCGCATTCCGCCGCGAAACGATCCGGCGGGATATTGTGCGAGCAGGACGCGATCATCATCAGGCCGCCGGGGGCGGTGACCTCGGCCGCCAGCCGCGCCAGCTTGCGATAGGCCTTGGCCCCCGGCTCCAGGTCTTTCTTCGACTTCACAAAGGGCGGCGGGTCGGCCAGCACGATGTCGAAGCTTTCGCCCGCGGCCTTCAGCCGTTCCAGCTCCTCGAACACATCGGCCTTGACCGCCTGAATCTTCACATCGTTTGCGCGGGCGCTTTCCTCGGCCAGCGCCAGTGCAGGCGCCGAGGAATCCAGACAGACCACTTCGGTGGCGCCCTGCCTGGCGGCGACGATGCCAAAGCCCCCGGTATAGGAATAGGCGTCCAGCACGCTCTTGCCCCTGGCCAGCGCGGCGATGAAGGCGCGGTTGTCGCGCTGGTCGTAATACCAGCCGGTCTTCTGGCCCTCGGCCAGGTCGGCGATGTAGCGCGCGCCATTCTCTTGCACCGCGATGCGCGCGCCCTGGCCCTTGGCGACCCGCACATAGCTGTCCAGCCCTTCCAGCGCGCGCGACGGCGCATCGGCGCGCAGGATGACGGTTTTGGGCTTCACCATCGCCTCCAGCGCCGCCAGGATATTGTCGAGCTGCTTTTCCATCCCGGCCGTGCCGATCTGCACCGTCGCGGTATCGTCGAAACGGTCGATCACCAGCCCTGGCACGCCGTCGCCCTCGGCATGCAGCAGCCGGTAGAAGGGCTTGTCATAAAGACTGTCGCGCAGGGCCAAAGCGCGCTTCAGCCGCGCGGAGAAAAAGTCCCGGTCCACCGCCACGTCGCAATCCTCGGCCAGCAGGCGCACGGCGATCAGGCTCTTGGGATTGAAATAGCCGGTGCCGAAGGCGCGGCCATCCTCGCCCCGCACATTGACGATGGCGCCGGGCTGGATCGCCTTGGCCGCCTCGTCCATGCGGATTTCGTTGGAGAAGATCCAGGGCGAGCCGGCGCGGGCGCGGCGGCCTTTGGGCAATATGATGCTTTTGCGGGACATGGCGGTGGGTTTAGCGCCCCCTTGCGCCCCGGTCTATGGCGTCATTAGATGCGCCCCGCATTCACCAGGGAAACGCAGCATGGCCGTGGACGGCAAGTGGGAAATCACCATCAATTCGCCTTTGGGTGCACAAAAGGCCACGCTGGACCTCAAAACCGACGGCGCCAGCCTGACCGGCAGCCAGCAGGCGGCCCAGGGTTCCGGCCCGCTGGAAAACGGCAAGGTCGATGGCAACAGCCTGACCTGGTCGGCCAAGATTTCCTCGCCCATGCCCATGACTCTGGATTTCTCCGGCACGGTGGACGGCGACAAACTGTCCGGCAGCGTCAAGGCGGGCTCGTTCGGCTCCTTTCCCTTCTCCGGCAGCCGCACCGCCTGATATAAGACGGCGGGATTTTCGGGGGCAGCTTGCCGGTCGCGCAGCTGCCCTTTCGTTTTGGAGGCGCGCCATGCCGATTCACAAGGAAGGCTATCCTTTCATTGCCCTGTTCGCGGGCGTGAATCTGCTGGCCTTCTTGTTCTCCGCCTGGCTGGGCTGGCTGCTGCTGCCCGTTACGCTGTGGTGCATCGCCTTCTTCCGCGATCCCGAGCGCAAGACGCCGGACGGCGAGAATCTGGTGATCTGTCCCGCCGACGGCCGGCTGCTGCCGATCATCGAGGCCGCCCCGCCCGCCGAACTGGGCATGGGCGATGGCCTGCGCCCGCGCCTGTCCATCTTCATGAATGTGTTCAATGTGCATGTGAACCGCAACCCGGTCAGCGGCACGGTGCTGGCGCTGTCCTACCGCCCGGGCAAGTTCTTCAATGCCAGCTTCGACAAGGCCAGCATCCATAACGAGCGCATGTCGGTCAGGCTGCGCACACCCACCGGCCGGGAGCTGGCGGTGGTGCAGATCGCGGGCCTGGTGGCGCGGCGCATCGTCTGTGACCTGGTGCAGGGCCAGGGGGTGCGCGCCGGCGCGCGATTTGGCATTATCCGCTTCGGCAGCCGGGTCGATGTCTATCTGCCGCCAGGCGCGGAAATCCTGGTGACGGCGGGCATGATCACCAAAGCGGGCGAAACCGTGCTGGCGCGTTTTGCCTGAAAGGATAATTGTGCAGCAGCCCGACCGGATTTCCCGCCGCAAGCGCGCCCGCCAGATCGTGGCGGCGCGGCTGGAGCGGCTGGAGGACCTGTCGATCAGCAAGCTGGTGCCGTCCAGCATCACCCTGCTGGCGCTGGCCTCGGGCGTCACCGCCATCCGTTTTGCCATGCATGGCGAATGGACCAGCGCGGTGGCCTTCATCATCGCCTCCATGATCCTGGACATGCTGGACGGGCGCGCCGCGCGCCTGCTGGGCGCCGACAGCCGCTTCGGGGCGCAGCTCGACAGCCTGGCCGATCTGGTCAGCTTCGGCGTCGCCCCGGCCATCATCCTGTATATGTGGAGCCTGCAGCAGATCGGCGACCGCGGCTGGATCGCGGCCTTGGTGTTCTGCGCCGCCAGCGCCATCCGGCTGGCGCGTTTCAATGTCGAAAGCGTGCGCGACGAAGGCGCCACCAAGAGCAATCCCTATTTCACCGGCCTGCCCACGCCCGCAGCCGCCTGCATGGTGCTGCTGCCGCTGCTCATCTCGTTCCAGTGGGACGACAGCGTGATGATCCGGCCCTGGGTGTCGGTGGTGTTCATCGCCGTCACCTCGCTGCTGATGGTGTCGCGACTGCCCACGCCCTCGATCAAATACATGAAGCTGCAGCGCCAGCACCGGGTGGTGGCGGGCATCGGCTTTGCGGCTTTCGGCGCGGCGCTGATCGCCTGGCCCTGGGCCACCATGACCATCGGGCTGCTGATCTATGTGGCGTCGATCCCCTTGGCGATCTATGCCCACCATCCCCGCCGGGCGCCGTAACGCCACGCGCACCACGCGGCCGGAGCCGCGCAGTGCGCCTTGGGCAAACTTGGAATTCTCCCCCATCTGTCACAACTCGAGTCGGCTTCGCCGATATCTCGTTGCGACGTTCGGTACGCTGTCGCTACCGAACTCCCCCGCAATGAGCGCTTCGCGGCTCGCGGGGGAAGAAAGCCGGAGCTTGCTACTTGGAAGGCGCAACCCCGCCCATCAGGCGCGGCTGGAAGGGCGCGGCGACGCTGGGGTTATACTGGAAGCTCTGGTTGTAGCTGTTGTAGGTCGGGCCGTTCTCCTGGTTGCCGCCCTGGCCGAAATGGATCTGGCCGAAGCCATCGACAAAACCGCCGCCGCCACCGCCGCCGCCTTCGGCCCTGTAGCCGACACCGCCATTCCAGCCGCGCTGATCCACGGGGATGCCGTCCGCGGGCGGGTCATAGCCAGGCTGCGGCGTGTTGGCGGCATGCGGCGAGGGCATGTAAGCGGGGGCCGGCACAGCGCCGTCATTGGGGGCGACGCGCCATTCGCCATGCCAGACGGGGCTGACCGGCGCGGCCGCGGCGTAATCATAGAGGGGGCGCACGGCGCGGCGGGCTACCCTGCGGGGCACGGCGCGCTCGACTTTGCGGGCCTTGTGATCGTCCGGGCAGCCGCACAGGCAGGTGACCTTGCGCACGGCCGCATGCGCCGGGCGCGTGCCCAGCACATTCATGGATAGCAGCGCGGTGGTGACAAGAATACCGGCGGTAACAGCATTGACCCTCATTACACTCTCCATCTTTCGAGGCGTGTCGCGGGGCATGCGAAGCGCGTGTATCAATACGGCACGTTCTAAAATGGAACAGGCCGGCTGGCGAGCGCCGAATGGGGTGGTGGTTAATTTCCCCGATTAACGCGGCAAAGTGCCCGGCGCAAAGTCAGCCTTAACCCTTGGCGGCGCACACTCCCGGTTGTGATGGGGACGCCATGACTGCCGACAATCCGATCTGGGCGCCCGACGCCGACGCCAAGGAGCTGCGCGAAAGCCGCATCAACCTTGCGCTGCTGCGCGGCGTGCTGGAAGGCCTGTCGGCCAACCGCAAGACCATCCCGCTATTCGCGCTGGTGGTCGGCGCCATGTTCCTGCAATGGGTGCCGCCGGTGTGGGTGGCCGTCTGGTACGCCCAGGTGCTGCTGGGCGTTGCGGTGCAGCTGCTGGTGATCCGCGCCTTTCCCCAAGGCGAGATGACGCCGCGCCTGGCGCGGCAATGGACGGTCGCCGCCACCGTCGCCAATCTGTTCTTCGTCGCCTGTTGGATATCGCTGGGCTGGTTCCTGTGGGTGCCGGGAAACGAAAACAATCACATGCTGATCGCCATCGTGCTGGCGGCGACGCTGGCCGCGCAAGGCACGCTGACCGGCGCCAGCCGCGAGCTGGCGGTGCCGGCCTTCTTTCTGTATGGCGCGGCGATGTCGCTGGTGCCGCTGCAGGACAAGAACAGCCACGCCATCTTCCTGGCGCTGGTGACGCCCTTCTATGCCTGGTACATCGCCTTCATCGCCAGGCAGCAATATGTCCGCGCCCGCGCCGCCATGGCGCTGACCGAAGAGCGCAACTCGCTGCTGGCCGAACTGGTGATGGCCAAGATCGATTCCGACCGCGGCCGCGAAAAGGCCGAGGCTGCCAGCGTCGCCAAGTCGCAATTCCTGGCGAATATGAGCCATGAACTGCGCACCCCGCTGAACGCCATATTGGGCTTCTCCGAAGTCATCGCCACGCGCATGTTCGAGGCCACGCCCGACCGCAACTACGAATATGCCGGGCTGATCAATTCCTCGGGCCACCACCTGCTGGCGCTGATCAACGATATTCTCGACCTTGCCAAGATCGAGGCGGGCCGCTGGAAGCTGGAAGAGGCGGAACTCGACCTGCGCAATATCGCCGACGATGCGCTGCAGCTGATGGCGTGGCGGGCCAAGGATGGCGGGGCGATGCTGGAGAACGCCATTCCCGCCGACCTGGAGCTGGTCTATGCCGACGAGCGGGCCCTGATGCAGATCGTCCTCAATCTGCTTTCCAACGCCGTAAAATTTACCCCCGCGCACGGCACGGTCACGGCCTTCGCCCATCCGGCGCCCGATGGCGGCATCGTCTTCGGCGTCGTCGATACCGGCATGGGCATCGCCCAGGACGACCAGAACCGGGTGTTCGACAGCTTCGGCCAGGGCAAGCACGATGTCGCCATTGCCGACAAGGGCACCGGGCTGGGCCTGGCCATCGTCAAGGGCCTGACCGAGGCGCATGGCGGTCATGTGCGGCTGGAAAGCGAAGTCGGCAAGGGCACGCGCGTCAGCATCCACCTGCCGCAAACCCGCATGCGCAGGCGCCCGCCCAAGCCGGACGACGTGCCGGCGCACGCCGTCGCCTAGGACGCCTTTTGCAATTTCGCCGGCTGGCGATGCGTCAGGGCATGGATGAAGCCAAGCTTCTCGATCACCCTGGGCGACAGCATGAAGGGATAAAGATCGAGCTGGCCCATGCTGCGGTTCAGGCTGTTGGTGGCGAATTCCAGCGGCAGCCAGGCCTCGATCACCTCGTCCCAGCGCCGCGAGGTATAGGGATCGAAATCGATTGCCGCCGCGATATGGCCGCGCGCGGCGCGGGGCTTGACCTTGATTCCGAAGGCGCCCGCGGTTTCCAGCGTATCGACGATGTGCAGGTAATGCGCCCAGGTCTCGGCGAAATCCTCCCAGGGATGGGTGGTGGCATAGACGCTGACGTAATTCTCCTGCCAGCCCTGCGGCGCGCCTTCGTCATAGTGAAGCTGCAAGGCCTTCGAATAATCCAGCCGATCGTCGCCGAACAGGCCGCGAAACGCATTCAGCATGGCCGGATCGGTCGCCACCAGCCGGTCCCAGAAATAATGGCCGCTCTCATGGCGGAAATGTCCCAGCAGGGTGCGATAGGGTTCGTCCATCTCGCCGCGCACTTTCTCGCGGGTCGCGTCGTCAGCCTCCTTGAGCGCCAGGGTGATCAGGCCATTGTCGTGGCCGGTCAGCACCCCTTGGGCGTGGGTGGGCGAATCCGCGAGGAACTCAAAGGCCAGGCCATGCTCGGGATTGTCGATGCGGCTTTCCAGTGGCAGCCCCAGGCGCAGCAGGGAATAGAACAGCCTGTGCTTGGCGGTTTCCAGCTTGCCCCACAGCACGGCATTGCCGTCCACCGACAGGTCCGGGATGGTCTTGTTGTGGCGGCAGGCGGCGCAAAACCCGACCGGATCGTCGGCCCGCACCATCCAATTGCACACCCCGGAATCGTAGTTCAGGCAGAATTTGTAGGCCTTGTCGGGAGCGGCCAGGGTCTTCCAGCCGCCATCGGGGTTGGCCTCAATGGCAGAAATATCTGTCAAATCAGGTAGATAGCCCAAGGCCCGGCCGCAATTCTCGCAGCGTATATTCTCGAAATACAGGAGCTGGCCGCAGCCCTGGCAGCTAAACAGTTTCATGGATTTTTCCCCTCACGCCCGGTGGAAACGCGGGCTTTTTAACCGCGTTCCGGGAATATCGGCTGCGGCGGCGCGGCGAGGTGACGCCTCTTCGCAACTGCGGCATAATCCTTCTCCCAAAAGGTTTTTCATGAGCATTCAGGCAGCCCTCCGGCACGTCACCCGCTACCGCTATGACCGTCTGATCGGCCTGGGCCCCCAGACCATCCGGCTGCGTCCGGCCCCCCATACCCGCGCCAAGATCATCGCCTATTCGCTGACGGTAGAGCCCAAGAATCATTTCCTCAACTGGCAGCAGGATCCCCAATCCAACTGGCTGGCGCGAGTCGTCTTCCCGGAGAAAGTGGATCACTTCACCGTCGCCGTTGACCTGACGGTCGAGATGAACGTCATCAACCCCTTCGACTTCTTCCTGGAGCCGGATGCGGAGGAATATCCCTTTTCCTATTCCGCCGAACTGAAGGCCGAGCTGGAGCCTTATCTCAAGACATCCGCCTCAAGCAGCGAAGGCGATAAAAAAACTTCGCTGGGGGAAAAGTTCGACGCCTATCTGGCCAAGATCCCGCGCGAGAAGAAACACACCACCAATTTCGTCTTCGATCTCAATGCCGCTCTGTCGCGCGAGATCGCCTACACCATCCGCATGGAGCCGGGCATCCAGACGCCGGAGGAGACACTCACCAAGGCGTCAGGCTCCTGCCGCGATTCCGCCTGGCTGCTGGTGCAGATACTGCGCCATCTGGGCCTGGCGGCCCGTTTTGCCAGCGGCTATCTGATCCAGCTCAAGCCCGATGTGAAGGCGCTGGACGGTCCCAGCGGCACCGATGTCGATTTCACCGATCTGCATGCCTGGTGCGAAGTCTATCTGCCGGGTGCCGGCTGGGTCGGACTTGATCCCACCAGCGGGCTTTTCGCCGGCGAAGGCCATATCCCCCTGGCCTGCGCCGCCAACCCCACCCAGGCCGCGCCGATCTCGGGCGCCGTCGAACCGGCCGAAGTGCTGTTCGACTTCGACATGACCGTGGCGCGGATCAAGGAACCGCCGCGCGTCACCAAGCCCTATAGCGACGCACAATGGGCCGAGATCGAAAAGCTGGGCGACGAGGTCGACCAGGTTCTGAAAAATCACGATGTGCGCCTGACCATGGGCGGCGAGCCGACCTTCGTGTCCATCGACGACCGCACCGATGCGGAATGGCACACCGCCGCTATCGGCCCCACCAAGCGGGCGCTGGCCGACACGCTGATCCGCCGCCTGCGCGACCGCTTCGCGCCGGGCGGCATGCTGCATTACGGCCAGGGCAAATGGTATCCGGGTGAATCCCTGCCGCGCTGGGCCTTCGCGCTTTACTGGCGCACCGATGGCGTGCCGCTGTGGAGATCCACCGACCGCATCGCCCAGGAAAATGCGAACTACCAGCCCACGCTGGACGACGCCAAGGCGCTGACCCAGACCATCGCTGGCAAGCTGGGTCTGGACGCCAGCTATGCCATCCCGGCCTATGAGGATTTCTGGCATCACCTGGCGCAGGAGCGCCAGCTTGCCGCCAATGTCGATCCCAGCGATTCCAAGCTGGAAGATCCCGAACTGCGCGCCCGCCTGGCGCGGGTGTTCGAGCGCGGCCTGTCCCATGCCGTGGGCTTCGTGCTGCCGGTGGAAATGGGCATCCGCGGCTGGCTTTCCGAGCATTGGACCACGCGGTCCGGCCATCTGTTCCTGCTGCCGGGCGACAGCGCCATCGGCTTTCGCCTGCCGCTGAATTCCCTTCCCTACGTTGCGCCGCAGAATCGCAGCTTTGTGCCGCCGCCCGATCCCTTCGCCCCGCCCGCGCCGCTGGAGCCGCCCGATACATCGGGCCAGGCCTATACCAATGGCCGCGCCAATGGCCGGCTCGACGGCGAAGTGCTGCCGGCGCCATTCCGCCCCGTCGCTACCCAGCTCGCCAATCTCAATCTCGCCAGCGAACCGGCGGTGCGCACCGCACTGACGGTGGAGCCGCGCGACGGACGGCTGTGCATCTTCATGCCGCCCACCCCGGCGGTGAAGGATTACTTCACGCTGCTGAACGTGATCGAGGACGCCGCCGAGGCCTTGGGCGTGGCAGTGCATATCGAGGGCTATCCCCCGCCTTACGATCCGAACGTCAATGTCATCAAGGTGACGCCCGATCCCGGCGTCATCGAGGTCAATATCCATCCCGCCAGGAACTGGCGCGAACAGGTGGAGATCACCAAGGCGCTGTATGAAGAGGCCGCCGCCAGCCGCCTCTCGACCGAGAAATTCCTGCTGGACGGCCGCCACACCGGCACCGGCGGCGGCAACCACATCGTGGTGGGCGCCCAGACCCCGCCCGACAGCCCCTTCCTGCGCCGTCCCGACATGCTCAAAAGCGTCATCGCCTATTGGCAGAACCATCCGGCGCTGTCCTATCTGTTCAGCGGCTTGTTCATCGGCCCGACCAGCCAGGCGCCGCGCATCGACGAGGGCCGCCACGACGCGCTCTATGAGCTGGAAATCGCCTTCGAGGAGATTCCATCGCGCGCCACCGCCAACATCCCGCCCTGGCTGGTGGACCGGGTCTTTCGCAACCTGCTGGCGGATTCCACCGGCAATACCCACCGCACCGAAATCTGCATCGACAAGCTGTATTCCCCCGACGGCCCCGCCGGGCGGCTGGGCCTTGTCGAATTCCGCGGTTTCGAGATGCCGCCCCATGCCGAGATGAGCCTGGCCCAGTCGCTGCTGATCCGCGCTTTGATCGCGCGCTTCTGGCGCGAACCCTATGAGTCCAATCTGGTGCGCTGGGGCACGGCGCTGAACGACCGCTTCATGCTGCCGCATTTCGTCTGGTCCGACCTCAAGGACGTCATCGCCGACATGAACGCGCACGGCTTCGCCTTTGACGCCGAATGGTTCCGGCCGCATTGGGAATTCCGCTTCCCCCAGCTCGGCGCCGTGCAATATGAAGACGTCAAGCTGGACCTGCGTACCGCGCTGGAGCCGTGGAACGTGCTGGCCGAGGAAGGCACGCCCGGCGGCACGGTTCGCTATGTCGACGCCTCGGTCGAACGGCTGGAAGTCAAGCTCAGCGGCCTGACGCCCGGCCGCCACAAGCTGCTGGTCAATGGCCGCACCGCGCCCTTGCGCGACACCGCGCCGGGCGAGGCTGTTGCGGGCGTGCGCTTCAAGGCTTGGCAGCCGCCCCATGGCCTGCACCCCACCATCCCGGCCCACGCCCCGCTGACCATTGAAATCTGGGATGGCTGGCGCAAGCGCTCGCTGGGCGGCTGCACCTATCACGTCGCCCATCCGGGCGGGCGCAACTCCGAGCTATTCCCGGTCAACGCCTATGAAGCCGAAGGCCGCCGCCTGGCCCGCTTCGAGCCATTTGGATTCACGGGGGGCGCGTTCGAGGCCGGGCGCGAAGAAGCCAGCCCCGACTTCCCCTATACCCTAGACTTAAGGCGGGGAGCCTGATTCGATCTGTGTCTGATGTTGCCGAGCCGATTCCGAGCCTAGCGGTCACGCGCTTCGATGAGTTGCGCGATGGCGAGGGCTTGGTGCGTCCGCACTGGCGCGCCTTTGCCCGAACCCTGAGCCAACTGTCGCCGGAGGAATTCGCCCGCCGCGAAGCCGCCGCCCGCGCCACCGTCCAGGACAATGGCGTCACCTACAATGTCTATGACGACAAGGCCGGCCAGGCGCGGCCCTGGCAGCTCGACATCGTGCCCTTCATCCTGTCGAGCGCCGACTGGGCCAGGATCGAGACCGCCGTCATCCAGCGCGCCATGCTGGCCGACCTGGTGCTGCGCGACGTTTATGGCCCGCAGCGCCTGGTGCGCGAAGGCGTGCTGCCGCCGCATCTTGTCACCGGCCATCCGCAGTTCCTGCGCCCGCTATGCGGCACGCGTCCGGCGCGCGACGTGCATGTGCATCTGTATTCCGCCGACCTGGCGCGCGGCCCCGACGGCAGCTGGAAGGTGATGGCGTCGCGCGCCGATGCGCCGGGGGGGCTGGGCTATGCGCTGGAAAACCGGCTGGTGGTGGCGCAGACCTTTCCCGAAAGTTTCGGCGACATGCGGGTGGCGCGGCTGGCCGCCTTCTTCAACGCCTACAGGGAAAGTGTCCTCAACCTGGGGAGCTCGCGGCGCGACCGCGCCGTGCTGCTGACGCCTGGCCCCTACAACGAAGCCTATTTCGAGCATGTCTATCTGGCCCATTATCTGGGCCTGACGCTGGTGCAGGGCGACGACCTGTCGGTGCGCGACGGCGAGGTGTTCCTGAAAACCCTGACCGGGCTGGAGCGCGTCGCCGCCATCTTCCGCCGCGTCGACAGCGATTTCTGCGACCCGCTGGAATTTCGCGGCGACAGCGCGCTCGGCGTGCCCGGCCTGGTGGAGGCGGTGCGCGCCGGCGGCGTGGTGCTGGCCAATGCGCTGGGCGGCGGCGTCATCGAATCCCCGGCGATGGACGCCTATCTGCCGGCCGCCTGCCGCGCCTTGCTGGGCGAAGAGCTGAAAATCCCCGACATCGCCACCGTGTGGTGCGGCACCGAATGGGGCCGCAAGGAGGCGCTGGCGCGGATGAACGCCTCCATCCTGCGCGACGCCTTCGATGCGCGGCCCTTATTCTCGCGCAATTCCAGCGCCCGGCTGGGCATGGACCTGACCAGCGAGGAGCGCGAGCGCTGGCTGGCGCGGCTGACCCGCCGCGGCGAAACCGCGGTGCTGCAGGAAATCTCGCCTTTGGGCCTGGCGCCGGTGTTCGAGCGCGGCAAATTCTCCGCCAAGCCGGTTTCCTTGCGCGTCTTTGCGGCGTGGACGCCCACCGGCTGGATGGTGATGCCGGGCGGACTGACCCGCGTCGCCGCCGACGACACGGTGCGGGCGCTGTCGATGCAGTCGGGCGCCTCGTCCAAGGACGCCTGGGTCCTGTCCGCTGCGCCGGTCGACAATTTCAGTCTTCTCAGCAACGGCGGCAAGACCCTGGAAGTGAAGCGCCTGGGCGAATCCGCGCCGTCGCGCGCCATGGACAATCTGTTCTGGCTGGGCCGCTATGCCGAACGGGTCGAGAGCTTTGTGCGTATCCTGCGCAGCGTCGCCGCGCGGGTGAGCGACGAGCCCACAACCGCCCTGGATTTGGCGCGGAAACTTCTGGTCCCCTTCAGTCAGGCCAGCGACACACCGCTGGAGGAAATTGCCGACGAGCAGGCATTGGTCAGCGAACTGCAGGCATTGATCTACAGCCCCCGCATCAGCCGCGGGCTTCAAAGAATGCTGGGCCGGGTGGAGCAGACCGCCTGGTCGGTGCGCGACCGGCTGTCGCTGGACACCTGGCGCACCATCCATGCCCTGACCGGCGCCGAACAGCTGCCCGATGCCGGATCGGTGTTCGAACCGCCGGCGGCGCGCTTCTATCTGGACTCCCTGGTGCGCCGCGCCGCCGCTTTGTCGGGGCTGGCGTCCGAGAACATGACGCGCGGACCCAACTGGCTGTTCATGGATATGGGCCGGCGCGTCGAGCGCGCCCAGCACCTGGCCTGGCTGGTGCGCCAGACCGTGGGGCTGGCGGACGCGCGCGAGACCGAGCAGATCCGCATCCTGCTGGAAATCGCCGACAGCGCCATGACCTATCGCTCGCGCTATCTCAATGTCTTCCAGCTTGTGCCCTTCGTGGACCTGCTGCTGCTGGATGCGCAGAATCCGCGCTCCTGCGCCTTTCAGCTGGCGGCGATCGAAACCCATCTGCGCGAACTGCCGCGCATCACCCTGGCCCAGAGGAGCGACGTCGCCCGCACGCTTGCCCATGAGATGCATGCGGCTCTCGCCAATGCCAATCCGGCCCGGCTGGCCTATTGCGAACATGGCGTGCGGCCCGGCCTGATCGAACTGACCGACACCATCTATTCCGACGCGGCGCTGCTGTCCGACGCCATCGCCGACGCCTACTTCCAGCATTCCAGCCGCCGCCGCACCGGCGCGGCCGGCCATTCATGAGCGACCGGGCATGAGCGAATATTTCGTCCGCCACCGCACCACCTATCGCTACCTGCAGGATGTCTCCCATTCCTGGCATCTGGCGCATCTGCGCCTGCGCTCCACCCCGGTGCAGACCGTGCATGACAGCCAGATCAAATTGAGCCTGGAACCCGCCAGCCATGAGGCGCGCAACGATTATTTCGACAATCCCTGCGAATGGTTTTCCATCGATGTCGTGCATACCCAACTGGACGTGGTGGCGGAAAGCCGTTTGCGGGTCGATCCTGCGCCCCAGCGCGCCAGCCGCGACAGCCGCAGCTGGGAAGAGGTGCGCACCCTGCTGGAAAGTCCGGACGACGAGGAAGAGCGCGACGCGGTGCAGTTCCTGTTTGATTCCCCGCTGACCCGGTTCAAGAGCAATATCGCCGGCTATGCCGCTATCAGCTTTCCGCCGCGACGCCCGGTCCTGGCGGGGGCCATCGAGCTGATGAACCGCATCCATGGGGATTTTCGCTATGACACCAGCGTCACCGACGCCACCACCGAAGTGGACCGGGTGTTCGAGATTCGCGCCGGTGTTTGCCAAGACCTCGCCCATGTCGGTATCGCCTGCATGCGCAGCATCGGCCTGCCCGCCCGCTATGTCTCGGGCTATCTGCTGACCCAGCCGCCGCCGGGCCAGGCGCGCCTTTTGGGCGCCGATGCCAGCCATGCCTGGTTCAGCGTCTGGGCGCCGCCCTTCGGCTGGGTGGACCTTGATCCCACCAACGATGTGCTGGTGGGCGAGACCCATGTCACCTCGTCCTGGGGCCGCGACTATGGCGATGTCGCGCCGGTGGCTGGCATCATCCTGGGCGGCCATGATCATGTCGTGGATGTGGGCGTGGATGTGATCCCGGTTGATCCCGTTGCCCCCTGACGCGCGGCTTGCGATAAGCGGGACCGCATGACGCAACTTCTCATCATCGCCATCGCCCTTGCCGCCTCGGCCGCCACCATGACCGGCGGCCTGATGACGCTGAAGCTGGCGGGCAAGCTGCCGCTGGTAATGGGCTTTTCGGCCGGCGCGGTGATCGGCGTCGCCTTTTTCGACCTGGCGCCGGAAGCGCTGGCCGCGGGCGCCGGCATCTATCAGCCGCGCACCCTGCTGGCGGTCGCCGCCCTGGGCTTCTTCTTGTATACCATGCTGGACCGGCTGGTGGCGCGCCATGACTGTGAGGGCCAGGCCAATCCGGCGCGCGGGCTGATGGGCGCGGCCAGCTTTTCCGCCCATAGTGTGCTGGACGGCTTCGCCATGGGCGTCGCCTTCCAGACCAGCCCCCAGATCGGCATCGTGGTCGCCGTGGCGGTGCTGGCGCATGATTTCGCCGACGGCCTCAACACCGTCAATGTGGTGATGAAGCATGGCGGCAGCCGCGCCTTTGCGCTGAAATGGCTGGCGATGGATGCGGCGGCGCCGGTGCTGGGCGCGGGCCTCAGCCTGCTGATCGTGCCCAGCGCCCAGCTTCTGGCGCTTCTGCTGGCGCTGTTCTGCGGCTTCTTCCTGCATATCGGGGCCAGCGGGCTTCTGCCCGAGAGCCACCGCGTCCATCCGCGCGCCTCCACCACGCTTGCGACCTTGCTGGGCGCGGGCTTTCTTTATTTGGTAACGGAACTCGTGCGCTGATTTTTGACCCCCTCCGGTTTCAGCTTCCGCTCGGCTCCCGTTCGGTCGCCTTCGCTCGCTGAAACCACCTCCCCCTCTTGCGCGCTGGCGCGCGCGAAGGGGAGGCGGGCCTGTGCCAGCCCTACCTCATTTAACTTCCGTCAAAAGCGGCTTGCCGGCGAAATGCGCGTCCAGATTGTCCAGCGCCAGCTGGCTCATCGCCCGGCGGGTCTCAAACGTGGCGCTGCCGACATGGGGCTGCAGCACGACATTGTCCATCGCCAGCAGGGCCTCGGGCACCTTGGGCTCTTCGGCGAACACGTCCAGCCCCGCGCCGCCCAGCTTGCCGTCTTGCAATGCGGCGACCAGCGCCTCCTCGTCCACCACCGCGCCGCGCGCGACATTGACCAGAATGCCCTGCGGCCCCAGCGCCTCGATCACCGCCTGGTTGACGATCTTGCGGGTCTGGGGCGTGGCGGGAATGATGACGATCAAAAAATCGCTGTCCCGGGCCAGTTCCACCAGGTCGGGATAGTGCTTGTAAGGCACATCCTCCACCGGCTTGCGGCTGTGATAGGCGATGCTGCTGTTCATCGCCGCGCAGCGCCTGGCGATCTGCTTGCCGATGCGGCCCATGCCCAGGATACCGACGCGCTTGCCGCTGGCCTTGGTCGCCAGGGGATATTCGCCCTCTGTCGCCCAGCGCCCGGCCCGCACATGGCGGTCCGACGCCACCAGACGGCGCGCCGTCATGATCATCAGCGCGATGGCGAGGTCGGCGACATCATCGTTCAGAACGTCCGGCGTGTTGGTGACGGGAATGTTCCTGGCGCGGGCATATTCGACCGCAATGCCGTCATAGCCGACGGTAGCCGAGGCGATGATTTCCAGTTTCGGCAGCCGGTCGATCAGCGCCGGCTCCGGCCCGGAATGGCCGTTGGTGACCACGGCGCGCACCAGACCCGCCACCTTGTCCAGTTCGCTCCTGGGATGGACCTTGTAGCGCGCCTCCAGTTCCCTCTGCACCTCGGGACGCAATGCCACCAACTGCAACACATTGATCATGATCGATTACTGCGCTTGCGCCATCTGCTTCATGGTCTCCAGCGCGTCGCCGAAGCGCTTGGCGCGCGCGGCACGGTCCGCATCTTTCTTCTCCGCCGTCTCCAGGTTCGAATTGTCGTAGAACAAAGTGTAGACGATCCTGGTCTTGCGGCCGCGGTCCAGCGGCTCCACCGCCAGGGTGCCGTGATAGAAGATGGGCGAGGCGGGCTGGATGTCGGACGGCAGCTGCGCATAGGTATAGGAATAGGGCGTCGCCGCCACGATGATCTCGTCGGTCTTGCCGTTCAGGCGGCGGTTGGTGCCGACGCTGCCCTGGTTTGCGCTTGTCACGACGCAGCTTTGCAGCTTCAGCCATTGCTGGATGGTGCAATAGCCGCCGATCTTGGCCCAGACCTGATCGGGCGTGCGGTCCACCACCTTTTCCAGCAGGATGGTGGTCCATTGCGGGGTCGCGGCCATTGCGGCAGGTTGCCCTGCCAGCGCCAGCGCCAATGCTGCGGCTGCGAAAGATGCGGTTTTCATCCTGGTCTCCCTTTGCTTCTGCGCCTTGTTTATCTCTGATGGAACCCGCTGCGCAACAAGATCAAAAAGCGGGGGGCCAAGGGTCCGCGATGCGGCGCCGGGCTGAAGCGCTTGGTCGGCATGCAGCAAAGCCGCATCGCGTGAGGCGCGCGCGAATGTCAAAACGGCCCGCCGCCGTTCATCTAGCTGAACCCCGGATGAACGGCCAGATGAACGCCCGTAACAAACGGTACCGATAAAACCGCGCTATTGCGGCATGCCGCGAGATTTCCCGCGCGCGGTAAGGAATCCTTTGCCGGGATTTCCGCTTGCCCTCGCATTGTGAAAAAACCTGACGCAGCCTTGGCCGCGAGGGCGCGGCAATGGGGCTGGTTCTCCGTAAAAATCGAGACTTGCATGTCGTGGACCCTGAAGGGCGCGCTGGCCGCCGCGTTGCTGAACTGCGGCCTGATTTGCGCGCACGCCTCTGACACATTGGACGGCCAATGGCTGAAGGACGGCGCCTGCCTGCTGTTCAACGCCGACGCCCATCCCGGCGACACGGTGCGCTGGACCGGCGGCTGCACGGATGGATATGCCGACGGGCTTGGCACCGCCACCTTCACCACCGCCGACGGCAAGGCCCAGAGCTTCACCGGCATCTTCGCCCATGGCGCGGTGAGCGACGGCCATGTCGTCAGCCGCTGGGGCGCCGGCTGGAGCTATGACGGCGAGGCGGTGGCGGGGGTCTTCAACGGCGCGGGCATCCTGACCACCAACGCCGCCGACCGCTTCGAGGGCCAGTGGACGGCCGGGCGGATGAACGGCTTTGGCATCCTGCGCCGCGCCAATGGCGAGCGCTATGCCGGGGACTGGAAGGACGACAAGCCCAACGGCCGGGGCGAGCTTCGGCGGCCCGATGGCTCGCTGGTCAGCGGCGCATTTGTCGATGGCCGCCTCGCCGCCGCCACCGAGGGGGACGCGCCCAGGCTGACCCAGGCCGCGACCACGACATTGGATGCCGCCCAGACGCCCTTCTCGGCCGTGTCGGGCAAGACGCTGGTGGGGGTGGACGGGTCGTCCATAGCCCTCAACCTGATCGAGGGCGGCATGGAATTGCAGGTCATCCCGGCAGGCGGCAATGCCCGCAAGACCACCTTCACCTTCATGACCGACCGCATGGGCACGGTGGTGGAAGATACCGGCGCGCCGGGCGCGGGCACCAGCGTCACCGGCTTTTTCCGCCTGTCGGCCAAGGGCGTCGAAGTGCGCTATGCCGATGGCCGCTCGACATTGTTGTCGCCCGGGGGCGAGGGTAGCGTGCTGATGACCATCGACGGTGACCTTGGCCCGTCCTGCCGCGCCTGGTATCCGGCGGGCCACAGTTTCAGCGAAGCGGACAAGAAAGCCGCGCTGAATGCCTATGCCAGCCGGTTGGGCCTGGCGGTCGCCGCCGGCGACAGCGGCTGTCTTTCCCAGCCCGCCGCCGCAGCCGCACCTGCGGCCAAGCCCGGCAAGGTGACGCGCGCCGAAGTGAAGGTCCCGGCCCGCATCGCCAAGGCGTCGTACCGCGTCGGCGATTTCAACGGGCTGGAGACCGTGCCGGTGAAAATGTCGGAGCTTCACGCCATCGACGCGCCGGTGCAAAAGGCGGATGCCCGGCCGCTGACGCCGGTCATGGAAACGGCCAGCACCGCGCCGATCGACAAGAATGACGCCTCCAAATGCCTGAAGGTGGACAGCGATGGCGGCCATTGGGGTTTTCGCAACGCCTGCGGCTTCGCCGTGCAGTTCGCCTATTGCATGGCGGGCTCCAGCGACACGCTGACCGGCTGCGGCAACGGCGCGGTGGCGAGCAGTGTTGCGGGCAGCGTCGCGGCCAATGGCTTTGGCGCCCTGACCGCCGACAACAGCCTGGCGGAAAAGGACACCGACCACAATTTTCGCTGGATCGCCTGCGGCGGCGGCGCGGGCGAGGTGGTGGCGCGCCTGGATCATTTCGAACCGCCGTCGGGACGCTGCGAGCGCACCCGCACGGCCTCCAACTAGACCAAAGGAGATCGCCATGCTGAAAACTTCCTGCGCCTTGATCGCGCTTCTTGCCTTGTGCAATCCGGCGCTCGCCGCCTGCGCCACACAGGCCGATGCGGCGGCGCTGAAGACCGCCGTGATGCAGCAGGAGCTGATGGTCGCCGCCCTGCAATGCCATGAGGCCGGCGCCTATAACCGCTTTGTGATCAGCTATCGCGGCGAATTGCAGGCCTCCGACGCGGCGCTGAAGAGCTTCTTCATCAAGCGCGGCGGCGAGCATGGCGAGGCCGGCTATGACACCTTCAAGACCAAGGCTGCCAATCTGTCGGGGCTGGAACAGGCGCGCGATGCCGGGGCCTTTTGCGCCGACGCCCATGCTTTGTTCGCCGCCGCATCGCAGAACCAAGGCTCGCTGGCGCAGTTCGTCGAGTCCCGCTCCCGGCCGCTGGACCTTGGCAATGTCTGCGCCGGTCCCGTGCTGGCGTCGGCGGCCAGGCCCGCGCTGGTGAAGGTGGCCGAGGCCATGCCCGTTGGCGGCGGCCAGGCGAATGTGAAGGCGGATGTGAAGCCAGATGTGAAGGCCGATGTGGTTCTGGCGGGGGTTCCCGATCATGCCATGGAGGCGCGCCCCTGGCGGCATGACCAAGCCGCGCCGGATGCCGACGCACGGCAGGATGAAGACGCCGACGCGCAAGACCAGGGCGCGCCGTCCTATGCCGCTGCCGACCAGGACGAGCTGCCGCCGCGTCCCCGCGCCTGGCAGATCCGCCAGGGCAGCGACGAGCGTCATGACAATGGCTATGGCGAACGCGGCTATGGCCCGCCGCCCGGCTGGTATCCGCCGCCGCGCCTGCGCTATCGCTGGGTTCCGCGCTACGCCTATACCGGCTGGTGAGGCGCAAACTGTCGCAGGGCAAAGCGCACAGGGCGCAATGTTAGCAGACGGGGCCTATAGTACGCCCATGCGTGATGATATCGACCTGAAGACCGCCGCCCGCCGCGCCATTCTGGGCCGCTGCCCCTGTTGCGGCGAGGGAAAGCTGTTTGGTTCCTACCTCAAGCAGGTGGACCATTGTTCGGTGTGCGGCGAGGAATTCGGCATGATCCGCGCCGACGACGCCGCCCCCTGGCTGACCATCATCCTGGTTGGGCACATCTTCCTGCCCCTGGCCTTCCTGGCCAACTGGGACTGGATGCCGACCTGGGCGGCGATGGTGTCGATGGCGGCCCTGTTCGCGGGCATCGCGCTGGCGATCCTGCCCCGCGCCAAGGCGCTGATACTCGCCATCCTGTGGCAGACCAGGGCGCCGGGCTACAAGCCGGTGGAACTGGCCTAGCCACCTTCACAATGCGAACATTTCTGTCCGGCCTTGCGGCCTGCCGATCAGTGCGAACTGACGGGCACGGCGCGGACATACTGATAGTTGCTGGGCGCATTGCCGGCGCCGCTGGCCGTGGTGGCCGGCTGCAGCATCTGGATCACGATCGCGCCGCCCGCGGCATCCGCCGACTGGCCGACGCCGCCCGTGAAGCCGTCGACCGTCAGGGCGTTTGCGTCGGAAAAATCCGCAGTCGCCGCATCGATGACATCGTCGCACCAGGCGGGCGCGGTGCCGCACAGGGTCAACAAGGCCAGGATGGAAATGATACGCGCGGTCATGGTGCCTCCACTGTCAGTGTGTCGTGGGGCAAACGACGCATCCGCCTGATATAGGCTGCGCGCCGCGCTGGGTTAAGCGGAAACTGGAAATATGGTTAGCGAATCGGCCCGGATGAGGTTTTCGGAAGGGACAGGTGTGTCCGATCGCCACCGGAACTTTACGACGCCATTCTTTGATCCATCAGCCGCGCCTCAGAAACGACAATTTGATCACGTCCCTTTTCCTTGGCGTGATAAAGGGCTGCGTCAGCCGCCTGGATCAACCTGTTGAATGCACAATGGGCCGGCGCACTTGCGAGGCCGAAAGACATGGTAATCGGCCCCAGTTCGCGCCCGCCATGCTCGACACGCAGCGCGCGAACCAGAGTCTGTATTTCCTCTGTGCGCTTGAAGGCGTGTTCCGCATCGAGTCCGGGCATCAGCAGCAGAAACTCTTCTCCCCCATAGCGAAAGGCCGTGTCACTCTCGCGGGTAGATTGCCGGAACAGGTCGCCTGTTGCACGAAGCACCGCATCGCCTGCTTCATGGCCGAATTCATCATTGAACCTCTTAAAATGATCGATATCGACCATCACGCAGCTTATGGGTTCGCCGCGCTGTTTGGCTTCTTCTGAGCGCATTTCCAGCACCGCATCGAGATGCCTTCTGTTGGCGAGCCCGGTCAGCTCGTCTACCATCGCCATGTCCCGCAGCGCGTCCCGCAGACGTAAATTGCCAAGCGCCAGGCTGATATTCTCGGCCAGCATCTTGAGATAATCCTCGGACACGTTCGCCGAAGGGTGCAAACTGTCCTCTCGCGACTCAAAATAGAGCACGCCAAGCGTCGTCCGATGCGCTATCAGCGGCAGGCAAATAGAATCAATCAGCCCTTCAGAAGGATCGAGATGTTCGCAAGGAATATCATACTCATTCCTTGCGGGCCGATGCATGGCATTGCGTTGCAGAGCCCAGCACGCCGTGGGAGGAAATTCGCGGCGTGAATGGACCGGTGTCAACCACGAACATGTTTCGACAAGCGCATTGCGACTCTTGTCAAACAGATAGAGACGCCCGGCGAACTGTGGCGCGATTTCGGGAACGAAGCTCTCGATGACCTGTTCGAGACCGCGCGTTGTCTCGCAGGTCTGCATGCGCTGTGTCATCCGCGACAGCATGGTGCGCATCGCGAGATCGGCGCTTCGGTCTTTTTCGAGTCGCTGACGCTCCAGCCCGTTCTCGCGAAAGACACGGATTGCCTGAGCCATGTCGCCGATTTCATCGATTTTGTCGTAATCGGGCGCCTCCACGTCGTAATCCTGGGCAGCCAGGCGGTTAACGACGTCGCTGAGGCGAACGACTGGGCGCAATACGCGCCGCATGAACACGAAGTATAACACCCACAGGAAGAGGAGCCCGGTTAGCGCGAGTACGCCTTCGGAGCAGTATCTCCATATGCGAGAAATGGAGATTGCGGCGCGCACATCGGCGTTTGTACGCTGGTCGAGACGATATTGGAACCGTTCGACGTTTGCGGCGACCCGGTCCAACTCGCGCTCGTATTCGGCTCCAAACAGAATTCCGCGAGCCTGGTCCTCGTCACCTCGCTCTCGTGCGGCAACGGCCCGCTTCTGTTCGTCTTGCAGGCCATCGGCCAACCGCATGGCATCGGCCAGCGCGTTCAACTCGTCCGCGCCCGCCCCAATATCCTTCACGGCGCGGGTGCGGTCTTCTACGGAACCCAATTCCGCACCTGCACGGCGGTACAGGGAAAGATAGGAAGCGGCGCCGGTGATTACATATTCGCGTGCCTGATCGCTGAGCGCCGTGACTTCGTCGGCGATTTTCGAACTGGCTTGGTCCATTTTGTAGCGCTGCGCGACCGCTGCACGCTCGTTGTCCTGAGCGTTGGAAGCCAACAGCATTGTGGTCCCGGACGCGAGCGTTAGAACAACGGTCGCGCCGTAAGCCCAGTTGGTAATGGTCGCTAAATGCATGAACCCATTATCTCTCGGAAAGTCTTAACAAAGGTTACGCGCATTGGTTTTGGAGGTGTAAGCCATAAACCTTGTCTGCGAACACAGCCGAGGCACGGCCTCGAACTTTTCTGAACGCGCGAGAGGAATGCACCTCATTGTAATATTCCAAAGTCCTGCAAGTGTTTTATGGAAACTAATAATCCCGCAATAAGTATTCGATTTATGTGCGTCGAATTACCTAGGTAATGTTTTGAAGAATGGCTTTCGATGCGCGGCATACCATTGCCCTCGCATATTCCTTAACGCCGAAGTCAAAACATCGTCCCATGCCTTGTGAACCGACTTTCTCCATACAGGTTGCAAGACCTGATCGACTTCGTCGAAGGCCGCCTCCGCCGGAACACCGAAGAAGATGGCGCAACGGCGTGAAGCATGTGGTGGAAGCACCGCGGTGCTTCCAGCTTGCGTCCACGCGGCAACCCCTGAGATCGCAAGGGTGCGCCAAGTGTTTGAATGAAATGGTGCCGCCTGCGTGACTCGAACACGCGACCCCCGCATTACGAATGCGATGCTCTACCGGCTGAGCTAAGGCGGCCCCGGAGCGCGGCTGGGCCGCGCGACCATTGGAAAACTGGGCGGAAACTACTTATCCCGCCTTCCCACTGCAACAGCCAAGCCTGGCAGAAGACCGCTTAATTCGCGGTTTCTCAGCCTAGTTCCCGTAGGAAATCCGCCAGATGCGGCCCTTGTTGGAATCCGCCACATACAGCGCGCCATCCGGCCCCACCGCCACGCCCACCGGGCGGTAGGTGGCGGTCTTGACGTTTCGGGCGGCGGCATCCGGCCCGGCAAAGCCATCGGCGAACACCATCGGCGCCCCCGCCTTGCCGCCGCTGAAGGGCACGAAGGTCACATTGTAGCCGCCATGGCCGCCGGGCAGCACCGTGCCGTCGGCTCCGCCGCCATGCGTGGCCAGGAAGGCGCCGCCGCGATAGGCGCGGGGGAACTTGGTGCCGGTATAGAAGGCCAGGTCCAGCACCGCCGGACGCTGCGGCTGGAACGCCGCCACCGGGGTCGCATATTTGCCTTCGGGCGCTTGGGTCTTGCCGTCGCCGCCATAATCCGGCGCCATCAGCCGCATCTTCCGCGCCCCGTCCCAATAGGTATAGGGCCAGCCCATGTCGGTGCCCTTGGCGATGCGGAACATCTCGTCGGCGATGGCGTCGTCATCGGCCTGGGTGAGAAATTCCGGCCAGGTCTTGGCCGTGGCGTCGCGGCCATGCCAGGCGCCATAGAGCGCGTCGCCGCCGCGCCAGTCCATCGCGCTCATGTTGCGGATGCCGGTGGCGTAATGCTCGCCATCGGCCAGCTTCTGGCCCGGCTTGCTGTCGTCAAAGCGCCAGATGCCGCCGCGCGTTTCCAGCACCGGGCAGGGGTTCAGCCCCCTGGGCTTGGCGTCCTTGGGCACCGACGGGTCGGGGCAGTTGGCCGGGCCGCCGCCGCCATCGATGGAAACGAACAGGTCGCCGCGACCGTCAAAGGCGATGGGATGGTTGGTCGCTGCCAGCCCGTCCACGATCAGTTCGGGCTGGGCCGTAGGCACCAGCGTGTCGCCCAGGGCAAAGCGATAGACCCCCGTGCCGGAGGCGGCATAAAGCGCGTCCTTGTCGATGCGGATGCCGGTACCCTGATCGATGCTGGAGAAATGTTCGGTCTGGACCGCCTTGTGGTCCGGCCCCAGATGCAGCGCCACGATGCCGACCGACGGCTGGTCGCGGCCATGGCGAGTGGAGACATAGATGTCGCCATTGCCGCGGATCGCCATGTGACGGATCGGCCCCAGCCCGTCAGCCACCACCACGGCATGGAAACCGGACGGCAGCACCAGCCCGTCAGGCTCGGCCGCGAAAGCCGGCGCGGCGGCCAGCAGCAGAATGGCGATCAGCGAAGATTTCATGTGTTTTCCCGGTGGCGGTTTGTCCGCCTCGTTTCCGCATCATGTTAGAGCAGCGGCAGCCCGCAGCGCAACTCGCGCTTGCGTCATTTGGCGCGGGGATGGGCGTTTTCGTAAGTCTTCAGAAGCTCGCTGGTCTCGATGGCGGTGTAGATCTGGGTGGTGGACAGCGAGGCGTGGCCCAGCAATTCCTGCACACTGCGCAGGTCGCCGCCGCCCTGCAGGATGTGGGTGGCGAAGGAATGGCGAAGGGCATGCGGCGTGGCGCGTTCGGCCAGCCCCAACTGACCGCGTAGCCGCTGCATCAGGCTTTGCGCCTCGCGCGCGCTCATGGGAAGGCCCCGCCGCGACACGAACAAGGGCGCGCCCGGCCCGCCGCTGAAAGGAATCCGGGCGGCATAGTCGGCCAGCGCCGCCGCCACCAGCGGCAGGACCGGAATGCTGCGCTCCTTGCGGCCCTTGCCGATCACGCTGAGAGTTTCGCCGAGCGGCACGTCGCCGCGTTTCAAAGACAAGGCTTCCGAGATGCGAAGCCCCGCGCCATACAAAAGCGTCAGCAGGGCGGCATCGCGCGCCCCCAGCCATTCGACCGTGTGTTCGCCCGCCCGTTCGATGGCGCGCGCCGCATCGATCACCGTCAGCGGGCGCGGCAGCGAGCGGCGCACGCGCGGGGTGCGGATGGCGCGCGGCGCGGCATTTTCCAGGATGCCTTCGCGCGCCAGGAATTTGTAGAAGCTGCGCACCGCCGCCAGCGCCCGCTGGACCCCGCCCGTGCCCAGCCCTTCGCTGCGGCGGCTGGAGATGAAGGCGCGGATGTCGGCGGGCGTCAGTTTCGCCAGCACCTTGTCGCTGAGCGCGCCGCCGGTATGCCCGGCCTGGAAGCCCAGGAAGCTGGCGACGTCGTCGCCATAGGCGCGCAAGGTGTGGGGCGAGGCGCGGCGCTCATGCGCCAGCATCGCCAGCCAGGCCTTGCGATGCGCGTCCGCCCCGTCGCCCAATTTCAGCCCTTGATAACGACGCCGGCCTTCTTGGCGTCGGCCTCGAAGGCGGCCAGGCCCTTGTCGGTCAAAGGATGGCTCAAAAGCTTCTTGAAGATGTCGCCGGGAATGGTGGCGACATCGGCGCCGGCCAGGGCGCTTTCGCGCACATGGCTGACGCTGCGGATCGAGGCCGCCAGTATCTCGGTCTTGAAATTGTAATTGTCATAGACGGTGCGGATGTCGTGGACCAGGCCGATGCCGTCCTCGCCCATGTCATCGACGCGGCCGATAAAGGGCGAGATGAAGGACGCGCCCGCCTTGGCCGCCATCATCGCCTGCACCGGCGAGAAGCACAGCGTGACATTCACCATCGTGCCCGCATCCGACAATGTCTTGCAGGCCTTGAGCCCGTCCCAGGTCAGCGGCACCTTCACGGCGATGTTCTTGGCGATCCTGGTGAAGATGGCGGCTTGCTTGATCATGCCGTCATAATCGGTCGCCAGCACTTCGGCGCTGACCGCGCCCGGCACCACCGAGCAGATCTCTTTCAGCGATTCGACATAGTCGCGGCCGGTCTTGGCGGCGAGGGAGGGATTGGTGGTGACGCCGTCCACCAGCCCCGACGCGGCATATTCGCGGATTTCAGCCACATCAGCGGTGTCGAGAAAGATTTTCATGGGACAAAAGACCTTCTTTATTGACCTGCGGATTGGGCGGGGCGAAGTGTAGCCCATGACCCATCTTAGTCCATGATCAGAGCCCGCATAAACCCCTCGCCGATACCGGAAATTGCGCCAAAACCTGTCGTCGGCGTGCTGCTGCCGCTGCCGCTTTCAGGCGCCTATGACTACAAGCTTCCTGCCGGTTCCAACGCCCGGCGCGGGGTGTTGGTTTCAGCGCCGCTGGGCAGCCGCGACGTGCTGGGCGTGGTATGGGGCGCCGCAGAAGGCACGCTGGGCGACAATCGCCTGAAGGTGGCGCAGCCACTGGAAGGCGCGCCAGCGCTGCCGGCGAAACTGTGCGACTTCATCGACTGGGTGGCCGATTATACCTTGAACCCGCCGGGCGCGATCCTGGCCATGGCACTGCGGTCGCGCGGGGCGTTCGAGCCGGAAGCGCGCCGCATCGCCTATGTGAAGGGCAGCGTGACGCCGCCGCGCATGAGCGAGCCGCGCCGCCGGGCGCTGGAGGTGGCGGGCGACGGCTTGGCGCGCAGCGTCAGCGGCCTGGCCGAGGACGCCAATGTCAGCGCCGCCGTGGTGCGGGGGCTGATTGGCGCGAATGCGCTGGTGCCGACCGAACTGCCGGAATTTTTGCCCTTTCGCGCCCCCGATGCGGGCTTTGCCGCGCCATCCTTGAACGGCGACCAGGGCCGGGCGGCGGCTGTGCTGACGGCGGCGGTGGCGGAAAGAAAATTCTCAGCCCATCTGCTGGACGGTGTCACGGGTTCGGGCAAGACCGAAGTCTATTTCGAGGCCGTGGCAAGTGCGCTGAAGGCGGGCAAACAGGTGCTGATCCTGCTGCCGGAGATCGCCCTGACCACCCAGTTCCTGGAACGCTTCGCCGCCCGCTTCGGCGCCCGCCCCGCCGAGTGGCACAGCGATGTCAGCCAGAAGGAACGCCGCCGGGTCTATCGCGCGGTGATGAATGGCGAGGCCCGGGTGGTGGTGGGAGCGCGTTCGTCGCTGTTCCTGCCCTTTGCCGAACTGGGGCTGGTGATCGTGGACGAAGAACACGAACAGGCCTTCAAGCAGCAGGACGGCGCCATCTATCACGCCCGCGACATGGCGGTGGTGCGCGCCCGGATCGAGGATTGTCCGGTGGTGCTGGCCAGCGCAACGCCGTCGCTGGAAAGCTTCGTCAATGCCGTCAGCGGTCGTTACACCCATCTGAAGCTGACCGCACGCCATGGCGTGGCGGAGATGCCGGTGGTGCAGCTGGTTGATCTTAGACATGCCTTTAAAGATGGCGCGCCTGCGCGCGCGGGGGACGCCCCCGATGTCGAACACAAGGGCCAGTGGCTGTCGCCGCCCTTGCGCGCCGCGCTGGACAATGTGCTGGCCGCGGGCGAACAGGCCATGCTGTTCCTCAACCGCCGGGGTTATGCGCCGCTGACCCTGTGCGAGGCCTGCGGTCACAAATTCACCTGCCCGCACTGCTCGGCCTGGCTGGTGGAGCACAAATACAAAAAACGCCTGGCCTGTCATCAGTGCGGCTATGAATTGCCGATGCCCAGTGATTGTCCTGAGTGCCATGAGACCGGCACGCTGATTGCCTGCGGCCCCGGGGTGGAGCGGGTGGCGGAGGAATTCGCCGCCTTCTTTCCCAATGCCCGCTATGCCATCGCCTCGTCCGACACCATGAACGGCCCGGCGGAAACCCAAGGAGCCTTGCGGCTGTTCGCCAAGGGCGAGGTCGATGTGCTGATCGGCACCCAGATCGTCGCCAAGGGGCATCACTTTCCGCAACTGACTCTGGTGGGCGTGGTCGATGCCGACCTGGGCGGCAGCGATGGCGATTTGCGGGCGCGCGAACGCACCTTTCAACTGCTGCATCAGGTCTCGGGCCGGGCGGGCCGCGCCGAAAAACCCGGACTGGTGCTGCTGCAGACCCGCAATCCCGACGATGCGGTGATGCAGGCGCTGGTCAAGGGCGACCGCGACGGCTTCTATGAACAGGAGCGCGGCTTTCGCGAAGCCGCCGCCGCCCCGCCGTTTGGGCGCCTCGCGGCGCTGGTGATCAGCGGCCATGACGGCGATGCGGTGCGCGAGATCGCCCGGCAACTGGGCAGGTGCGCACCCCCGGCCCGCGATGTGAAAGTGTGGGGGCCGACGCCCGCCTTTTATGCCCTGCTGCGCGGCCAGACGCGCGAGCGGTTATTGGTGCAGGCGGCAAAGGGCGTGGACATGCAGGCCTATCTGAAAGCCTGGCTGGCGCTGGTGAAGGTGCCGAACGCGGTGCGAGTCACGGTGGACGTGGACCCGGTGAGTTTTTTTTAAAATTTCATCATCTCAGGCAGCCAAGTATCATCATCTGATGATGCAAATATCGCCGCATCAAGCATGCAGGGCATGACCTTCGCTTCCTTGCAAAGTTCTTGGACTTTCCCGAGGACGAGTTCGTAGTAATCGGCATCTGCTAATACGCCACCGCTTATCGGCAGAGGAAACTTCAACTCACTTTTCATCCACTTCATCACTCGAGAATCAAGGGGAATCTCATAGCGAGTGAGGCCAAGCGCCTGAAGGAAATTGCGAGACTGTTTTGGCCCAAAGCCTTTAAAGGCGTCTTGAATTGCGTTGGAAACGCTGCGTTCCGCCGCTTGGGAAGAAGACCCTCTCAAGCCGTTTGTCATCAAAAGAAACTCCTCCCAGCGACCACCTTCAAGCATTTTGAAATTTGTGGCGAGTTGAACTGCGGCAACGTCATAGTCCCGCATTCCTTTTACCGCTCTCAATTCAGACGCTATGAATTTAACTAAGGAATTCCTGTTACTACGCAATTTTTCAAGTCGCAAAGGGAATGGCTGAGCCCGAACCAGCGCGACCACAGCACTATCGGGTCCAGATTTCTGACGTGAGGTCAGTCGCATGCAAACCAATGCTCGCCAGAACCTATCCATAGTTACAGCAGGCTTATGCTTTGCGAGATTTTGCGACGCGCGAAATTCGACTAACCGCAAATTGCGCTTAGCCTGGTAGAAATCTTTAATTTTCTGAACGTCGGCGCAGGAGTGGCTGAGAATTAACTTCATCATCCTCAGCCCCCAATTAATTAAGCGTCCGAACGTCCGTGAGATGCCCCGTCACCGCCGCCGCCGCAGCCATGGCGGGGCTCACCAGATGGGTCCGTCCCCCCCGGCCCTGGCGGCCCTCGAAGTTGCGGTTGGAGGTCGAGGCGCAGCGTTCGCCTTCCTTCAGCTTGTCGGCGTTCATCGCCAGGCACATCGAACAGCCCGGATCGCGCCATTCAAAGCCGGCCTCCAGGAACACCTTGTCCAGGCCTTCTTCCTCGGCCTGTTCCTTCACCAGGCCGGAGCCGGGCACCACGATGGCATTCACCCCGGCGGCCACCTTGCGGCCCTTGGCGACCTGCGCGGCAGCGCGCAGGTCTTCAATGCGGCCATTGGTGCACGACCCGATAAAGACATGATCGACCTTGATGTCGGTCAGCTTCATGTTGGCTTGAAGTCCCATATAGTCCAGCGCGCGTTCGGCGGCGGCGCGGTGATGCTCGTCGGTGATCTTTGATGGGTCCGGCACAGTGCCGGTGATGGGCAGACCCTGTTCCGGCGAGGTGCCCCAGGTCACCATCGGCACGATGTCGCGCGCATCCAGCACCACTTCCGCGTCGAACACCGCATCGGGATCGGACGTCAGGGTGCGCCAGTACAGGGCGGCGGCCTCGAAGGCCGCGGCCTTGGGGGCGCGGGGCCTGCCCTTCACATAATCCAGGGTCGTGTCATCGACAGCAATAAGTCCGGCCCGCGCGCCGCCTTCGATGGTCAGGTTACACAGCGTCATGCGCCCTTCCATCGACAGCGCGCGCACCGCCTCGCCGGCATATTCGATGACATAACCGGTGCCGCCGGCAGTGCCGATCTTGGCGATCACCGCCAAAGCGATGTCCTTGGCGGTCACACCGCCCGGCAGCTTGCCGTTCACCGTCACGCGCATGTTTTTGCTGGGCTGGGCGCGCAGGGTCTGGGTCGCCAGCACATGCTCGACCTCTGAGGTGCCGATGCCGAAAGCCAGCGCGCCAAAGGCGCCGTGGGTGGAGGTATGGCTGTCGCCGCACACGATGGTGGTGCCCGGCAGGGTCCAGCCCTGTTCCGGCCCGATGATGTGGACGATGCCGGCGCGGATATCGTCCATGGCGAAATATTCGACGCCGAAGTCGGCGGTGTTCTGCTTGAGCGCCGCCACCTGGGCGCGGCTTTCGGGGTCGGTGATGCCCTGGTCGCGGTCCTTGGTCGGGACGTTATGATCGGCCACCGCCAGGGTCAGCTCCGGGCGGCGCACCTTGCGGCCCGACAGGCGCAGGCCCTCGAAAGCCTGGGGGCTGGTGACTTCATGGACCAGATGGCGGTCGATATAGATGACCGGGGTCTCGCCAGGATTGGCGCTCACCAGATGGGCGTCCCATATCTTGTCGTAGAGAGTCTTGGCCATGTCTCTTCTTCTGATGGCGAGGGGCTTACTTATAAGCCGGGAAGGCCCAGATCAATGCTGCGAAAAATACAGCACAGCCATGATGATAAGAATGGCGACAAACTGGGCTAACACCCTGATCCGCATGAGTTTATTTGACCAGCTGGCCGAGGTGGCGCCGCCCTTCCACAGGGTATAGAGCCCCAGCAAAAGGACCACAAAGACGATCCCGACGGCCACGGCGACAAGGATTTTTCCGGTCATCATGCTGGGGTTTTAGCGCCGCCGGCCCGCGATGTCATGCCAAAGCGTCGACCTGTTCGGGGGTAAAGTTGCCCGGAACAATCGTCACGGGAATGGCCTGTACCCCCGCGCAAAACATGGAAACCAGCGGGCCCGGCCCTTCCTTGGCGGTACCCGAGGCCAAGACCAGGATGGAGATGTCCGGGTCGGACGTCAGCAACTTGTGCAGGCATTCGGTAGGCAGGCCATAGGGAATCACCAGTTCGGGGATGATGCCCGCCAGCTCGTTCACGAACTTGGCGGCCTCGAACAGCATGCCTTCGGCCTCGGCATGGGCCTCGTCGCGCATGATCTCTTCGACGCCCCGCCATTGCTGGAAGTCGGGCGGGGTGGCGGGGCACATTAAAGTGACCCGGCCTCCCGTATGCCGGGCGCGGCGGGCGGCAAAGCGCAGGGCGACGGCGCATTCCGGCGTCTTGTCGACCACGACCAGAAACTTGCGCGGGGCGCGGGTGCTGCTCATGCCCCTATTCTAGCAGCTTGCGCTTGAGGTCATAGAGCAGTTCCAGCGCCTCCTTGGGCGAGAGCGCATCCGGCTGGATTGCCTTCAGGGCGTCTTCCACTGCGGTGCCTTTGGGCTGTGGCGCGGACGCGCCAAAAAGCGGCAGCTCGTCGATGCGGGCCAGCGGCTTGTGGCCCTCGCGCCCCTCTTCCAGGGCGCGCAGGACTTCCTCGGCGCGGCTCACCACCGCATCGGGCAGGCCCGCCAGCTTGGCGACATGGATGCCATAGGAACGGTCGGCGGTGCCGCAAATCACTTCATGCAGGAAGATGATGCTGTCGTTCCATTCGCGCACCTTCATGGTGTAGGGCGCCATGGATTTCAGCCTTTCGCACAGCGCCACCATTTCGTGATAATGCGTGGCGAACAGCGCGCGGCTTTTGTTGGTTTCGTGCAGATGCTCGGCGGCCGCCCAGGCGATGGCCAACCCGTCATAGGTGGCGGTGCCGCGCCCGATCTCGTCCAATATGACGAGGCTGCGCGGCGTCGCCTGGTTGAGGATCGCGGCGGTCTCCACCATCTCGACCATGAAGGTGGAGCGCCCCGCCGCCAGGTCGTCGCCCGCGCCAACGCGGGAAAACAGCCGGTCCACCACCCCGATATGGGCTGCCTCCGCCGGAACGAACGACCCCATCTGGGCCAGGATAGCGATCAGCGCGTTCTGGCGCAGGAAGGTGGACTTGCCCGCCATGTTGGGGCCGGTGACCAGCCACAGCCGGCCTTTCGCATTGGGGGATAGATCACAGTCATTGGGCACAAACGGCCCGGCATTGGCGGCGGCCAGCGCGGCTTCCACCACCGGGTGACGCCCGCGGGTGATCTTGAAGTTCAGCCCCTTGTCTATCGTGGGGCGGACATAGCGCGCGGCAATCGCCAGTTCGCCCAGGCTTGCGGCCACATCCAGCACCGCCAGCGCCTCGGCGATTTTGGCCAGCGCCTCGCCATGCTGCAGCGCCAGCAGGGTCATCTCGTCGAACAGCGCGTTTTCCAGCGCCAGCGCGGTTTCGGCGGCTTGCGAAATGCGCGAAGCCAGGCTCGCCAGTTCGTCGGTGGAAAAGCGCACCGCCCCCGCCATGGTCTGGCGATGGCGAAAGGTATCCTTGTCGGCCATCAGCTTGTCGGCGTGGCTGGCGGCGACTTCGATGAAATAGCCCAAGACGCCATTATGCTTTATCCTGAGCTGGCTGACGCCGCTGGAGGCACGATACTGGCCTTCCAGACCGGCGATCACCCGGCGGGATTCGTCGCGCAGGGCGCGCAGCGCATCCAGCGGCGCATGCGCCCCGCTCTTGATGAAGCCGCCATCGCGCTGCTGATAGGGCGGCTCCTCCACCAGCAGAAACTCCAGCCGGTCCGACAGAAGCGACACCGCCGCGATGTTCCGGGTCAGGGCTTCGATGGCGCTCGCCGCCTCGCCGCCCAGCGCCGCCTGCAAGAGCGTGTCCCTCAAGCCCCGCGCCGCCTTCACTCCGTCGCGCAGGTTGGCCAGATCGCGCGGCCCGCCCCGCGCCACACTCAGCCGTCCCAGCGCGCGGGCGATGTCGGGCGCGGCGCGCAAGGCCTCGCGCGCCTTGCGGCGCAGTTCGCAATCGCACGCGAGGCTTTCCACCGCGTCATGGCGGGCCGCGATCACCGCCACGTCGGTCAGCGGCGCGGCCAGCCGCCCCGCCAGGGCGCGCGCCCCGCCCGCCGTCACCGTGCGGTCAATCTGCGCCAGAAGCGAGCCGCCGCGCTGGCCGCTCAAGGTCTGGGTCAGTTCCAGATTGCGGCGGGTGGCGGCGTCAATGCCCATGAAGTGAGACGGACTGACCTGCGTTACCCGTTGCAACGCGACCTTCGCGCCCTTCTGGGTCAATTCCAGATAGGCGACCAGCGCGCCGGCCGCCGACAATTCGGCGCGGGTGAAGGCGCCCAGCCCGTCCAGCGAAGCCATGTTGTAATGCGCTTTCAGGGCGCGTTCGCCATTGGCGGAATCAAAGCGCGACGCGGGCAGCGGCGACAGCGCGCCGCCCAGCGACTTGAACAGCGCCGCCAGTTCTTCATTTGCCAGCAGCGCGTCGGGGATCAGAAGTTCTTTCGGCGACAGCCGCGCCAGCTCGCATGCGACTTCGGCCTGCGCCAGCGCCGCCACCGAAAATTCCCCGGTCGACATGTCGGCCCAGGCAATGGCGAAATCCGCGCCGCTTCTGCCCAGCGCCGCCAGCAGATTGGACGACCGCGCTTCCAGCAGCGCATCCTCGGTCAGGGTGCCGGGCGTCACCAGCCGCACCACCGCGCGCTTGACCACCGACTTGGCGCCGCGCTTTTTCGCCTCGGCGGGGTCTTCGGTCTGTTCGCATACCGCCACGCGATGACCCTTGCGGATCAGCTTTTCCAGATAGCTTTCGGCGGCATGCACCGGCACCCCGCACATGGGAATGTCCTCGCCCGCATGCTTGCCCCTTTTGGTCAAAGCGATGTCCAGCGCCTCGGCGGCTTTTGCTGCGTCCGCAAAGAAGAGTTCGTAGAAATCGCCCATGCGGTAGAACAGCAGATAATCCGCATGCGCCGCTTTCAGCGCGAGATATTGCGCCATCATCGGGGTGGTGTCGCCCGGATCGGCGGCGGGCAGGTCCATCTCGCTCATGCGGCAACCATAGCCTGACTTTGCCCACGGGGCGCGTCACCACAACATGGTGCCTGGGCCGCAGCGGTTGTTATTCTGTGGAAAATTACCGAAAGAGCCAAAAGCCCAGCAACGCCCAAGGTCAGGCGGCGGTTCAGCACGACAGTTCCGGGATCGACGCTGGCGCCCCTTTCATCGTAAATTGGCGCAAAGCAAAAGGCTGACATGGAAATTCTCTCGTCCGATCCCAAAAACCGCGCCCTCAAATATTTCCTGCTGGTGACGCTGGCGGTGGGAGCGGCGGGCAGCCTGTTCACCGCACCCAACATCCCAGCCTGGTATGCCGGATTGAACCATCCCGCCATCGCCCCGCCCAACTGGGTGTTCGCGCCGGTCTGGACCACGCTTTATGTGCTGATGGCGGTGGCGGCGTGGCGGGTGTGGAAAATCACCGGCTTCAAATCCATCGAGATGCTGGCCTTCGCCGTGCAGCTGGCCCTGAACTTCGCCTGGAGCGGCATTTTCTTCGGCCTGCACCAGATCGGCCCCGCTTTGGGCGAAATCATCCTGCTCGACCTTGCTATCCTGTATGCCCTGCTGCTGTTCTGGCGGCGCGACAGGCTGGCGGGCGCCCTGATGCTGCCCTACCTGGCCTGGACCCTGTTCGCCACCCTGTTGACGCGGGCTTTCTGGCTGCTCAACCCTTGAGCAGATTAACCATCCCCTGTGAAAATACCCAGTTGAGCCTTCCCGCGCCCGCGCGCGAATGCTTGGGTTGGGCCATGAGATTACCCTTGGCCGTGGCCCTGGCTTTGGCGGCAAGCCTTTGCGCCTGCGCGACCCCCAGCGCGGAATCGCTGGCCGACAACGATCCCTGGGAAGCGACCAACCGCGACACCTTCGCCCTGGATGTCTGGGTGGAGCATCACATCGCCGAGCCGGTGGTGGACAGCTATCGCGTGGTGATTCCCCAGCCGGCGCGCGACGGGGTGCACAATGTGGTGACCAACCTGCGCAGCCCCGTGGTGCTGGCCAACGACATCCTGCAGGACAGGCCCAAAAAGGCGGTGCAGACCTTGGCGCGGGTGGTTCTGAACACCACCATCGGCCTGGGCGGGCTGTTCGACGTCGCCGGCAGGATGGGCATTCCCTATCACGACAATGATTTCGGCATCACACTGGGCGTGGCGGGGGCGCAGGAGGGCTCGTACCTGGTTTTGCCGCTGCTGGGGCCCAGGCCGCCGCGCGATCTTGTGGGCGGCTTGGTGGACGCGGCCTTCGATCCCCTGACCTATATGCGCTTTGCGGGCCGCCACGAATTGCTGACCGCGCGCTCCGGCCTGGACATCCTGGACACCGCCGACCGCAATCTGGACCAGTTCCTGTCGGTGGAGCGCAGCTCGATCGACTTCTACGCCTCGACCCGCAGCCTCTACCGCCAGAGCCGCGCCGCCCAGATCCGGGGCGAGGATGCGGCGTTTCAGAACCTGCCCAATCTGTAGGTCGTGAAAGCCTGAATCGGGCCAAAGGCTTGGCATTTCCGGGCGTCCTCCCTATATACCCCCTGAGGTCAGCATGGGCTTTGGCTCTCGGCTGGTTTTGTCAAAGAATTCAATGGGATGGACCGGAGGACGCCGCAAGGGTCAGGACACCATGCCGTGTGAAGAGGAACACTGAGAATGGCTAAAGTAATCGGCATCGATCTGGGCACCACCAACAGCTGCGTCGCGGTGATGGAGGGTTCGGCCCCCAAGGTCATCGAGAATGCGGAAGGCGCGCGCACCACGCCCTCCATCGTGGCTTTCGCCCCCGATGGCGAACGGCTGATCGGCCAGCCCGCCAAGCGCCAGGGCGTCACCAATTCCGAATTCACCTTCTTCGCCATCAAGCGCCTGATCGGCCGCCGCTTCGACGATCCCATGACCCAGAAGGACATGGGCATGGTCCCCTACAAGATCGTCAAGGGCGACAATGGCGATGCCTGGGTGCAGGGCCGTGACAGCAAGAAATATTCCCCCAGCGAAATCTCCGGCTTCATCCTGCAGAAGATGAAGGAAACCGCCGAAGCCCATCTGGGCGAGAAAGTGACCCAGGCGGTCATCACCGTGCCGGCCTATTTCAACGACGCCCAGCGCCAGGCGACCAAGGACTCCGGCAAGATCGCGGGCCTGGAAGTCCTGCGCATCATCAACGAGCCCACCGCCGCCGCCCTGGCCTATGGCCTGGACAAGAAGCAGCAGGGCGTCATCGCCGTCTATGACCTTGGCGGCGGCACGTTTGACGTCTCGGTGCTGGAAATCGGCGACGGCGTCTTCGAGGTGAAGTCCACCAATGGCGACACTTTCCTGGGCGGCGAGGATTTCGACCAGCGCGTCGTCAACTTCCTGGCCGACGAGTTCAAGAAAGAGAACGGCATCGACCTGCGCAGCGACCGCCTGGCGCTGCAGCGCCTGAAGGACGCCGCCGAAAAGGCCAAGATCGAACTGTCGAGCGCCGCCTCGACCGAAGTGAACCTGCCCTTCATCACGGCGGACGCCTCCGGTCCCAAGCATCTGACCATCAAGATCACCCGCGCCAAGCTGGAAAGCCTGGTCGAAGACCTGATCCAGAAGACCGTCGGCCCGGTCAAGCAGGCCCTGAAGGATGCCGGCGTCACCGCCGGCCAGATCGACGAAGTCATCCTGGTCGGCGGCATGACCCGCATGCCCAAGGTGCAGGAAGCCGTGAAGGCGATCTTCAATGGCAAGGAGCCCCATAAGGGCGTCAACCCCGATGAAGTGGTCGCCATCGGCGCCGCCATCCAGGGCGGCGTCTTGAAGGGCGAAGTCAAAGACGTGCTGCTGCTCGACGTCACCCCGCTGAGCCTGGGCATCGAGACCCTGGGCGGCGTCTTCACCCGGCTGATCGACCGCAACACCACTATCCCGACCAAGAAGAGCAACATCTTCTCCACCGCCGAGGACAATCAGGGCGCCGTCACCATCAATGTGTTCCAGGGCGAACGCGAAATGGCGGCGGACAACAAGTCGCTGGGCCGCTTCGACCTGCAGGGCATTCCGCCCGCGCCGCGCGGCGTGCCGCAGATCGAGGTTACCTTCGATATCGACGCCAACGGCATTGTCAGCGTCACCGCCAAGGACAAGGCGACCAACAAGGAGCAGCAGATCCGCATCCAGGCCTCGGGCGGCCTGTCGGACGCCGACATCCAGAAGATGGTCAAGGACGCCGAAGAGCATGCCGCCGACGACAAGAAGCGCAAGGAAGGGGTCGAAGCCCGCAACCAGGCCGACGCCCTGATCCATTCCACGGAAAAGGCGATGGCCGACCATGGCGACAAGGTTGACGCCGCCGACAAGACCGCCATCGAGGCCGCACTGGCGTCGCTGAAGGACGCCATGTCGGGCGACGATGCCGATGCCATCAAGGAAAAGACCAACACCCTGGCCCAGGCTTCGATGAAGCTGGGCGAGGCGATGTACAAGGCGCAGCAGTCCGAAGGCGCCGCCGCCGACGCGGCGACCGATGGGGCCAAGCCAGCCGATGACAATGTCGTGGACGCCGACTTCGAGGAAGTGGACGACAAGAAGTAATCTGTACCGGCCCCCGCGGCGCCAAGCTGCGGGGGTCTTTTGTTCAGTGTCCGGGGGCGGATTTGTAGAATGAAGCGCTGTTACTACGAGACCCTGGAATGCCAGAAGGGCGCGACGGTTGAGGTTCTGAAGACCTCCTATCGCAAGCTGGCGATGAAATTCCATCCCGACAAGAATCCCGGCGACTCCACCGCCGAGGTCAAGTTCAAGGAAATCAACGAGGCCTATGACATCCTGAAGGATGATCAGAAGCGCGCCGCCTATGACCGCTTCGGCCACGCCGCCTTCGAGAACGGCATGGGCGCCGCGGGCGGGCGCGGCGGCAGCCCGTTCGGCGATTTCTCCGGCAGCTTCGGCGATGTGTTCGAGGATATTTTCGGCCAGATGATGGGCGGCATGGGCCGCGCCAAGCGCAGCAATCGCGGCCAGGATCTGCGCTACAATCTCGACATCACGCTGGAGGAAGCCTTTACCGGCCGCAGCGCCTCCATCAGCGTGCCCACCATGGTGGCCTGCGACTCCTGCAGCGGCTCGGGCGCGGAGCCCGGCCATGCCGCCGAAACCTGCCCCGGCTGCGCCGGTCACGGCAAGGTGCGCGCCACCCAGGGCTTCTTCACCATCGAGCGCACCTGCAACCAGTGCCGCGGCACCGGCAAGATCATCCGCCATCCCTGCAAGGCCTGCCGCGGCGCGGGCCTGGTGCAGAAGGACCGCAGCCTGTCGGTCGATGTGCCGCCCGGCGTGGAGGAAGGCACGCGAATTCGCCTCAGTGGCGAGGGCGCGGCCGGCGCCAATGGCGGGCCCAATGGCGACCTCTATATCTTCCTGTCGGTGGCCGAGCATCCGATCTTCGAGCGCGAGGGCCATGATTTGCATTGCCGCGCCCCTGTCAGCTTCGTCACCGCCGCGATGGGTGGTTCCATCGAGGTGCCTACCCTGGACGGGGGCCGCGCGGCCGTGAAAATCCCCGAAGGCACCCAGCCGGGGCGGCAGTTCCGCCTGCGCGGCAAGGGCATGCCGGTGCTGCGCAGCGCCCAGAAGGGTGACCTGTATGTCGAACTGGCGGTGGAAACCCCGGTCAAGCTCAGCAAACGCCAGAAAGAGCTGCTGAAGGAGTTTGAAACCGAGAGCCAGGCCGGCACCCATCCCGAAGCCGAGGGCTTCCTGGCCCGGCTGAAGGACTTCTGGAACGGCGGCGACAAGTAACCCCGTCGCGCGGGCCGCCTTTTTGGCTTACAGTTGCCCGGCTTCCCTGATGGCAAGGCCGCCCCGTGACCGACACCACCCTTGCCGACAATCTGCGCTTCATCCGCGCCTTGATCTCGCGGCCCAAGAATATCGGCGCGATCTTTCCCTCCAGCCCGCAATTGGCGGCGGCCATCGCCCGCCAGATCGATCCGGGCTGCGGCCCGGTGCTGGAAATCGGCGCCGGCACGGGCGTGGTCAGCCAGGCGATCCTGGAGCGCGGCGTGCCACCAAGCCACCTGACCCTGCTGGAATATGACGAGGAACTGGCCCGCCATACCGCGGCGCGCTTTGCCCAGCTGCATGTGATCCAGGGCGACGCCTTCGAGCTGGAAAAGACGCTGGGTCCGCGATACGCCGCGCCCTTCGGCGCCATCGTCTCGGGCATTCCGCTGCTCAACCATCCGGTGGCGCGGCGCAAGGCCTATATGGACGGGCTGGTGAAAAGGCTGGTGCCGGGCGGGCCGCTGATCCAGTTCTCCTACGGCACCCTTGCCCCGGTGGTGCCGCCGCCGGGCTACAGCGTCAGGCGCACGGCGCTGGTCTGGGCCAATATCCCGCCCGCGCGGGTGTGGGTCTATCGCAAGATCTGAGCGCTTTTGCTGCACCCCATGTTGCGCGGTAAGTATTTGATTACTCTGCCGCTCCTGCCAATTCGGGGGCCGCAGTGAGGACGTCCTGGCCGACATGAGCCTCGAACTTCTTGAAGTTCTCCCGGAACATGCCCACCAGCTTTTTGGCCTGGGCGTCGTAGGCCGCCTTGGCGGCCCAGGTGTCGCGCGGGTTGAGGATGGCCGTGTCCACCCCCGGCACCGAAACCGGCACCCGGAACTTGAAGTGCGGGTCGATCCGCATCTCGACATGGGCGAGGCTGCCGTCCAAGGCGGCGTTCAGCAGGGCGCGGGTCGCCGCAATGGGCATGCGGCTGCCGGTGCCGAAGGCGCCGCCGGTCCAGCCGGTATTGACCAGCCAGCAATCGGCCTGGTGCTCGGCGATCAGGGCGCGCAGCAGGTTGCCATAGTCCGACGGATGGCGCGGCATGAAGGGGGCGCCGAAGCAGGTGGAGAAGGTGGGCTGGGGTTCCTTGCCCAAGCCCTTTTCGGTCCCCGCGACCTTGGCGGTGAAGCCCGACAGGAAGTGATACATGGCCTGGGACGGGGTCAGCCGCGCGATCGGCGGCAAGACACCGAAGGCGTCCGCCGTCAGCATGATGACATTCCTGGGATGCCCGGCGCGGCCGGTGGCGCTGGCGTTGGGAATGTAATCGATCGGATAGGCGGCGCGGGTATTTTCGGCATAGGTGGCGTCGTTGAGGTCAAGCTCGCGGGTGTCCGCGTCCATCACCACATTCTCCAGCACGGTGCCGAAGCGTTCGGTGGTGGAGAAGATTTCCGGCTCGGCTTCGCGGCTGAGCTTGATCACCTTGGCGTAGCAGCCGCCCTCGATGTTGAAGATGCCGTTCTCGCTCCAGCCATGCTCGTCATCGCCCACCAGGGCGCGCGAGGCGTCGGCGGAAAGCGTGGTCTTGCCGGTGCCGGAAAGCCCGAAAAATATGGCCGCTTCGCCGTTCGAACCCACATTGGCCGAACAGTGCATGCTCATCACCCGCTTGGCCGGCAGCAGGTAATTCATGATGGTGAAGACCGACTTTTTTATCTCGCCGGCATAGGAGGTGCCGCCGATCAGGACCATCTTCTTGGAGAAGTTCACTGCGATCACCGTCTGCGAGGCGCAGCCATGCCTGGCCGGATCGGCCTCAAAACTGGGCAGGTCGATGATGGTGAATTCGGGATCGAAGCCCTTGAGCTCCTCCGCCGTCGGGCGGATCAGCAGCTGGTGGACGAACAGCGAGTGCCAGGCATGTTCAGTGACCACGCGCACGCTGATGCGGTGCGTCCGGTCGGCGCCGCCGAACAGGTCCTTGGCGAACAACTCGCGGCCTTCCGCATGGGCCATCATGTCGGCATGCAGCGTGTCGAATTGGGCAGGCGACATCGCCTTGTTGTTGTCCCACCAGATGGTGTTTTCGGTGCTGGCATCGCGCACCGTGAACTTGTCGCCGGCCGAACGCCCGGTATGGATGCCGGTACGCACCACCAGCGGGCCGTTCTTGGCGACATGGCCTTCGCCGCGCCTGACTGCTTCTTCGTACAGCGCCGGCGCGCTGAGGTTGAAGTTCACCGCCTTGAGATTGCGCAAACCGTGCCGGCCCAGACCGTGGGCGGTGTCAGACATCGGACGCTCCTGCAGAAACTGACGCTCCTATAGCGGGCCGGGCCGCTCGCCACAAATGGATTCGGTTTCGTGCAGATGCTCAAAATGATACGCTGTTCCAATAGTTTATGGCAGCGCCGCCAAAACCGAATGGAAACCGATTGTCACGCCCGTTAGACAGTCGTATGGGGTCGCATGCTCTCGGATGAAGAACTTGACCGCTATGGCCGCCACCTGGTGCTGCGCCAGGTGGGCGGCCCCGGCCAGGCCGCCATCCGCCAGGCACGAGTCTTGGTGGTGGGGGCGGGCGGCCTGGGCAGCCCCTGCGCCCTCTATCTCGCAGCCGCGGGCGTCGGCACCATCGGGCTGGTCGATGATGATGCCGTCAGCCTGTCCAACCTGCAGCGCCAGATCCTGTTCAAGACGGCGGATGTGGGCCGCCCCAAGGTCGAGGCGGGCGCTGCTGCGCTGAAAGCCCTCAATCCAGGGGTGCGGATCGAGCGGCATCCGGTTCGCCTGGGGCGCGAAAATGCCGCCGCACTGCTGGCGGATTACGACATCGTGGCCGACGGTTCGGACAATTTCGCCACCCGCTTCCTGCTCAACGATGCCTGCTTCGCCGCCGGCAAACCGCTGGTCTCGGCGGCGGTGAGCGAGTTCGAGGGCCAGCTTGCGGTCTATGCGCCGGGGGGACCCTGCTATCGCTGCCTGTTTGCCGCCCCCCCGCCGGAGGGAGCCGTACCGAACTGCTCGGAAACGGGGGTGCTGGGGGCGCTGGCCGGGGTGATGGGCTCCTTGCAGGCGCTGGAGGTGCTGCGGCTGGCGGTGGGAATCGGCAGCCCCGCGGCTGGAAAACTCTATATCTTTGATGCACTTAGGGGAAATTTCCGCACCCTTGCTTTGGCCAGGGACCCCGCCTGTCCCCTGTGCGCAGAGCCCGCCGACAATCGCGCGCCCGCTTAACCGCGTTTAAAGCGCCCCGCGGCCACACTGGCGCAATGGCAAGCCAGATCCACTATGAGATTTTCCGCCGCGTCGGCGCCAAGGGCGGCTGGACGCTACATGATGTGCGCGACGCCCGCGACAGCGCGATGACCCTGGCGCAGGAGCTTATGGCGCAGGAAAAGGCCACCGGCGTGAAGGTGGTCAAGGAAACCTATAACGACGATACGGGCGACTATCTGACCCTGAAGATATTCGAGGACGGCCACAATCAGGTGAAGGTCGCCGCCGCCCAGGAAGATGCGCCTCACGCGCTGCCCTGCTTCAAGCCCGACGATCTTTATTCCTATCATGCGCGCGCCACCATGACGCGGCTGCTGACCGACTTCCTGGCCCGCAACAAGATCACCATCACAGAGCTGATCCACCGCGCCGACATGCTGGAGAAGCTGGAAGCCACCGGCACCCTGTACCAGCACGCGGTCCAGAAGATCGCGGTGGCGCAAGCCGCCTCCACCACCACCCCGGTGCAGCAGATCGTCAAGAGCCTGAATGAACTCACCACCCAGGCCTTCCACCGTGTTTATCGCGATCAGAGAAAGGGCCTGTTCCCCGATCCCCAGCCCGGACAGTTCGCCGTCCTGGCGGAGAGACTGGTGGTCCGGCCCGAGGCGGGCTACCTGTTCAATGGCGCCCTGGCGCGCCATCTCAAGGATGCGCAGGGCTGGGACGAAAAAGTCCTGATGCTCATCACCGCCATGGAAACCGCCCCCACCGAAGAGGCGCCGCGCAAGCTGGTTCTGTCGTCGGTGGACGCGATCCTGGCGGAAATCCTCAATGGTTCGGCGGCGCTGCACGAACTGATGGGCAAGAGCGAGAACCTGGCCGGCGCGCTGAACAATCTGGTCGCCCTGTTCCTGGGCAAGGCCGGGCCGGACGCCAAGAGCGGCGCGGCGGCGGAGGCCGCCAATAAAAAAGGGCTAACCGCGCTGACCCATCATTTTGCGGCGGACGACCTGCCGGAGGCCCGGATGGCGGTGGCCCACCGCATCCTGGCCGAGATAAAATCCAACCGCCGCCTGTGCCCTGACTTCATGGTGGACGAGCTGAAATCGCTGCGCGCCATCGCCAACAAGCTGGTGATGGGCGTGGGCAAGTATCTCAGCCATGAGGATCTGGTGGCGGGCTTCACCCTGCGCTCCAAGCGCCTGGTGGCGCAGGAAGCGCTGGGCCAGTACATCGCCGAAGCCCAGCCCGACGAAAAGCTGGAACGCATCCTGTTCGTCGAGGACAATATCATCGGCAGCGAGAACAAGCGCCAGCTGGCCAGCTATATCGCCCCCATCCTGAACTCGGCCGCGTTCGAAAATCACTTCCACAATCCCAAGTCGCCGCTGCTGGGGCGGCTGCAGAAGCTGGCCCAGCTGCAGACCCGCATGCGCCGGTCCGGCTTCATCGAGGTGACGCGCGAGGAAATCTGCGCCCGGCTGGACGGCCTGGCGGTGCAGATGGAAGCGCGCGGCAAGCTGTTTGACACCATCGAAGCGCGCTCGGCCTCGCCGGTGGAAAAGGCCCAGACCCTGCTGCGCCTGGCCACCAGCGGCATCCTGACCGAGGGTCAGCTTTCGGCCCGGGCGCGCGAATTGATCCTGGGCTATCTGTCCTGCCCCGGCTTCCTGACCGGCTATATGGCGGCGCAGGCTGGCGAAGGCGAACCGCCGGACACCGAAAAGGTGATGACCGAACTGATGGAGACGCTGGGCAAAGCCGGGATCACCGCCGAGACGGGTCTTCGCTCGATCGCGGCCTAGCGGCGAGCGAGTCCGCCAGCAGCAGCACCACACCCGCCGAAATGGCGATATCGGCAAAGTTGCAGACGAACAGCGCCAGGCTGCCCAGGTGCAGGAAGAGAAAGTCGAACACCGCGCCGTACAAAGCGCGGTCCAGCAGATTGCCCAGCGCCCCGCCCAGCACCAGGCCATAGCCCGCCGCCGACAGCCGCGTCGCTGCACGCCAGGCCAGCGCCGCCACGCCAAGACTGACCGCCGCCAGCAGCGCCATCAGCAGCCGGCGGCCCGTGTCATTGTCCTGGGTGAGAAGACTGAAGGAGACGCCGCGATTCCAGGCCGGATGAAAATCCGCCAGGCCGGGCAGGATCACGGCACCCGACGGCGCACCCATCAGCCAGTGTTCGAGAAGGATGTTGAGCGCCAGCGCCAGGATTGCGCAGCCCGCGGCGATGCGCCGGTTCAATGGGCGGCATCCCAGTTGAGGGCGGCGCGGGCCTCGACCACCAGCGGCACGGATATCTCGACCGCCGGCAGCGCCGCTTTTTCCATCACCTGCGCGATCAGCTTGCAGGCCTTGTCGATGTCCTTGTCCGGGGCTTCGAAAATCAGTTCGTCATGGACCTGCAGCAGCATGGTGGCGTCGATCTTGGCGTCCGCCAGGGCGCCGGGCAGCCGCACCATGGCGCGGCGGATCACATCGGCGGCCGCGCCCTGGATGGGCGCGTTGATGGCGGCGCGCTCGGCCCCGGCGCGAAAGCCTGCTACCTTCGAATTGATCTCGCGGATATGGATGCGCCGCCCGAACAGGGTCTCGACAAAGCCATGGGTGCGGGCGAACTGCTTGGTCTCTTCCATATAGTCGCGGATGCCGGGAAAGCGGGCGAAATACTTCTTGATGTAATCCGACGCCTCCTTCTGCTCGATGCCCAGCTGGTTGGCCAGGCCGAAACCGGAAATGCCATAGACGATGCCGAAATTGATCGCCTTGGCGCGGCGGCGGATCTCGGCGGGCATGCCTTCCACCGGCACGCCGAAGATTTCCGAAGCCGTCATGGCATGGATGTCGAGATTTTCCGCAAACGCCTTCTTCAGCTCGGGAATGTCGGCGATATGGGCCAGCAGCCTCAGTTCGATCTGGCTGTAGTCGGCGCTGATCAGCTTGCGGCCCTTGGGCGCGATGAAGGCCTGGCGGATGCGGCGGCCTTCTTCGGTCCTGACCGGGATATTCTGCAGGTTGGGATCGGTGGAGGCCAGCCGCCCCGTGCTGGTCGAGGCCATGGCGTAAGAGGTATGCACCCGGCCGGTTTTGGCGTTGATATAAGTCGGCAGCGCGTCGGTATAGGTGCCGCGCAGCTTGGCCAACCCGCGCCATTCCAGCACCTTCTTGGCGATGGGATGGCCCTGGGCGGCGACATCTTCCAGCATGTCGGAATCGGTGGACCAGGCGCCGGTCTTGGTCTTGCGCCCGCCTTCCAGCTTCATCTTGTCGAACAGGATCTCGCCCAGCTGCTTGGGCGAGCCGATATTGAAATCCTGGCCCGCCAGCTTGTGGATCTCGATTTCCAGCGCGCCCTGCTGCTTGGCGAAGTCGTTGGACAGTTTGCGCAATAGGTCGGGGTCGATGCTGACCCCGGCCCGCTCCATATCGGCCAGCACCATCACCAGCGGGCGCTCCAGGGTTTCATAGACGCGCGCCTTGGCTTTTTCGCCCAGCTGCGGCTTGAGCAGCATATAGAGGCGCAAAGTGACGTCGGCATCCTCGGCGGAATACTTGGTCGCCTGATCCACCGGCACGCAGTCAAAGGTAATCCTGTCCTTGCCCTTGCCAGTCACTTCCGAAAAGGCAATCGGGGTGTGCGACAGATGCAGCTGGCTGAGTTCGTCCATGCCGTGGCCGTGCAGCCCGCCTTCCAGCACATAGGACATCAGCATGGTGTCGTCGATCGGGTCCAGCCGGATGCCGCGCTGCAGGAAGATCGCCGCGTCATATTTCAGATTCTGGCCGACCTTCAGCACACTGTCGTCTTCCAACAGCGGCTTCAGCCGCGCCAGAACATCGGCCTCGGTCATCTGGAGAATGGCGTCGGCGCCATCCTGCGCCTCAGACAAGTCCAGCGACAGCCCGTCGCCGCGGCGATGGCCGCAGGGAATGTAGCAGGCCTCGCCCGGCGTCACCGCCAGGCTGACGCCGCACAGGTTTGCGGTCATGGGATCCAGCGATGTGGTCTCGGTATCGACACAGACGATGCCCGTGTCATGGGCGCGGGCGATCCAGGCATCCAGCGCTTTGGCCGCCGTCACCGTGACATAGGCGTCATGGTTGATCGGCGCGCGCAAGGCAGCGGTGTCACGCGGCGTCTCAGCTTCCAGTTCGGGCAGCGCAACCTCACGCGGCAGGACATTGGCGACCGCGGGGGCGGCGGCGATGGCGTCGATATCCTCCACCTGGTAATGCGCCGCCACCCGCCGGGTGATGGTGCCGAACTCCATCGCCTTGAGGAAAGCGATCAGCTCGGTGGCGCGCGGCTGCCGCACCGCGAATTCGTCCGGCTTTTCCGGTACCGGCACCTTGTCATCCAGCGTCACCAGCTTCAGCGAAATGCGGGCATTTTGCGCATTCTCGATCAGGGTCTCGCGGCGCTTGTTCTGCTTGATCTCGCCGGCGCGCTTCAGCAGTGTTTCCAGGTCGCCATACTGGGCGATCAGTTCGGCGGCGGTCTTGATGCCGATGCCCCGGACCCCCGGAACATTGTCGGTGGAATCGCCGGCCAGCGCCTGCACATCCACCACCTTGTTCGGGGCGACACCGAACTTCTCCATCACCTCGGCGCTGGCGATGCGCCGATTCTTCATGGTGTCCAGCAGTTCGACCTTGCCGTCCACCACCAGCTGCATCAAGTCCTTGTCGGATGAGATGATGGTGCAGCGGGCGCCGGCCTCGCGCGCGCTGCGCGCATAGGTGGCGATGATGTCATCGGCCTCATAGCCCGCCATTTCGACGCAGGAAACGCCGAAGGCCCGCGTCGCATCGCGCACCAGCGGAAATTGCGGGATCAGGTCTTCGGGCGGCGGCGGGCGGTGCGCCTTGTATTCGGGATAGATGTCGTTGCGGAAGGTCTTGGAGCCGGCATCGAAGATCACCGCCAGGTGGGTGGGCGCGTCTGTCTTCATGTCCTCCAGCAGCTTCCACAGCATGTTGCAGTAGCCCGATACCGCGCCGGTCGGCAGGCCGTCGGACTTGCGGGTCAGCGGCGGAAGCGCATGATAGGCCCGGAACAGATAGCCCGAACCGTCAACCAGATAGAGGTGATCGCCCTTCCTGAGAGCGGTCAATGATGCCCATTTCCATTAGAAGAGGCCCCGGCCTTGAGCACAAAGCGCTTGTCGCAATAGGGGCATTCCACGGCGGTTTCATCGCCCATTTCCAGATAGACGCGCGGATGGCCAAGCGCGCCGCCGCCGCCATCACAGGCGACGCGGCTATTCTGTGTTTCGACGATTTCTGGGGCCTGGACAGGCATGGGAACACTCAAATTCGCGCGACGCGGCGGATCATAGCCGCTAGGATTTGAGGAGCAAGACCGGGTTCGCGGACATGGTGACGCTCAGCAAAATCTACACAAAAACCGGCGATTCGGGTGAAACCGGGCTGGGCGACGGCAGCCGGATTTCCAAGGCGGCGCTTCGGGTCGCGGCCATGGGCGCGGTGGACGAAACCAACAGCGCCATCGGCGTCGCCCGGCTGGATGCCGAAGGGGATCGTGATGCCATGCTGGCGCGCATCCAGAACGACCTGTTCGACCTGGGGGCGGACCTGTGCGCGCCGGAAGACGGCCGCAAGGCAGAGGGCCGGTTGCGCATCGTAGAGGCGCAGGTCGAGCGGCTGGAACGCGAGATCGACGCGATGAACGCGGCGCTGGCGCCGCGGGCCTCCTTCGTCCTGCCCGGCGGCACGGCGCTGGCGGCGCACCTGCACCTGGCCCGCGCCATCGCGCGCCGCGCTGAAGTGGCAATCGTGGCCCTGGCGGCACAGGAAAAGATCAGCGAAGCGGCGCTGCGCTATGCCAACCGGCTGTCGGATCACCTGTTCGTGATGGCCCGCAGCGCCAATGACGCCGGGATGGGCGATGTGTTGTGGGTGCCGGGCGCTACGCGCGATCTGTGAAGGCGTGAAAGAAGCCTGAGCGGCAGCGGTTCATGGCGACAGCGTACGAACACGCCTGGACGGCTGCGCCGACCTACTCCGGTCCGGCTTTTCTTCCGAACACAAAGGCCAGAATGACCCCGATCACGCCGGTCACGCCCCAGCCGGGCGAGGCCAGGAAGGAATAGACCGGCTGGGCGGCAAAGGCGGCGTGATCGTGCAGCCAGGTCTTGACGGTGAACAGGCTTGCGGGATTGACCAGCATCCACACGGCATCGAGGCTGCGCACGGTCAGTTCCCCGCCTTTTTCCAGCGAGGTCACCGCATCCGCGCCCAACAGCATCAGGGCGGTGACAATCAGGATCAGGCTGATCAATCGCATGGTTACGGCCATGGCAGTGGTTTACCGCGCGGGTGTGGCCGAAACAAGAAATTGGCGGCCAGTCTTAACCAAGCGGACAAAGAAAAACCGCCCGCGCGGCGATGCGCGGGCGGTGATCCTTCAATTGCGGATGCAAAAGACCCGCGCTAGGCGTCCGCCGGAGCCTTCCTGGCCAGGTCTTCGCCGGTCTCCTGGTCGACCTGCTTCATCGACAGGCGCACCTTGCCGCGATCGTCAAAGCCCAGCAGCTTGACCTTCACGGCCTGGCCTTCCTTGACCACATCCTTGGGGCTGTTGACGCGCTCGCGCGCCAGTTCGGAAACATGCACCAGCCCGTCCTTGGGGCCGAAGAAGTTCACGAAGGCGCCGAAGTCCATCACCTTGACGATCTTGCCGTCATAGATCTGGCCCACTTCCGGCTCGGCGGTCAGGCCTCGGATCCACTTGATCGCCGCCTTGATCGCCTCATGGTCGCTGGACGCCACCTTGATGGTGCCGTCGTCTTCCACATTGATCTTGGCGCCGGTCTTTTCCACGATCTCGCGGATCACCTTGCCGCCGGTGCCGATCACGTCGCGGATCTTGTCGGTGGGGATCTTGATCTGCTCGATGCGCGGGGCATGTTCGCCCAGCTCGGCACGGGCGCCGGTCAGGGCCTTGTTCATCTCGCCAAGGATGTGCAGGCGTCCGCCCTGGGCCTGGGCCAGCGCGGTCTTCATGATCTCCTCGGTGATGCCGGCGATCTTGATGTCCATCTGCAGCGAGGTGATGCCGTCTTCGGTCCCCGCCACCTTGAAGTCCATGTCGCCCAGGTGATCCTCATCGCCCAGAATGTCCGACAGGACGGCGTAACGCGTCCCTTCCAGGATCAGCCCCATGGCGATGCCGGCGGTCGGCCTCTTCAGGGGAACGCCCGCATCCATCAGCGCCAGGCTGGTGCCGCAGACCGACGCCATCGAGGATGAGCCGTTGGATTCGGTGATCTCCGACACCACGCGGATGGTGTAGGGGAATTCGTCCTTCTTGGGCAGCATCGGATGGATGGCGCGCCAGGCCAGCTTGCCATGGCCGATTTCGCGGCGGCCCGGAGCCCCCATGCGGCCGGTTTCGCCCACGCTGTAGGGAGGGAAGTTGTAGTGCAGCATGAAGGTCTGCTTGCCGGTGCCTTCCAGGCTGTCGACAAACTGCTCGTCCTCGGCGGTGCCCAGGGTGCAGACCACCAGCGCCTGGGTCTCGCCGCGGGTGAACAGCGCCGAGCCATGGGTGCGCGGCAGGATGCCGACTTCCGCCACGATGGGGCGCACCGTGGTCAGGTCGCGGCCATCGACGCGCTTCTTGGTGTCCAGCACGGCGCCGCGCATCACATCGGCTTCGATGTCGTGCAGCAGGCTGCCATAGACATTGGCGGCAACCTTGCCTTCGCCTTCGCCGACAAACTCGGCGGCGAACTTCTTCTTGATGGCGGAAAGCGCGTCGCGGCGCTCGAACTTGATGGGAAGCTGGAACGCCTTGGTCAGTTCGGCGGTGGTCGCGGCGCGGATCTTCTCGCGCAGCGGGCCGTTGGTGTCCTGCGGCACGGGGCGCGGGTCCTTGGCGGCCTTTTCCGCCAGGCGGATGATGGCGTCGATGGCGGTCTGCATCTGCTGGTGGCCGAACATCACCGCACCCAGCATCACCTCTTCGCTGAGTTCCTGGGCCTCGGATTCCACCATCATCACGGCGTCGCGCGTGCCGGCGACAACCAGTTCCAGCCTGGACTCCGGATACAGGTCAAGGGCGGGATTGAGCACATATTCGTCATTGATATAGCCGACGCGGGCAGCCGCGATCGGCCCCTTGAAGGGCAGACCCGAAAGCGTCAGGGCGGCGCTGACGGCGACCATCGCCACCACATCGGGATCGTTTTCCAGATCGTGGCTCAGCACCTGCGCCACCACCAGGACTTCATTCTTGTAGCCGTCGGCGAATAGCGGGCGGATGGGGCGGTCGATCAGGCGCGAAATCAGCGTCTCGCGCTCGGTCAGGCCGCGCTCGCGCTTGAAATAGCCGCCCGGAATCTTGCCGGCGGCGTAATAGCGTTCCTGGTAATTGACGGTCAGGGGGAAGAAGTCCTGGCCTTCCTTGGGGTTCGCAGCGCCTACGACGGTCGCCAGAACGACCGTCTCACCATAAGTGGCCAGGACCGAACCATCGGCCTGGCGGGCAATCTTGCCGGTTTCCAGGGTCAGCTCGCGGCCGCCCCAGTCAAACGTCTCTTTGTGGATGTTGAACATCGTTTTTTCTTCTCTCATTGCCCACCGCCATATTGCGCATGGGCTTCGGCTTATTTGAGGGTCGCTCCGGCTCTCGCCTGCGCTCCTCTGGCCCCCCATGGGGCCTGCTTACCGGAAGCTCATCTTCCGAAAAGCATTCTGGTCGCTCCCGCTCGCGCGGACGCTCCAAGCAAAACAACGGCTGGCGCGCCCCGGGAGCATTCCGAAGGAATGCGACCAGCCAGGTTTGCACCAGCCGTTGCCAATTGTGTTTGCGCGGCGTTCAGCGGCGCAGACCCAGCTTCGCGATGATGCCCTCATAGCGCTTCACATCGCGGGACTTCACATAGTCCAGCAGGGTACGGCGCGTCGACACCATGCGGATCAGGCCGCGGCGCGAATGATTGTCCTTGGCGTGGGTCTTGAAATGTTCGGCCAGGCTGTTGATGCGTTCCGACAGGATCGCGATCTGGACTTCCGGCGAGCCGGTGTCAGTCTTGCCGGTGGCGTTTTCGGCAATGACTTCTTTCTTGCGTTCGGGATTCAGCATTTTTTCTTTCCGGGCATCAGGACGTTGCAAAATTGAAGACGCGAAACGGACGAAGTTCTCCCTCGGCGATCTCGGCCAATGCCACGGGCGAACCGTCTTCGTCCTTGAGGAACACGGTCAGCCCGGAAAGCTCGCCGTCACCGAATCCATCCTTCATCTTGGCGAACAAATTCGCGCGGATGAGGATGGGGTTGCCGGATCGGATGCGAACCGTATCGGGACCACTGACGGCCAGCGCCGGGATGCCGTCCAGCGCGGTCGCAAGGGGCCTCAAATACCCAAAAGCGGCGGGACTATGCATAAAAGGGGTAAGGGTATCCAGCGCCACGGCGTCTTTTTCTTCCCAGCCGCCCAAAGCGGTGCGGCGCAGGGCGCAAACATGGCCCAAAGTGCCCAGCGCGATGGCGATGTCGCGGACCCAGGAACGGACGTAAGTCCCTTTGCCGCAACGGATTTCGAACTCCGCCGTGTCCGCCGTCACCCCCAGCAACCGGGCTTCAAACACCTCCACCTGCCGGGGTTCCAGGGTCACGGTTTCGCCCTCCCGCGCCAGGTCATAGGCCCGCACCCCCCCCACCTTGATGGCGGAATAGGCCGGCGGGGTCTGGTTCAGCACCCCGGTGAAGCGGGGCAGCAGGGCCTCGATGGCCTCGCGCGTGGGCCGTTCGGGGCTGGTTCCCGTGACCCGGCCTTCGGCGTCGTCGCTGTCGCGCGCCTCGCCCCAGGTCGCGGTAAAGCGATAGGTCTTGTCGCAATCCATGGCGTAGGGAACGGTCTTGGTCGCCTCCCCCAGCGCGATGGCGAGAATCCCGGTCGCCATGGGGTCCAGCGTGCCGGCATGGCCGGCCTTTTTGGCGTCGAAGATGCGGCGTATCGCGGCCACGGCCTGGGTCGAACCCATGCCCAGCGGCTTGTCCAGGATGACCCAGCCATGGACCGGATTGCCCTTCTTGCGCCTGCCCATTATTCGGCGTCGTCTTCGTCATCCAGGGCGGCAATGTCGCGGCTGACACGCTCGGACTTCAGGATGGTTTCGATCTTCTGGGCCTCGGCAAAGCTTTCATCTTCGACAAAGCGCAGTTCGGGGGTGAATTTCATGGTCAGGCGATGGCCCATCTCGCCGCGCAAAAATCCCTTGTGCCGGTTCAACGCCGTCACGATCTTGGGCGCGTCCTGCCCGCCCAAGGGTTCGCAATAGACCGTGGCATAGCGCATGTCGGGCGAGGGCTTGACCTGGGTCACCGTCACCGAGACGCCCGCCAGATCGGGATCCTGGATTTCGTTGCGGAACAGAACCTCGGCCAGGGCGTGGCGCAGCGCCTCGCCGACGCGCAACTGGCGCTGTGACGGGCCGGTGGGTCCGTCATTGCGGCCGGTGCGGCGACCGCCGGAACGGGTCTCGGTACGGCTGGGAGGACGACGGGACATTGCTACTCACTATCCTTCCCGCCCTTCGCGGCAGCGTACAAACGGGAATCGCGGACTGAAACCTGATTACAGCGCGCGCTGGATGGTTTCGACCTCGAAACACTCGATGACGTCGCCCTTCTGCATGTCCTGATAGTTCAGGAAAGCCATGCCGCATTCCTGGCCCACCTGCACCTCCTTCACTTCGTCCTTGAAGCGCTTGAGGGTGGAGAGTTCGCCTTCATGGATCACGACATTGTCGCGGATCAACCGCACCTTGCCGCCGCGGCGCATGATGCCCTCGGTGACCTTGCAGCCGGCGACCTTGCCGACCTTGGTGATGTTGAAGACTTCCAGGATCTCGGCATTGCCCAGGAACTTCTCGCGCGTTTCCGGCGTCAGCATGCCTGACAGCGCCGCCTTCACGTCATCCACCAGATTGTAGATGATGTTGTAGTAGCGGATTTCCACGCCGTCGCGCTTGGCGCGGTCGCGCGCCTGGTTGTTGGCGCGGACATTAAAGCCGATCACCGCCGCGCCGCTGGCATGCGCCAAGATGATGTCGCTTTCTGTGATGCCGCCGACACCGGACTGCAGGATCTGCACCCCCACCTCGTCGGTGCCGAGTTTGGCCAGCGCGCCGTCAATGGCTTCGGCCGATCCCTGCACATCGGTCTTGAGCACCAGCGGCAGCAGCCGCCGCTCGCCCGCTTCGCGGGTCTTGAGCAGCTGATCCAGGGTCTGGCGCGAATTGGAGGCCTGGCGCTGTTCGCGGCGCTTGCGGCCGCGATATTCCGCCACTTCGCGGGCGCGGGCTTCGTTTTCCACCACCACCATCTCGTCGCCGGCTTCGGGCGCCGCCGACAGGCCCAGCACCTCGATGGGCGTGGAGGGTCCGGCTTCCTTCACCGTCTCGCCGCGTTCATTGGCCAAGAGGCGCACCTTGCCCCATTCCGCGCCGGCCACGACGATGTCGCCGACCTTCAGCGTGCCGCGCTGCACCAGCACGGTGGCGACCGGGCCGCGGCCCTTGTCCAGCTTGGCCTCGACCACGGCGCCTTCGGCGGCGCGGTCGGGATTGGCCTTGAGGTCCAGGATTTCGGCCTGCAGCAGGATGGCTTCTTCCAGCTTGTCCAGCCCGATGCCCTTGGTGGCGGAGACTTCCACCACCTGCACTTCGCCGCCCATGTCTTCGACCTGGACTTCGTGCTGCAGCAGTTCAGTCTTCACGCGTGTGGGATTGGCATCTCCCTTGTCGATCTTGTTGACCGCCACGATCATCGGCACGCCCGCCGCCTTGGCATGGGCAATGGCCTCGACCGTCTGGGGCATGACGCCGTCATCGGCGGCCACCACCAGGATCACCAGGTCGGTGACCTTGGCGCCGCGCGCGCGCATCTGGGTAAAGGCGGCATGGCCCGGCGTATCCAGGAAGGTGATCTTCTGGCCCGTTTTCAGGTTCACCTGATAGGCGCCGATATGCTGGGTGATGCCGCCGGCTTCGCCCGAGACCACATCAGTCTTGCGCAGCGCGTCGAGCAGCGAGGTCTTGCCATGATCGACATGGCCCATGATGGTGACCACCGGCGGGCGCGGCACCAGGTTGGTGTCCTCGTCCTTGGCGCCGGTCAGGCCTTCCAGCACATCGCTTTCGGCGACGCGCTTCACAACATGGCCATATTCGGTGGCGACCAGCTCGGCGGTGTCGGCGTCGATGACGTCGTTGGGCGTCGCCATCATGCCGTTCTTCATCAGCACCTTGATGACATCGACGGTGCGGCGCGCCATGCGGTTGGCCAGTTCGGCCACGGTGATGGTTTCGGGCAGGACGATGTCGCGCGGACCGGCGGGACCGGCGGGCTGCTGGTGGCCCTTGTTGACGCGCTGCAGATGGCGCTTGTAGGAGGCGACCGAGCGCACGCGCTCGTCATCGTCGGACAAGGCGCGGGTGACGGTCAGCTTGCCGCGGCGGCGTTCGCCTTCGGGCACCTTTTTCGGGGCGGGCGCCTTGGGCGCCCCGGCCTTGCCGGGCACGCCCTTCTTGCCGCTGTCGCCTTCTTCCTCGTCATTTTCCAGGCGGCGGCGGGGCGCTTCGCCGGCTGCGACTTCGCCCGGCTTGGGATTTTCCAGCCGGCGGGCGGCTTCCTGCTCGGCGCGCTTCTTGGCCAGGTCGTCGGCGGCCTTGCGGGCTTCTTCCTCGGCCTTGCGCTTATCGGCGGCGGCGCGCTCGATCTTGAGCTGCTCTTCCTCCAGGGCGCGGCGCCTGGCATCGACTTCGGCGATCTTGCGGGCTTCCGCGTCCGTCACCTTGGCATCGGCCAAAGCGGTGGCGCGGCGGGCCTTTTCCTCGTCCGAGAGCTGACGCAGCACCACGCCGCGGGCGGGCGCGGCGGCCTTTTCGGCAGGCTTGGCTTCCGGCGCCTTGGGGGCGGGCGCGGGATTGGCCTTGACCGGCTTGGCGGGCGCGGCGGGCGGCGCGGCGGAGCGCTTCTTCTCCACCACCACGGCCTTGGTGCGGCCATGGCTGAAGCTCTGCTTGACGGTGGAGGTTTCCGTCTTCTTCAGCGACAGCGTTTTGGCCGGGCGCTTGGTTTCGTCGGTATCGCTCATGACTTAACTTTCTCTCCGCGCGGCTGCGCTCGCGGGGCTTTCGGTCCGGGCCCGTTCGGCGTCTGGCGAAAGCCGGAAAGGCGTTCCGCATCAAAGGTCAAACGGTCAGAAAAACCGCCCGGCTGGACGGCGGCATGTATCACATTCTCGCGCCCCAAGGCCAAGCCCAATTCGGCGCTGGTCAGGCTTTCAATCACCGCACAGTTCAATTCCAGCCGGTGGGCGGCGGCATACAGTTTGCGCTTGCCATCGGCGGCGCCGTCATGGGCTTCGATCAGCGCCTTGGGCGGCTTGGGGCCCTGCAATTCGCGCAGCACATTGTCGAAGCCCAGCACCAGGCGGCCGGCGCGGCGCGCGATGCCCAGGTCGCCGATCATGCGGGTGACCAGCGCCTTTTCCACGCGGTCGGCCAGGTCGGCGGTCGCGATGACCTGCATCTTGGCGGCGCGGGAAAAAAGTTTCTTCTCCACCGCCTTGTTGACGGCGTCACGCGTCGCCTCGACCCACAGGCCCCGGCCCGGCAGCTTGGCCGCCACATCGGGGACCACGGTGCCATCTGGGGCGGCGGCAAAACGCACCAGGCGGTTTTCGGGCAGCACGGTGCCCGAGACGATATCGCGCCGTTCACGATCACCCCCTCTGCCTTCGCTGGCGACGCGCTCAGATGCGCTGCCAGCTACGGCATCTCCCCCTTCGTCGCGCTTGCGCGCGCGAGGGGGAGTGAGGTCCGGTGTGTTTTTGGGCGCCGCAGCAGTCATCAGGCTTCGCTATTCTCCGTTTCGCCTTCCACGGCGTCCTCGGCTCCCGCCTCGGCCACGGGCTCGGGCTCTTCCTCGATCCAGCCGGCCTTGACGCGCGCCTTCATCACGATGGCATTGGCGTCCTCGCCGGTGAGGCCGAAGCCTTCCAGGGCGCCGGGGATGCGCACGCGCTCCTTGTCCTTGTTGACTTCGAAATAGCCGATCAGGTCGTCGCTGGCGCAGCCGGCCAGATCATCGAGCGTCTTGATCTCATGCTCGCCCAGCGCCACCGCCATGGCGGGCGTGATGCCATCGACTTCCAGCACCTCGTCGGCGACGCCCAGCGCCAGGCGCTTGTCGTCCATCTCCTTGTTGCGGGCCTCGATGAACTCCACCGCGCGGCTCTGCAATTCCTGGGCGGTTTCCTCGTCAAAGGCTTCGATCTGCGCCAGTTCGCCCAGATCGACATAGGCCACATCCTCGATGGTGGCGAAGCCTTCCGAGGCCAGAAGCTGGGCCACGGTCTCGTCCACATCCAGGCTGTTCATGAACAGCTCGGTGCGGGTGGCGAATTCCTTCTGGCGGCGTTCGGATTCTTCCGCCTCGGTCAGGATGTCGATCTGCCAGCCGGTGAGCTGGGAGGCCAGCCGCACATTCTGGCCGCGCCGCCCGATGCCCAACGAAAGCTGTTCGTCCGGCACCACCACTTCGACGCGGTGGGTGTCTTCGTCCAGCACCACCTTGGTGACTTCGGCCGGAGCCAGCGCATTGACGATGAAAGTCGCGGCTTCGCCGTTCCACGGAATGATGTCGATGCGCTCGCCCTGCAGTTCCTGCACCACCGCCTGGACGCGCACGCCGCGCATGCCAACGCAGGCGCCGACCGGATCAATGGACGAATCGCTGCTGATGACGGCGATCTTGGCGCGGCTGCCCGGATCGCGAGCCACGGCCTGGATCTTGATCACGCCGTCATAGATTTCCGGCACTTCCTGGGCAAACAGCCGGACCATGAACTGGGGATGCGAACGCGACAGGAAAATCTGCGGCCCGCGGGCTTCGCGGCGCACGTCATAGATATAGGCGCGGATGCGGTCGCCGGCGCGGAAGGATTCGCGCGGAATCATCTCGTCGCGGCGGACAACGCCTTCGGCCTTGCCCAGATCGACCACGACCGAGCCGAATTCGCTGCGCTTGACCACGCCATGCACCACTTCGCCGATACGGTCCTTGTATTCGTCATACTGGCGCTCGCGCTCGGCATCGCGCACCTTCTGCACGATCACCTGCTTGGCGTTCTGGGCATTGATGCGGTTGAAATCCACCGGCGGCAGGGTCTCGGCGATGATGTCGCCGATCTGAGCGTCGGGGTTGCGCTTGCGCGCATCGCCCAGCGAAATCTCGGTCTTGTCGTTATCGACCAGCTCCACGACATGCAGATAGCGCGAGACATGGGTCTCGCCCGTCTTGGGGTCGATATCGACCTTGATGTCGTTCTCGGTGCCGTAATGGGCCTTGGCGGCGCGCTGCATCGCCTCCTCCATCGCGGTCAGCACGACCTGCTTGTCGATGGATTTGTCGCGGGCGACCGCGTCGGCAATCTGCAACAGTTCAAGGCGGTTCGCGGAAATTGCGGCCATGTCTACTTCTCCTGGCTTGATTGATGGTCGCCCGGGCTGTCGCCGACGCTTCCAGATGCTTTGCGTGACTTCAAATCTTCGTTGATGAGCTTGTCGGTCAGAACCAGCTTCGCATTGGCAAGGGCGCGAAACGGAAAGCGGATATCGTCATTGCCCAGGCTGGTGTCGCGGATCATCACATCGGCACCGTCCAGTCCCAGCACGATGGCGCGGAAGCGCTTGCGCTCGCCCTTGGGCGTGGGGACGAAATCGGTCAGTTCGATCTTGGCCTCATGGCCGGACCAGCGGGCGAAATCCATCGGCCGTGTGAGCGGACGGTCGATGCCGGGCGAGGAAACCTCGATCTCATACTCGCCTTCGACCGGGTCCTGGGCCTCGATGAAATCCAGCAGCGCATGGGACAGCGCGGCGCAACCTTCGACATCCATGCTGCCGTCGGGCCGCTCGGCCATCACCTGCAGCACGCGGCTGGCGCCGCCCATCATGCGCAGGCGCACGAGTTTGAAGCCCGCTTTTTCGATCACGGGTTCAAAGATCGGTTCCAGATGCGTCGCCGCTGTGACTGCCAAAATTCCAAAGCCTCTTGCCCGCGGCGATCTTGCGACCGCCACACAACGAACTCTTGTTGTTAGGGATGGGCGCTATTTACGCCCGCAAAGCCCCAAATTCAAGCGGGCTACTGCTTTTTGGGAGCAAAGAGCAGCATCTGGGTTTCGCCCGCTTTCATACGTTCGGCCTGTTCCTTGGCGGTTTGGGCCTTTTCCTGGGCCGCCTGGGCCCGTTCCAGCTTCTGGAAGGGCGAGGGCGAGAACAGGATCAACGCCAGCGTAACGGTGCAGAGAGCGGCGATCACCACCACCCCCAGGTCACCCAGATGGGTGCCGAAAATGGGGGTTTTTTCCTCGGGTTCGTGGCCGGGCGGGGTCTGCATGGGCGGGTTATCGCAAGGATCGATGGCAAAGCGAAGGCGCTTATCGCCGGGCAAAGCGCAAAAAGGTCGGCGGACCCTTGATGGCCTTGGTTTCATAGCGGGTGGGCGGCCAGTCGGCGGGCCGTGTTTTCCAGTCAGAGGGGCCCCGGGCCAGCCAGTCAAAGGCGGGATGGGCCATCAGCCGCTCCAGGGCATAGGGCAGATAGGACTTGTCGTCGGTGGCGAAGCGCAGTTCCCCGCCCGGTTTCAGCACCCGGGCCAGGCTGTCCAGCATCTGCATCTGCAGGAAGCGGCGCTTGTGGTGCCGGGTCTTGGGCCAGGGGTCGGGAAACAGCAGGAAGAAGCGGGTCAGGCTGGCGTCCGGCAGGGCCTCGATAATGTCGCGGCCGTCTCCCTCATACAACCGAACAGTGTTCATGGGAGATTCATCCAGCTTGGTCAATAACTTGGCCATGCCCATCTCATAGGGCTCGGCGCCGATCAGGCCGATATGGGGGTTGTGGCTGGCCTGCCAGACCAGATGCTCGCCCGCCCCGAACCCAACCTCCAGCCAGACCTCCTGAACGCCGTTCGGAAACTGCGCCAGGGGATCGCCGCCGGGAACATAGGCGAGGCTCGCCAGCAAGCCGCCGCGCAGGCCCGCCTGCCGGGCCGACAGCCTGGGGCCTTTGCGGCGGCCATACAGCTTGCGGCGGTTGCGGTCGGGGTGGGGCGCTTCAGTCATGCGCCCTCGATCGAGGGCTGCGGCTCTCGCCCCCCGCATGGCGAAGCCGTTGGCGGGGGGAGATGCCACAGCGAGGTGTCGGCATCTGCCGACCCGAGCTGCGGCAGAGGGGGGCCAAATTAAAACGCGGACTTAATCTGATCGGCCAGATCGGTTTTCTCCCACGAGAACCCACCCTCACTGTCGGGCTCGCGGCCGAAATGGCCATAGGCCGCGGTGCGGGCGAAGATCGGCTTGTTGAGGTCCAGATGCTGGCGGATCCCGCGCGGCTTCAGATTCATGATCTGCGGCAGCAGGGCTTCCAGCCGGGCCTCATCGACCTTGCCGGTGCCGTGCAGGTCGACATAGACCGACAGCGGCTCGGCAACGCCGATGGCGTAGGCCAGCTGGATGGTGCAGCGTTCGGCAACGCCGGAGGCCACGACATTCTTGGCCAGATACCGCGCCGCATAGGCAGCCGAACGGTCCACCTTGGTGGAGTCCTTGCCACTGAACGCGCCGCCACCGTGGGGCGCAGCCCCACCATAGGTGTCGACGATGATCTTGCGCCCGGTCAGGCCGCAATCGCCATCGGGACCGCCGATCACGAAGGCGCCGGTGGGATTGATGTGCCAGACCGTTTTGTCGTTGATCCAGGCCGCCGGCAGCACCTGGCGGATATAGGGTTCGACGATCTTGCGGATGTCGGCCGAGGTCTGGCTTTCCAGCGCATGCTGGGTCGACAGCACGATCTGGGTGGCTTCCACCGGCTTGCCGTTCACATAACGCAGCGTCACCTGACTCTTGGCGTCGGGCAGCAGCGTGCTTTCCTTGCCGGAATGGCGCGCATCGGCCAGCACCTTGAGAATCTTGTGGCTGTAGAACAGCGGCGCCGGCATCAAAGCCGCGGTCTCGCTGCAGGCATAGCCGAACATGATGCCCTGGTCGCCCGCGCCTTCATCCTTGTTGCCCGAGGCGTCGACGCCCTGGGCGATGTGGGCGGACTGGGCATGCAGCAGGATTTCGACATTGGCGTTGCGCCAGTGAAAACCGTCCTGCTCATAGCCGATGTCCTTGATCGCGGCCCGGGCGACGTCTTCCACATCACCGGCCTGCACGCCCTTGGGGCCGCGGGTCTCGCCCGCGATCACGACGCGGTTGGTGGTGCAGAGCGTCTCGCAGGCGGCGCGGATGTCCCAGGGGCTCATGCCTTCCTTGGGGCCTTCGCGGAAGAACAGGTCCACCACCTCGTCCGAGATGCGGTCAGCCACCTTGTCCGGATGGCCTTCGGAAACGCTTTCGGAGGTGAACAGATAGTCGGAACGCGCCATGCCGGGTGTCCTTAAACAATTGAAGCGGGCTTTTCTTTACAGGGTTTGGCCGGGGGGTCAACAGGATATGCCGATTTTGACATATGCTCTGGCGTAGTATGGGTTTCTGGCTACTCTTTTTTGGGTCGCTCCGGCTCGCGCCGACACATTTTTTCTGGTCGCTCCGGCTCGCGCCGACGCATTTTTTCTGGTCGCTCCGGCTCGCGCCGACGCTCCGCCCCCTGCTATACAGCGCCAAAGCCGAGGATTCCCCATGCGCACTGCGACAGTCGAACGCAAGACCCGCGAGACCGAAATCGCCGTCTCCCTGGACCTGGACGGGACCGGGGACAGCGACATCGATACCGGCATCGGCTTTCTGGATCACATGCTGGAGAGCTTCTCGCGCCATTCCATGATCGACCTGAAAGTGCGCGCCACCGGCGACCTGCATGTCGATTACCACCACACCACCGAGGACACGGCCATCGTCATCGGCCAGGCGGTCAAGCAGGCGCTGGGCGATTTTTCCGGCATCACCCGCTTCGGTTCGGCCCTGATCCCGATGGACGAGGCCCTGACCCGCGTGGCGCTGGATCTTTCCAACCGGCCCTATCTCATCTGGAAGGTCACGATCCCCAAGCCGAAACTGGGCGAGATGGACACCGAACTGTTCAAGGAATGGTTCCAGGCCTTCGCCCAGAATGCCGGAGCGTGCCTGCACATCGAAAATCTCTATGCCGACAACAGCCATCACATTGTCGAAACCTGCTTCAAGGGGCTGGCTCGCGCGCTGCGGCAGGCGATTGCACCGGATGAACGGTTGGATGGCGCATCACCGTCCTCAAAGGGTTCGCTGTAGCGAACCCTTGCCGTTTGATGGCTCGCTTCCGCTTGCAGGGGGTTCGCTGTAAATTACTGCATGATCAGTTCCTCCACCGCGCTGGACGTGGCACGCGGCGTCTCGCGCCTGCTGCTGGCCGAAGGCTATTCGCCGCTCCTGGAATTCATCTTGCCCAATGGCCGCCGCCTCGACGTGGCCGCCATCGGCCCCGGCGGCGAAATGCTGGGGGTGGAAATAAAAGTCGCGCTGGCCGACCTCCAGGGCGACGGCAAATGGCCGGAGTATCTGGACTATTGCGACCTGTTCTATTTCGCCATCCCGCCGGATTTTCCCGATGAGCATGTGCCGCAGCAAACCGGACTGATCGTGGCCGACCGCTATGGCGGCGCCATCGTGAAGGAAGCGCAGGCGCAAGTGCTACATGCCAGCCGCCGCAAGGCCGTCACCATCAGCTTTGCGCGCACCGCCGCCGAGCGGCTGTCGCGCACTCTTGAGGCCATCGCCGTGGCGCAGACCCCCAACCGGGTGTTGCCCGATGCCGATTAGCCGCGCCGAAGCCCGCAGGATCATGCTGTCCATCCCCGGCACCGACGAAAGACTGTGGTTCAACCAGCCCTCGGTCTTCATTCATGACCGCTTCCTCAGCAAGCTTCACAAGAAGGAAGAGGCCGTAACCCTGCAGGTCGGCTCGATGGAGATGCGCGACATGATGCTGGAGGCCGAGCCGAAGCTCTTCTACATCACCGATCACTATCGCAAGTTTCCCTTTGTGCTGGTCCGGCTGGCGGCGCTGGACCGCAAAGTGCTGAAGGACATGCTGGTCGGCCGCGCGGCGCAGCTTGCGCAGATGAAGCCGATTAAGCGGCGGCCGAAGAAGGCGGCGAAGAGTGTCGTCAAGACGGTGGTGAAGAAGGCTTCCAAACCAAAATAACCCGCCATGGGCGGCCTCTGAGCCGCCCATCCAACTTTCCATCGAGCGGCAAGATGTTGGATGGCCGGGTCAAGCCCGGCCATGGTAATTATTGGGGAAACCGAAAATCAGCGCGGGCTGCGCTTGGCCAAAATCCGCTGCAGCGTGCGCCGGTGCATGTTGAGGCGGCGCGCCGTCTCGCTGACATTGTGGCCGCACAGTTCATAGACGCGCTGGATATGTTCCCAGCGCACGCGGTCGGCCGACATGGGATTTTCCGGCGGCTTGGGCTTGGAGCCGGGCGTCGCCAACAGCGCCGCCAGGATGTCGTCGGCATCGGCGGGCTTGGGCAGATAATCGATGGCGCCATATTTCACGGCGGCGACGGCGGTGGCGATATTGCCGAAGCCGGTCAACACCACCACGCGGCTGTCGGGCCGGGTGGTGTGCAGCGTCTCCACCACATCCAGCCCGTTGCCGTCATCCAGCTTGAGATCGACCACGGCATAGGCGGGCGGCGCATCCTTGGCGCGGGCCTTGCCCTCGGCCACGGACTCGGCCTGGGTGACGATGAACCCGCGTGTCTCCAGCGCGCGCGCCAAGCGCTCACGCAGGGGCCGATCATCCTCGACCAGCAGAAGGGTCTTTTCATCACTCATGTCGGGGGGCCTTTAGGTCACTTTTGACAATGCGTCAAACATTTACCATGCCAAGGTCTTTCCAATGCCTAGGCATCGCCCTGGGCGGGCGGCTGCGGCCCATCGATCACCCCGCGCTGCCAGCGTATCTCCACCCGCGCGCCGCCGCCGGGCGGATTGTCGGCCCGGACCGCGCCGCCGGTCTGCTCCAGCAGGATTTTCGCAATGAAGAAGCCCAGACCCATGCCCTCGTGCTTTTCCAGCGCCGCGCCCTGCGGACCCATGTCGCTTTCGCCCAGCGCATGATGGCCGGGACGGGAGGTGATATAGGGCTCGCCCAGCACCTCCAGGATTTCCGGCGCGAAGCCGGGGCCGTCATCCTGCACGGCGATGTGCAGATACTGTTCGTCCCAGGTGGCGGTGACCGCCACCAGCGCATTGGCAAAGTCGGCGGCATTCTCGATGATGTTGCCCAGCCCATGCAGCAGTTCGGGCGCGCGCCACACCTGCGGCACGGCATAGTCGCCGCCCTCGATCTCCGAAACCGGCGGCGCGATGGTGATGCGGATCTCCACATCCTCGCCGCGATGAGGCGCGGCGATGTCATCCAGCAGCGCGCCCAGCGGCAGGCGCGCGGTCGCCCCCAGCATGGCTTCCTCGGGATTGGCGAGGCGCGCGATGATGGCGCGGCACCGCTCGGCCTGCGCCCGCAGCAGCCGCACATCCTCGGCTTCGGCGCTGCCCTCGGGCAGCGCCCGTTCCAGCTCGCGCGCCACCACCGCGATGGTGCCCAGCGGCGTGCCCAGCTCATGGGCCGCCGCGGTGGCCAGCGCCCCCAGGGCGGCCAACCGATGCTCGCGCGACAAGGCAAGCTGGGTGGCGGCCAGGCCCGCCGACATGCGCGCGGATTCCGAGGCGATGCGCCAGGCATAGACGGAGGTAAAACCGATGCCGATCACCAGCGCCGTCCAGATGCCCGCCTGGTAAAGCTGCGGCAGCAGCAGCGGCGCGCCCTCCGGCCAGGGCAGCGGCCGGTGCACCACCGCGATCAGCGACACCGAGGCGAAGGCTATGAAGGCCAGGATCAGCACATTGCCCAGGTTGAGCGTGGCGGCGGCGATCACCACCGGCGCCACGAACATCAGCGCGAAGGGATTGGCGATGCCGCCGGTCAGATACAAAAGCGCCGCAAGCTGCAGCACATCGAAGGCCAGATAGAAGGTCGCCTCGCGGTTGGTCAGGCGGTGCGCCGGGGGATAGCGCAGCGCCAGCACCGTGTTCAGCGCGGCGCTGACGACGATGGCGATGGCGCAATACAGGATGGGCAGCGAATAGCCCAGCGCGAAATAGACCAGGAACAGCGCCGCCGACTGACCGGCAATCGCCAGCCAGCGCAGGTTGGACAAGGTGCGCAGCCGCACGCGCCCGGTGGCGCCCGCCGCAAATCCCCGCGCCATTTCCCCCGCCGCCAAATTCACTTTCCTCGCTGAAGCAGAGGGATTAGAGCATTGCTCATGCTGCGCAACAAGAAAGCCCGCTCTTTTCAATTTCTCTGGCCCTATCTGCTGCTGGCGGCGGCGCTGGCGGGCGGGGTCTTGTGGTACGAAAGCTCACAGGTGCCGGGGCTGGGAACCGTCGTCACCACCGGCCAGGCCGATGTCGGCGGCGCCTTCCGCCTGGTCGACCAGACCGGGGCGGTGAAGACCGACAAGGATTTTCGCGGCCGCGCCATGCTGCTTTATTTCGGCTACAGCTTCTGTCCCGATGTCTGCCCCACCACCCTCAGCGTCATGTCCCAGGCGCTGGACAGGATGGGGGCCGACAAGAACCGCATCGTGCCGGTCTTCATCACCATCGATCCCGAACGCGACACGCCCAAGGTGCTGAAAGATTATATGAGCGCGTTCGGGCCGCAATTTGTCGGCCTCACCGGCAGCCCGGCGGCGATCAAGGCTGTCGAGAAGAAATACCATGTCTATGCCGTGAAGAAGCCGATTGATCCCAACAATCCCAAACGCGGCTACGGCATGGATCATTCCAGCGTGATCTACCTGATGGGGCCGGACGGCAGGATGATCGGCTTCTATGACGAGGCCATCTCGCCCGACGACCTGGCCAAGGATTTGAAGGCGAAGATTTAAAGCGCGCTTGGCAGCGGCAGTCTGTTCTGGGCGCAGGCGGCGATCAGGGTGTTGTGCATCAAACAGACGATGGTCATGGCGCCGACACCGCCGGGTACCGGGGTAATCGCGCCCGCCACCTTTTTGGCGCCTTCATAATCCACGTCGCCCACCAGCCTGGTCTTGCCCTCGCCCGCATTCACCCTGTTGATGCCGACATCGATCACCACCGCGCCGGACTTGATCCAGTCACCCTTGACGAATTCGGGCTTGCCGATGGCCGCCACCAGGATATCGGCGCGGCGCGCCAGCCCGGGAAGATCGCGCGAGCGCGAATGGGCCATGGTCACGGTGGCGTTGGCCGCCAGCAGCAACTGTGCGGCGGGCTTGCCGAACAGCAGGGAACGGCCGATCACCAGCGCCTCTTTGCCGGCAATGTCGCCGACATATTCCTTCAGCAGCAGCATCACGCCCACGGGGGTGCAGCTCACCAGATGGGCGCGGCCCGACATCAGAAGCCCGGCATTGGTCGGCGTCAGGGCATCGACATCCTTGGCGGGGTCGAGCGCGTCCAGCACCGCCGCCTCGTCCAGATGCCCCGGCAAGGGCAACTGCACCAGGATGCCGTGAACGGTCGGGTCGGCGCCGAGCGCCTTCACCTGCGCCAGCAGTTCGTCCTGCGAGACGGTGGCGGGCAGTTCAACATGCACCGACTTGAAGCCGATGGCTTCTGCGGTCTTGCGCTTGTTGCGGACATAGACTTCAGAGGCCGGATCATTGCCCACCAGCACGGTGGCCAGCCCCGGCACAATGCCATGGACGGATTTCAGCTCTGCGGTGCGCGCGGCGATCTTCTCGCGCAGCCTGGCGGCGCTGGCCTTGCCGTCAATAACCACAGCACTCATGGCTTACAGGCCGTACCGGAACGACGCCCAGGTGATCGAATATTGCAGGAACCAGATGATCACGAAGACGATGATGGGCGACAGGTCCAGCCCGGCGATGGGCGGCACCACCCGGCGGATCTGGCGGAACACCGGCTCGGTCAGGGCCAGCAGGATGCGCAGCAGGGTGCGCACGATATTGTTGTGGACGTTGATGACATTGAAGGCGGTCAGCCAGCTCACGATCACCGCCGCGATAATGACCCATTTGTAGATTTCCAGGACCTGGATCAGGAGGGCGGCGATCGGATTCAGCATGAGGGGGTTGTAGCGGGGGGAAC
>DASZQW010000038.1:0-13534 GCA_035549455.1 Rhizomicrobium sp. | reverse complement strand
ATGCCCAGCAGATAGAGAACCAGGATGATGATCAGGATGGTGCCGACAATGCCGGAGCCGCCGCCCATGCCGTAGCGGCTATAGCCAAAGCCGCCGCCGGCCAGAAGAACCACAAGAAGGATGATCAGGAGCAATGACATGGAATACCTCTCAAACTATCGGGGAGGTAATGTGGAGGGGGCGGGAAAGTTCCATCAGCCGATGGTGGCCGGTATAGTGGCATTTGGCGAACAGAGCGTTGCTCCCCCGAGGAAACGTGCTTCTCGAGAAAATGCAGAGAGCGCGCTGGCGAGGCCTGGCGCGAGGAATTTTGCGGCCCGACCAGGCGCGTCACGCGAAGCGCATCCCCAATGTTTTTACGACGGACAGCCGGTGGTGTAAAGAAACCGCCAGGTCGATTCAAATAGTCTAGATCAAGTTAGGCATCAGAAAACCGCCCAGGGAAACGCCATGTTAAAATCGAATTGCCATTTTCGCGTCAGCATTACCGTCACGGTGCTCTGCGTGGCTGTTGTCGTGGCCTTTGTGAAGCCGGGCGCGGCCCAGCAATCCATCTCTCCAGATACGGCCCCGCCAGCGGCGGTTGCCGAGAATCATGATGTCTCACGGCTAAGCGCTCTGCCTGAAACCATCACCGCGCACGCGATTACGTCCGATGTGGACGTGACGGATTCACAAATGCTCAATGCCAATCGCGACAAGGACAACTGGCTGCTTTATGGCCGCACATATGACAATCAGCGCTTTTCACCGCTTACCCAGATATCGAAATCAAATGTAAAAAAGCTTCGACCCGTTGCGATTATCCAAACCGGGATAGCGAATTCAACTGAAACAAATCCTATTGTCGTCAATGGCATTATGTACATCTCGACGCCAAGCGATCATGTACAGGCATATGACGCCGTCACGGGACGTATGTTGTGGTCATACACCCCCGCTGATATGGAAACGCTCAACCTATGTTGTGGGCCGCAGTCCCGTGGTGTCGCCGTCGCCTATGGAAAGGTCTTTTTGGCTCAACTGGATGCCAAAATGGTGGCACTTGATGCCCGCAGCGGGAAACTCGTTTGGAAGAGCGATTTGAGCAGTACCATGCCGCCTGACTCACGGCATTTTTCATACACGTCAGCGCCTCTTGTTTACGATGGCATGGTTGTCATAGGGAGCGCGGGGGCGGAATTTCCGATGCGCGGCTTCGTACAGGCATATGATGCAAATACAGGAGAAATAATCTGGCGTTTTCGCACAACGGCAGCACCGGACGAGCCGGGAGGCGATAGCTGGAGTGGAGATTCCTGGAAAACGGGAGGTGGATCGGTTTGGAATACGCCAGCATATGATCCAAAAAATGGCTTGATAAGTTTTGCAGTGGGCAATCCGAACCCGGATGTTGACGGGGATGATCGACTGGGGGCGAACGCCTACACAGATTCGATGGTTGCGCTTCACTCCAGGGATGGCAAGCTCGCATGGTGGAATCAGCAGGTCCCGCACGATCAGTGGGATTTGGATGCGACTGGGCCTGTCATATTTTTCGACGCCAAGGACGAGAACGGGAAAAGTGTACCCGCAGCGGGAGAGGCGGGAAAAGAAGGGCATGTTTTTATTGTCAATCGTCTGACGGGCGAGCTGCTTCGGAAGTCTCAGCCCTTTGTTTTGGAAAGCCCAAACAAATTCACACCACCAACGGAAGCGGCGGGAGAGCCGCATTATCCTTCGGTGGCTGGCGGTGGGCAGTGGAGTCCATCTGCATTTTCACCATTGACGCATGATTTCTATGTCATGGGCACGAATGCAGCTTATAGCTATCAGCTCGTGAAGGATCCGCCTGGCGCCCCGGATAGCGGCATTAGATTCGGTGGGAAAGTACGAAATATTTCTGAAGGCTCAATTGAGTCTTCGGGGACTCTGACGGCTATTGATGTCAATAGCGGCAATATCGCTTGGCAATACAAATCGGGATTTCCGATGCTGGGCGGTGTCTTGGCCACCGCGAGCAATTTGGTGTTTGCCGGGGAAATGGACGGCAATTTCAACGCCTTTGACGCTCAGAGCGGCCGAAAACTCTGGCATTTTAATCTTGGGACCGGTGTTTGTGCGCCTCCAGTCACTTACCATGTGAACGGGGTGCAATATGTGGCAGTGGCCGCCGGTGGCAACGGCGCCAACGGAATGCAAAGACTGACTGCGTCTCGTGGACTTGTTCCTTTTGGAGACGTGGTCGCGATCTTCGCGCTTCCAGATCAAGAATGAAGACTTATGATTTTTCAAGCTCGCTGCGTTCGCCGAGATCGGGCGCCGCGCCGCTAAACCTCCATCCCGCCCTTGCTGCCCAGCAGCCAGCCCAGCAGCGGCCAGGCGCAGAACACCGCCAGCAGTTGGGCCGCGATGAAGCCGGGCGCCGAGGATGGCGCGATGCCCGAAAAGCTGTCGGTCAGCATCCGCGCCACGGTGACGGCGGGATTGGCGAAGGAGGTCGAGGCGGTGAACCAATAGGCGCCGGTGATGTAGAGCCCGACCAGCATGGGCGCCGATGCGGGCACAAAGCGCAGCGCGCCCGCGATGGTCAGCAAAAGCCCGAAGGTGGCGATGAACTCGGCCAGGACCTGCGCCAGGCCGTCCCGGAGATGGGTGGAGATTTGCAGCAGCGGCATGGCGAACATGGCATGGGCCAGCCACACGCCCAGCACCGCCGCCGCCACCTGCACGCCGCCATAGAGCAGCGCCTCGCGCCCTGGCATGGCGCCGCGCAGGGCAAAGAACAGCGACACGGCGGGATTGAAATGCGCCCCGGACAGCGGCCCCAGCACGGTGATCAGCACCACCAGCGCCGCACCGGTGGCGATGGCGTTGGCCAGCAGCGCTATCCCCATGTTCCCCGCCGACAGGCGCTCGGCCATGATGCCCGAGCCGACCACCGCGACCAGCAGCAAAGCGGTGCCCAACGCTTCGGCGGCCAGCCGCCGGACAAGATCAGCCGGCATCCTGGCGGGCGCCGATATCGTCCAGGCGCTTTTTCAGGGCCAGGCGGTCCAGGCTCTTGATCGGCAAAGCGGCGAAGACGGTGATGCGCCGTTCCAGCGCCCCATAGGCGTCGCGGAAGGCGCGGGTGATGGTGATGTCATCGCTTTCGACAGCGGCGGGGTCGGGCATGCCCCAATGCGCCGTCATGGGATGGCCAGGCCAGACCGGGCAGGTTTGCGCCGCCGCGTCGTCGCAGACGGTGAAGATGAAATCAAATTGCGGGCCTCGCGCGAATTCGTCCCAGCTCTTGGAGCGCAAGGCGGCGGTGTCGTAGCCCAGCCGCTGCAGGAGCGCGAGGGCATGGGGATTGACCGCGCCCCTGGGGTGCGAGCCCGCCGAGAAGGCGTGGAACTTGCCCGTGCCACTGCGGCCCAGGATGGCCTCGGCCAGGATGGAGCGGGCGGAATTGCCGGTGCAGAGAAACAGGACATTGTACATCGGGTTCCCCTAGGCGCGCTTTTTGGGTGGGATGGTGACGGTCGGGAGCAGCGGGGCGCAGACATCGGCGCGGCCACCACAGCAATCCTGGGTGAGAAACAGCAGCAGCGCGCCCATGCGGCCAAAATCCACCGCATAGATGATCGAGCGGCCATCGCGGCGGGCCTGCACCAGCCCGGCATTGGCCAGCACCAGCAACTGGGCCGACATGGTGTTGGCGGCGGTGTCCAGCCTGCGGGCGATGTCGCCCGCCGCCAGGCCGTCCGGCCCGGCCTTGACCAGCAGGCGGAAGACCGCGAGGCGGCCCGGCTGGGCCAGGGCTGAAAGGCCGCGCAGGGCTGAGTCTGTTTCCATGATTCATGGATTATTGAAGTATTGGCCCGGCGTCAAGCTGCGCCCGCGATCAGGCCCGCGCCTGTCAGGCGGGACGGATGCGCGGTTCGACCACGACGCTGTCGCACCGCACGCAGCAAATGTCGGTGGTGACATAATCCTTTTTGCGGACGCGCTCGTAAAAGCCGCTGGAAATGCCCACGCGGGAGGCAGGCCCGGCGGCGGCGCTCTCCCAGGTCGTGGAACCGGCCTGGCCGCAGCGGCAGGCAATCGGCATGATATGACGCTGCGGCTTTGGTTTGTCTGGCATACGGCGCTCCTGTCTCTTGCGAGTGGGAGCGCGGCCAGCGTTCCGGCTGCTGGCCCGAATGTCTCTCAAGCGCCAAGCCCATGATGGGCGGCGACGCGGCACCCTAGCCTATCGCGGCAGGCTGCACCAAACGCGCCATTTGCGGCCCAGGCTCAGGGCAGGATGCGGAACCGGCGCAGCACCGCATAGCCGGCCGCGATCGCCAGCACGCAAAGGACCAGCCCGGTCCAGAAGCCGTGGGGGCTCCCGGCCCAGGGGATGGCGCCGACATTCATGCCAAAAGCGCCCACGATGAAGGTGGGCGGCAGCAGCAGGGTCGAGATCACGGTCAGGGCCGACAGGCTGCGGTTGGTGGTGGCGGCCAGGCGGTTCTCGACCTCGTCATTGAGCAGGCGCGCCCGGTCGGCCAGGGGACTGGAGGGCACCAGCTTGCGCGGCAGGGTGCGGTCATTGACCGGGAAAGCCTGTTGGCCGCGAAAAACAAAGCCGAACACCAGGCCTGGGCAATTGGGCAGCATGGGCCGGTGTTAGAGATGGCGTGTTTCAGTTTTGCGACAGTGAGGCCCCGGTGCGCGGCACACGCACGAGCAGGTCCGGTGGACCTGCGAGATGAGCCGAACGCCGCGAGCACAGGCGAGCGGCCTACGAACGCGAAGTGGGCCGTGACGCCTAAACGTGCTGGCCGCCATTGATCATCAGCTCGGCGCCGGTGATGTAGCTGGACTGGTCCGTACACAGATAATAGATCGCCTTGGCGACCTCGCTGGTCAGGCCCAGGCGGCGCAAGGGGATGGCCTCGACGATCTTGTCGGTGCCGGGTGAGAGGATGGCGGTGTCAATCTCGCCCGGGGCGATGGCGTTGACCCGCACCCCCAGGGGACCGAAGTCGGCCGCCATCTCGCGGGTCAGCGCCGCCAGCGCCGCCTTGGAGGTGGAATAGGCCGCCCCCGCAAAGGGATGGACGCGCGACCCGGCGATCGAGGTGACATTGACGATGGCGCCATGCGCCTTGGCCAGTTCGTTCTTCAGGCCCTGGGCCAGCCACAGCGTCGAGAAGAAATTGACCTCGAACACCGCCCGCCACATCTCCCGGCTGGACTCCAGTGTGTTCAGCCGCTCGCCCCCGGCGCCTTTGGGCGAAATGGCGGCATTGTTGACCAAGGCGTGCAGCTTGCCGTCGGCCCCCTTCCCCGTGTTAAGGCGGTTGCGTATTTCCTCCACCGCGCGGGTGGTGTCGGCGGCGTCGGCCAGATCCACCTGGATATGATCCTCCGGCCCCGCCGCCCAGGGGCAGTTCTCCGGGAAGGCGTGGCGCGAACAGGTGATCACCCGCCAGCCGGCGCTGGAAAAGCGCTTGACCGTGGCATGGCCGATGCCGCGGCTGGCGCCGGTCAGGATCAGGGTGCGTTTTTCGTCATCCGGGGGTTCGGCCATGGCGGGACACTATCATCCCGCCCTGCACGATGCACAGAATCTGACCGCCCTGGCGCCGGACTAGAAGATTCCGTCCGGGCCGTTGAGGTCGGACGACAGGATCAGCTTAAAGGTCAGCTTGTCGGTGCCCGGCGTCAGGCCGAAGCCCATGCCCGCCTCCACCGCGACCTTGCCGATGGCGTGATCCACCACGGCGAACAGCTGGTGCGACTGGTCGCGGGCGGGTGCAAAGCCGCGCAGTTCGCCGAAATCGTCATACTCCTCCACCGCCAGGGTCCAGTCGCCGCCGGCGGCATAATCCAGCCGGGTGGCAGGGGCGAAATCCAGCCGCGACAGCCCGCTATAGCTGTTGTCCAGGATCGGATTGACGGTGAGGCTCCATTTGCCCATGCGGTAGCCGATGATCGGGCGCACCTCACCGGTTTGCGCGCGCTGGTCCCAGTGGCGGGAGTTGAAGCTGAACTCGAAATTGACCCCGTAATAGAAATTGCTGGTGGCGTTGTCCGGGCTGACAAAAAGCGTGCGCAGCTTGAAACCGTTGAGCTGGCCGCCGTGATCGGGCGTCACCGCATAGAGCGGCAAATACAGTCCGGCCTCGAACCAGTCCGTCACGCCATAGGCCCATTCGGTGACGCCCGACAGCGACCTGTTATCGGTCAGGGCGCCGGAAAAATCCGCCGTCTTCAGCCCGTCCGGCGTGTAGTTGTTGTGCCAGGTCAGGTTGAACACGCCCGGCGCGGCGATGTCGCCGGTATAGACCTGAATCTCGTCGGTCAGCGCCAGCGCCGGCACCGGCCACAGCAACGCCAGCAGCAAAAAGACCAGCCAGTGGAAGATCCGGGCGGTGAGGGTTTGGCCGCCAGACGGCGGGCGATCCAACATGCGATTCATTCCCCTTTGCCGCCAGATTAGGCCGGATCGGCGGGCGAAAGTGCGAATGACACGCAGGCGTCGCAACATCGCAAAAGCCCGTCAGGATTGCCGCAGCGGCGCGGCGCCGGTGATCGGCCCGATTACCAGTTGTAGGAAAAACGTACCACCGCACCATCGGGGGCGGGGTCCAGCTCGGTGGTGATGCGGGTGCGGCGGCGGAAGCGGTCGGTGACGATCAGGCCATAGCCCGCCGCGATGGCCGAACTGGCCAGGGTGTCGTACCAGTGATGCTTGTCGGCCTGCACCCGGCTGTAGGAGACGAACTGGCTGGCGGCGAAGGCCGGCAGGCCATATTCCCAGCCATAGCGGCGCCACAGATAGGTCGAGCCCGAGGCCGACAGCGCCGTGGTGTCGGAAGGGAAGGACTGCCAGTCCGAACCGTCGGGGCGGCGTTCGCGCACGATGTTCTTCAGGGCATAGGCGGTTCCCACCGTCAGCACGGTCTCGGCCGCCAGCTCGAACAGGCCCTTGCGGTCATGCTTGTACAAGGTGATGCCCGCCGCGATCACCGGCAGCGCGATGGAAACGCCGGTCCCCACGGTCTCGATCGCCTTCTGACGGGAGGAGAGCGGCGCGGCCAGCGCCGTGCCGGGGAGCGCCAGCAGCGGAGCCAGCGCCAGCAGCAGGGCCAGCGCCCCGCAACAGGATGTGCGAATCATCAGGGGGTGCCAGAATCCGTCAACATGCGCTGCAGGACATCGTCGCGCTTGATGAAATAATGGTAGAGCGCGCCCGCGACATGCAGGGCGATGAATCCCAGCAGCACATAGACCAGGATATTGTGGATGTCGCCCGCCTCATGGCCCCATTTGGCGCCATTGGCCGCGATCTGCGGCAGCGGGATGATGCCCAGCAGCTTGATTTCCCAGCCGCGCGCATTGGCGGCGGCCCAGCCCAGCGCCGTCATCACCAACACCAGGCCATAAAGCGTGAAATGGGTGATGCGCGACAGCGCCAGCTCCCACGGCGCCAGGTTGGTTGCCAGCGCCACCGGATGCAGCAGCCGCCAGACGAAGCGCAGCACGATCACCGCCAGGATCACCGCGCCCACCAAGAGGTGCCAATGCACCCAGCCTTCGTCCAGCGTCTTGCGCCCGATATGCGGCATGATCGAACCGATGGCATATTGCGCCACCAGCAGCGCGAAGATCAGCCAGTGAAACAGCTTGGCGGTGGTGCCATAGCTGCCGGTCGATGCGCGGTCCCACATGCGGGTCTTCCTCATTTTGGACAAGCCTAGCGGGCATTGCTGTGTGAGAGTGCGAATGACACGCAGGCTTAGGCTGTTTTCCCGGCCGTCGCAGCGCCCGTCAGGGAAACAGCCTTTCGGTGCGCCAGGGCGCACCCGCATCGCTGCGGACATAGACCAGGCGGTCATGCAGCCGGAAGGGCCGGTCGCGCCAGAACTCGATGCGCGACGGCGCCAGCCGCCAGCCGGTCCAGTGCGGCGGGCGCGGCACCTTGCCCAGCCCGAACTTCACGGCATATTCGGCGATGCGCTTTTCAAACACCCAGCGACCTTCCATCGCCTGCGACTGGGGTGAGGCCCAGGCGCCGATCTGGCTGTCCCTGGGGCGGGTGGCGAAATAGGCGTCGGCCTCGGCGTCGGAGACCTGGGTCAGCCGCCCTTGCGCCCGCACCGCCTTGCGCAGGCTTTTCCAGTGGAAGTTGATGGCGGCATGGGGATTGGCGGCGATCTCGCTGCCCTTGATGCTTTCGGCATTGGAATAGAAGACAAAGCCGTCAGCATCGACGCCCTTGAGCAGCACCATGCGGACATTGGGATGGCCGGCCGTGTCCGCCGTCGCCAGCGCCAGGGCGTTGGGGTCGTTGGGCTCGCCGGCTTGCGCTTCCTTCATCCAGCTGGCGAACAGGTCGAAGGGATCGGGGCGGGGCGCGATGCCGCCATCGTCCAGGGGACCGCCGGTTTCCATAACCATGCCCGCCTCCTAGCAGTTTCGCCCCCGGCACGGTAGCCTTGGCCCCATGCCCCGGCTGCCCAGAGTCCTGCGCTTTGCCGTTGCCCTGCTGATGGCGGTCGCCTCGCCCCTCTGCGCCGGGACCGCCCTTGCCGCCCGCTCCGGCCCCGAGATAAAGGCCCAGTTCGACGCCGGGCTGGCGGCCTATGATGCGGGCAATTTCCCAGAGGCCTTCAGGCTGTGGCTGGACCTGCAATTTGAAGACGTTGCCGCCATGCGCAATGCCGCCGTCATGCTGCGCAAGGGCCAGGGCACCCCGCGCGATCCCAAGAAGGCCGAGGAACTGTTCCAGCGCGCCGCCGAAGCCGGGCTTCCGACCGCCCAGGCCGACCTGGCCGACATGCTGCTGAAGGGCGAGGCCGGGCCGCCCGACTTGCAGAGCGCCCTGCCCCTGCTGGAAGCCGCCGCCGCCGCCAACCATCCCGTGGCGCAGTTCGAGCTGGGCGAGCTGTATGAGACCGGCGCGCCGCCCCTGCTGGCGCAGAATTTTGAAGTGGCGCGCCAGCTTTACACCGCCGCCGCCGGGCATGGCATGACCGCCGCCGCCGACCGGCTGCGGGCGCTGCCCCCCGCCCCAGCGCCGATCAGTGCCACCCAGGCCACCCAGGCCACCATCGCGCCCCTTCCCCCAGCTTCCGAGCCCTAGCAGCCGGGCGAACCCCGCCTATATTGGGGGGCCCACCTTTATTGGGGTAAGAGAGAATCCATGAAAGACCCCTACCAAGTCCTGGGCGTGGCCAAGACCGCCAGCGAGGCCGAGATCAAAAAGGCCTTTCGCGGCCTGGCCAAGAAGCACCATCCCGACAAGCATGCGGATGATGCGGGCGCCAAGAAGAAGTTCCAGGAGATCAGCGGCGCCTATGACATTCTGGGCGACAAGGACAAGCGCGCCCAGTTCGATGCGGGCGCGATCGGCGCCGACGGCAATCCGCGTGGTTTTGACCCGCGCGCGGGTGGATTCGGAAATGGGGGCGGTTTCCGCCAGGGCAATCCCTATGGCGGGGGTGGTTTCAAATTCTCCTTCGACGATCATGGCGGCGAGTCGTTTTCGGACGCCTCCGGCGCCGGCTTCCAGGACATCTTCGCCGAGATGATGGGCGGCGGGCGGCGGCAAAAGGCCCAGCCCAGGAACCAGAAAGGCGAGGATTTTTCCGCCGCGGTGACAGTCAGCTTCGACGAAGGGGCCAAGGGCGGCACCCGGCGCGTGGTGCTGCAGAATGGGGAGCAGATCGACGTCAAGATTCCCGCCGGGGTGAAGGACGGCCAGACCATCCGCGTCAAGGGGCGCGGCGGCGCGGGGCGCGGCGGCGGGCCCAATGGCGATATCCTGCTGACGGTCTCGGTGGCGGCCCATCCCTGGATGACGCGCGACGGCAACGATATCCGCATGGACCTGCCGGTGACGCTGAAGGAGGCGGTGCTGGGCGCCAAGGTGCCGGTACCGACCCTGACCGGCACCGTGTCGCTGTCGGTGCCGCCCAATTCCAACACCGGCACGGTGCTGCGCCTGAAGGGCAAGGGTATCGGCGGCAACGATTCCAAAGGGGGGGCCGGCGATTTGTACGTCCGGCTCGTCATCGCCCTGCCCGACCAGCCGGACCCCGCCTTGAAGGCCTTTCTGGAGGGCTGGGAGGGGAACTATGACCCCCGCGCCCGGATGCGCTGAACCCCTGCAAGCCGGATCATTTCCGGTGCCAGAAAAACGCTTCGCGCCAGCCGCTTATTCAGGGTAAATGGCTAGTCCTTGCGCGCAGGCGCGCGCAATCACCCGGGGAACAGCATGGCATTCGACGGTCTCATGAAGGGCAAACGAGGCCTGATCATGGGCGTTGCCAACCAGCACTCCATCGCCTGGGGCATCGCCCAGGCCCTGCATGATGCAGGCGCCAAACTGGCTTTCTCCTATCAGGGCGACCTGTTCAAGAAGCGCGTGGTGCCGCTGACCGAGCCCTTGAAGCCCGCCGCCCTGATCGACTGCGACGTCACCAATGTGGAGTCGCTGGACGCAGGCTTCGCCGAGCTGGCCCAGGTGTGGGACAGCCTGGACTTCGTGGTCCATTGCATTGCCTTCAGCGACAAGGAGCAACTGAAAGGCCGCTATGTCGACACCACGGCAGAGAATTTCCGCCAGACCCTGGACATCAGCTGCTACTCCTTCACCGCCGTCGCCCAGCGCGCCGAGAAGATGATGACCAGGGGCGGCAGCATGGTGACCCTGAGCTATTACGGCGCCGAGATGGTGATGCCGCACTACAATGTCATGGGCGTGGCCAAGGCGGCGCTGGAAGCCAGCGTGCGCTACCTGGCCGAGGACCTGGGCAAGAAGGGCATCCGCGTCAATTCCATCTCGGCGGGGCCGATCAAGACCCTGGCCGCCAGCGGCATCGGCGACTTCCGCTATATCCTGAAATGGAACGAGTATAATTCACCCCTGCGCCGCAACGTCACCACCAGCGAGGTGGGAAATTCGGCGCTGTTCCTGCTGAGCGACCTAGGCAGCGCCGTCACCGGCGAGAATCTGCATGTCGATGCCGGCTATCATGTCGTGGGCATGAAGGCGGTCGATGCACCGGACATCACCGTCAACAAGACGGAAAACGGTGCTTAGGGTTCGGCCCGGCGTCACGCTTTACTTCGCGCGCCACGGCCAGACACAAGCCAATTCCGAAAAGCGCTTTTCCGGCTATCGGGACACGCCGCTGACGGGTCTGGGCCTTCAGCAGGCGCGGATGATCGGCGATATCCTCAAGCGCGAACTGGGCGATGCGGCGGGATACGGCTTTGTGTGCAGCCCGCTGGCTCGCGCCGTTACCACCATGCAGATCGTGCGCCGGGTGATGGGACTGGCCCCGGACGGTTTTGCCACCGACAAGCGGCTGGAGGAAATCAACCTGGGAGACTGGGACCAGTTGACCGACGATGAGGCCCGCGCCCTGGACCCGGCATATTTCGACCGCCGCAGCGCCGACAAGTGGAACATGCGCGTGCCGGGCGGCGAGAATTACGCCGAAGTCGCGGCACGGGTGACGGACTGGCTGGACGGGCTTGGCGGCAACACCGTCGCCATCAGCCACGGCGCCACCACCCGCATCCTGCGCGGGCTTCTGGCCGGGCTGGACGCCGCCGCCATGAGCGCCCTGGACGAGCCGCAGGGCGTGGTTTTCCGGGTGCGAGGCCGTGAGGTGGTCCGACTGGACTGAAGCCGAAGGGAGCGAAAGGTCCAGTGGACCTTTCGCCGGCCGAGCCCCAAGCGGCCCGAGGCCGCGCGGTAGCGCAAACTGGACCATGGTGCCAAATCGGGCTATCCCCTGCCCACCATGAGCCATAACAGCTTCGGCCATCTTTTCCGCGTCACCACCTTCGGCGAAAGCCATGGGCCGGCGATCGGCTGCGTCGTCGATGGCTGCCCACCGGGCATCGAACTGACCGAGGCCGACATTCAGCCCTGGATGGAAAAGCGCCGCCCCGGCCAGAGCAAGTTCGTCACCCAGCGCCAGGAGGCGGACAAAGTGAAGATCCTGTCGGGCGTCTTCCAGGACGAACGCATGAGCGCCCAGGTCACCACCGGCACGCCCATCGGGTTGCTGATCGAGAATACTGACCAGCGCTCCAAGGACTATGGCGACATCCGCGACAAGTACCGCCCCGGCCATGCCGACTTCACCTATCAGGCCAAATACGGCGTGCGCGACTATCGCGGCGGCGGGCGGCAATCGGCGCGCGAAACCGCGACGCGGGTGGCGGCGGGCGCGATTGCGCGCAAGTTGCTGGATTCGCTGTATGGCAAGGTCGTGATTCGCGGCGCCCTCGTCCAGATGGGGACGCAGAAAATTGATCGCGCCAACTGGTCGTGGGACGAAGTCGGCAACAATCCCTTCTTCTGCCCCGATGCGAAAGCCGCGGCGGCGATGGAGGACTATCTGGAAGGCATCCGCAAATCCGGTTCGTCGGTTGGGGCGGTGATCGAGGTCGTGGCCGAGGGGGTTCCTGCCGGTTTGGGCGCGCCGGTTTATGCCAAGCTGGACAATGAACTGGCATCGGCCCTGATGAGCATCAACGCCGTCAAGGGCGTGGAGATCGGCGACGGCTTTCTCACCGCCGCCATGACCGGCGAACAGAATGCCGACGAGATGCGCCATGGCGCTGAGGGTCCCTTATTTTTGTCCAACCATGCGGGCGGGATATTGGGCGGCATCTCGACCGGCCAGCCCGTGGTGGCGCGCTTTGCGGTCAAGCCGACGTCTTCGATTCTGTCGCCGCGCAAGACCGTGGACCGGGCGGGCGCGGAAACCGAGATCAGCACCAAGGGCCGTCACGATCCCTGTGTCGGCATCCGCGCCGTGCCGGTGGGCGAAGCCATGATGGCGCTGGTGCTGGCCGACCAGGCGCTCAGGCACCGGGGACAGGTGGGCTGACGCGCTCCCTTGTCATGGCCCGCGAATGCGGGGGGGGTATAGGGATAGCACAAGGACTTTACATTCCCTGGACCTATATGTAGGCGACTAGATGCGGCACGAGAATTGCCTAGGAACTCTGCTTTTTTTTGGGTCGCCATTACAGACCCCGCCTTCTATCAATGGCAGCCTCGATTTCTGCCTCGGCTGCGGCGGCACTCTCGTAAATTTCTTCACGCAACTCAGCAGTCTGTTCCATGAAGGAATGATAGCGATTAAGAGCAGAATGCGAGTTCTTATCGGATCGCAGCGCTTCGGCTCGCCTCTCCCATGAACGAATAGGATCATCTCGGAAGGTCAGAGGATAATTGATCTCGATCCACTTGATGAAGTCGTGCATGCTGCCGCCCGGAAATCCATTACTGGCGGCATATTTCTTCCCTTTCCCGTTGAATGCGAGTGCCCATGCTTGTGTCTCAATGACAGCTTGATCCCGCGTCCGCTTTTGGCCTTCATAGACGCCATCAGCGACGGTATCGAGGCAGTGACCTGCTCCCCGTAATGCCCCCGTTTATGGGGAGAGTCTGTTCTGGTTATGCCCCTCAGTGGGGCGTGCTGCAAACTCCGTCGGTGTGAGCCCGTCCAGGCTCGTGTGCGGTCTGAGTGTGTTGTAGTCGGTCCTCCAT
>DASZQW010000037.1:0-12617 GCA_035549455.1 Rhizomicrobium sp. | reverse complement strand
GATCCCGCCGGAACTGCGGCCTTTGGTTCCTTTGGATGGTGGGCGTTTCGCAACGAGCGACCTCAACGACCTCTATCGCCGCGTCATCAACCGCAACAACCGCCTCAAGCGCCTGATCGAGCTGAAGGCGCCCGACATCATTGTGCGCAACGAAAAGCGCATGCTGCAGGAATCGGTTGACGCGCTGTTCGACAATGGCCGCCGCGGCCGCGTCATCACCGGCGCCAACAAGCGCCCGCTGAAGTCGCTGGCCGACATGCTGAAGGGCAAGCAGGGCCGCTTCCGCCAGAACCTGCTGGGCAAACGCGTCGACTATTCGGGGCGTTCGGTCATCGTGGTCGGCCCGGAACTCAAGCTGCACCAGTGCGGGTTGCCCAAGAAGATGGCGCTGGAGCTGTTCAAGCCCTTCATCTATGCGCGCCTGGAAGCCAAGGGCTTCTCCCAGACCGTCAAGCAGTCCAAGAAGCTGGTGGAAAAGGAAAAACCCGAGGTCTGGGACATCCTGGAAGAAGTCATCCGCGAACATCCCATCCTGCTCAACCGTGCGCCCACGCTGCATCGGTTGGGCATCCAGGCATTCGAGCCGGTGCTGATCGAAGGCAAGGCGATCCAGCTGCATCCGCTGGTCTGCACCGCCTTCAATGCCGACTTCGACGGCGACCAGATGGCCGTGCATGTTCCGCTGTCGCTGGAAGCCCAGCTGGAAGCGCGCGTCCTGATGATGTCGACCAACAACATCCTGTCGCCCGCCAACGGCAAGCCGATCATCGTGCCGACCCAGGACATCGTGCTGGGCCTGTATTATCTCAGCCAGGAACGCGCCAAGGAACCGGGCGAAGGCATGGTGTTCAACGACATCGGCGAGATCGAGCACGCCTTGTTCTCGAAGTCGATCACGCTGCACGCCAAGATCAAGTGCCGCTACAAGACCGTCGATGCCGAAGGCAAGCCGGTCACCCTGCGCGTGGAATCCACGCCGGGCCGGATGATGATCGCCGACATCCTGCCGCGCAATCCCAAGATCCCCTTCGAGCTGGTCAACCGCCTGCTGCGCAAGCAGGAAATCAGCCAGCTGATCGACGAAGTCTATCGTCACTGCGGCCAGAAGGAGACGGTGCTGTTCGCCGACGCCATCATGGCGCTGGGCTTCCGCGAGGCCTGCAAGGCCGGCATCTCGTTCGGCAAGGACGATATGGTGGTGCCCGACACCAAGACCAAGCATATCGATGACACTCGTCACAAGGTGCGCGAGTTCGAGCAGCAGTACCAGGACGGTCTGACGACCGACAAGGAAAAGTACAACCTGGTGGTCGACGTCTGGTCCAAGTGTACCGACCTGGTCGCGGCGGAAATGATGAAGGAGATCGCGTCGGAGAAGATCGATCCCGAAACCGGCCGCGTCATGGAGATGAACTCCATCTACATGATGAGCCATTCGGGCGCCCGCGGTTCGCCGCAGCAGATGAAGCAGCTTGCCGGCATGCGCGGATTGATGGCCCGTCCCGACGGCTCGATCATCGAGACGCCGATCCTGTCCAACTTCAAGGAAGGCCTCACCGTGCTGGAGTATTTCAACTCCACCCACGGCGCCCGCAAGGGCCTGGCCGACACCGCGCTGAAGACGGCGAATTCGGGCTACCTGACCCGCCGCCTGGTCGATGTCGCCAATGACTGCATCATCACGTCCGAAGACTGCGGCACCAAGAAGGGTGTCACCGTCCAGGCCGAAATCGATGGCGGCCAGGTGGTGGCGTCGCTGACCGAGCGCATCCTGGGCCGCACGACGGCCGAGGACGTCAAGAATCCCGACACCGGCGAAATCATCATCAAGCGCAACCGGGAAGTGACCGAAGACCTGGCCGAAAAGGCCGAGCAGGCCCATGTCCAGAAGGTGCGCGTGCGCTCCGTCCTGACCTGCGAACTGCCGGAAGGCGTTTGCGGCAAGTGCTATGGCCGCGACCTGGCGCGTGGCACGTCCGTCAATATCGGCGAGGCTGTCGGCGTCATCGCCGCCCAGTCCATCGGCGAACCGGGCACCCAGCTTACCATGCGCACCTTCCATATCGGCGGCGCCGCCCAGGTTGCCGGTTCGTCCAAGATCGAGGCGTCCTATGACGGCAAGATCAAGATCAACAACCGCAATGTCGTGAAGAACAGCGACGGCGAGTTGATCGCGATGTCGCGCAACATGCAGATCGTCATCACCGACAACAAGGGCCAGGAACGCGCCACCTATCGCATCACCTATGGCGCGCGCCTCAAGGTGGACGAAGGCGCGACCGTGAAGCGTGGCGACCGCCTTGCGGAATGGAACCCCAACGCCCTGCCGGTCATGACCGACGTTGAAGGCACCGTGAAGTATGAAGACCTGGTGTTCGGCGTGTCGGTCCGCGAAGTGGCGGACGAAAAGACCGGCGTGTCGTCCAAGGTCGTGATGGACAGCCGTGGCACCGGCGGCAAGAACGCCGTCGAACTGCGCCCGACCCTGGTCATCCTCGACAAGAAGGGCAAGGTCACCCAGTTGCCCGGCGGCGGCGAGGCGCGCTACGCGATTTCGCCCGACGCCATTCTGTCGGTGGAAGACGGCTCGACCATCCGGGCCGGCGACGTCATTGCCCGTATCCCGACCGAAGGCGCCAAGACCCGCGACATCACCGGCGGCCTGCCGCGCGTGGCGGAACTGTTTGAAGCCCGCAAGCCCAAGGAAGCGGCCGTGCTGGCCGAGACCGACGGCTTTGTCGAGTTCGGCAAGGACTACAAGAACAAGCGCCGCGTCATCGTCAAGCCCAAGTCCGACAAGCTGGAGCCGAGCGAGTATCTGATCCCCAAGGGCCGCCATATCAGCGTGCGCGAAGGCGATTATGTGGAAAAGGGCGACTATATCGTCGAAGGCAATCCCTCGCCGCACGACATCCTGCGCATCAAGGGCATGGAAGAACTGGCGATCTATCTCGTCAAGGAAATCCAGGATGTCTATCGTCTGCAGGGCGTGAAGATCAACGACAAGCATATCGAGGTGATCTGCCGCCAGATGATGCAGAAGCTGGAAATCACCGAGGGCGGCGAGACCACGCTTATTGCCGGCGAACATGTTGACGCCAGCGAGCTGGAAGCCGCCAACAAGAAGGCGACGGACGAGGGGCTCAAGCCCGCCGAAGGCCGCGCCATCCTCTTGGGCATCACCAAGGCGTCGTTGCAGACGCGCTCGGTATTCTCGGCGGCGTCGTTCCAGGAGACCACCCGCGTCCTCACCGACGCGGCGGTCAATGGCAAGGTCGACATGCTGGAAGGCCTGAAGGAGAACGTCATTGTCGGACGTCTCATTCCGGCCGGCACCGGCGGCGCCATCGCGCGGCTGCGCCACATCGCCACCGAACGCGATCGTGCGATCCAGGCCGAGCATGATGAGGCCAACACCCCGATCGCCCAGCTGGAAGCCCCGGTGGCCGCGCCGGCCGCCGAATAGCGGCGTTTTCCAGTACAAAGTTCAGGCCGCCGGATTTCTCGTCCGGCGGCCTTTTTTCTTTGACCCCCTCCGCCCTTCGCTGGCTTAACCGGCGCTTCGCGCCTGGCCAGCTACGGGCACCTCCCCTTCCTGCGTGCTTCGCACGCGAAGGGGAGGCGGGCCTGTGCTTTCCTTTCTGGTCATTCCCGGCGAGCCTCGCGAAGCGAGGCGAGGGAAGGGGACCAAGCTAGAGAAAATAATCATGGGCGGTGGCGACACCGGCCCTTTTTCTTGTCATTCCCGCGTAAGCGGGAATCCGGCCTTAGAAAGGAGGCTACTCGGCGATGACCGCTTCGCCGCAGTTTAGGCTGCTTCTATCGGAACACCCGGAACAACGCCCAAATGCTTTCCCAAATTGTTGCCCTGACGGCTGTTCTCACCACGAGATTGCCCAAATCACCACCAGATGATCCGTAGCTTGTGCGCGCGTGAGGTGCGTCAACACCCAATGATATGCCTAAACGCCTCTTGAGCGCGATTGGGTCAGTTTGATAATCCGCCATGAGACGTTCGCGTTCGGCATCAACGATCTGACTGAAAGATGCGGATTCTAGAGGAGGCATCAGAGCGGCGGTCTGTCTTATCCGCTCTTCAAAACGTGAACTGACGTCATTGAAGGCGGAAATCCCGCCAGTTTGCATCGCAGGTATCAGTGTACGGTAGTAATCCTCGACCAAGTCCCTGACCGCAGTACGATCCATTAGCCCGGTCCTTAGTTGCCCCGCTTCATCCTACCCCAACATCCAACGGTGAAAACAGGAGGCACGCACCCTATATCGGAGTTAGGCTTTGGAAATGAAGTGCATGGCGACACAGGTGTATAAGGGGAGGGGGGTGGGAAAATTTGTCCCGAAACGCCCGCGCCTTTCCTCGCTTTTGCCCGCGCAAATGGGGGGACAGGGATGAAGCTCCCCGAACCCCTGTCCTGGGACCGCGCCGAGGCGCGCAAAGGCAAGTTCGACGGCAAGTTCATCCTGGGGGTGATGACCACCGGCATTTACTGTCTGCCGTCCTGCGCCGCCCGCCCGCCCAGGCCGGAAAATGTGCGGCTCTTCACCACCGAAGCCGAGGCAAAAGCCGCCGGCCTGCGCGCCTGCAAGCGCTGTCGCCCCGATCTTTACTACAAAGGCGAGGATGAGAATGTCGCTCTGTTCACCGGCCTGGCGTCGCGCGTCACCGCCGCGCCGCACGCCTTTGCCGACGCCTCGGCGCTGGCAAAGGCGGCGGGCGTCAGCCTGACCAAGCTGGGCGACCTGATGCGCGACCATGCCCATCTCGCCCCCGCCCAGTGGCTGCGCCGCCAGCGGGTGCGCCAGGCGGCAGCGGAATTGCTGACGGGCCGCGACAAAGTGGCGGAAATCGGTTTCGGCGCCGGGTTCGAATCCGAATCCGTCTTCCACCGCCAGTTCCTGAATATCATGCGGATGACGCCGGGCGCCTATCGCGCTTTGGACGGCGGCCGCGTCTTCCTGCTGCATCTGCCCGCCGGGTACCGGGCGAAGGAAATCCTGGGCTATCACGGCCGCGATCCGCAAAGCCTCAGTGAGCGCAGCGAAGGAAATCGCATCTGGAAGGCGCTGCACACCCCCGACGGACCGGCGGTGCTGGAAATCGCCATCGAACCGCGCCAGGCCTGGGTCACGGTGCATGCGGATGCGAAATTGGGCCGGGATGCGATGGCGGCGCTTCATGCCGCCGCCGTGAAGATGCTGGCGCTGACCAATGATGTCAGTCCGTTCGAGACCCGCCACGCCGCCTTTGTGAACCCACGCCGTGGCCTGCGCATGCCGCTGCTGCCCACCGGCTTCGACGCCCTGTGCTGGGGCATTATCGGCCAGCAGATCAACGTCAAGTTCGCTTCCTCCCTGCGCACCGAAATGGTCAATCTGGCGGGCGAGAAGATCGGCCATATGCGCGCCCATCCCACGCCGCAGGCGGTGGCCGCCCTGGACGGGGCCGATCTGAACCGCCGCCGCTATTCCCGCGCCAAGGCGCGCTATCTGATTGACGCGGCCCAGGCCATTGTCACGGGCAAGCTCGACATCGAAAAGCTGGGCGACGGTTCGGCCGTCGCCGCCCAAAAGGCGCTGACCGCCCAGCGCGGCATCGGCATCTGGACGGCGCGCTATGTGCTGATGCGCGGCGGCTTTGCCGACGCGGCGCCTGTGGGCGACGCCGCTTTGGCGGCGGCGCTGCAGAAGCTGCACAGGCTGGACGAACGCCCCGATGCGGACCAGACGGCGCGGCTGATGGCGGCGTTCGCGCCGCACCGCAGCCTGGCCACCATGCATCTGTGGACCTCGCTTAAGGACGCCGCATGAAGCGTTACTGGAGCCTGATCGACTCGCCGTTTCGCAAATTCGCCGCCTGGGTGGACGAGGAGGGCCGGCTGCTGCGCTTGCACCTCAGCGCCGCCAACGCCGCCCGTGTCGATCCCGATGCCGAGAATAATTCGCGCAAGCTGACCGAGGTGCAGCGCCAGGTCGGCGAATATGCGGGCGGCAAGCGCCGCGACTTCGAACTGGAACTGGCGCCGCAGGGCGCGGAATTCGAGATGCGGGTGTGGCGGGCGCTGCGCGACATTCCGTTTGGCGCCACGACATCCTATGGCGCGGTGGCCAAAGCCATCGGCCGGCCGGGCGCGGCCCGCGCCATCGGCCGCGCCAACCACGCCAATCCCATCGCGCTCATCATCCCCTGTCACCGGGTGATCGGGGCGGACGGAAAGCTGGTCGGCTATGGCGGCGGCCTGCCGCTCAAGCGCAAGCTGCTGGAACATGAAGCCCGGGTCGCGGGCACCAGCTTCGACCTGTTTGGATGAGGCAAGCGCCTCCCCCTCATGCGCGCGGGCGCATAGGGGGAGGGGGGTCAGAGCGCCTGCGACAGCCCGAAGAAGAAGCCGCGCCGCGCGCCATATTGCGGCGCGCCCACGCCCACCCCGGTGCCGTCGCGAATGGTATAGACCTCGTCCAGCAGGTTCAGAATGTCGAAGCGCGCCGTCACGCCCTTGTCGCCCAAAACCGAAAACTCCCGGCTGATCCCGACATTGACCGTGACATAGTCCGGCACATGGTTGCCATTGGGCGTCGCGCCGTCCCGCCGCAGGCCCGTGCCATACAGCAGATCCGCCGACAGCTTGGTGCCGTCCCAGTTGTAGGAGGTGCCCGCCGATACCGATCCCAGCTGCTGATGATCCAGGGGGATGTAGTTGGCGGTGATATAGGTCAGGTCGCCCGGATCGAACTGGAACTGGCTGGAATTGATGTTCTTGCCCACCGCCCGCTCATAGGAAGCGTTCACATAGCCGGTGAAATCGCCATTGGTGTAGTTGACAGTCAGTTCCCCGCCATACTGGCGGCCCTTGGCGTAGTTGAACGGCGTCAGGATGATCGGGGCGCCGAACTGGCCTTCATCAATCAGGTTCTTCGACATCTTGTAGAAACTGTCCAGCCCGACGGTCCAATGGTCGAAGAACTTCTGTTCCATGCCCAGATCGAAATAATCGGCACGCTCTGCCTTGGGCGTGTCGTTGGTCCCGCCGCCACCGGCCGAGGTGGTGTTGTCAAGCAGCGCCACGTCATTCGACGCCACCAGCTCGAAAGGCGGCGGCGAGAAATAGCGGGCATAGCCGGCATGGATCGTGGTGGTGTCGGTCGGCGTCCAGACGCCATTGACGCGCGGACTGAGCTGGTTCTCCTTGTCATAGGCGGCAAAGGCGTCATAGCGCAGGCCGTAATTGACCGTCAGATTCTCCGCCACCTTCCATTCGTCCTGCACATACAGCGAATAGCTGTAGCCGTGCTTGCTGCCATTGTCGGGAATGGTCAGCGGCGTGGCCGAAGTCTGGCAGGTCAGCGGCCCCGCCACAGGGTCAGGCGCGGTGTTGCATCCCATGTTGGGGTTGGGATTGCCCAGGCCCTGGTCCGCCGTCGCCAGCACCACAGATGACGTGCGCGACAGCGTATCGTCGGCCTGGTAGAGTACGCCAAAGCGGATGGTGTGGCCGGTAAAGGCACGCCAGGCGCCTTCGGCCTGAAGGCCATAAGCCACATCGCGCTTATAGGCGGTCTGGGCCAGGCCGTTGAACAGAATGTCGCCGACATTGTTGCCCGGCGTGAAGAACAGGCTGGAATAGCGCCCGAATGCCGAGACCTGATAATCCAGCGATCCCGCCGAATGCAGATAGCTGAGAATGCTGTAATGGGTGATTTCGCGCTGGCGCTCATCCAGATTTTCCGATGGGAAACCCGTCGCGCCATTGGCATTCAGCACGAAATCGCCACTGCCGGAATCCTGCGGCCCCAGGCCGACAATCCCGTCCAGCCCGGCAGGCTGAACCCCGACGCGATTGGGAATCTGGAAGATCGCGTTGGAGGTGCCCACCACCGCCGACAGGCTGGAATTGGCGTCCAGTATGTCCTGCAGATAGGCGAAACCGTGCCACTGCTGGGTGCGGTCGTGCTGCGGATTGCTGGAGCCGTCCGGCGATTCAATGCCCAGCGTGTTGGTGGTGTAGTCGCCCGAGACGAAATAGTTGAAATGGCCCGACGAGCCGCCATAGGCGATGGAGGGCGACAGAGTGGAATGGCTGCCGCCATACAGGCTGATCGCGCCGCCATCCTCGAACACGCCGGTCTTGGTCTGGATATCGACGATGCCGGCGGTGCGAAGCCCGTATTCGGCGGGCAGGGCGCCGGTGATCAGCCGCACCGATTCCGCCAGCCGCGGGTCCAGGGTCTGGCCGAATACCGAAATGCCTTCCGGCAGGATGATACCATTCAGCCGGTATTGCAGGCCGTTATGCTCGCCGCGGATATGCAGCTGGCCGAACGAATCCTGCGCCACGCCGGGCATCTGCAGCACCACCGAATTGAGCGCGGCATTGTCGCCGCCCGGCTGGGCCTGGATGTCCTTGGCGGTGACGGTGAAGGTCGAGGCGCCGGTCTGGGTCTGGATGCCGTTGCGGGCTTGCGCCAGCTTCTGCGCCGTGACGGTGATGGATTCGGTGCTTTCCTGCGCGCGCGCGGACACGGTTGCCAGGGCAATGCCCGCCGCGCCCAAAAGCAAATAGGTACGAAACATGAGCTACTCCGAAATGGGGAAGGCGCGCCGGACAGGCGCGCGAAAGCGGCCGGGGTCGGCCGCGCGGAATCAGGAGGTCAGTGGCGCGGGGGCGCGCGGCCTTGCCAGGCGAAGGAGGCCGCCGGAGCAGGGGCCGCCAGGGCGATGGCGGAATAGACCGCCAGAATGAAGGCATGGCCGGCCGGAACGGCCAAGGCCGACGGGGTGATGAAACTACCGGAATACAACAATTCGTGGCACAGACGGCACTGGTCGTTGGTGTCCTGGCCCTTGAGTGGCGTGGGCCCGGGGGCGCGGTAGCTGACCGTCTTGGCGGGGGCCGGTGCGCCAGCGCCGTGGATATGGGTCTGGATCGCGAAGCCCTGGAGGAAAAAGGCCAGCGCAATCGCCAGCGTCACCCATTTGCGGGCATTGACAACTTGTCCGGCAATTTGTCCGGCATTTTGTATGGGTACTACCCGACGGGGCATGAACGACCGCTCTTGCTTGATCGGGTAACGAGTAAGCGATTTGCGGCCCGCCCGCAATCGGGCACGGTGTTGCACATGTAAACATTTGGCCGGGTGGAAGCCGGGAAAAGCCGGGATTTTTGCCTGTTGACCCCCCGGACCCTGCTGGGTATAAGCCGCCACCTTCCAGGGCAGGCTGTCTCGCGGAAAATCGCGAAAAACGCTGTTGGGAAGCCAGTTTAAAGAGCTTAAACGCGCGACTCAGGGCCTGTCCCTCAGTCCTCCGCAACTTCGGATCGGGAAAGTCTCCCGCGTCCGGTTTTTGTTTTTCGTCAATCCGCGGACGCGCGGGCGACACCCGTCGGAGACGGCGGTGAAAGAGGAAAGTGGGAATGCCGACAGTCAATCAGCTCATTCGCAAGCCGCGCGGCGTCAAGCCGAAGCGCAACAAGGTTCCGGCCCTGCAGCAGTGCCCGCAAAAGCGCGCCGTCTGCACCCGCGTCTATACCACGACGCCGAAGAAGCCGAACTCCGCGCTGCGCAAGGTCGCCAAGGTGCGCCTGACCAACGGCTTCGAAGCGCTGACCTACATCCCCGGCGAAGGCCATAACCTGCAGGAGCACAGCGTCGTCCTGATCCGCGGCGGCCGCGTCAAGGATCTTCCGGGCGTGCGCTATCACATCATCCGCGGCGTGCTCGATACCCAGGGCGTCAAGGACCGCAAGAAGCGCCGTTCGCTCTACGGCGCCAAGCGTCCGAAGTAAGGAGAGCAGATATGTCCCGCCGCCACCGCGCCGAACGCCGCGAAATCAACCCGGACGCCAAGTTTGGCGATCTCGTCCTCGCCAAGTTCATGAACTCCCTGATGTATGACGGCAAGAAATCCGCCGCCGAAGGCATCATCTATGGCGCCTTCGAGACCATCGCCACCAAGACCAAGCAGGATCCGCTGGTCGTTTTCCACGAAGCGCTGCGCAACGTGTCGCCCGCGCTGGAAGTCCGTTCCCGCCGCGTCGGCGGCGCCACCTATCAGGTGCCGGTCGAAGTGCGCACCGACCGCAGCCGCGCCCTGGCCATCCGCTGGCTGATTACCGCCGCGCGCGGCCGCAACGAGCCCACCATGCAGGGCCGCCTGTCGGGCGAACTGATGGACGCCGCCAACAATCGCGGCAGCGCCGTCAAGAAGCGCGAAGACACCCACAAGATGGCCGACGCCAACCGCGCCTTCTCGCATTATCGCTGGTAACCCGGAACAAGCCCCATGGCCCGCACCACGCCCCTGAGCATGTACCGGAACATCGGCATTGCCGCGCACATTGACGCTGGCAAGACGACAACGACCGAGCGCATTCTCTATTACACCGGCAAGTCCCATAAGATCGGCGAAGTCCATGACGGCGCCGCCACCATGGACTTCATGGAGCAGGAACAGGAACGCGGCATCACCATCACGTCGGCCGCGACGACCTGCTACTGGAAAGAACACCGCATCAACATCATTGATACGCCCGGCCATGTCGACTTCACGATCGAGGTCGAGCGCTCGATGCGGGTGCTGGACGGCGCCGTTGCGGTGTTCGACGCCGTCGCCGGCGTCGAGCCCCAGTCCGAGACCGTGTGGCGCCAGGCCGACAAGTATCACGTGCCGCGCATCTGCTTCGTCAACAAGATGGATCGCACCGGCGCCGACTTCCAGCGCTGCATCGACATGATGATTGACCGCTTGGGCACCCGCCCGATGGTCATCACCTGGCCGATCGGCGGCGAAGCCGATTTCAAGGGCATCATCGACATCGTCAAGATGAAGGCCCTGGTCTGGCACGATGAACAGCTGGGCGCGAAGTTCGACGAGATAGAGATTCCGGCCGAATACAAGGACAAGTGCGACGAGCTGCGCGCCGCGCTGGTGGAAATGGCGGTCGAGGAAGACGACGCGCTGATGGAAGCCTATCTCGAGGGCGGCAAGGAGCCGTCCTTTGAAGACCTGCAGAAGTGCATCCGCAAGGGCACCAACAGCTTCCATTTCGTGCCGGTGATGTGCGGTTCCGCCTTCAAGAACAAGGGCGTGCAGCCGCTGCTCGACGCCGTCGTCGCCTATCTGCCGTCGCCGCTCGACATTCCGCCGCTGACCGGCATTGTGCCCGGCACCGACAAGGAAGTGCCGCGTCCGCCCGATGACAAGGCGCCCTTCGCCGGCCTGGCCTTCAAGATCATGGACGACCCCTTTGTCGGCTCCATCACCTTCGTGCGCGTCTATTCGGGCACCGTCACCTCGGGCACCGGCGTGCTGAATTCGGTGAAGGACAAGACCGAGCGGGTGGGGCGCATGCTCTTGATGCATGCCAACAGCCGCGAAGACGTCAAGGAAGCCAATGCGGGCGACATCGTTGCTTTCGCGGGCCTCAAGCTGACCACCACCGGCGAGACGCTGTGCGATCCCAACAATCCGGTGATCCTGGAAAAGATGGAATTCCCCGATCCGGTCATCGAGGTCGCGATCGAACCCAAGACCAAGGCCGACCAGGAAAAGATGGGCATGGCGCTGGTGCGCCTGGCCCAGGAAGATCCGTCCTTCCGCGTTTCCACCGACCAGGAAAGCGGCCAGACCATCCTCAAGGGCATGGGCGAACTGCATCTGGAAATCAAAGTCGATATCCTGCGCCGCACCTACAAGGTCGATGCCAATGTCGGCGCGCCGCAGGTGGCCTATCGCGAGACGCTCTCCAAGCCGCTGACCATCAAATACACCCACAAGAAGCAGACCGGCGGTTCGGGCCAGTTCGCCGAAGTGACCATCGAGTTCGAACCGCTGGAGCCTGGTTCGGGCTTCGTGTTCGAGAACGACGTCGTTGGCGGCGCCATCCCGAAGGAATTCATTCCGGCGGTGGAAAAGGGCCTGAAGGCGCAGAAGGAATCGGGCCTGCTGGCCGGCTTCCCGGTGATCGACTTCAAGGCCAAGCTGGTCGACGGCAAGTATCACGAAGTCGACTCCAACGCCCTGACCTTCGACATCGCCGCCCGCGCGGCGTTCCGCGAACTGGCCTCCAAGGGCGCGGTCAAGCTGCTGGAGCCGGTGATGAAGGTCGAAGTCGTGACGCCTGAGGATTTCCTCGGGGGCGTGATCGGCGACCTCAACAGCCGCCGCGGCCAGGTGCAGGGCACCGACAGTCGCGGCAATGCCCAGGTCGTCACCGCCATGGTGCCGCTGGCCAACATGTTCGGCTACATCAACACGCTGCGATCGATGTCCCAGGGACGGGCGCAGTATTCGATGCAGTTCGACCATTACGAACAGGTGCCGCAGGCCATCGCGGACGAAGTCAAAGCCAAATACGCCTAATCGAGATTTTCGGAGAACCAAAATGGCGAAAGCAAAGTTTGAACGTAACAAGCCGCACTGCAACATCGGCACGATTGGCCATGTCGACCATGGCAAGACGTCGCTGACGGCGGCGATCACCAAGGTGCTGGCGGAGACGGGCGGTGCGACGTTCACGGCCTATGACCAGATCGACAAGGCGCCGGAAGAAAAGGCGCGCGGCATCACCATTTCGACGGCGCATGTCGAGTATGAGACCAAG
>DASZQW010000036.1:0-49806 GCA_035549455.1 Rhizomicrobium sp. | reverse complement strand
GAAAGGGGTCTTCTCCTCGGTCGCGGCACGCTATGACCTGATGAACGACCTCATGAGCGCCGGCGTCCACCGCATCTGGAAGGACGCCATGGTGGAATGGCTGAACCCGCAGCCCGGCTGGAAGACGCTGGACGTGGCCGGCGGCACCGGCGACATCGCCTTTCGCATCGTCGACATGGCGCGCAGCCGGGGCGGCGAGGCGCAAGTCACGGTCTGCGACATCAATGCCCAAATGCTGGGTGAGGGCGTGCGCCGCGCCGGGGAAAAGGGCGAGACGGCGATCGAATGGGTCTGCGGCAATGCCGAGAGCCTGCCGTTCCCCGATGCCAGCTTCGACGCCTACACGATTGCTTTCGGCATCCGCAACGTAACGCACATCGACGTTGCCCTGGCCGAAGCGAAGCGCGTGCTGAAGCCGGGCGGGCGCTTCCTGTGCCTGGAATTCTCCAAGGTGGAAGTGCCGGGGCTGGATACGCTCTACGACGCCTATTCATTCAAGCTGCTGCCCAAGATCGGCGGCATGGTGGCCAAGGACGAGGACAGCTATCGCTACCTGGCCGAAAGCATCCGCCGCTTCCCGCCCCAGGCCAAGTTCGCCCAGATGATCGCCGATGCCGGGCTGGAACAGGTGAAGGTGCGCAACCTGTCGGGCGGCATTGCCGCCATGCATTCCGCCTGGCGGCTCTAGATGCGCATTCTTCGGTTGCTGCATGCCGCCTTTTTGCTGGCGCCGCCGGCACTGGCCTTCCGCAATCACCGCCCCGATGCCGGCGCGCGGCTGGCGCGGGCGCTGGAGAAACTGGGGCCGGCCTATATCAAGCTGGGCCAGATGCTGGCGACCCGGCCCGATATTGTCGGCGAGGGCGTGGCGGTGTCGCTGGAGCACCTGCAGGACCGCTTGCCGCCATTCCCCGAAACCGCCGCCCGCGCGGAAATCGCCCGCGCCTTCGGCAAGCCGGTGGAGGCGCTGTTCTCCAGCTTCGGCGCCGCTTTGGCGGCCGCCTCGATCGCCCAGGTGCACCGCGCCCAAACATCCGACGACCCGCCGGTGCGGGTGGCAGTGAAGGTGCTGCGGCCAGGCGTGCGCGAACAATTCGCCCGCGACCTGGACGCCTTCGCCCTGTTCGCCCGCATTGCGGAAAACTGGTCGGCGGAAGCCCGCCGCCTGCGCTTTGTCGCGCTGGTGGCGACGCTGGCGGAAAGCGTCACCCTGGAGCTGGATTTGCGCATGGAAGCCGCCGCCGCATCCGAGCTTTATGAGCGCACCCGGGGCGAAAGCGAATTCCGCGTGCCCCATATCGACTGGACGCGCACCGCCCAGTCCGTCCTGACCAGTGAATGGATTGACGGCATTCCCCTGCGCGACACCGCCGCCATCGCCGCCGCCGGGCGCGATCCGCGGGCTGTGGCCGTGCTGGTGATGCGCAGCTTTTTGACCCAGGCGCTGCGCGACGGCTTCTTCCATGCCGACATGCATCCGGGCAACCTGTTCCTCGACAGCCAGGGCCGGCTGGTGGCGGTGGATTTCGGCATCATGGGGCGGCTGGATGCCGGGATGCGCCGCTTCATGGCCGGCACCCTGGCGGGTTTCCTGCAGCGCGATTATGACCGCGTGGCGGCGCTGCATTACGAATTTTCCTTCGTGCCGCCGCACCATCCGATTGAGACCTTCGCCCAGGCGCTGCGCGCGGTGGGTGAGCCGATCTTCGGCCGCACCGCCCGCGACGTCTCCATCGCCCGGCTGCTGGGGCAGTTGTTCGAAACCACCCGCCGCTTCGACATGCAGGCCCAGCCCCAGCTTTTGCTGCTGCAGAAGACCATGGTGGTGGTGGAAGGCGTCTGCCGGGGCCTGGACCCTGATTTCGACATCTGGGAAGCGGCGCGCCCCGTCGCCGAGACCTGGGTGCAGGACAATATGGGTCCGCAAGCGGTGATGACCCGCGCCGGCGAGACTTTCGGCGCGCTGGGCAAGCTGGCCCAGGACCTGCCGCAACTGGTGAGGAATGCCGAGGAACTGTCTCAGATGGTGGCCGAAGGCGGCGTGCGGCTGCACCCCGACACCGCCTTGCAGATCGCAGCGGAACAGGAGCGCCGTTCCCGCCCGGCGCGCATCGCCCTGGTCGCGGTGCTGGTGGTGATCGCCGTGGCGCTTTTATTCGCGCTGCAGCGGCTTTTTTGACAGCAGCACGAAACGGGTGGTGAGCGTCAGCGCCGCCACCGTCAACCCAAAGGCCAGGCCCAGCCAGACGCCAAGTCCCTTCATCCCCAGCCCGAAGGCCAGCCACACGCACATCGGCGCCCCCGCCAGCCAATAGCTGGCGCCTGCCAGCCACATGGGGCCATGCGCATCCTTCAGGCCCCGCAGGCTCAGCGAGGCCGAGACCTGGATGCCGTCCATCAGCTGGAAAGCGGCGGCGACATGCAGGAAGACGACCGCCAGCGCCAGCACATCTTCATTGGCCGGAATGTCGGGCAGCCACAGCGACGCGATCTGGCGCGGCCACAAGAGCAGCACCAGCGCCATGGCGCACATGAAGAGGGCGGCCATCGCAATGGCGGTGAAGCCGGCCCGGCGCGCGGCAATGCGGTCGCCCGCGCCCGCCGCCAGGCCGACGCGCACCGTCGCCGCCAGCCCGATCCCCAGCGGGATCATGAAGGTCAGCGACGGAATGGTGATGGCGATCTGATGCGCGGCCAGCGCGCTGATGCCGAAGGTGCCCATCACCAGGGTGGCGGCGTTGAACAGCGCCAGTTCGAACACCATGGTCAGGCCGATGGGAAGGCCCAGCCGCATCAGATCGGCCAGGCTTTTCCAGTGCGGCTGCCAGAGGCGGTGCAGGATGCGGTAGCGCGCCAGCGCCGGCGCCCCCAGCGCGAAAGCCAGCATTGCCAGGAAGCTGAAAATGTTGGAGCTGGCGCTGGCGATGCCGGCCCCCAAAAGGCCCATCTGCGGCAGGCCGAAATGCCCGAAGATCAGGGCATAGTCGAAGGCCGCGTTCCACAGGATCGCCAGCACGATCACCACCAGCGGCGGAACGGCGCGCGACAAGGCGGTGGAGAAACTGCGCAGGACCTGAAAGCCCAGCGCGAAGGGCAGGCCCCAGGCAATGCCCATCACGAAACGCGCCGCGCCGTCGGCCAGCGCCGGCTCCTGGTGCAGGAACAGCAGCACCGGGCGGGCGAAGGCCAGGGCGCAGAGCAGCGGCAGCGATGTCAGCACCGCAGTCCACAGCCCCATGCGCACCGCGATGCGCACATCTCTTTGGTCGCGCGGCCGGACGGGAAAATTCTCCGCGTCTGATTGCGTATTATTGCGCCGCCGCGTCGCATTTTCCCTGGCCGAGGCTCCATGTCTGCCCTGGATATGGGCGATCACCGGCGACACCGCCATCGGTACGCCGCTGCCCATCAGCCAGGTGAGGAAATAGAGGGTGTTGCCGATCGCCGCCGCCGCCAGCGCCTGCTTGCTGAAATGGCCCAGCATCACCGTGTCGGTGGCCAGGATGATCATCTGCGCCAGCTGGGTGGCGGCCAGCGGCACCGCCAGGCGCAGCAATTCCTTCGCCTCCAGCCGCCAGGCATGATGGCGGCGGGCGGGAATCACAGGCCCGGGATCGGCAAGATGGTCGATCATGCGCGGGTCCTAGCACGGGCGCGTGCCGGGGCTGTATAAAAAGCCATGCGGGCCTGGAACATCGCCCATCGCGGCGGCGCGGCGCTGATGCCGGAGAATACGCTGACGGCGTTCGGGCGTGCCATGTCATTGGGTGCGGATGGCGCGGAACTGGACGTCCAGCTTTGCGCCGATGGCGTGGCGGTGGTGCATCATGATTTCCGCCTGATGGCGGGCGTGGCGCGCAAGGATGGCGTCTGGCTGACCCAGCCCGGCCCGCGCATCAAGGATCTGACCCTGACCGAACTGCGCCGTTTCGATGTGGGGAGCCCCCAGCCGGGCAGCGCCTATGCCGCGAACCATCCGCTGGTGACGCCGGTGGATGGCGCGCCGGTGCCGACATTGGCGGAGGTGGCGGCGCTGGCATCGCCCGGTTTCCGTCTCATGGTGGAACTGAAATGCGACACCAGCACCGACAGCGCTGATCCGCGCGCCCTGGCCGACGCCGCCTTCGCCGTGGCGGGGCAGGGCGCGATCTATGTCGGCTTTGACTGGCGGGCGCTGGCGCGGATTATCGAATTGGGCGGGGTGTGCTGGTTCACCACCGATAGGCTGAAGGGCGATGCCCGGCCGGTGATTGACCTGATCGCGGCGGCGGGCGGGCAGGGCTGGTTCCCCAACTTTCCTGACGCCGCGCCGGACGCTGTCGCCTATGCGCGGTCACGCGGCCTGAAAGTCGGGGCCTGGACGGTCAATGACCCGGCAGAAATGCGGCGGCTGGCGGGCCTGGATGCGCTCTGCACCGACCGGCCTGATATTTTGAAAGTTCTGTAAACGATGCCCGCCGCTCGCTTGGGCTCGCGGCGTTCGCCGGGCAATCGCCCGCCGCTCGCCCAAGCTCGCGGCGTTATGCGCTCGAAATGGTCCGCTGGACCATTTCGTCTGTCATTTTGCCAAGCAAAATGACAGACCGCTCATAACCCCTCGAACAGCGCCGTTGACAGATAGCGTTCCGCAAAGCTGGGAATGATGGCCACGATGGTCTTGCCTTCATTTTCCGGCCGGGCGCCCACTTCCAGCGCCGCCGCAATGGCCGCGCCCGACGAGATGCCGACCGGAATGCCTTCCTCCCGCGCCGCCCGCCGCGCCGTCTCCAGCGCGGTTTCGTTCGAAATGGTGATGACCTCGTCAATCACCTTGCGGTCCAGGATGGCCGGCACGAAGCCCGCGCCGATGCCCTGGATCTTGTGCGGGCCGGGTGCGCCGCCCGACAGGACCGGGCTGTCTTCCGGTTCCAGCGCAATCATCTGCACGCCGGGCTTTCTGGCCTTCAGCACCTGGCCGATGCCGGTGATGGTGCCGCCGGTGCCGACGCCGCTGATCACGATGTCCACCTTGCCCTCGGTGTCGTTCCAGATTTCCTCCGCCGTGGTGGTGCGGTGGATTTCCGGATTGGCGGGATTTTCGAACTGCTGCGGGATCACCGAACCGGGATGGGCCTCTGCCAGCTCATGGGCGCGGGCGATGGCGCCCTTCATGCCCTTGGCGGCTTCGGTCAGTTCGATCTGCGCCCCCAGGATCATCAGCATCTTGCGCCGCTCCAGCGACATGGATTCGGGCATCACCAGGATCAGCTTGTAGCCCTTGGCGGCGGCGACAAAGGCCAGCGCGATGCCGGTATTGCCGCTGGTCGGCTCAATCAGCACGGTCTTGCCGGGCGTGATGATGCCCTGCTTTTCCATCGCCTCGATCATGGCGACGCCGATGCGGTCCTTCACCGACGACAGCGGATTGAAGAATTCCAGCTTGAGCAGGATGTCGGCCACCGCGCCCGCTTCCTTGGGCATGCGGTTCATCCGCACCAGCGGCGTGTCGCCGATGGTCTGGGTGATGGAGTCATAGATTTTCCCGCGTCCCGGCTTGCCCTGTTGCATGCTTCTCTCCTCTAAATCATGAAATCGGCGGCGACGGCGCCCGCCTCGACGCCCTGGTTGCGCGCCCGCTGGCAAAGATCCTCAATGGTCACCGAATCCAGCCGGGTCATCAGTTCGTCCTGCAGGGTGACGACAAAGGGGGCGACGATGCGCTGGCCCAGATCGCTGCGCGGGGAATGTTTTTCCTCGTCATCCTCGATGCTTTCGGCCACCCGCACCACGTCGCCGACGGAAATGCGCCGCCTTTCCCGCGCCAGGCGGTAGCCGCCGCGCGGACCGCGCACGCCCTTGAGGATTCCGGCCCGGACCAGTTGCTGCATCACCTGTTCCAGATAGCGCTGCGGCACGCCCTGGCGCGCGGTGATCTCCTTGGCCTGCACCGGCTCGGGACGGGCATTGAAGGCGATGTCGATCACCGCCTCCAGGGCCAACAGGGTCTTGCGCGACAGTTTCAGCATGCGGGCTTGACGCCGGTGGAACCGAAGCCGCCTTCGCCGCGCCCGGTGTCCGAAAGCGTGTCGGTTTCGAACAGCACGGCCTGTTCGTGGCGCGCGATCACCATCTGGGCGATCTTCATGCCGCGCGTGATGGTGAAGGCTTCTTCGCCGTGATTGATCAGGATGGCCTTGACCTCGCCGCGATAGTCGCTGTCGATGGTGCCGGGCGCGTTGAGGCAGGTGATACCGTTGTTCAGCGCCAGGCCGGAGCGCGGGCGCACCTGCGCCTCGGCATAGTCCGGCAGCTCCAGCGCGAAGCCGCAGGGCACGGCGACGCGCTTGCCGGGCAACAGCGTGATGTCGTCCGTAATGGCGGCCGTCAAGTCCATGCCCGCCGAGCCCTTGGTGGCATAGCGCGGAAAGGCAAGGTCGTGCGCATGCGCCAGCCGCTTGATCAGAACCCTCATGCCGCACCCTTCAGTTTGTCGGCGATCCGTCCGGCCAGCCGGGCCGCAACCTCGCTCTTGCTCATTTCCGGCCAGTCTTCCACGCCCGCCGCGCTCACCAGATGGACGCGGTTCCTGTCGCCGCCCATCACATCGCCTGACACGTCATTGGCGATGATCCAGTCGGCCCCCTTGCGGGCGCGCTTGGCCACCGCATTGGGCACGACCTCGTCGGTTTCGGCGGCAAAGCCGATCACCAGCCGGGGCCGCGCCGCATGCGCCGCCAGGGTCGCCAGGATGTCGGGATTTTCCACCAGCTTGATCAGCGGCGCTCTGTTTTCTTCGGCCGCGCTTCGCGTATCCTGGGGGCGCGCGGCGGATTTCTTGATCTTGGAATTGGCGATGATGTCGGGCCGCCAGTCGGCCACCGCAGCGGCCATCACCAGCACATCGGCGGGCAGGCAGGCTTCGCAGGCCGCCAGCATTTCGCGCGCCGTGGTGACACGCATCAGCTTGACGCCTTGCGGGGCGGCAATGCCGACGGGACCGCTGATCAGGGTCGTCTGCGCCCCCGCCCGCGCCAGGGCATCGGCAATGGCGTAGCCCTGCTTGCCGCTGGACTGGTTGGCCAGGAAGCGCACCGGGTCCACCGGCTCGCGGGTCGGCCCCGCCGTCACCAGCGCGCGCACACCCTTCAGGGGGCCATCGATCGCAAGGGCGCGCTCGATGGCGGCGATGATTTCCAGCGGCTCGGCCATGCGCCCCGGTCCGAACTCGCCGCAGGCCATTTCGCCGTCATTCGGTCCCACGAACAGCACGCCGTCCTTTTCCAGTTGCGCCCGGTTGCGTTTCACGGACGGGCTTTCCCACATGCGCACATTCATGGCGGGCGCCATCAGGACCGTCTTGTCGGTGGCCAGAAGCATGGTGGAGGCCAGGTCACCCGCCAGTCCGCATCCCATCTTGGCCATCAGGTCGGCGGTGGCCGGCGCCACCACCACAAGGTCGGCGCTGCGCGACAGCGCGATGTGGCCCATCTCGGCCTCGTCATTCAGGCTGAACAGGTCCTGGAATACTTTTTCGCCGGTCAGGGCGGCGAGCGACAGCGGCGTGACGAACTGCGCGCCCGCGCTGGTCAGGATGGCGCGGCATTTGACGCCGCGTTCGGCCAGGCGGCGCACAAGCTCCAGCGACTTGTAGGCGGCAATGCCGCCGCCGATGACCAGAAGGATGCTTTTGCCGTGCACAGGAAAATCCACGCCGAAGGGACGGGGTTTATAGCAAATCACGGCAGCCGCGTGTAGTTCATCAATAAGCCACTGGAATTGTTGCGAAAATCTCTGGTTAAGAACCCCTTCATTGTCCCCTGCCATGCTGGGTCCATGACGATGTCCACCGGCGATCTTTACCGTCTTGCAGGTGACCTGGCACTGGAACACGGCCCCGCCGCGTCCGATTATGCCAGCCGGGCGGTGATGACCCTGGAAGCGGAAGGCAACCATGCCCGCGCCCAGTTCTGGTTCCTGATGCTGGTTCTGCTGGGCGATATCCATGCCGGGCGCGTCGATCCGGGTGCGCGCATTACCATCCACTAGCCAAATCCCGCGCAAAATGCGCTAGGTTGGGGCGCGCGCCATCGCCCGGACCCATCATGCCGCTTGATCCCCTGGTGAAAGCCTTTCTCGACAAGGCCGCCGCGATCCCGCGGCCCAAAGCCTGGGATGTGCCGCCCGCCGTCACCCGCCAGTCCTTCGCCGCCATGATGCAGCTGACCGCCCCCAAGGATGTGGCGGTGGGACGGATCGACAATTTCACCATTCCCGGTTCCGGCGGCGAAATCCGCGCGCGCTCCTATGCGCCGGTGGCGGCGGCGGGGCCGCTGCCCGCTTTGATCTATTTCCATGGCGGCGGCTTTGTCGCCGGCAGCCTGGACAGCCATGACGGGCTGTGCCGCCTGTTCGCGGCGGAAGGCGGCTTCAAGGTGATCGCGGTCGATTACCGCCTGGCGCCGGAACATGTCTTTCCCGCCGCCGTCGATGATGCCTGGGCCGCGACCCAGTGGATCGAGCAGAACGCCAGCGCCCTGGGCGTGGATGCCGGGCGCATCGCGGTGGGCGGCGACAGCGCCGGGGGCATGCTGGCCGCCATCGTCACCCAGCTGGCCAAGGAAAAGGGCGGGCTGAGACTGGCCTTCCAGTTGCTGATGTTCCCCAACACCCAGATGGGCGGCGAGACCGCGTCGCTGAACGAATTCGCGGTGGGCTATTTCCTGGAACGCCGCGCCATCGAATATTTCAACACGCTTTACCTGCCGCCGGATGCCGACCGCAATTCGCCGCGCGTCTCACCCTTGCGCGCCAGGGATTTCGCCGGGCTGCCGCCCGCCTATGTGATGCTGGGCGGCTATGACCCGCTGCATGACGAAGGCCTGGCCTATGCCGAAAAGCTGCGCGGAGCGGGGGTGAAGGTCACCATCGCCGATTATCCCGAGATGGTGCATTGCTTCATCTACCTGCAGACGATACTGCCCCAGGCCCACGACGCCGTCGCCCAGGCGGCCAAGGCCGTGCGCGCCGCCCTGGACGCGGCCTGACAATCGCTAGAGGAGCGGCCCCAGGATATTCTCGGGATCCAGCGCCTGCTTGGTCGCGCGCATCGCCAGGCGCGAGGGCGCATCCGGCGGGGGGCTGACGCAGTCCAGTCCCGCCTGGTGGATCGCCTGGGCCTGGGCCAGCGCATCATCCAGCTTGCGCGGATAGATGCAGGTGAAGGTGATGTCGGCGCCGTCGGCGCGCGCCCCGCTCACCTGGGCCAGCACCAGTCCATGCGCGCCGGGCAGCGGAGCATGGGCGCGCATCGCCTGGTCCAGCGCGTGGCGCGTGGCGGCGTAGAGCGCGGGCAGGCGCGACCAGCTAACGCTGGCCTGGAGGGTGTCGGCATTGACGCCGCGTTCCAGCAAGGGCGCAAAATCCGCCGCTATCGCCTGCGCGCCCAGCGCCATCGCCCCCAGCCGCCGCACCAGGACGTCAAAGCGCTTGCGCCCCGCCGCATCAGCAAATGTGATCGACAGGTCACAGGCGCGGGAATCGAAGCGGCGCACCTCCAGATAGATGTCGCGCAGCCGCCGCATCAGGTCAAAGCCCTGGCCCGCGCGCGCCAGGCCGCGCGCGAATTGTGTCGCGCCTGCGTCCCACAGGCGCAGGCCGCAAATGCCGATGCCGCTTTTCACGGCCTCGCGGATGGCGGCCAGTCCGGCGGCGAAATCGGCAAACAGATAGCGGCAAGGCTGCGGCGTTGCCGCCAGGGCGTGAACCCGCAGGGTCGCGGATGTGATGATGCCAAAAGCGCCGCGCGAACCGGCCAGCAGGTCGCCCAGCGCCGCCGTCATGCCCTGCGGCGTTGCTGCCTGCACCCCTGCAAGCCAGGGCAGGCCGCGATGGGCGATGATGAAACCGCCCAGTTCCGTGAAATCGGGTGTCTCCAGCGCCATGCCTCCTGCCGCCAGTTGCCGCGCCAGCTCCGCGGCGCCAATGCCCGCTTCGACCTCGGCCAGCCCCGACACGGCATCCAGCGTGATGCGCGTCAGTCTCGACAGATCCAGTGCCACGCCGGGCCGGGCATCGCCGCCGCCGATGGTGACGCCCAGCTCCGCGCAAGCGGCAAGCAGCGTGGGCACATCGTCCGCCGTGCGGGGACAAAGCACGGCATCGGGAAGCTGCTGCAATTCCCCCATGCGCTTGCGCAACACCGCGATGATGCCGTCGCCGCCATGGGCCAGCCGCGTGGCGGGATCGCAGCACACCTGTTGGGCGCCCAGCAAAGCGATGAAGCGGTCGCGCGCCGCGTCTGTCAGGCGCGGCGGCGGCAGGGCGATGTCGCGCAGCGGCCGCGCCGGGGTCGCCAGCAGCGCCGGCATCTCCAGCGCCTGCGTCAGCCAGCGCCAGCCCGCTTGCGGCAGGCCATCAGCCGGCCCCGGTCCATTCCAGCGAATCGGCTCGAAGTTCATGGGGCGAGATTAGCGGAAATTCACGCCCGCAGATTGAGCGCGGCGGGCAGAATCTCGAAGCTGGCGGGCAGGACGCCGGCGCTTTCGCCGTCGGTTTCCACCGCCACCCGGCCACTGGTGTCCAGGGTCGGGGCGGCGGTCAGGCGGGCGCTGCGCATCAGGCGGGGCGCGCCGGTCAGGGGCTGGCCGCCCTGCAGCACCGCCAGGTCGAATTCCCCCTCGCGCGGCGCCAGGCGGACATTGGCGATGCCCGCAATCTCGTCGGCGTCCCCGGCGATCAGCCGCACCCGCCGCGCCCGCCAGCCCAGCCGCGCAATCCCGGCATGCAGGGCGCGGGCGAAGCGATGCCCGAACAGGCGGGCGATGCGGGCCGCGCCCATCCGCCGGGCAATCTCGGCGCTCAACCCGATGCTGGCCGAACCCAGAAAGTGCCGGATCGCGGGACGGCCATCGGCGCTGAGGCAGGTGACGCGCCCGACATCGGCTTTGCGCACCCGGGCCTTGCCCAGATGGGCGATGCCCGCCTGCCAGCCCGGCGCGATGCCGAAGCGGCGGCACAAGGCGCCGTCATTGCCGTTATGGACAAAACTGAACACGGCATCCGGCGACACGGCCTGGCCGCGCTCGAAAAAGCCGTTCAACGCCTCGTTGATGGTGCCGTCGCTGCCCACGGCGACGATTTCCATATGGCCGTCGCGCAGTGCGTCGCGCACCATATGGGCCGCCTGGCCCGGCGCCGAAGTGACGAAGAAGCTCATCAGCGGGAAGACGCGCTCCAGCGCCGCTTCGATCTGCTGCCAGTCGCGCCCCGTGCGGCCGCCGGCGGAATTGGGATTGAACACGACAAAGGCGGTCATGCCGCCGCGACCTGGTAAAGTTTGTTCAGGCCCTTGATCTCGCGCTGTGTCTTTTCTGCGTTCCAGCCCAGTTGCGCCGCCATCACGCCGGCGACCTTGCTGATCACATCGGCTGATGCCGGGCCGAACTGGCCGATGCCGGTGCGCCGCATCACCATGTCTTCCAGGGTCAGCGCCATTTCCTCCCGCAGCGCCAGCAGCACCTGGGCCATGGTGTCGCCGCTCTGGTTCAAGCTCACCAGCTCGGTCATCTTGGCGCCCTTCAGCGCCAGCGGCAGGCGCGCCCCCAGCATGTGCGCCATCGATCGCATCGAGCCGATGCCGGGATAGGCCTTCTGGAAGCCGCGCGTCAGCTCGTCGAAGCGGTCGAACCGTCCTCCGGGAAGCGGTGTCGTGGCGGTGGCGCAGGGCGCGGCCTTGGCGCCCAGCTTCTTGACCAGCGCATCGGTGACGGTCTGTGCCAATTGCCGCGAGGTGGTCCATTTTCCGCCCAAAGCGGAGAACACGCCGCGCATGCCTTCGCTGGTGTGATCCACCAGCTCGGAGCGGCGGCTGACATTGTAGCTGTCCTTTGCGCCATCGCTCACCAATGGCCGCAGCCCGGCATAGAAGAATTCGACCTTGTCGCGCGTCAGCCCGGCCAGCGGCAGGTAACGGCGAAACATGGCGAGCAGGCCTTCGATGTCGGCCTCGGTCACCGCCACCGTGGCGGGATCGCCGGTGAAGGGCGTGTCGGTGGTCGCCAGCAGCGTGTGGCCGCGCCAGGGCAGGGCAAACAGGTGGCCGTCGCCGGCCTCGATGGTCAGGGCCGCGGTGCTGATCTGCGGCACCAGCAGGTGAATGCCCTTGGAGCGGATCAGTTTGTGGGCGGCTTTGTGCCCGGTGGCGCGTTCCAGGAACAGATCGGCCCAGGGGCCCGCCGCCACCAGCACGGTGCGGGCGCGGATATCGAACACCGCGCCGGTCATCACGTCATGGACCATGGCGCCTTCGATCCCGCCGCCCTTCAGCAGCAGCTGGTCGGCGCAGACATAATTGGCAATGGCCGCGCCATGGGCATCGGCGTCGATCAGGTTTTCCAGCGCGATGCGCTCGGGCGCATACATCTGGGCATCGTAATATTCGAAGGCGCCTTCCAGCGCGGCGCCCGCCAGCACCGGCTCGCGCGCCGCCGTGTCGCGCCGGTTGATCCAGCGATGGCCGGGCAGGTGTTCGGTGATGCCGCGATTGCGGTCATAGGACAGAAGATCATACAGCGTCAGCCCTGCCGACAGCTTCAACCGCTCCATCGTTCTGGCGCCGTTCAGCGGCAGCAGAAACGGCAGCGGCCGCACCAGATGGGGGGCAATGCGCATCAGGCCCCGGCGTTCGCGCAGGCTTTCGCGCACCAGCCCGAACTCGAAATTGCGCAGGTAGCGCAGCCCGCCATGCGCCAGCTTGGAATTGTGGGCGCTGGTGGCGGAGGCGAAATCCCGCGCCTCGACCAGCGCGACCTTCAAGCCGCGCATGCTGGCGTCACGCGCTGTGAAGCAGCCGGTGGCGCCGCCGCCGACAATCAGGACGTCGAATGTCTCGCTGGAAAGTCGTTGCAGGGCGCGTTGCACGCCTGCAAGGCTAAAGCGTCAGGCAGCCAATGGCTACTTGATCTTGCCTTCCTTGAACTCGACATGCTTGCGCAGCACCGGATCGTACTTCTTGATCGAGAATTTCTCGGTCATGGTGCGGGTGTTTTTCTTGGTGACATAGAAAAAGCCGGTGCCGGACTCGCTGTTGAGGCGGATCTTCGCGGTGGTGGGCTTCGCCATGGCATGCTCCAAAAAAGTCTGGTCGGGAGAGGCGGGTAATGGCCGAAAGCGGCCTTGCCTGTCAAGAAGCTGGCCCGGAAATCGCGGAAATCAGCGCTTTTTTGGCTTGAAACGTCCCTTTTGGGGCCGTTTGCCCGGCTTGGGGCCACCCGGCCTGGCACTGCGCCGGGGGGCGTCGCCTGACCCGTCGGCCAGGCTGAATCGCAAGCCGCCGGTGATGGGCGCGGCCTCCATCAGCTTGACCTGCAGCACATCGCCCATGCCATAGCTGACGCGGGTGCGGCTTCCGATCAGGGCCTGGCGCTTCTCGTCATGCTGGAAAAAGTCGGCGCCCAGGCTGCGGATGGGGATCAAGCCGTCGGCGCCGCAGTCCGCCAGCCGCACGAACAATCCGAAGCGTGTGACGCCGGAAACGCGGGCGTCGAAGGTCTGGCCGATGCGGTCTTCCATGAAGGCGGCGACATAGCGGTCGGTGGAATCGCGTTCCGCCGCCATGGCGCGGCGCTCGGTCATGGTGATGTGTTCGGCGACGCCGCCCAGGCTGGCCATCTCGCGGTCGGTCAATCCGCCGTCGCCCAGCTCGAAGGCGCGGATCAAAGCGCGGTGCACGATCAGGTCGGCATAGCGGCGGATGGGAGAAGTGAAATGGGCATATTTGGCCAGGTTCAAGCCGAAATGCCCGATATTGGCCGGGTCATAGATCGCCCGGGCCTGGCTGCGCAGCACCACATCATTCATCACCGCCTCGTGCGGCGTGCCCTTGGCGGTGGACAGGATGCGGTTGAAGGTACCGGGCTGCATCACCTGGCCCTTGGCGAAGGTGATGTTGAGCGTGCGCAGGAAGTCTGAAAAGGCGAACAGCTTTTCCTTGGTCGGCGTGTCATGGACGCGATAGATCAGCGGCGTCCTGGCCTTTTCCAGCGCCTCGGCGCCGGCGACATTGGCCAGGACCATGAATTCCTCGATCAGCTTCATGGATTCCAGGCGTTCACGGTACGCAATCGAAGCCACCTTGCCGTCGGCGCCCAGGATCACCCGGCGTTCGGGCAAATCCAGGTCCAGCGGATCGCGCAGCGTCCGGGCCACGGTCAGCGAGCGGTAGGCCGCCCACACATCCGCCAGTGTCTTCTTCACGATGGCGTTGATATCGGCGTCGGGATTGCCGTCAAACGCGGCCTGGGCGCGGGCATAGGTCAGCCTTGCGGCGCTGCGCATCACTGCCCGCAGGAATTTGTGCGATTTCTTGCGCCCGGACTTGTCGAACACCATGCGCGCCACCAGGCAGGGCCGGTCGACGCATTCCTTCAGCGAGCACAGGTCCGCCGACAATTCCTCCGGCAGCATCGGCACCACCCGGTCGGGGAAATAGACGCTGTTGCCGCGCAGAATCGCCTCCTTGTCCAGCGCCGAACCGGGCGTGACATAATGGGCGACATCGGCGATGGCGACCAGCACGACATGGCCGCCTTCATTGGCGGGGTCCTCGTCCGGTCCGGCCCATATCGCATCGTCATGGTCGCGCGCGTCGGGCGGGTCAATCGTCACCAGCGGCACGGCGCGCAGGTCGGTTCTTCCGCGCGGATCGATCGGCTGGGCCGCCCTGGCTTCTGCCATCACGGCGTCGGGAAAGACGGTGGGAATGCCATGGTCGTGAATGGCGATCAGGCTGATGGTCTTGGGGCTGTCCATCGAGCCGATGCGCTCGACCACCTTCACCCGCGAAAATCCGGCGATGCGGCCGGGCTTGGGTTCGGCCACCACCAGCTCATTATGCTTGGCGCCGTTCAGGTCATTCTTGTCCAGCGCATATTCGGTGCGCTCTTTCTTGTTGATCGGCACCAGCCGCCAGCCGGTGGCGGGGGCGTCGCGCAGCACGCCGATCAGGCGGGTTTCCTTTTCGGTTTCCAGCCGCCGGATGATGCGGGCCTCATAGGATTCGCCTCGCTTCTCGAGCCGCGCCAGCAGGCGGTCGCCGGGGCCGGGGGCGGCGCCATCCTTGGGCGGCAGGACATAGATGATCGGCGGCGTCTCGTTGCTGTCCCAGGCCAGGGGTCGGGCCAGCACTTCGCCGTCCGCGTCGGTGCCGGTAATCTCGATGATGCCGACATCCGGCAGTTCGCCGCGTTTGATATAGCCCTGCTTGGTGCGGCCCTGGATGGCGCCGTCGGCCTCCAGTTCCTTCAGGATGCGCTTGAGATGGATGCGGTCCGAGCCTTTCAGGCCCAGCAGCCGCGCCAGGTCGCGCTTGTTGGCCTGCGGATTTTCGGCCAGCAGTTCAAGCACCCGCGCCTTGTCCAAAGCGCGCGTGGTGGACGGGGCTTTTGACTTGCTCAAGGGTCTCTATTCGCCTGCCAATTCGGGCTCCTGGGCCTTCTTGCCCGGGGGCTTTTTGGCCGGAGACGTTTTCTCCAGAGCTTTCGGCGCGGCAGCTTTCTTGGTCTTGGCTTTGGCGGCGGTTTTTTTGGGGGCTGCCTTCACTTTGTTTTCCGTCTTGGGCTTTTGCGCCTTGGGCTTTGCGGCCTTGGCGGTCTTCTTCTTTTTCCCGCCCTTGGCGGCGCGTTCGGCGATCCATTGCAGCGCCTGTTCCAGGGTGACGCTGTCCGGCTCGGTGCCTTCGGGCAAAGTGGCGTTGGTCTCGCCATTGCTGGCATAGGGACCGAACTTGCCCTTCATCACCTTGATCGGCTTGCCGTCGGGCGCCGCGCCCAGATCCTTGAGAGTCTGGCCGCCGCGGCGGCCCGGCCCCTTGGCCTTCTTTTCGGCAATCAACGTGACGGCGTGGTTCAGCCCGATCTCGAACACATCCTCGGGCGAGGGCAGCGAGGCATAGATGCCGTCATGATAGACATAAGGTCCGAAGCGGCCGAAGTTCGAGGTGATCTTCTTGCCGTCTTCCGGGTGAATGCCGACTTCGCGCGGCAGCGACAGCAGCTTGACCGCCATCTCCAGATCGACATCGCTCTTGTCGGTGCCCTTGGGCAACCCGCTGCGCTTGGGCTTTTCGCCTTCGCCCAGCTGGACATAAGGGCCGAAGCGGCCTGTGCGCAGCGTGATCATCTGGTCGGTCTCGGGGAACAGCCCGATCTCCACCGGACCGGCATCGCCTTCGCCCGGCTTGGCGCCGATCTGGCGGGTGAAGCGGCATTCGGGATAGTTGGTGCAGCCGACAAAGGCGCCGAACTTGCCCAGCTTCAGGTTCAAGGTGCCGTCGGCGCAGGACGGGCATTTGCGCGGATCGGCGCCGTCATCGCCATGGGGGAAGATGTGCGGCGCCAGCACGCCTTCCAGCTCGTTGATCACATCGCGGATCTTCAGATCCTTGGTCTCGCCCACGGTGGCCGAGAACTGCGTCCAGAAATCGCGCAACAACTGTTTCCAGTCCAGTTTGCCTTCGGAAACCTCGTCCAGCTTCTCTTCCAGGTCGGCGGTGAAATCATAGGCGACATAGCGCTTGAAGAAGCTGTTGAGGAAGGTGGTGACCAGCCTTCCCTTGTCTTCGGGCATGAAGCGCTGGCGATCCATCCGCACATAGGCGCGGTCGCGCAGGGTCGACAGGATCGAGGCATAGGTCGAGGGGCGGCCGATGCCCAGCTCTTCCAGCTTCTTGACCAGGCTGGCTTCGGAATAGCGCGGCGGCGGCTCGGTAAAATGCTGCGCCGGATTGACCTGGCTGACCTTGGCGGCCTCGCCGGCGGCCAGCTTGGGCAGCCGCGAGCCTTCGTCGTCGTCGCCCCGCAGGGGCGCACCAGACTTTAAGTCGTCGTCCTGGCCTTCCAGATACAGGGTCAGAAAGCCGTCGAACAGAGTGACGGTGCCGGTGGCGCGCAGGGTGATCTGTTTGTCGGCGGACAGCACATCGACGGTGGTGCGCTCCTGCTCGGCGGACTCCATCTGCGATGCGACGGCGCGCTTCCAGATCAGCTCATACAGCTTGGCGGCATCGGCATCGAGGTAGCGCGCCACCTCTTCGGGCGTGCGCGCAAAGCTGGTGGGGCGCACCGCCTCATGGGCTTCCTGGGCGTTCTTGGCCTTGCTGACATAGACCCGGGCGCTGGCCGGGACATAGCGCTTGCCGTATTTCCGGCCGATCACCTCGCGGGCTTCGTTCACCGCCTCGGGCACCATGGTGACGCCGTCGGTTCGCATATAGGTGATCAGGCCGGTGGTGTCGCCGCCGATCTCGACGCCTTCATACAGGCCCTGGGCGATCTGCATGGTGCGCTTGGCGTTGAAGCCCAGCTTGCGGCTGGCTTCCTGCTGCAGCGACGAGGTGATGAAGGGCGGCGAGGGATTGCGCTTGACGGGCCGCGCCTCGACGCTGGCGATGGCGAAGGTCTGCGCCTTGATGGCGTCCACCGCGCGCGTCGCCTCGGCCTGGTTGGCCAGCGACAGTTTTTCGACCTTCTTGCCGTCCAGCTGGATCAGCCGGCCGGTAAAATTGCCGCCCGGCGCGGCCAGGTCGGCATCGATGGACCAATATTCCTGCGCCCGGAAGGCTTCGATTTCCTGCTCGCGCTCCACCACCAGGCGCAGCGCCACGCTCTGCACGCGGCCCGCCGAGCGCGCCCCGGGCAGCTTGCGCCACAGCACCGGCGACAAGGTGAAGCCCACCAGGTAATCCAGGGCGCGGCGGGCCAAATAGGCATCGACCAGTTCGGCGTTCAGCTTGCGGGGATGCTGGATGGCTTCCAGCACCGCCGACTTGGTGATGGCGTTGAAGGCGACGCGCTCGACCGGGATCTTGCCCAGCAGGCCGCGTTCCTTCAGCACTTCCAGGATGTGCCAGGAAATGGCCTCGCCCTCGCGGTCCGGGTCGGTGGCCAGGATCAGCTTGTCGGCGCCTTTGACGGCCTTGGCGATGTCGGAAATCTTGGAGGCGGCCCGGGCATCCACGTCCCAGGTCATCGCAAAGTCCTGGTCCGGCTTTACCGAGCCGTCCTTGGAAGGCAGGTCGCGGATATGCCCGAAGCTGGCCAGCACTTTATAATTGCTGCCCAGATATTTGTTGATGGCTTTGACCTTGCCGGGGGACTCGACGATCAGGACGTTCATTTAGGAATCAGAACCTAAAACAGGGGTGGGAAGGGGCTTATCTGGGGTCGGTGGTCGCTTCTGCAAGGGCCAGGGTCCGGCAAAGGGGCGGGACACTGGTCGAAGCCGGAGCCGGCTGTCAACGCCGCCCCAGGTACCCCAATGCATCCTGTGATTGCATTTCTCGCCAAGTTGGACAAATTATAAAACCCTAGGTAGTAATTTGGGTCCGGCTTGCCTATGGTTAACCTGCAAAAGCTTTCTGAATCCGTAATGGCCTCGGTCCTGCAAAAGCCGGGTTTTCAGGCACCAGCCCCGCCCGGCGCACCGATTTCACCTGCCGAATCCGCCCGCTATACCGCCGATATGCTGGAAACCTTGCGAAAAATTGCCACCGGGCAGGGCCAGGGGGTTCTGGCGCACATGCTGGAACTCGCCAAGACCGAGGCGCTGATCCTCTGCCGCGCCCCACCCCCCCAGCCTGAAGGCTGCGAAGGGGCCCGGCCTGCGCCGGACCCCAGCACAGCTTTGTCAGCGGCTGCCGACCGGCACGACTTCGCGCCCGAAGGTCGTGTTGGTGACGATGGCGAAGCTGCCATACATGGCGAGTGCTCCGCAGAGCAGCCCCACCCAGCCGCCCGCCTGGTGCAGCGCCGGATTGCCCAGCAGCGCGCCGCCACCCAGCAGGAAGAAGGCGATCCACAAGGTCAGGAAGATGGCGAACAGCAGCCGTGACAGGCGGAAGGTCGAGACCCACATGCCCAGGGTGAACACGCCCCACAGGATCAGGCAGGCGCCGATGCTGCTGCCGGCGCCCGACAGGTCCAGCACATGGTTGCCGCCCAGCATCACCAGCAGCGCGAACCACCACCAGAAGGCGCCATAGCTGGTGAAGGCGGTGGCGCCGAACACATTGCCGGTCTTGAACTCCATGATCCCGGCGATGATCTGGGCGGTGCCGCCGAACGCCATGGCCAGCGGCAACACCACCGGCTCGCCGCCCAGCGGCAACAATCCGGCATTGATGCTGCTGAGAAGCACGGTCGTCAGTCCGAAGCCCACAAGACCCAGAGCGGCGGGATTTGCTGTCGTGTCTGCCATTGTCATTTCCTCCTTGTTGTTATGCCCAGCTCACGCGACCACCGGGATGACGCAGGCAACGCCCCGCCAGCTCCAGTTCCAGGATGACCGTCAGCACCGCGCCGGCCGGCGCGCCCAGTTGGCGGATCAGCTCGTCTATCTCCAGCGGCGCGGGGCCAAGGGCTTCCTCGACCCGGGCGCGGATGCGATCGGCCTCAGCCTCCAGCGCGGCGGCGGGGGGCGGCGGCAGGGATGCTTCGGGCTCGCGGAAATTTCCGCCCAGCATGGGCGACAGCGCGGCCAGCACATCCTCGGCGCCTTCGGTCAGGATGGCGCCGTCGCGGATCAGCCGGTTGGCGCCCCGGGCGCGCGGGTCCAGCGGCGAGCCGGGCACGGCGAAGATTTCGCGGCCCTGCTCCAGGGCGCATTGCGCGGTTATGAGGGAGCCGGATTTCTCCGCCGCCTCCACCACCACCACGCCGCGCGACAGTCCTGAGATGAGGCGGTTGCGGCGGGGGAAATGGCGGGCTTGCGGCGCCTCGCCCAGCCGCATCTCCGACACGATGACGCCCTGGTTGCGGATGGTATCATAGAGCTTTTCGTTTTCCGGCGGGTAGATCACATCGACGCCGCCCGCCACCACCGCCACGGTGCCGACCGCCAGGGCGGCTTCATGCGCCGCCGCGTCGATGCCGCGCGCCAGGCCCGACACCACCACCAGCCCGGCAAAGCCCAGCTCGCGCGACAAAGTGGCGGCGAATTTGCGCGACAGGGCGCTGGCGTTGCGGGCGCCGACGATGGCGACCATGTCCTTCTTCAGAAGATGGGGGTGGCCCAGCACGCTGATCAGCGGCGGGGGGGCATCCAGCGCCGCCAGTCCTTGCGGATAGTCTGGTTCACAGGACGCAATCATGCGCCCGCCCAGTTTCGCCAGCGCCTCGATCTCGCGCGCGGCTTCGCCTTCATCTGGCAGGACAAAGCTTTTGCCGCCGCCGCGCCTTGCCATGTGGGGAATGGCGTCCAGCGCGGCGGACGCCGAGCCGAAGCGCGCGACAAGCGCGTGGAAGGTCACCGGGCCGACACGCTCGGCACGCGACAGGCTGAGCCAGGCGCGGCGCTCGCTATCGCTGAGCTGCACGCTCGGCTCCGCTGCTTGTGGCGCCGATACGCGGTTCCTCGCCGCGGATAAGCCGGCGGATATTTTCACGATGCATGTAATAGATCAGCGCCGACAGGATCAGCGCCAGGGCTGCATAGGCGTCATGATGCAGGACAAGAAAATAGGCGGGCGACAGCGCAATGGCGATCAGCGCCGACAGGGACGAGATGCGCCACACCAGCGCCGCGCCCAGCCAGGTGGCGGCGACCATCAGGCCGACGGGCCAATAGAGCGCCAAACAGATGCCCAGCCAGGTGGCGACGCCCTTGCCGCCCTTGAAGCGCAGCCAAACCGGAAACAGATGGCCCAATATCGCGCCCAGCGCCGCGATGATGGCCGCTTCGTCAGCCGCGAAAATTCTCCGCGCGATCAGCACCGCCGCCGCGCCCTTGGCGCCGTCGCACAGCAAGGTCGCGGCCGCCGCCCATTTCTTGCCGGTGCGCAGCACATTGGTGGCGCCGATATTGCCCGAGCCGACGGCACGAATGTCGCCCGCCCCGGACGCCCAGGTCCAGAACAGGCCGAACGGGATCGTCCCCAGCAGATAGCCGAGCAGAAGCGCTTGCAGCACAATGGGCAGCATCATGGCGGCGACGATGCCAGCCTTTTTGAAGAAAATCTATCCGGCGCGGCCGCGGTCGAAAACACATTCGCCGCCGACATAGGTCTTTTGCGCGCGGCCCTGGAATTTGCGGCCTTCGAACGCCGTGTTGCGGGCGCGAGAATGCAGCGTCTCGGCGTCCACCACAAAGGGCTCGCCTTCGTCGATCAGCACCAGGTCGGCGGGCGCGCCCTTGGTCAGGGTGCCGGACGCCAGCCCAAAGATGCGCGCCGGGCTGGCGGTCAGGGCCTTCAGCACATCGGTGAGGCTGGCGCTGCCATTATGCACCAGCGCCAGCGCGGCGGGCAGCAGGGTCTCAAGTCCCACCGCGCCGGCGGCGGCGCTGGCAAAAGGCTGGCGCTTGGTGTCGGCGCCCTGCGGCTCGTGGCTGGAAACGATGACATCGATGACGCCCGACGCCACGCCTTCGACCATGGCGGCGCGATCCTCTTCGCTGCGCAAGGGCGGGCTCAGCTTGCGGAAGGTGTAATAGGAGCCGACATCCAGCTCATTCAGCGACAGATGGTTGGCGCTGACGCCGCAGGTGATGGGAAGCCCGCGCGCCTTGGCGCTGGCGATGGCCTCCAGGCTGGCGCGGGTGGAAATCTGCCCGAAGTGATAACGCACCCCGGTCAGCTCCATCAGCCGTATGTCGCGCTCCACCACCAGCACTTCGGCCAGCGCCGGGGCGGCGGGCAGGCCCAGCCTTGTGGCGAATTCGCCTTCGGTGGCGGCGGCATGGGCCACCAGTTCCGGGTCCTCGGCATGGGCGATCACCAGCGCGCCGAAGGTGGCGGCATAGGACAGCGCCCGGCGCAGCACCCGCGCATTGGCCACGGTGCGGTCGCCGTCGGTGAAGGCCACCGCCCCCGCTTCGGTCAGAAGCCCGACCTCCGTCATGGTCTCGCCCAGCAGCCCGCGCGTCAGCGCCGCGCAGGGCAGCACGCGCACTTTTGCGGTCGCCGCGGCGCGGCGCATCAAAAAATCCACCAGCGAGGGTTCGTCGATCACCGGATCGGTGTTGGGCATGACGATCATGGACGTGACGCCGCCCGCCGCCGCCGCCGCGCTGGCCGATTCCAGGCTTTCGCGATGCTCCGCCCCCGGCTCGCCGGTAAAGACGCGACAGTCGATCAGGCCCGGGGCCAGGACCAGGCCATGGCAATTGATGACTTCCGGGTCGCCCGGATCGGCATCGTTGAACAGGCGCGGGCCGATGTCGGCGATTCTGCCATTCTCGACCAGAAGCCCGCCCTTGACGTCCAGGCCGGAGGCCGGGTCGATCAGGCGGGCATTGCGGAAGGCGATGCGGCGGTTCATGCCATGCCCCCCGACTCTTTTTCATTGCGCGCGATGCCGCGCGCCAGGGCGTCGAGCACCGCCATGCGGATGGCGACCCCCATCTCCACCTGTTCGCTGATGACGCTGACCGCAACATCGTCGGCAATGTCCGAGGCAATCTCCACGCCCCGGTTCATGGGCCCCGGATGCATCACCAGCGCGCCCGGCCTGGCATAGTTCAGCTTGGCGCGGTCCAGGCCGTAGAAACGGAAATATTCCCGCGCCGACGGCACAAAGGCGCCGGTCATTCTTTCCAGTTGCAGCCGCAGCATCATCACAATGTCGGCGCCCGCCAACCCGCTCTTCATGTCGGTATGGATCTCGACCCCGAAGCGCTCGGCCTGGGCAGGCAGCAAGGTCTTCGGCGCCACCAGCCGCACCCGCGCCCCCATCATCGACAGCAGCCGCAGGTTGGAGCGCGCCACCCGGCTGTGCAGCACGTCGCCGCAGATGGCGACCACGAGTCCTTCGAAACCACCAAGGCGGCGGCGGATGGTCAGGGCGTCCAGCAGCGCCTGGGTGGGATGCTCATGCGCCCCGTCGCCGGCATTGATCACGCTGCAGTCCAGCTTGCGCGACAAAAGCTCGGCCGCGCCCGCATCCTGGTGGCGCACCACCAGTATGTCCGGTCGCATGGCGTTGAGGGTAGAGGCGGTGTCAATCAGCGTCTCGCCCTTGGAGACCGAGCTGGTCTTGACCGACATGTTCATCACATCGGCGCCCAGCCGCTTGCCCGCCAGCTCGAAACTGGACTGGGTGCGGGTGCTGGATTCAAAGAACAGGTTGATCAGGGTGCGGCCCTTGAGCAGGGCGGTCGTCTTGTCGCTGGCGCGGCCCTGCACGACATAGGTCTCGGCCAGGTCCAGCAGGGCGGTGATGTCGAAGGGGGAAAGGCCGTCGATCCCCAGCAAATGGCTGGATTTCAGGATCGGGGTGGCGTCCGCGAAGGTCATTAAAGCCCGGCTTATAGAGGGGGCGGGGGCCGCCCGCAAGCGGCCAAAATAGTCAGTTTCCGGCCGCCATGTCCTGCGCGATATGGGAGCCGGCCGCGATGCAGCCGAAATCCTTAATGCCTGCCGCATTGATCTGGGTGGGCAGGGGGCAGAGCTGGAAGGACCCCGCGATCCGCGTCTTCATCGATTCCGTCTTGCTCTGCCAGTAAAGCCAGTTCTGCATCACCACCGGGGCGATATCGGCATTGCTGTCGGGCGGCGCCTTGATGAGGAAGCGGGTGCCGTCCTCGCCGACCAGCATCACGCCGAGGCCTGGGGTCAGGCCCAGGCTGCCCTTCACGACACGGCATTGGCCGGTCAAAGCGGGGCTGCGCTTGCAGGTGGTTTCCGCCGCCTGCGCGATCACCGGCATGACCAAAAGCAATGCGATCGCGAACTTCATGCCATCTCCTCCAGCGATTTTCCCGCCGGCTCGGGCAGGAACAGGATGGCAATCAGGGTAATCGGAATGGTGGCCAACAGCCACTGCAGCGCCGGGCCGTGCGTGTGGAAAACATCGTACAGCACACCTTCCAGCGCCAGCGCGCCCGCGCCGCAGGCAATCTCCACCAGATAGCGCAAGCCGCCCACGGTGGCGCGATAATGCGTCGGCACAATCTCCAGCGCGAAGCCCGCGATCATGGTGTCGCCGGAGAAGAAACCCAGGAAGGCCAGCACCCATAACGGCCCCACCGCCCAGCCCGGCGCGCCATTGAAGAACAAAAAGAAGCTCGCGCCGCAGAGCAGCGCCATGGCGATGGCCATGGGCTTGCGCCCCAGCCGGTCCGACAGCCGACCCGCCGCGATGGACAGGCCCAGCCCCACCAGCCCGCCGGGGATCAGCAGCAGGCTCACCTGGGCGGGACGGTAGTGATAGGCCTCCTGCAGGTATTTCTGCGCCATGAAGGTGGCGGGCGAGATGGCGAAACCCCAGGCCCCCGCCGCCACCAGCACCGTGACGATGCGCCCGGGATATTGCCGCACCATCTCCTTCAGCAGGCCCAGCGCCGCCGCCATCCCCGCTCCGCCCTGGGACTGGAAGCGTTTGGTTTCCGGCAGGCGGCGGCGCAGCACCCCCACCAGCAGCAGCGACAGGGCGCCGATGAAATACAGCGCCCGCCAGCCATGGGGCAGGATGTCGATGGCGCCGAACAGGGCCGCCGCCAGTCCCGCGCCCAGGAAATACAGCGCCACCAGCGTGCTGTTGGCCCAGCCGCGCGCCCGCGCCGTGATCTCCTCGGCGATCACCACAAAGCACAGCATCTCCTCGGCATAGCCGAACACCCGCGTCAGGGTCTGCGCCGCCACGAACCACGGATAGTCGGGCGCAAAGGCCGTCAGCAGGGTGAACACTGCCTGGCCGAAGATGGTGACCAGCAGCAGCCGCCTGCGTCCCACCAGGTCGGCGCTGGCGGCGATCAAAAGCGCGATGACGGCGGCGGCACGGAAATAAGCGAGCGTCAGCCCGACCTGGTTCTCGGCGATGTGCAGCGAGGCCTGGATCTGCGGCGTCGCCAGCCCGAAGATGTTGACGTCATAGCCGGCGAAGAAGGCCGCCGCCCCCACCAGCAGGATGATGCCTTCGGTGCGGCGGTCGACCGAAGCAGGCGGGCGCAGCAGCCACAGAAACCGCGCTGGCCGGGACTGGTCCGACACGTTGCTCATCTCATATTTCGCAACCGGTCCAGGGCGCCCTGCAAGATGTAGGCAGCCGCCATCTTGTCGATCACGTCATCGCGGCGCCGCCGGCTGGCATCGGCTTCGAGCAGGGTGCGGGTGACGGCGCTGGTCGAAAGCCGCTCATCCTGAAAGACCAAGGGCAGGGGGGATCGCCCCGCCCAGTTGCGCCCAAAGGCCCGGGCCGACTGGGCGCTGGGGCCGTCGGTTCCGTCCATGTTGAGGGGCAGGCCGACCACCAGACCACCCACCCCCTGCTCACTTATTATATGGTCCAGCTTGAGGGCGTCGGCGCTGAATTTGTCCCGTTTCAGGGTCAGCATGGGGGTGGCGATGGACAGGCCGGTGTCCGACAGGGCCAGCCCGATGGTCTTTTCGCCCAGATCCAGGCCCAAAAGCCGCAAACCGGGCGTCAGCGCCAGCGCGTCCAGGCCGATAACCGCCAAAAAAGCCCCCTTTTGCTTGCCTCCGGACCCCCCGGTTGCTAGGCAACGCACCCTACCTAACACAGCAGGAATCCCCCAAGGAGGGAGATATGTCCGTCGACAAGGACACCGTGCGCCGCATCGCCAAGCTGGCCCGCCTGGCCGTGCCGCAAACCCGGCTGGAGCCGATGGCCAGCGAGCTGAACAGCATCTTCCAGTGGGTCGAGATGCTGGGCGAGGTCAATGTCGAGGGCGTGCCTGCCATGACCAGCGTGGTGGCGCAGAAACTCAAATGGCGCGAGGACAAGGTCACCGATGGCGGCCAGGCCGAGGCGCTGCTCGCCAATGCGCCGGGCGGCGAGGATCATTTCTTCGTCGTGCCCAAGGTGGTCGAGTAATGCCCACTTCAAAATCAGACTTGACCGCCATGACCTTGGCCGAGGCGCGCGACGCCATCCGGGCCAAAAAGATTTCCTCTCGCGAACTGACCGGCGCCTTCGTCACGGCGATCGCGGCGGCGCGTCCGCTCAACGCCTTCATCACCGAGGCGGGCGAACAGGCGCTTGCCGCCGCCGACGCCGCCGACCGCCGCATCGCGGCCGGAAGCAGCGGCGCGCTGGAAGGCCTGCCGCTGGCGATCAAGGACCTGTTCTGCACCAGGGGCACCCGCACCACGGCGGCGTCGAAGATTCTGGGCAACTTCGTGCCGCCCTATGAATCCACCGTCACCCGGAATCTGTGGGATGCGGGCGCGGTGATGCTGGGCAAGACGAACCTGGACGAATTCGCCATGGGCTCGTCCAACGAGACCAGCCATTTCGGCCCCGTCTTCAATCCCTGGCGCGCCAACAACTCCAACGCCAATCTGGTGCCGGGCGGCTCGTCGGGCGGCTCTTCCGCCGCCGTCGCCGCCGACCTCTGCCTGGCCGCCACCGGCACCGATACCGGCGGTTCGATCCGCCAGCCCGCCGCCGTGACCGGCCGCGTCGGCCTCAAGCCCACCTATGGCCGCTGCTCGCGCTTCGGCATCGTCGCCTTCGCCTCGTCGCTGGACCAGGCCGGTCCCATGACCAAGACGGTCAGGGACGCCGCCATCCTGCTGAAGACCATGGCCTCGGTGGACCCGAAAGACTCCACCAGCGTCGATCTGCCGGTGCCGGATTACGAAAAGCTGCTGGACGGCGGCATCAAGGGCCTGCGCATCGGCATCCCCAAGGAATATCGCGTCGATGGCGCGGCCGCCGAGGTCGATGCCCTGTGGACCAAAGGCGCGCAATGGCTGAAGGCCCAGGGGGCCGAGATCGTCGAAGTCTCGCTGCCCCACACCAAATACGCCCTTCCCACCTATTACATCGTGGCGCCGGCGGAGTGCTCCTCCAACCTGGCGCGCTATGACGGGGTGCGTTTCGGCTTTCGCGCCGACAAGGCCCGCGACATCACCGACCTGTATGAAAGAAGCCGGGGCGAGGGCTTCGGCGCCGAAGTCCAGCGCCGCATCCTGATCGGCACTTACGTCCTGTCGGCGGGCTATTACGACGCCTATTACAGCCGCGCCCAGAAGCTGCGCACACTTATCGCGGGCGATTTCAATCGGGCATTTGAAAAATGCGACGTGCTGCTGACCCCGTCCACGCCCGGACCGGCCTTCGCGGTGGGCGCCAAGACCAGCGATCCCCTGGAAATGTACCTGCAGGACGTTTTCACCGTGACGGTGAACCTGGCGGGTCTGCCCGGAATCTCGGTGCCGGCGGGCCTGACGGCGACCGGCCTGCCGCTGGGGCTGCAGCTGATCGGCAAGGCGTTCGACGAGGCAACGCTGCTGCGCGCGGCCTTTGGCCTCGAAACGGCGGCGGACTTCCGCCATTCCCCGGCCAAATGGTGGGTCACATGAACGCTCCCGTCAAAAACAAGCTTTTAAAGGGCGAAACCGGCGACTGGGAAATCGTCATCGGCATGGAGGTTCATGCCCAGGTCTCCTCCCAGTCCAAGCTGTTTTCCGGCGCCTCCACCCAATTCGGGGCCGAGCCCAACAGCCAGGTGTCGTTCATCGATGCCGGTTTCCCCGGCATGCTGCCGGTGATCAATGAAAAATGCGTCGAACAGGCCGTCCGCACCGGCCTGGGCCTGAAGGCCAAGATCAATCTGCGCTCGCTGTTCGACCGCAAGAATTATTTCTATCCCGACCTGCCCCAGGGCTATCAGATCAGCCAGTACAAGGACCCCATCGTGGGCGAAGGCGAGGTCACCATCGACCTCAAGGACGGGGACTCGATCCTGGTCGGCATCGAGCGCCTGCATCTGGAGCAGGATGCGGGCAAGAGCCTGCACGACCAGCATCCCGATTCCAGCTATGTCGATCTCAACCGTTCGGGCATCGCCCTGATGGAGATCGTCACCCGCCCCCATATGCGCACCAGCGAGGAGGCGGCCGCCTTCCTCAAGAAGCTGCGGGCCATTGTGCGCTATCTGGGCACCTGCGACGGCAACATGGACGAAGGCTCGATGCGCGCCGACGTCAATGTCTCGGTCTGCCGGGTGGGGGGCTATGACGAAGTCCGCAGGACCGGCTCGTTCAAGAGCCTGGGGACGCGCTGCGAGATCAAGAACGTCAATTCCATGCGCTTCATCGCCCAGGCGGTGGAGTATGAAGCCCGCCGCCAGATCGAGATCCTGGAATCCGGCGGCAGCATCAGCCAGGAAACCCGCCTGTTCGACAGCCGCCAGGGCGAGACCCGCTCGATGCGCTCCAAGGAAGAGGCGCATGACTATCGCTACTTCCCCGATCCCGACCTGCTGCCGCTGGAGCTGGAGCAGGGCTGGGTCGACGCCATCAAGGCGAGTTTGCCCGAACTGCCGGACGAGAAGAAGGCGCGCTTCATGGCGGGGGGGCTGTCGGCCTATGACGCCAGCGTGCTGGTGGCCGAGCGCGAGCTGGCCGACTATTACGAAGAGTTGGCTAAAGGTGTGGACGCCAAGGCGGCGGCCAACTGGCTGAACAATGAAGTGCTGGGCCGTCTCAATCGTGACGGTCTGTCAATTACGCAGGTGCCGGTCACAGCGAGTGCAAACAACGCCATCATCTCGATGACTTTCGACAGCACCATCTCCGGCAAGATCGCCAAGGACCTGCTGGATATCGTGTGGGTCGAAGGCGGCGACCCGCGAGAGCTTGTGGAGACGCGCGGTCTCAGGCAGGTGACCGATACCGGCGCCATCGACGCCGCCATCGAAGCGGTGATCGCGGCCAATCCCGACAAGGTGGAGGAGGTGAAGGCCAAGCCGAAGCTCGCCGCCTGGTTCGTCGGTCAGGTGATGAAGCAGACGGGGGGCAAGGCCAATCCGGGCGCCGTCAATGCCGCCCTCAAGACCCGACTCAATTTGCCCGAGGAGGGGTGATTCGCGCAAAATGCGCATTTCGCGGCTCAGCCCCGCAAAAATCGCGTTTTTTAATCCGTGTACGGAATGATGGATTTAATCCTTTAAAAATGAGGGTTTCCTGTATTTCGGCTTTTGGCGCACTTTTCAAACCCTTGGGGACAGTTGCATTTCAAAATGCAAGTAATTCATATTGATGACGTTTTGGGGGGCGGCATCAGTCGTTCAGACCCGAACAAACGATAGAGGAGTTGAACATGGCTGCGAAGAAAAAGGCTAAGAAGGCGACGAAGAAGAAGGCCGCCAAGAAGAAGTAATTGACGCAAGTCAGTTAGTTTTTCCTCGGCTCCGCCCGGATCATTCACCCAGGCGGTATTCGACGGATAAGGCAAAGGCCGCGGTCTCCTAACGGGTACCGCGGCCAAGCTTTTTGTGGACGGCGCCTCGCTTGGGCTCGGCGCGTTCGCCCTTCGAAACGGTCCGCAGGACCGTTTCGCCCGCCGTCCTGGCGGACGCCGGTCGTGGCTCACCTTGCCGATGGCCGCATCGTCTCCCATTTCCTTCGCAGTAGCAGCACAATAGGCACAGCATGGCCCGGAAGATGTCCAAGACGGCACGCAAGAAAATTTCAAAGGCGGCCGCCAAAGCCAAGAACAGGCCCATCACGCTGTATTATTGGCCTACCCCCAACGGCCACAAGATCAGCATCGCCCTAGAAGAGATGGGCCTCGCCTATGAGCTGAGGCCGGTCAATATCGGCAAGGGCGAGCAGTTCGCGCCTGCCTTCCTGAAAATCTCGCCCAACAACCGCATGCCGGCCATCGTCGATCCGGGCGGTCCGGGCGGGCGCCCCGTGTCGGTCTTTGAGTCCGGCGCCATCCTCCAATATCTCGGCCGCAAGACGGGCAAGTTCTACCCCGCCGACGAACGCAAGCGGGTCGCGGTGGAGGAATGGCTGTTCTGGCAGGTGGGGGGGCTGGGCCCGATGGCGGGGCAGGCCAACCATTTTCTTAACTATGCCGCCCAGGACCTGCCCTATCCCAGGAAGCGCTACACCGACGAGGTCCATCGCCTGTTGGGGGTGATGAACAAGCGGCTGGCGGTGAAGAAATACCTGGCCGGGGCCTATTCCATCGCCGACATGGCCTGCTTTCCCTGGGTGAAGTCCGCGACCCGTTACCAGCCGCTGGACGAATTCCCTGATCTGGCCGCCTGGATGGCGCGGATCGGCGCCCGCAAGGCGGTGGCACGCGGCATGGCGGTGGGGGCCGAGCTGCGCAAGCCGGTGACGGATGCCGAGAAGCTGGTGCTTTTCGGACAGCGGGCGCGTTGATCCGATGCCCCCTGCGGTTTTTGCCTGCGCCCGGCTCACGGACGCTCGTCTCGCCCGCTAAAACCACCTTCTCCTCGCGGGGGCTTGGCGCGCGAAGGGGAGGCGGGCCTGTGCTTGTTAGCCCTTTCTTCATCGCGCCTAACCATTCTTAGCGAATAAGGCCAATGCCTGTTTACCGCGTCTTAGGGTGTGGGCGGTCACCATCCCCGTTGCGCGAAGGGTCTTTCGCCTGCTCGCGCAAGAGGAGACCGTGTTGTGGCTTGCATCGACATAGATTCGCTCGCGCAGTACGAGCGCGACGCCCGGGATGGACGCGCCGACGCGCTCTACAATCTGGGCCTGGCCTATTCCACCGGCCAGGGCGTCAGCGTGGACATGGTCGCCGCCCACAAATGGTTCAATCTGGCCGCGGTGCGCGGCGTGGAAGCCGCCAAGAACTGGCGCAACAGCCTGGCCGCCGAAATGAGCAGCGGCCAGATCGCGGAAGCCCAGAAGCTGGCCCGCGAGTGGCTGAATATCTTCAAGAACTGATTATTTTGATCCGTTGCCCGCGCTGCCGCCGGGCAACACCGGCATCGCCGGCGGGTTGGGAGCATAAAGGTCGGTGAGGATCCGCAGCGGCACATCCTTGCCCGCCAGCCGGGCGCGATAGACCTCGGTATTCTCCAACACCCTCTGCACATAGTTGCGGGTTTCGCCGAACGGGATCTGCTCGATCCAGTCGATGGGGTCGCTCACCCTGGGATCGCCATAGACCGCCAGCCACTTTCTCACATTGCCCGGCCCGGCATTGTAGCTGGCGGTTGCCAGCACCCAGGAACCGCCATAGCGGTCCAGGTGGCCGCGCCACTCCGTCATGCCCAGCTGCATGTTGTAGGCCGTGTCGCTCTGCAGCGCCTCGGGCCGGTAGGGCATGCCCGCCTGCTTGGCCGCCAGCTTGGCGCTGGCCGGCATCATCTGCATCAGCCCGCGCGCGCCCGCGCCCGATACGGCGTAAGCGTCGAATTCGGTCTCCTGGCGGATCAGTCCCAGCACGAGGGGCGCTTCGGGCGCGGCGCCGGGGCCGGGATAGGCGGGCAGCGCGATCAGCGGATGGGTAAAGGCGGGCATGGCCATGCCGGCATAGCTGGCGGTCTTGGCCAGCCGCACCGCGATCTCGGGATAGCCCCACGCAATCAGCATCAGCATCAGCCGCTTGACGTGGCGGGGCGCCGGATAGGCCTCCACGTCGCGGTCGATGAAGCCGCGCAGCGATGCGGCCTGTCCCAGGTCGGCCAGCACCTTGATCTGGTCCATCAGCGCATCGGTCTCGACCTCGCTGGGCGGGGCGGCCTCCATACTGGTATCGTTCAGGTGCAGCACCGGCGTCGGGTCGGTATGGGCCAGGGCGATCTGGCCATAGAAGGTCTCGGGATAGGCCGCCGCCTGCCGGTAATGGGCCAGCGCCCCGGCCGTGTCGCCCAGCGCCTCCTGGGCGCGGCCGATCCAGTACAGCGCCCGCGCCTTGCTGATGGGCCTTGCCACCGCCGCGTCCAGCTTCTGGAAATGGGCCAGCGCCACCGGCGCATCCTTGACGAAGCGAAGCGCGATGAAGCCGGCCAGGAACTGCTGTTCGGCAAACTGGTCGCCGCTGGAAAAGCCCGCATGCTGCACCAGCTTCAGCGCCAGGCGCGGATCGCCGGATGCCAGCGCGTCGCGCGCCTGCACCGCGCATTCGCTCCACCAGCGCGCCCCATGGTCCCGGACCATGCCGCCAGCGGGGATGCGCAGCAGCAGGACATGGGCCTGTGCGTCGCGATTTGCCTGCCTCAGCGCCCGGCTCCAGTCGAACAACAGGCCCGGATCCGAAGCGCCCGCGACCTTGTCCAGGGCCGATTGCGCCTTGGGCAAACCGGCGGTCAGGGCGATGCGCGCCTGCGCCACCTGGGCCGCGGCGGTATCCACCCGCGCCAGTTCGCGGTGCGCGGCGCTGGTCTCGCCCCGCCACAAAAGATTGTCCAGCCGGTCACGGTCGCTGTCGGAGGTCAGCAGGCTGGCATCCTTCTGCACGATGGCCAGTTCGGTGGCGGTGTCAAAGCTGCCTTCCGCCCAGCCCTGGCGGATCAGGTCGGCGCCGCGGGTCTTGTCACCCGTCGCCACCAGCGCCTCGCCCAGGCGGATCTTGCCGATGCTGGAGTTGGGATTGCGGCCTCCAAACCATGCCGTCACGGCGGCTGGCGCCATGTCAGGGGGCATCGCGGCCTCGGCGCGGGCCTGCAGGGTGCCGCGCAGCGGCCAGGCGGCGGCGCCCTTCGTATCCGTATCGCGCATCACCGCGTCGATCTGCGCGAACGTGGCGCCGCTGTTCCTGTCCAGGGCATAGCGCCACTCCAGCAGCCGCCGGGCGGTGACATTCTGGCCCTGGGCGGCCAGGCTGCGCGCCGCCGGCCAGTCGCCGCGGCTGGCCGCATCGAAGGCGCGCGCGAACAGGTCATGCTCGGGCGGGGTGAGGAAGTGCAGCCCGCTGGGGCGCCCGGCGTCGCTGGCGGCGCCGTCGCTGGCGGCGCCGTCGGGGATGGGCTGCATCATCACCACATCGCCGCTGCGGCTCAGCCCGGAGGGCAGAGTCTGGGCCATGGCGATCCCGGCCATGGCCGTGGAAATGAGGCAGGCACGCAGAAAAGGCATGGGCGTTATTTCTGGGGTGACTTGTTGTAAAGTTGCGGAGAGCTTAGACGAAAGCCCGGCCTTGCAGCCATAATGCCGGGCAAAGCCCGGCATAAATGTGACCGGGCCGCGCAAACACGGAAAAAACCAGGACCATGACCAGTATCCGCGACCGCATCAAAGGCTCCATCCCCGCCCTCATCACCCCGATGAAGGACGGCAAGGTCGACGAAGCCGCGTTCCGCGCCCTGGTGCGCTGGCAGATCGCCGAGGGCAGCCATGGCCTGGTTCCCACCGGCACCACCGGCGAATCGCCGACCCTCAGCCACGAGGAACACATGCGGGTGGTGGAAATCTGCGTCGAGGAAGCCGCCGGCAAGGTGCCGGTGATCGCGGGCGCCGGTTCCAACGCCACCGACGAGGCCATCGCCCTGACCCGGCACGCCAAGGCTGTGGGCTGCGACGCGGTGCTGTCGGTGACGGGCTATTACAACAAGCCGTCCCAGGAAGGCCAGTATCGCCACTTCATGGCCATCGCCGATGCGGTGGACATCCCGATCCTGCTCTACAACATTCCCGGCCGCGCCATTGTCGAGATCACGGTGGAGACCATGGCCCGCCTGGCGAAGAACCGGAACATCTTCGGCGTCAAGGACGCCACCGCCGACCTGATGCGCCCATCGCGCGAACGCAACGCCATCGGTCCTGACTGGCGGCTGATCTCGGGCGAGGACGGCACCGCGCTGGGCTATATGGCGCATGGCGGGCATGGCTGCATCTCGGTGACGGCCAATGTCGCACCCAGGCTCTGCGCCGAATTCCAGCAGGCCTGCATGGCGGGCGATTTTGCCAAGGCGCGCGGCTACCAGGACCGGCTGATGCCGCTGCACGACGCCATGTTCTGCGAGCCCAGCCCGGCGCCCGCCAAGTATGGCGTGTCGCTTCTGGGCCGCTGCCTGCCGGGTGTGCGCCTGCCGCTGGTGGAAGCCACAGACGCGGCGCGGGCGCAGGTCAAGGCCGCGATGCAGGGCGCTGGCCTGAAAATCTGAATGGCGAAGAAAAAAGAAGACGGCTTCAAGATCATCGCCGACAACCGCCTATGCGATCGGCGAGACGCTGGAAGCCGGCATCATGCTGATGGGCTCAGAAGTCAAGTCGCTGCGCAGCGGCAAGACCACCATCGGTGAAAGCTACGCCCATGCCAAGGATGGCGAACTATGGCTGGTCAATTCCTATATCCCGGAATATCTGCAGGCCAACCGGATGAATCACGAGCCCAAGCGCGCGCGCAAGCTGCTGGTCCACAAGCGCGAGGCGGCGCGGCTGGCCGCGGCCATCCAGCGCGAAGGCATGACGCTGATCCCGCTAAAGCTCTATTTCAACGCCAAGGGCAAGGCCAAGATCGAACTGGGCATCGCCAAGGGCAAGAAGCTGCACGACAAGCGCGAGACCGAGAAGAACCGCGACTGGGAACGCGACAAGGCGCGTCTTCTCAGGGACAAGGGCTGATCGCCGCCGTCAGACCTTCGCCGCGGCTTTGGTGCGGGTGCGGGTCTTCTTGGGCGGCGGCGGATTGGCGGCGGCTTCGGCGGCCTCGGCCGCTTCCTTTTCCAGCCGCAGCGCCTTCAGCCGGATGGTCTTGGCGTCGGTATCGGTGCGATTTCTGGCGATGTCGGCGAAGATCATCTTGTCGCGCCGTTCGCCGGCGGTGGAGCGGTCTTCCGCCTTGAACATCGGATTCAGTCTGTCTGATTTGTTTGCCATTCGTGACAATAGCACGAAAAGATCATTTGTGGCGTTTTATGCCGGGATCAGACTTTTGGCCTTTTTCACCACATTTTCGAACATTTCGGTGGTGAGAACCCCGGTATTGGTGTTGTAGCGCGAGCAGTGATAGCTCGAAATCAACGTGAAACGCCCAATGTCATAGGCCACGCCGTGCTTGAAGGGATGCAGCGCCTTTCTCGCCCCCAATGTGTCGCACACCGAGTCGTGGGCGATCTTGCCCAGCGCCAGGATGACTTTCACATTGGGCAGGGTCTCCAGTTCCGACGCCAGGAACCGGCGGCATGTGCGAATCTCGGAGGGCTCGGGCTTGTTCTGCGGCGGCACGCAGCGCACCGCATTGGCGATGCGGCAATCCACCAGCTCCAGCCCGTCATCGGGGCGCTCGTCATAGACGCCCCTGGCCAGGCCGTGTTTCAGCAGGGTCGCGTAAAGCAGATCACCCGCCCAGTCGCCCGTGAAAGGACGCCCGGTGCGGTTGGCGCCCTGCAGTCCCGGCGCCAGCCCCGCGATCAGTATCCGCGCCGTCAGCGGCCCGAAGCTGGGAACCGGCGCATTGGACCAGCCGGGATATTTGACGCGGTTGGTCCGGCGAAACGCCGCCAGCCGGGGACACAGCAGGCAGTCATGCGGCGGGGCCAGCGGCTGGACGAAAGCAGGCTTCATGCTCCCGACCTAAATGGCGTCGCCGCGCCTGTCCAGACGGCAGGACGCCTAGGCCTGCACGAACTGGGGCGCGGCGGTCTTGCCGCCTTCGCGGGCGATCTGGCTTTTCAGCTCGTCCAGCTCGATGAAATTGTCGGCCTGGCGGCGCAGTTCGTCGGCCACCATGGGGGGCGAGGTGCGGATGGTGGAGACCACGCTGACCCGCTTGCCGCGTCGCTGCACCGCTTCGACCAGGCGGCGGAAATCGCCATCGCCGGAAAAGATCACAATATGGTCGACACAGGCCGAAATCTCCATCACGTCGATGGCCAGCTCGATGTCCATGTTGCCCTTGACCCGGCGGCGGCCCTGACTGTCGCTGAATTCCTTGAGCGGCTTGGTCACCACCGAAAAGCCGTTATAATCCAGCCAGTCCACCAGCGGGCGCAGGGGCGAGAATTCCTGATCCTCGGCCACCGCGGTATAATAGAAGGCGCGCACCAGCGTACCCTTGCGGGCGAACAGTTCCAGCAGGCGCTTGTAATCGATGTCGAACTGCAATCCCTTGGCTGCGCCATACAGGTTGGCGCCGTCGATGAACAATGCGAGTCTTTCGTTGGGATAGAAAAGCATATGACCTCCAATATGAGAGGGCGGCGCACCTTATCGCCTGGTGCGGGCCCGTGATCCTGATCGCGCCATGATCCTGCTAGGATTGGGCGCCAACCTGCCCAGCGCCGCCGGCCCACCGGCAGCGACGCTCAAGCGCGCTTTGTCCAGGCTGGCAGCCCTGGGCGTGAAAATTCTTCGCGTCTCGTCCTTCTATGAGAGCCCGGCCTGGCCGGATCCGTCCGACCCGACCTTTGTCAACGCGGTCGCCGCCGTCGAGACGGTTCTCCAACCTGTTGAACTTCTGGCTCTTTTGCATGGGGTGGAAACTGATTTCGGACGGTTGCGTTCCGCGCCGAATGCACCACGAAGCCTGGATATTGACCTGATCGACCATGACGGGCGCGTCATGTACCAGGGTATCGTGCTGCCCCATCCGCGCCTGGCGTCGCGGGCCTTCGTCCTGGTTCCCCTGGCCGAGATTGCCCCGGACTGGCGCCACCCGGTGACGGGCCTGGGGGCGGCGGAAATGCTGGCGGCGCTGCCTGACAGGGGCGCTGTCAAAAAACTGGCCTGAACCGCGCTTTTCTGTTATCCCCGCCCCGATCCCCCAAGGTGCGCGTGCGATCCGCGCGCTAACCTGTTGAATTTTAAAGGAATTGCGATGGCCCGCGTCACTGTCGAAGATTGCGTCGACAAGATCCCCAACCGCTTTGACCTGGTTCTGACCGCGGGTTTCCGCGCCCGCCAACTGTCGGGCGGCGCCGAGCCGATGCTGGAGCGTGACCGCGACAAGAACCCGGTGGTGGCCCTGCGCGAAATCGCCGCCAAGCTGATCAAGCCGGACGAGGCCAAGGAAGACTATATCCGCTCGCTGCAGAAGCATGCCGAGGTGGACGAGCCGGAAGAAGCCCGCCCCGAGGCCGACGACCGCGAGGATCCCTCGCATCGCCAGGTCACGGAAGAGGAACTCCTGCGCGCCTTGACCACCGAGGCCCAGCGCCGCGCCGAGCCCCAGCCGGAGCCGGAAGCGGATTACGACGAGTGAGGTGCGACCGGCGTAAGCCGGGCAAATCGGTCCAGTGGACCGATTTGAGCACCGAACGCCGCGAGCTTAGGCGAGCGACAGCCGGACGGCCCTAACGGCCAAGCTTCCAAAAAAGCCGGAGAAATCCGGCTTTTTTGCTGTCCGGTTCATTTCTGCTTTCCGGCTTATCTGCCTATATTTGTGGGATGCGTACCCACACCCCCGTCCCCCCGGCTGAAAAGCCCGCGCCTGCGCCGGTCGCTCCCAGCCGGGGCCGCCGCCGGCTGATGCGCCAGACCGACCTGGTCGAGCGGGTGCTGGCCTATGACCCCCAGGCGGACGAGGCGCTGCTCAACAAGGCCTATGTCTATGCCATGACGGCCCATGGCAAGCAGTTCCGCGCCTCGGGCGATCCTTATTTCGCCCATCCGCTGGAAGTGGCGGCCATCCTCACCGACCTCAAGCTCGACGTCCCCACCATCGTCACGGCGCTGCTGCACGACACCATCGAGGACACGCTGGTCACCTATGACGATGTGAAGGACAAGTTCGGCGACGAGATTGCGGGCCTGGTGGACGGCGTCACCAAGCTGAGCCAGCTCGAAGTCTTTTCCGAGCGCACCAAACAGGCGGAGAATTTCCGCAAGCTGATGCTGGCGATCACCAGCGACATCCGCGTCCTTTTGGTCAAGCTGGCCGACCGGCTGCACAACATGCGCACCCTGGGCTATATCGACAAGCCGGACAAACGCCGCCGCATCGCCCAGGAAACGGTGGACATCTATGCCCCGCTGGCGGGCCGTATCGGCATGCAGAACATGCGCGAGGAACTGGAAGACCTGGCCTTTGCCGAGCTGGACGCTGAGGCCCGCAATTCCATCGTCACCCATTTTGCCCGCCTGGACATGGTGGGCGGCGACCGGGTGGGCCGCATCGCCGACCAGATCAAGCGCCGCCTCGCCGAGCATGGCATGGAGGCCTGGGTCTATGGCCGGGGCAAGCGGCCTTTTTCCATCTGGCGCAAGCTGCAAACCAAGAAACTCAGCTTCGAGCAGCTATCCGATATTTTCGGCTTCCGCGTCATTGTCGGTTCGACCGACGATTGCTACCGGGCGCTGGGCATCATCCATACCAGTTGGCAGATGGTGCCTGAGCGCTTCAAGGATTTCATCTCAACCCCCAAGCCCAATGGCTATCAGTCGATCCACACCACGGTGATCGGCCCGGAAAAGCAGCGTGTCGAAATCCAGATCCGGACACAAGAGATGCACGACATTGCCGAGCGCGGCGTCGCTGCCCATTGGCGCTACCGCGAGCATGTGCCGCAAAAAGTCGTCAATGAAAGCGCCACCTATGGCTGGCTGCGCGACATGGTGGACCTTTTGGAGCGCGGCGACAGCCCCGAAGAGGTGCTGGAACATTCCAAGCTCGCCATGTATCAGGATCAGGTCTTCTGCTTCACGCCCAAGGGCAGCCTGATCAGCCTGCCGCGCGGCGCCACGCCCATCGACTTCGCCTATGCCGTGCATACCGACCTGGGCAACAGCGCGGTGGGCGCCAAGGTCAATGGCAACCATGTCGCGCTCCACACGCCCCTGAAAAACGGCGACCAGGTGGAGATCATCACCACCAAGGATTCCACGCCCTCGCCGATGTGGGAGCAGTTCGTGGTGACCGGCCGGGCGCGGGCCGAGATTCGCCGCTTCCTGCGCCACGCCCAGCGTGACGAGCATGTGAAATTCGGCCACAAGATCCTGGAAAAGACCTTTGCCGACGAAGGACGCGAGCTGACCGACAAGGCCATCGAAGAGGTCGCCAAGAAGCTGCGCCTGCCCAGGGCCGATGATGTCTATGCTGATGTCGGGCGCGGCGCGCTGCGCGGGGCAGAGGTGCTGGCGGCGGTGTTCCCCGAACTGAAGCGCGTCGGCAAGGCGCGGGCGTCGGGCGAGGCTCATCCCATCTCCATCCGCGGGTTGACGGAAGGCATTTCCTATACGCTGGGCGCCTGCTGCCATCCTTTACCGGGCGACCGCATTGTCGGCATCAACACGCCGGGCGGGGGGCTGGTGATCCACACCATCGACTGCGCTGAACTGGACAAGGCCCAGAATATGGACGACTGGCTGGATGTCGGCTGGGGCCAGAGAGGGGATCAGGGCGCGGAGAGCGGCCAGTCGGTGGCGCGGATGTCGGTGCGGGTGAAGAACGCGCCCGGCAGCCTGGCGGCGGTGATGACTGCCATCGCGGCCAATGGCGGCAATATCTCCAACTTCAAGCTCACCAACCGAAATCCCATCTTCTTCGAGTTCCTGGTCGATCTGGAAGTGCGCGACGTGGCGCATTTGCAGAACATCCTGGGCGCGCTACGGGTGAATGACGCGGTCGAATCGGTCGACCGCGTGCGCGAAGCGGAGACAGTCCAGCAATAACCTCACCATGGCGGGCTTGACCCGCCCATCCAACAGGTTGGATGGCCGGCTCGGAGGCCGGCCATGGCGAATAAGGAAGACGGAATGAAGGTCGAACAAGTTCTCAGTGAATTCAAGAAATCCGGCGCACTTCTGGAAGGCCATTTCATCCTGTCCAGCGGGCTTCATTCCGACAAGTTTTTGCAGAAGGCGCTGGTGTTCCAGGACGCCAAACGCACCGCCAGGCTGTGCAGGGCGCTGGCCGCCAAAGTGAAGAAGCAGATCACCGACGAGATTACCGCCATCGTCTCGCCTGCCGTCGGCGGCATCGTGCCAGGCTATGAAATGGGCCGCCAGCTCGGCCTGCCGGCCATGTATGTTGAGCGGGTGGACGGCGAATTCCAGCTGCGCCGCAACTTCACTTTGAAAAAGGGCCAGAAGGTCTTGATGGTGGAAGACATCGTCTCCACCGGCGTCTCCAGCCGCGAATGCATTGCGGCCATCAAGAAGACCGGCGCGAAAGTCGTCGCCGCCTGCTGCCTGATCGACCGCAGTGGCGGCAAGGCCAAGGTCGGGGTGCCGCTGATCGCTTTGGCCGAATGGAAGGTGCAGGCCTGGCCCGCCGACAAGCTGCCGCCGCATCTTCGGAACACCAAGGCGGTGAAACCGGGATCGCGCGGCCTTGCTTAGACTCGGCGTCAACATCGACCATGTCGCCACGGTGCGCAACGCGCGCGGCGGCGACAATCCCGATCCCGTGCGCGCCGCGCTTTTGGCGCAGGCGGCCGGGGCCGACGGTATCACCGCCCATCTGCGCGAAGACCGCCGCCATATCCGCGACGAGGATATCGTCGCTTTGACGCGCGGCCTCAACATTCCGCTCAATCTCGAAATGGCCGCCACCGACGAGATGCTGGCCATCGCGCTGAAGGCCAAACCCCATGCTGCCTGCATCGTGCCGGAAAAGCGCGAGGAGCGCACCACCGAAGGCGGGATCGACTGCATCACGCATTTTTCCCGCCTCAAGCCCGTGGTGGCGGCGCTGGGCGATGCGGGTATCCGCGTTTCGATGTTCATCGAGCCGGACAGAAAACAAATCGACGCTGCGCGCAATCTGGGCGCTCCGGTGGTGGAGCTGCATACCGGCGCCTATGCCCATGCCAGCGGCGCGGCGCAGGAGAAACTTCTCAAGCACATCCACAATGGCGCCGAATTTGGCGCTGATCTGGGGCTGGAAATCCATGCCGGGCATGGCCTGACCTACGACAATGTCAAACCCGTCGCCGCCATCCCCCACATCCGCGAATTGAACATCGGCCATTTCCTGATCGGCGAGGCCATCTTTATCGGGCTGGAAAAATCCATCCGGCAAATGCGCCGCCTGATGGATGAAGCCCGCGCATGATCCTCGGCCTGGGAAACGACCTGATCGACATCCGCCGCATCGAAAAAGCCATCGCGCGCCATGGCGAGCGCTTCCTGGCGCGAATCTATACCGACATCGAGCGCGCAAAATCCGACCGCCGCGCCCAGCGCGCCGCCAGTTATGCCAAGCGCTTCGCCGCCAAGGAGGCCTGCGCCAAGGCCCTGGGAACCGGGCTGAACCATGGCGTTTTCTGGCGCGACATGGGCGTGGTGAACCTGCCGGGCGGCAAGCCGACCATGGCGCTGACGGGCGGAGCGCTGAAAAGGCTGGAAAAAATCACCCCGCCGGGCCACCGTGTCCAGATCGACCTCACCATCACCGATGATTTCCCGCTGGCCCAGGCCATTGTCATCATCTCCGCGGTCCTTAAAACCGCCAAAGATTAACTGCTAACTCCTTGACAGAGCGGGTCTTGCGCCGTTTCTGTCGCCCCGAAACCGGGAAACATCCATGTCGGACGCAAAAATGGCCGTGAAGCAGCAGCAGGGCGAATCCTGGGGGGAACTCGCCAAGACGGTGATCTATGCCGGCCTGATCGCCATCGTGATCCGCACCTTCCTGTTCCAGCCCTTCAACATTCCCAGCGCCTCGATGGAAGCCACCCTGCTGGTGGGCGACTATCTGTTCGTGGAGAAATTCTCCTACGGCTACAGCCGCTACACTTTTCCGTTCGGCGGCTGGCCGTTCGGCGACGCCATGCATGGCCGCTTCCTGGCGCATGCGCCCAAGCGCGGTGACGTCATCGTCTTCAAATACCCGCAGGACAATAGCACCGACTTCATCAAGCGGCTGATCGGCCTGCCGGGCGACACCATCCAGATGAAGAATGACGTGCTGTTCCTGAACGGCAAAGCGGTGCCGAAGGTGCGTGTCGCTGACTATGTCGAGACCGTGGACGGCGAGCAGCACCATGTGCCGCAATACAGGGAGACGCTGCCCGGCGGCAGAAGCTATTTCATCCTGGACCGCGATCCGGAAGGCGCGCTGGACAATACCGACCTTTTCAAGGTGCCGGCGGGCCATTACTTCATGATGGGCGACAATCGCGACAATAGCGACGACAGCCGCGCCGCCGTCGGTTACGTTCCGGCCGAAAACCTGGAAGGCAAGGCCGAGATCCGCTTCTTCTCCACCGACGGCAGCGCCAAGGTGTGGGAAATCTGGAAATGGCCCTTCGCCATCCGCTATTCACGCATCCTGACCCTGGTGAAGTGACGCTTGACGGACGCGACTACCTCCAAACTCGCTGACAAGCTCGGCCACACCTTTCAAGACCCCAACCTGCTTCGGCGCGCGCTGACCCATGCCAGCGCCGATGCCGTCACCTCCAACGAGCGGCTGGAATTCCTGGGCGACCGGGTTCTGGGCCTGATCATCGCCGAAAAACTGCATGCCCTGTATCCGGCCGACCCGGAGGGCGCGCTGGCGCTGAAGTTCAACGCCCTGGCGCGCGGCGCCGCCTGCGCCCAGGCGGCCGCGCAAGCCGGGCTGGCCGAGCATGTCATCCTGGCCAATTCCGAGAAATCCGCCGGTGGCCGCGACAAGCCCGCCATCCTGTCGGGCGTGTGCGAGGCGGTGATCGCCGCCCTCTATCTCGATGGCGGCATGGACGCGGCGCGGGCCTTCGTCACCCGCTATTGGGCGGGCCAGTTCGAAGGTCTTTCCCACGACATGCGCGACGCCAAGACCAAGCTGCAGGAATGGGCCCAATCCGCCGCCAGCAAGGCGCGCGGCAGCGCCGCCGCGCCGGTCTATACGCTGAAGGAACAGTCCGGCCCCGACCATGCGCCGCGTTTCGTGGTGGAAGTCCGGGTCGGTGGTTTCGATCCGGTGACGGGCGAGGGCGGCTCCAAGCGCCAGGCCGAACAGGACGCGGCGCGGAAATTGTTGGGGTTGGTAGACACGTGACAACGCGCTGCGGTTTCTGCGCCATCATCGGCGCCCCCAATGCCGGCAAGTCCACGCTGATCAACGCGCTGGTGGGGACCAAGGTCGCCATCGTCTCGCCCAAGGTCCAGACCACCCGCATGCCGGTGCGCGGTATCGCCATAGCCGGCCAGACCCAGATCGTCTTTGTCGACACGCCGGGCATCTTCCGCCCCCGCCGCCGCCTGGACCGCGCCATGGTGACGTCTGCCTGGACGGGCGCGCAGGAAGCCGATTGCGTGCTGCTCATCGTCGATGCCGCCGACCTCACCGCCAATGCGAACAGCCCCGGCGCGCGCGACACGATGGCGATCCTGGAAGGCCTGAAGCAAGGCCGGCAGGCCAAGAAAAAGGCGCTGGTGCTGAACAAGATCGACGGCATGAAGCGCACCGACCTGTTGCCGCTGGTGGAGAAATTCCATGCCGAAGGCGTGTTCGAGGATGTGTTTCTGGTTTCGGCCCTGAAAGGCGAGGGTGTCGGTGATGTCGCGGCCTGGGTGGCGGCGCGCATGCCGCCCGGCCCCTTTCTGTATCCCGAGGACCAGGCCGCCGACATCCCCTCGCGGCTTCTGGCGGCCGAAGTGACGCGCGAGAAAATCTACCTGCGCCTGCATGACGAGCTGCCTTACTCCAGCGCCGTGGAAACCGAGAAGTGGGAAGAGCGCCGCGACGGCTCGGTCAAGATCGACCAGATCATCTATGTCCAGCGCGAAGGCCAGAAGGCAATCGTCCTGGGCAAGGGCGGGGCGACCATCAAGATCATCGGCGCCCTGGCGCGCGAAGAGCTGGAAACCCTGTTCGGCCGCCGCGTCCACCTCTTCCTGTTCGTCAAGGTGCGCGAGGACTGGGCCGAGAAGAGCGAACATTACCGCGAAATCGGCCTAGACTTTCCATCTGAATAGTCCCCCCTCTGTCGCAACTCGGGTCCGCTCCGCAGACACCTCGTTGCGACATCTCCCCCCGCCTGGCGCTTCGCGCCGCAGGGGGAGAAAGCCGGAGTTTGATATAAGCCGCCATGGAATGGTCCGACGACGCCATTGTGCTGTCCTCCCGCCCCCATGGCGAGACCGGCGCCATCCTGGAACTGCTGACCCGCGACCATGGCCGCCATGCCGGGCTGGTGCGCGGCGGCGCCTCGCGGCGGATCAAGCCGACGCTGCAGCCGGGCAATGCCGTGCATGTGCAATGGCGGGCGCGGCTTGAAGAACATCTGGGAAGCTTCACCTGCGAACTGGCCCGCGCCCGCGCCGGCGAGTTGATGGACGAACGCGAAACCCTGACCGGCCTCAACGCCTTTTGCGCCATGACCGCCGCCGCCTTGCCGGAGCGCCAGGCCCATGCCTCGGTCTTCCTGTCGGGCGAAATCGTGCTGGAGGCGATGATGGCGCATGCAACCGCCCATTGGCTGGCGCTGTATGTGCGCTGGGAGGCGGGCCTGCTGGAGGCGCTGGGCTTCGGCCTGGACCTGAGCGAATGCGCCGCCACCGGGGCGAAATCCGATCTGGTCTATGTCTCGCCCAAGACCGGCCGCGCAGTGTCGAAGGATGCCGCCGGGATCTATGCCGACCGGCTGTTCCGGCTGCCGCAATTTCTGCTCGATACCGCCGCCGATCCGCAAACCGGCGACATCGCGGACGGACTGGCCCTGACCGGCCATTTCCTGCTGGAACGGGTACTGACGCCCCATGGCAAACCCATGCCCCCAGCCCGCATGCGGCTGGACGCCCTCGAATCATCTAAAAGCTGAGTCATGGTTGCTGTCCCCGACGAAATCCGATCCGAACCGCTGTCCAAGGCCTTGGCCGAGCGCTACCTGGCCTATGCCCTTTCCACCATCACCCAGCGGGCGCTGCCCGACGCCCGCGACGGGCTGAAGCCGGTGCATCGCCGCATCCTGTTCGGCATGCGGCTGCTGCGGCTGGATCCCGGCACCACCTTCAAGAAATCCGCCAAGGTGGTGGGCGATGTGATGGGCAGCTTCCATCCCCATGGCGACCAGGCCATCTATGACGCGCTGGTACGCCTGGCCCAGGATTTTTCCGTGCGCTATCCGCTGGTGGACGGGCAGGGCAATTTCGGCAATGTCGACGGCGATAACGCCGCCGCCATGCGCTACACCGAAAGCCGCATGACCGAGGCGGCCCAGGCGCTGCTGGCGGGGCTGGACGAGGATGCGGTGGATTTCCGCACCACCTATGACGGCGAAACGCTGGAGCCGGTGGTGCTGCCCGCCGCCTTCCCCAACCTGCTCGCCAATGGCAGCAACGGCATCGCGGTGGGCATGGCGACCTCGATCCCGCCGCACAATCTGGGCGAGCTGGTGGCCGCCACCATCGCGCTGATTGAAAATCCCGCCATCCAGGACCGCTCCCTGCTGAAATTCATCAAGGGCCCGGATTTCCCCACCGGCGGGCTGGTGGTGGAAGACCAGGCCTCGATCGCGGAATCCTACCGCACGGGGCGCGGCTCGTTCCGGGTGCGCGCCCGCTGGCACAAGGAAGAGGGCGCCCTTAAAGGGGGAAGAGGGGGCGCCTGGCAGATCGTCGTCACCGAAATTCCCTATCAGGTGGGCAAGTCCAAGCTGATCGAGCGCATCGCCGAGCTGCTGGAACAGAAGAAGCTGCCGCTTCTGGACGACATCCATGACGAAAGCGCCGAGGACATCCGCATTGTCCTGACGCCCAGGAGCCGCAGCGTCGAGCCCGAAATCCTGATGGAGCAGTTGTTCCGCGCCTCCGACCTGGAATCGCGCATCCCGCTCAACATGAATGTGCTGGACAAGGGGCTGATCCCCCGGGTGATGAGCCTGAAGGAGGTGCTGGCCGCCTTCGCCGCCCATCGCCGCGAAGTGCTGGAGCGCCGCTCCGCTTACCGTCTGGAAAAAATCAAGGCCCGGCTGGAAATCCTGGAAGGCTATCTCGCCGTCTTTCTCAACCTCGACAAGGTGATCAAGATCATCCGCAGCGAGGACGAGCCCAAGCCGGTTCTGATCAAGGCGTTCAAGCTGACCGAGAACCAGGCCGAGGCCATTCTCAACATGCGGCTGCGCTCCTTGCGCAAGCTGGAAGAGATGGAGATTCGCGGCGAACACACGTCGCTGACCAGGGAACAGAAAGAGCTGACGCGGCTGCTGGGCTCCGAAAAGCTCAAATCCGAAAGACTGATCGACGAGTTGCGCGCGGTGGACGCGAAATTCGGCCTCAAGACCGAGCTGGGCAAGCGCCGCACCGACATCGCCAAACCGGCTCTTGTCGCCGAAGTGACCGCGCTGGCCAGCCATGTCGAGGAACGCGCCAATGCCGTGGTAAAGGAGCCCATCACCATGGTGTGCTCCGCCAAGGGCTGGCTGCGCGCCCTTTCCGGCCACAAGGAACAGTCCAAGGACGACAAGTACCGCGAAGGCGACCGCGCCCGCTTCTGGATTTATGCCCAGAGCACGGACCAGATCATGCTGCTGGCGACCGACGGGCGCTTCTATACGCTCGATGGCAGCAAGCTTCCCGGCGGCCGCGGCAATGGCGAGGCCATCCGCAGCTTCATCGACCTGCCGCCCGAAGCCGACATTGTCGAGATGTTCGTCCATGTGCCCGGGCGCAAGCTGCTGGTCGCCTCGACCAGCGGCCATGGCTTTGTCACCAGTGAAGACGATGCGGTGGCGATGACCAAAAAGGGCAAACAGGTCATCAATGTGAAACCCGGCATCGAAGCGGTGGTGTGCCGCCCCGTGGCGGGCGACAGTGTCGCGGTGGTGGGCGAGAACCGCAAGCTGCTGATCGTCAAGCTGGACGAGGTGCCCGAACTGGGGCGCGGGCAGGGCGTCTATCTGCAGCGCTACAAGGATGGCGGGCTGGCCGACGCCACCGCCTTCACCTGGAAGGACGGCCTGAAGGATGCGAACAACAGGCTGTTCGAGCCGTCCGAACTGAAGGACTGGCGGGGCGAGCGCGCCCAGGCGGGCCGTATCGTGCCGCGCGGCTGGGCCAAATCGGGCAAGTTCGCGCCGGAACAATAGCGAAAATCAGGGTTAACCGCCGCTTGCGGAATTCCTGTCCCATATTGGGACAGTGGAACGTTTGTTCGTTATGATCGGTGCGTTCCACAAACCGGCTGCCATGTCCGCCCTTCGCACGCTTGCTTTGTCCTATCTTGCCGCCGCCTCGGTCTTTCTCGTCGGCGCGGCGCTGGTCAGCCATCCCGAACTGGCGCGCGGCCTGGGCGCGCTGGCGCAAATGGCGCGCGAGGATGTGCTGGCCCCGGCCTGGGAGCGCGCGCGCCGTGGCGATGCCCAACTGCTCGACAGCCTGGATCATCCCGCCACCGTGCGCCTCTCCATCGCGCCCCTGACGGCGGGCGAGGAACGGCTGCTGGCGCGCAGCGGCCGCGCCACGCGCCCCCCTACGCCGCGCGTCGTCGCCTCGGCCGATGACCGCTTCACCCAGCCGGAATATTCAGCCTCCGCCTCCATCACCATCCTGCCCGACCTGTCGCCGGAATCCGCGCCGGTCCCGCCCGAGCCGAAGCTGGCGCGGCCGCGCATCGCGCCGCCGCAATTCGACATTGCGCGCGCCCCCCCGCCGGCGGCCATGACAGGCCGCGCCATGGCCGCATCCCTGCGCCTGCAGTCCAGCCTGTCGCCGGAGATGCTGCAGAATTTCGACCTCTTCATTTTCGTCAGCAAGGCCGCGCGCGGCCCGCTGGCGCAGCGCATGTACGTCTTTCGAAAGCAGGTTGGGGAAGGGGGGCGCGAGGAAGACGGCGCGCTGACCCTGCTCTATGACTGGGCGGCGTCAACCGGACGGGAGCGCGACGAGGTCAGCCCGCGCGGCAAGAGCAGCTTCACCGCCACGCCGGCCGGATTCTACCAGCTCGATCCGGACCGCATGTACCGCCGCTATCACTCCTATAGCTGGGACCAGGCGATGCCCGATGCCATGTTCTTCAACTGGGAACGCCAGGGGCTGCAGACCGGGCTGGCGATCCATGCCGCCACCGGCGAGGACATCGCCCGGCTGGGCAGCCGCGCCAGCGCCGGCTGCGTGCATCTGGCGCCGGAAAATGCCGCCACGCTCTTTTCCCTGATCCGTGCCGACTATCGCGGCCGGGTGCCGCGCTTTGCCTATAATCGGCAAACCCGGACCATGACCAACAAGGGCGGCTTCCAAAGCGACCGGAGCGGCAATCTCAGAATGGCCGACGGCTACCGGGTGCTGATCGACATCGAGGACTATGCCGGGTCAGACCGGGTCGCGGGCCTGAACTAGGCGCCCGCCCGTCAGGCGTGGCCGGTGGCCAGCCACAGAATGATGATGATCGGCAGCGGAATGCCGATGGCCCAGAGCAGCACCGAACGCATGAAATCCTCCCATGAATATTGGGGAGATAACTTGCCGGTTATGCAGAAAGTTCCCGCCCGGCCTAGGACCGCCGCAGCTCATAAAGCGCAATCGCCGCCGCATTGGAGACATTCAGGCTCTCCACCTGCCCGGCGATGGGAATGAAGGCGGCGGCCTCGCAATGCTCGCGCACCAGGCGGCGTATGCCCGAACCTTCGGACCCCAGCACCAGCGCCACGTCGCCGCTGGGCGCCGCGTCCGCCAGCGACTGTTCGCCGTCGCCCGCCAAGGCGATGCGCCAGAAGCCTTTGTCGGCCAGCTGATCCAGGGCGCGGGAGATGTTGACCACCTCGACATAGGGAATCAGGTCCAGGGCCCCGGATGCGGCCTTGGCCAGGGCGCCGGACTGGGGCGGGGCGTTACGGTCCTGCACGATCACGGCGGTGACGTTGAAGGCGGCGGCGGTGCGCAGAATTGCCCCGACATTGTGGGGGTCCGACAGTTGATCCAGCACCAGCACCACCCGGCGGGTGCCATGCGCTTCATCCAGAATCTCGTCCAGGTCGCGGCTTTTCAGCGGCCAGGCTTGCAGTGCCGCCCCCTGATGGACGGCCCCGGCGGGCAAAAGCCGGTCGATGGCGCCCGGTTCCAGGATTTCCACCTGAACCCGCTCCAGCAGCTTTTTGCCAATGGTTTCCTGGGCCCGGGGGGTCAGGACCGCCCGTCCCAGCTTGCGCCGGGGATTGGCCAGGGCGGCCTGGACGGCATGCAGGCCATACAGCCAGTCGCCGCCGGCCTCGTGGCGCGGGGGGCGCGCCTCCGGGCGACCCGCCTTTTCCGCGGGTTTTCCACCCGGTTTGGGGTAGAAATGGCGGCGGTCCTTGCGGAAATCCTTGCCGGCTTTTTGGCCGGATTTGGGAGGGCTCATGGCGCGCTTATAAAGAGTGAGCGCGGATAAGCAAAAGATCCGGTGGAGTGAGGCGCGGCTGAAAATTGGTCCAGTGGACCGATTTTCGCGCCGAACGCCCTGAGCTTAAGCGAAGGGCTGCCCGCGTCAACGGCCCGGGGTAAAGCCGGGCGGCGGAAAGCCGGGATTTTCCTAGGAAATCCGCCCTTGACAGCTTGCCCCTGTTGACCAATAACCCGCGATCCGCAGCCACACCTTTTTGGAGGTTTTTTTCGCCCGCCCGCGACCTTACACGGGCGAAATCAAATGCGCCGGCCGGCAACAGGTTTTCTAAGCCGTTGACAGAGTTGGAAAATTTATCCGGAGGGGTGCCCGAGTGGCTAAAGGGGACGGACTGTAAATCCGTTGGCTACGCCTACGCTGGTTCGAATCCAGCCCCCTCCACCATTCAAATGTCCCGTATCGCGGGACATTTGAATGCCAAGCCCGCCCGCCGCGACAGCGCAGAAGAGGGCGGGCGCGGCAGATGAAGGCAGTGGGCGATGTATCGAATACGGCGCAAGCCGAAGAGAGAAGGAAGTCGAATGAGGCGGGTGTAGCTCAATGGTAGAGCAACAGCCTTCCAAGCTGATGACGAGGGTTCGATTCCCTTCACCCGCTCCAGCCTCCAAGGCAGGGCAAAAAAACCGGCCGCGGCGCGGCCACCGAGATTGAAGACCGCGCAAGCGGACGACACGGAATTGAACGCACAAGGACACAGGTTATGGCGAAAGAAAAGTTTGAACGTAACAAGCCGCACTGCAACATCGGCACGATTGGCCATGTCGACCATGGCAAGACCTCGCTGACGGCGGCGATCACCAAGGTGCTGGCGGAGACGGGCGGTGCGACGTTCACGGCCTATGACCAGATCGACAAGGCGCCGGAAGAAAAGGCGCGCGGCATCACCATTTCGACGGCGCATGTCGAGTATGAGACCAAG
>DASZQW010000035.1:0-19160 GCA_035549455.1 Rhizomicrobium sp. | reverse complement strand
AAAGGGAGGGGGGCGGGAAAAAAGGTACAGAATCGCGCTCACCAAGGCCTTGCAATGCCATGCCTTCCAGAAAAACGGCCTCCGGCGCGCGGCCTAGAGCATCGCCGGGATAACCCGGTCCGGCGGCTTGTGGCCGTCCACGAACGACCGGATGTTGACGATCACCTTCTCGCCCATGTCGATGCGGCCCTCGATGGTCGCCGAGCCCATATGCGGCAGCAGCACCACATTGCGCGCCTTGCGCAGCTTGGGATTGACCGCCGGCTCATGCTCGAACACATCCAGCCCCGCCCCCGCCAACTCGCCCTTTTCCAGCATCTGCGCCAGGCAGTTCTCGTCAATCACCTCGCCGCGCGCGGTGTTGACGACATAGGCCGACGGCTTCATCAGCTTCAGCCGCCGCGCCGACAACAGGTGATAGGTGGCGGGCGTGTGCGGGCAGTTGACGCTGACAATGTCCATCCGCGCCAGCATCTGGTCCAGCGATTCCCAATAGGTCGCTTCCAGCTCCTGCTCGATCGACGCGGCCACGGGCTTCCTGTTGTGATAGTGGATCTGCAGGCCGAAGGCCCGCGCCCGGCGCGCCACCGCCTGACCGATGCGGCCCATGCCGACAATGCCCAGCCGCTTGCCGCCGACGCGGTGGCCCAGCATCCAGCTGGGCGCCCAGCCCTGGAACTGGCCGTCCTGCATCGCGGCAACGCCTTCGACCAGCCGGCGCGGCACCGCCAGGATCAGCGCCATGGTCATGTCGGCGGTGTCCTCGGTCAGCACACCCGGCGTGTTGGTGACGGTGATGCCTTTCCCGGTCGCCGCCGTCACGTCGATATTGTCCACGCCGGTGCCGAAATTGGCGATCAGCTTCAGGTTGGGGCCGCACTTGGCGATCAGCTTGGCGTCGATGGCATCGGTGACGGTGGGCACCAGCACATCGGCCTCGGCAACCGCCGCCGCCAGCGCGGCCGGCGACAGGGCGGTGTCTTCATGGTTCAGCCGGGCATCGAACAATTCGCGCATGCGGGTCTCCACCGCTTCGGGCAGCTTGCGGGTGACGATGACGAGCGGCTTTCTGGGCATGGGCGATCCTTGGCCGCCATTAAAGCCCAGCCTCGCGGGTGACGGAAGCAGGCGCGCCTGCTAAATCTCGGCCATGGCGCGCTTCGCTGCAATTTTGCTGGTTCTTGCGACACTTTGCGCCGCCGCGGCGGCGCCTGTGCGTTATGTCAGCCAGCGCAGCGACAAGGCCTATCTGCGCGAAGGCCCCAGCTATGCCCACAAGGTGCTGTGGGTCTACCGCCATCGCGGCTACCCCTTTGCCGTCACCGCCGGGTTCGACACCTGGCGGCGGGTGCGCGCCGCCGACGGCACCGTGGGCTGGATGGCCGCCGCCATGCTGACCGACCAGCGCACCGTGCTGGTCACCGGCAAGGGAAGGGCCAAGATTTATGAGAAGCCTGAGGGCGGCAAGCTGACGGCCCTGGCCGATCCCGGCGCGGTGGCCCGGCTGACCGCCTGCACCATCAGCGCCTGTCACATTCGCGGCGAGGATGTGGATGGCTGGATATCCAAGTCCCGCATCTGGGGCGTGGGTGCGGACGAGGTATTCAGCAAAATCCCCTAGTGCCGAAAGTGGCGCATACCGGTAAACACCATCGCCAGGCCAGCCTCGTCAGCGGCGGCGATCACATCGGCATCTTTCACGGAGCCGCCGGGCTGGATCACCGCCGTCGCGCCCGCTTCGGCCACCGTCAGCAGGCCGTCGGGGAAGGGGAAGAAGGCTTCGCTGGCCGCCGCCGAACCCACGGTGCGCGGCTGCGCCCAGCCGGCGATCCGGGCGGCGTCTTTCGCCTTCAGGGCGGCGATGCGCGCGGAATCCACCCGGCTCATCTGGCCCGCGCCGATCCCCGCCGTGGAGCCGTCCTTGACATAGATGATGGCGTTGGACTTCACATGCTTGCCGATGGTGAAGGCCACCAGCATGTCGGTGATTTCCTGGTTCGTCGGCTGGCGTTTGGTGACGACCTTCAATTCCGCAGCCGTCACCCGGCCATTGTCGCGGGTCTGCACCAGAAAACCGCCCGCCACGCTGCGATAGGTCAGGGTGGGGCTAAGCGGATCGGGCAGGCCGCCCGCCGTCAGCAGGCGCAAATTCTTCTTGGATGACAAAATCTTCTTGGCGTCTTCGTCGGCGTCCGGGGCGATGATCACTTCGGTGAAGATCTTGGAGATTTCTTCCGCCGTGGCGCCGTCCAGTATGGTGTTAAAGGCCAGCACGCCCCCGAACGCACTTTGCGTGTCACAGGCCAGCGCCGCCAGATAGGCGTCCTTCATTGTCTTGCCCAGCGCCACGCCGCAGGGATTGGCGTGCTTGATGATGGCACAGGCGGGGCCGTTCTTGGGGTCGAACTCCGCCACCAGCTCGTAGGCCGCGTCGGTGTCATTGATGTTGTTGTAGGACAGCTCCTTGCCCTGCCACTGTTTGGTGGTGGCGACGCCGGGACGGGCCGAGCCGTCGGCATAGAAGGCGGCCTGCTGGTGCGGATTCTCGCCATAGCGCAGGCCCTGGCGCAAAAGCCCGCCAAAGGCGCGCCGCCGCGGCGGCTCCTTGTCGCCGTCCTTGGCCAACTCGCCCGCGAACCAGCCCGACACGGCGGCGTCATAGGCGGCGGTGCGGGCAAAGGCGCGTTGCGCCAGCTTGCGCCGCAGCGCCAATGTGGTGCCGCCGCCATTGGCCTGCATCTCGTCCAGCACGGGGCCGTAATCTTCCACGTCCACCACAACCGTCACCCAACCGTGGTTCTTGGCGGCGCTGCGCGTCATGGCCGGGCCGCCAATGTCTATATTCTCTATTGTTGTGTCGAAATCGGCGCCGCGCGCCACCGTGGCCTCGAACGGGTAGAGATTGCAGACCAGCAAATCTATGCCTTCGATGCCATGTTCCTTCATGGCGGCGGCATGATCGGCCTTGTCGCGCAGCGCCAAGAGGCCGCCATGCACATTCGGATGCAGGGTCTTGACCCGGCCATCCATCATTTCGGGGAAGTGGGTGATCTCCGAGACGTCCGCCACTGTTAGGCCCGCATCGCGCAGCGCCTTGGCGGTGCCGCCGGTGGAGATCAGCATCACGCCCCGTTCGCTCAGGCCCCTGGCGAAATCGATCAGCCCGGTCTTGTTGGACACCGACAGCAAGGCGCGGGCGATTTTGCGAATGTTTTGATCGGTGGGCATCGGCGTCTCTCAAGCGGCGGGAAGGCCTGCCGCTCTTAGCGCCTGTAAAACAAATATAAAAGGGCGAGTCCGGCACTTGCGCACAGCGACCAGGTCACGGGAACCCCGATATGCTGGTTGCTCCACACCAGGGTGAAATCGCCGGGCATCGGGGCGGGTTCGAAGGCGATGATGATGGGGCACAGGATCACCGCCCCCAGCACCAGAATCAGCAGCAACGGCAGCAGCCGGCCCATCAATTGGCCTTATGCGGCAACGGCATGGGGGTGATTCCCAGCCGGGCGAAGAGCGCCTTGTCCTGGTCGGCCAGCGGGTTGGGGGTGGTCAGCAGGCGCGGGCCATAGAAGATGGAGTTGGCCCCCGCCAGGAAGCACAGCGCCTGGGTCTCGTCACTCATCTCTTCGCGCCCCGCCGACAGCCGCACCATCGCGCGCGGCATGGTGATGCGTGCCACCGCGATGGTGCGCACGAAGTCGATTGGGTCCAGCGGCGCCGCCAACCCCTGGGGCGTGCCTTCGATCTGCACCAGGGCGTTGATCGGCACGCTTTGGGGATGCACCGGCAGCGTCGCCAGGGCATGGATCAGACCGACGCGGTCCTCGGCGCTTTCGCCCATGCCGACAATGCCGCCGCAGCACACATGGATGCCCGCCGCGCGCACATGCTCCAGCGTATCCAGCCGGTCCTGATAGGTGCGGGTGCTGATGATGTGGCGGTAATATTCCGGCGAGGTATCCAGATTGTGGTTGTAGTAATCCAGCCCCGCCTGCTTCAGCCGGGCGGCCTGCGGTGCGGTCAGCATGCCCAGCGTGACGCAGGTCTCCATGCCCAGCGCGGCGACGCCCTCGACCATGTCGCACACCGCGTCCAGGTCCTTGTCCTTGGGGTTGCGCCAGGCCGCCCCCATGCAGAAGCGCGAGGCGCCCGCATCGCGCGCGGCGCGGGCATCGGCCAGCACGGCCTCGACATCCATCAGCTTGGAGGCTTTCAGCCCGGTTTCGTGTTTGGACGACTGGCTGCAATAGCCGCAATCCTCCGGGCAGCCGCCGGTCTTGATCGACAGCAGGGTCGAGATCTGCACCTGGCAGGGATCAAAATGGGCCCGGTGGATGCTGGCGGCGCGGAACATCAGCTCCGCAAAGGGCAGGGCGAACAGGGCGGTGATCTGGGCGCGCGTCCAGTCGCTGCGGGGCTCCAGATGCAGGTCGGGGGTGGGGGCGTTCATGCCGCCATTCTAGCCGGTTCCGGCGGCGGTAAAAGGGTGGACGCCACCGGACCAAAACGCTAACAAAAGCGCCCGTATGACGATTCTTCGGAAAAGTCCTTGGGCCCCAGTGGTGGAATGGTAGACGCGGCAGACTCAAAATCTGTTGCCGAAAGGCGTGCTGGTTCAAGTCCGGCCTGGGGCACCATTGCGGGGGTGCGATTTGACGTCCCGTGCCGGATGTCTTTTGTCCGTCTTCGCCAGCCGGCCAACGTCAATTGTTTGCGGCCGCGACACCAACAAGCTGGCGGTCCTTGAGGTGATTATTGCGGCGCAGCATGGGTGTTGGCACTGGCCCGGATGCGAGGCCAGGGGGCTCCAACTTGGCTATTGCCGGGGCAGGGCCGAACCCGCACACTGAAAGCCCATGAAAATCAGAATTTTTGGCGCTTTTCTGCTGACCTGCGCCGCCGCGACCGCCCAGCCGCTGCCCGCCCCCGCCAGCTATCCGCCGGTGGCCGGCGAGAAGGGCGTGATCACCACCCATGAATTGTCGCTCGACATGGCTGAGAAGATCGCCCGCGCCGGGATCGAGGCCTGCCGCAAGATGGGCTTCACCACCACCATGGTGGTGATCGACTCCGGCGGCACGATGAAAGCCTTCCTGCGCGACGACCATACCGGGCCTCATACCATCGCCCTGGCCCAGGACAAGGCCTATACCGCGCTGACGCTCGCCAACCGCTTCGCCACCTCGCTCGCCTTCGCCAAGGCGCGCGGCGGCACGCTGGGTACGCCCATGCCCAACATCAGGGGCGTGACCACGGTGGGCGGCGGCGTCCCGATCCGCTATCGCGGCGAGACGATCGGCGCGGTCGCCTCGTCGGGCGCGGTCGGGGCCGACAAGGACGAACTCTGCTCCCAGGCCGGGATTGACGCGGTCGCCGCCGATCTGAAATAGCCTTTGCCATGATCAAGCTCGTTCCCGCGCGCACCACGCCGGAACTGACCGCGACGGCGGCGCTGTTTCGCGCCTATGCCAAATCGCTGAACATTGATCTGGCGCCACAGGGATTTCAGAAAGAACTGGATGCGCTGCCGGGGCCTTATGCGCCGCCCGGCGGCGAGTTGCTGCTGGCCAAGACCGGCGACCATGTGCTGGGCTGCATCGCGCTGAAGCCGCTGGACCCGCCTTGCACCGCCGGGATCAAGCGGCTGTTCGTGCGCCAGCAGGCGCGCGGTCTAGGGCTGGGCCGGTCGCTGATCGAGGCCATCACACAGGTCGCGCGCGAACGCGGCTATGGCGAGGTCAAACTCGACACCCTGCCGCAGATGCAGGCGGCCGTCGCGCTTTACAAAGCCTGCGGCTTTGCGCCGATCCCGCCCTATGGCAGCCACGCCTATCCGGGGCTGGTGACGCTCGGAAAAAAGCTTTCATGAGGGGTGCGCAGACCGGTCGTTCGCGGCCATCTGCGGCGCATCTTCAGGCTGGGCTTCGGCTGGCAAAAGAAAACGGCGCCCCGTCAGGAGCGCCGCTTCTTCAATGCTTCAGGTTCAGTGCATGCTGCCGGCAATGACCGAGGCGATCAGGCCGGTCGCGATGGCGGCGAGGACATAGTTGTTGTCCACACGGCGCCATTCATAGCCGCGGGGCGGGCGGCGCAGGTGATCGCGCCGATAGTCGACCCGCTCATAGCGGCCCCAGTCACGGCGGTCGATGCGGTCGCCTTTGTGCCAGTCGCGATGGCCCTGGCCACCCCGCATCATGTTGTTGCCGCGATGGTCATTATTGCGCTGCATCATGGCATTGTTGCCGCTGTCACGGCCATGGTCGTAGCCCTGGGCAAAGGCGCCGCCCAGCGGGGCGATCAGCAGCGTCAGGGCGGTGGTGGCGATCAAAATGCGTTTCATGGTGTATCCTTTTCGTTGGTGCTATTACGCATAGCAGGGTAGGTCGTTCCCCATGAACCTCAACTGAATGCAATGCGGCGGAAATAAAACACTTGTCGCAAACTGTGGCGCGGCATCAGGCGGCGGTCCATCCACCATCTATGGATATGATGCTGCCGGTGATCGACTTGGCCATGTCGCCCGCCAGATAGAGCGCCAGGGCGGCGATCTCCTCCACCGTGACGAACTGCTTGGTGGGCTGGGCGGTCAACAGCACGTCGTTGATCACCTGCTCGCGCGTCAGCCCGCGCGCCTTCATGGTCTCGGGAATCTGTTTTTCCACCAGCGGCGTCCAGACATAGCCGGGGCAGATGGCGTTGCAGGTAATGCCGAAGGTGGCGGTCTCCAGCGCGATGGTCTTGGTGAAGCCGGCGATGCCGTGCTTGGCCGCGACATAGGCCGACTTGAAGGGCGAGGCGACCAGGGCATGGGCGCTAGCCGTGTTGATGATGCGGCCCCAGCGCTTCTTCTTCATGGCCGGCACCGCGGCGCGGGTGGCATGGAAGGCGCTGGACAGGTTGATGGCGATGATCTGGTCCCATTTCTCGGGCGGGAAATCCTCCACCGGCGAGACGAACTGGATACCGGCATTGTTGACCAGAATGTCGACGCCGCCCAGCTTGGCGGTGGCGTCCGCCACCATGGCTTCCGTCTCCGCCCCCTTGCTCATGTCGGCGCCGGAATAGATGCATTTGACGCCGAACTCGGCTTCGATGCCGCTGCGCTCTTTTTCGATCGCCGCGGTGTCGCCAAAGCCATTGATGCAGATGTCGGCGCCTTGCCCGGCAAAGCCGCGGGCGATGGCTAGGCCGATGCCCGAGGTCGAGCCGGTGACCAGGGCGACTTTGCCTTTGAGCATGACATTTCTCCGACGGTTTTTGGGCAACCCAAGCATGGCACAGTCGCGTTTGGCACGCTTGGGAGATAAGGACGCAGCGCCCATTTTGGGCTATGATTCGGCGCATGGATACCATGCCCCTGGGCCGCCATCCGGCGGGCCACCGCTACGAACCCATTGACCGGCCGCATGATTGCGGCCGCATCGCCCTGGTGCTGCAAGGGGGCGGGGCGCTGGGCGCCTATCAGGCGGGCGTCTATCAGGCGCTGCACGAGGCGGGGCTGGAGCCGGACTGGGTGTCCGGCGTCAGCATCGGCGCCATCAATTCCGCCCTGATCGCGGGCAATGCGCCCGACCGGCGGCTGGCCGCCCTGTGCGAATTCTGGGACCGCATCACCGACCGCACCATCTGGCCCTATACCCCCGATGGCGACATCTATCGCCAGACCCGCAACACCGTCTCGGCCCTGACCACGGTGCTGTTCGGCCAGCCCGGCCTGTTCAAGCCGCACAAGATCAATCCTTGGCTGCTGCCCGCCGGCAACAAGGAGGCCACCAGCTTCTACGACAATACGCTGCTGAAGGAGACGCTGGAGGAACTGATTGATTTCGACATCCTCAATGGCGGCGAGGTCCATTTCGCGGTCGGCGCGGTCAATGTCATGACCGGCAATTTTGTCTTTTTCGACAACCGCCAGGAAGAGATCCGCATCGAGCATGTGCTGGCCTCGGGGGCGCTGCCGCCGGCCTTCCCGATGGTGCAGATCGGCACGGATTATTTCTGGGACGGCGGCATTGTTTCCAACACGCCGCTGCAGCATCTTCTGGCCCAGCCCGACAGTCTCAACAGTCTGGTGTTCCAGGTCGATCTGTTCAGCGCGCGGGGTGCGCTGCCGCGCACCATGAGCGGCGTGATGAGCCGCCACAAGGACATCACTTATTCGTCGCGCACCCGCCAGGTGACCGACATGTTCGCCCGTCTGCAGCGCTGGAAGAACCGCTGCTATGACGCCCTGACCAAGGTGCCGGACGACCAGCTGACGACGGAGGACCGCGAGATGATGGCGGCGTTGTCCGACCTGCCGCGCGCCACGATCCTGCAGTTGATCTACCAGCAGAAATCCTATGAGGGGAACGCGCGCGACTATGAGTTCAGCGCCGACTCCATGCACGAGCACTGGAAGAACGGACACGAGGACACGGTGCATTCCCTCAAGCGCAAGGACTGGCTGGCGATGCCGCCCAAGCATGTCGGCGTCGTCACCCATGACGTCCATCGCCAGAATGAAGGGCGCTAGCGCCGACATTGCCGGCCGCCTGGAACGGCTGCCCGCCACGCGCGGCTTCTGGCGGCGGGTGACGTTGCTGTCGCTGGGGGGCTTCTTTGAATTCTACGACCTGTTCCTGGCGGCCTATGTCGCGCCGGGACTGGTCAAGGCGCAGATTCTCACCACCACGACCAAGGGCCTGTTCGAGACCGGCGGCGTCGCCGCTTTCATCGCATTCTTCTTCCTAGGCCTGTTCGCGGGCACCGCGCTGTTCGGATTTGTCGCCGACAAGGCCGGGCGGCGGGTGATCTTCACGGGCTCGCTGCTCTGGTACGCCGCCGCCAGCGCGGTGATGGCATTCCAGCATGACGCCGCGGGCCTCAACCTGTGGCGCTTTATCTGCGGCATCGGCGTGGGCGTGGAGCTGGTGACGATTGACACCTATATCGCCGAACTGGCGCCGCCCCGCCTGCGCGGCCGCGCCTTCGCCTATTCCAATGTCATCCAGTTTCTCGCCATTCCCGCGGTGGCGTTTCTCGGCTGGTTGCTGGTACCGCGCACCGTGTACGGCTTTGACGGCTGGCGGCTGGTGGTGCTGGCCGGATCGCTGGGCGCGCTGCTGGTCTGGTTCGTGCGCCGCGGCCTGCCGGAAAGCCCGCGCTGGCTGGCCAGCCACGGCCGCGGCGAGGAGGCCGAGGCCATTGTCGAAAGCTGGGAGGTCGAGGCGCGCCTCGAAGGCGCGGAGCTGGCCGAACCGAAAGATCATCCGCAGGAAACGGGCGGGGGATCGTTCCGGGAGATATTCCGGAAGCCCTATCTCTCCCGCACCCTGATGCTGGTCACCTTCAACCTGTTCCAGGCGGCGGGCTATTACGGCTTCGCCTCCTGGGTACCGACCTTGGTGATCGCCAGCGGCGTCGCGGTGACGAAATCTCTGGGCTACACGTTTGTCATCGCCATCGCCGCCCCTTTCGGGCCGCTGCTGGGACTGTTGTTCACAGACAGGATCGAGCGCAAATGGATCATCGCGGGCGCGGCGCTGGCCATCGCCTTGGCCGGGCTGGCCTTCGGCCAGGCCCACAGCATGGCGCCGATCCTGGTCCTTGGCGTGGCGCTGACCCTGGCCAACAACATCCTGTCCTTCGCCTATCACGGCTACCAGCCGGAGCTTTATCCTACCCGCATCCGCGCCCGGGCCGTGGGCTTGGTCTATTCCTTCAGCCGCCTCTCCACCATGTTCAGCGCCTTCATCATCGCCGCCCTCCTCAGGGGCTTCGGCGCGCCGGGCGTGTTCGTCTTCATCGCCGGCTGCATGGGCGTGGTGGCGTTGGTGATCGGTATCTTCGGCCCTCATACCCAGGGCAGGTCGCTGGAGACGATCTCGCCATGACCGAGGGGGATCAAAACGCCGCGCGGCGCGTTGCCTATGGTTGCCATCAACCTTGTTTCAGGTTCCGCCATGCGTCTTGCCCCGGCCATTTTCGCCGCCGGTCTGGCCATCTTGCCAGCCCAGGCCCAGCAGACCGGTCCCGTCACGCCCGTGGGGGCCAGGACCGTGCAGGCATTCCTCGCCGGCTGCGTTTCGGACCGCTATGCCTGCCAGCTGGTCGTCGGCACAGTGCTGCTGAACAAGCTCAGCATCGGCGAGGGTCCGGCGCAGCTCTGCCATCTCAATGGCGAGGATCTGGGCGCCGCCGTCACCGGTTGGCTGCGCGACCATCCCCAAACCCGGTCCCTGCCGGTGGACGAAGCGATCTTCGCGGCGCTGGAGTCCCTGTATCCGTGCGGACCGCCGGCGCTCCAGGTCGCCGTGCAATAAAGCGGACTGTTGCGTGAACTACCGCCACGGCTATCACGCGGGCAATTTCGCCGATGTGGTCAAGCACATCGCGCTGGTCGCCATCCTGCAGCATCTGAAAAAGAAGGATACGGCTTTCGCGGTGATCGACAGCCATGCCGGGCGCGGACGCTATGACCTGTCCGGCAGCGAAGCGGCCAGGACCGGCGAGGCTGAGACCGGCATTGCCCGCCTGCGCAGCCTGTCCGGCGACATGCCCGAGCCACTGCGCGAATATCTGGCGCTGGCGAATGCCAATCCCTATCCCGGCTCGCCGCTCATCGCCGCCCGATTGCTGCGGCCGCAGGACCGGCTGACGGCGGTGGAAAAGCATCCCGAGGAATTTGCCGCCCTGAAGGCGGCGCTGGCGCCGTTCCCCAATGCGCTGGCGGAAAATGCCGACGGCTATGCGCGGCTGCTCAAGCTTTTGCCCCCGCCCGCCAGGCGCGGCGTCGCGGTCATCGACCCCCCTTTTGAATTGCCTGGCGAATTCGAAGCCCTGGGCCGCGCCGTCACCGCCGCCACCCGCAAATTTGCCACCGGCATTTGTCTGGTCTGGTATCCGGTCAAGTCGCAAAGCGCCGTCGATGCCTTTCTGGGCGAAGTGCTGGCGGGCGGCGCCGCCAAGGCGCTGACCATCGACACCGCCATCGCCGCGCCGCAAGGCAAGCTGGACCGCGCCGGCCTTCTGGTGATCAACCCGCCTTTTGGTTTCGCCGGCCAGATGGGCGAGGCGGCCAGCCGCATCGCTGGCCTGATGGACGCCGATATCCGCGTCGAATGGCGCGCGGGCTCCGAATGACTTTTGCGCTTGTGTCCCGCTGCCGGTGCGACCGATAATGCCCTGATCCGCCAAGCCTTTGATGATGCTTGCCTTCCCATGGCGGCTTCTTTATCACCGCCGGCGGACAGGTGGTCGAGTGGTCGATGGCACCGCACTCGAAATGCGGCGTACCTGTGAGGGTACCGTGGGTTCGAATCCCACCCTGTCCGCCACATTTCTAATAAATATCTATATATTTCAATGAGTTATTTAGTAAGCTGCCTGGCTTACCCACAAGCATACCCGCAAACCGAAAATGTTGCCTGCCCGCCTAGGGATATATGGGCGACGAGTTCAGTAATTAGAGCCTCCGCCGCTCCGGGTGATCCATACGATGCTCACCAGAAAAAAGTGCATCTCCGCTCACCAGATTTACCGGACCATGTCGATCCTCAAGCGCGGCGTTGTCGGCACCTATCACAAAGTCTCCACCAAGTACCTGCCGCTGTATGTGGCCGAGTTCCAGTTCCGGTATAACAACCGCCTGAACGACGACATTTTCGGGGAAGCGATTAGGGGCCGGAGGTTCGAATCCTCTCTCTCCGACCATTCTTTATGCCCGCCCAAATGTGGAGGTTCGACAAAGGCCCGCCGGGCCTTTGGGCAGGCGCGGTAGCGCCTGATCCGAGGCGTCGGCCGAGGACGAAAACAGGCCAAAGCCTGTTTTCGCAATCCTCTCTCTCCGACCATTCATTCTCGGGCCTCCGTGCCCGAAGGCCGCTTGCGGTCAGCCCGCCTTCTGAACCCAGAAAATATACATGCCCACGAATGTGGACGGATGGTCTGCCTCGAAAGCCTGCCAATGCGCCAGGTTGGTTGCGGCAGGATCGTCCGCAAACCGCTTGCGGTAGGCATGTCGCACTTCGTCACCAATTTCAAATCCCAGGAATGTCAGACCATTATCCCGCAGAAATGAAGCGATGCCCTTCAGCGTCATCGTAATTTCCTGGGACGGGAAAAGCAGATCGCGGCAGGTGCTGATGCCGAAAAAATCGCTGTTTCTGGTCGTAATGCCAAGACTTTCCTGCTCATCCAGGTCCAGCAATTCCTGGCGGCATCGGCGTATCTCTTCGGCGCTTGTGCCAGATCCCTGCGCCGCAATAAGCCGGCGCGCCCGCGTGATATCGCGCCGGGCCAGCTCACTATACAACCCAACCAGCATGAAGCCGCCCGGGCGGAGCAGAGACAACAACACGGCCCAGCCGGCAAAGGGGTCGGCCATGTGATGCAGCACCCCTGAACATTCGATGACATCGAAGCGCCTGCCGCACGCGCCCAGTTCCAACAGGTCCGCCTGCGCATATTCCACGGATTTCAATTCCAGTTCCCGCGCCTTGCGCCCGCAATAGCCAAGGCTGCCCAGGCTCAGATCCACCGCCAGGACGCGCGCCTTTATTCCCATGGCAAGTTCAATGGCGAACTGGCCTGTGCCGCAGCCGGCGCTGAGCAATTCCGCGCAATTGCCGCTGTCCTGATGCCGCAAATGCGCTTGCGGAAATTTTCTGCGCAGATATTCCGCAATGGGCATTGGCCCTTGGACGGACGGCAGCCTGACCCAGCGCGGATAGGGATTTTCCTCATATTGATTTCGCACCCGCCGCGATACCGGGTCTGCGATAACGGTCAGCGGCGCGATATTGGCGCGCAACCGTGCTTCCTCTTGTGGCTCCGCGATCTGTTGCGTCAGAATGGCGGTGACCGGCGCGGACCATTGCCGGTCCAACAACCGCTCGCCGAACGCAACCGCGTGCAAGGGAAAATAGGCCGCCGCCGCCACCATCCACAGGGCCGGAACCCGCTTTTCGGTTTCCAGCGCCTGTGCCAGCGAATCGCGCAGATCATTGGCCTGGCGAATTTCGTCGGCGGTGAGCGCAAACACATATTCGTTGATGAAGCATTGGCGCGCCAGTGCGCTGTAAAAGGGCAGGGCCGCGCCGGCATCCTCAGCTATGGGCGACAGGCCGGCGGCGTCTTCGAGCATGAGGCGCCGCGCCATGGTGAGGAAGCGCTCCAACGCGATGTCGCTGTTCTGCGTTGACGTCAGCAGGTCGCAAAGCAACGGGTCCGCCGAAAGCACGGCAAGATCAAGCGCGCCGAACAGCTCCCGCATGGATAGCCGCCGCGGCCAGGTCTGCGCCGCCCGCCCCACACAGGCTCCGATGACGGGATCGCGCTTGATGAGATCGGCGCCGGCCCGTGCCAGTTCGCCTGGCCTGGCCCAGGGCTCCGTCAAGGCGCGGCTTACGGCGGTTCGAATTTTTCCGTCATCGCTCGTCCGGCCCATCCGCCTGACAATGTCCACAAACAGCTTCTTGCTTCTATCCGTTTGCGCGATTTCCAGGGATCGCTGGATCGTATCCAGCGCCATTGCCGCATCGCCCTGCATCATCGTCACGGCCGCCAATCGGTCCAGGGCATCGGTGCAACAGGGATCGATTGCAATCGCGCGCCGATATGCGGCTGCCGCGTCCTCCAGCCTTTCCTGTTCCCACAGGACAGTGCCCAGGTGGATGTGCGCCGCCACGAATTGCGGCTTGACGGCGACCGCGCGGCGATAACAGGCCAGGGCCTCGTCCAGCTTTCCCAATGCGTAAAGCGCGGTGCCCAGATTGTTGTGCGCCTCGGCATGATCGGGCCGGATCGCAAGGGCCTGGTTGTAGCTGGCCGCCGCCTCGTCCGGCCTGCCTATCTCATAAAGCACGGTGCCAAGATTGTTGTGCGCCTCCGCATCACCGGGCCCGCAGGCCAGCGCCAAACGGTAACTGGATTGCGCCTCTTCCAGCTTTCCCTGCTCGCAAAGCGCGGTGCCCAGATTGTTATGAATGCCGGCATTTTCGGGACTGAGAACCAGCGCCTGGCGATACAGCGCTATGGCCTCGTCGAGGTGCCCGGCCTGATGATATCGAACGGCATCGGCAAGCAGGCTTTGAACGTCCGGTGTTGCGCCGCCCATCACGTTCCCCGAACTGGCAAATTCTCAAACCCCGCGCCGCCAGGCGATGGCCAGTTCTCTTTCCATGCCCATATTGCGCGCGACATTCAGAAGCGCGTCGAAATGGGGAACGCTGTCTTTGCCGATCATGTCGGCTTCGCCCGACGCCATCCGCCGCAATGTATCAGCGATGACATGCCGTGGCGAGCGCCAGGTCACCGCCGCGGTGGATCCAAAAAAGCTCGTGGTGGGGACCACGCCGTGCCACCACAAAGGCGGAATATAAAGCGCGTCGCCCGGATCGAGTTCGGCCTCCAGCCAGCTTAAACCTGCATTTTCCAGGCCGTCAAAGACGGAAGGATCGTCGTAATAATCTTCATGGAAGAAGATATTCCGGATGGTTTCGCGCGCCGCATTGTTCACGTCCAGCAGCCCGATCTTCTTGGAACCGACGATCTGGCACATCAGGGTTTCGTCGAAGGGGTGATAATGCCAGGTCGTTCCCGCGTTGCGGAAAAAGAAATAACGCGCCGGCGGACAGTTAAAGGCGGGTTCCCCGCTGTTCAAAAAACCAACCCCTCCCAGGTCCGGCAGCAATTCCTGGGGCTGCCCGGTGACAACGATGCCGATGCGCGTGTCCTGGGCATCGAGATGGTCGATCGCCTCCGCCAGGGTCAGCAGCCGCCTTCCTCCCGCCTCCATCCGCTTAGGCGATGTGTGATATTCGTTGGGATAGAGATAGACTTGGTGGTGGCCCGTCCGTCTTTTCAGATATTCCTTGTCGCGCCACTTCTCGATCGCCGCCCAGTGCCGGATCCCGCCCCGGATCACACAGGGGCGGCTTTTCGACACATAATCCCCCACAAAGACGCTTTCGCGAAGCGTCTCCACGTCCAGTATGGGAACGGCCGCCGCGTCTCGCATTCCGGGAACATGGCTGAATGTAAAGTCTGGCATCCTCGCCCTGTATTTACGAGCCCGTTTTCCTATCATGTCCGTCCGGCGCGTGAGAAGTGCGGGGCGCCTGACGGGGCTTCTTCAAGCCAGGCGCTGCCGGCAAATGTCCGATGGAAAGGCTGGCTGCGGCGTCGCAGCGGGATCGCCCCGCGTCTGGCACCCGGAATAACCGGAACCTATACCTAAGTCGTATGTGGCAACAACAAAGGGCTGGGTTTTAGCTTTCCCGGCGACTTTCACAGGGTCAAGGGCGCCGTCAGGATAATAGCCAATTCCCGTGTGCCCCCTTACTTTATCTCCGTCGAGGGGACGAAACCCGTCGGCCGGAACGAAGCAGCACGGGGCCCGGGACGGCGCCTTCAGCTGACACAGGGGGAATGAGTTATGAACAAGCGCATCAGCAAGGCGTCTTTGCTTGTGGCGTCGTCGGCGCTGGCCCTCTCGGCGGTGCCGGCATTTGGTCAAGGCTCCAGCGACAGCGATGTCGAGCAGGTGGTGGTTTCCGCCTCGCGCATCTCAATCGCGGGGTATCAGCAGCCCACACCGGTATCCGTGATCACTGCTGCCGCACTGGCGGAAGCCGCGAACACCGACATCGGCGACACGATTCGCCAGCTGCCCTCGATGGGTACCGGCGCGTCGCCGGAAAAAGGCGCGGCGGGCAACGGCCTCAACACCGGCCAGGCGGGCGTCAGCGCCATCAACCTGCGCAATCTGGGTGTTATCAGGAACCTGGTTCTGTTCGACGGCCAGCGTATGGTGTCTCCCGCCATCGGAATTGGCGCGGACCTCAGCGTGTTCCCCAGTTCCCTGGTCCAGCGCGTTGACGTGGTGACCGGTGGCGCCTCGGCGGCCTGGGGCTCGGACGCCATTTCCGGCGTGGTCAATCTGGTCCTCAACAAAAGCTTCACCGGCTTCAAGGCCAGCCTTGACGGCACCGACACCGGCCAGGACACAAGGCGCACCTATGGGGCCACCCTGACCGCGGGTTTTGACCTGGACGGCGGCCGCGCCCACATTCTTTTGGCGGCCACATACAACAACAGCCCCTCAGCGGTGTTCGCGAGCCAGGCGCATTGGTTTAATGGCGGAGGCCTGTTTCCCAATCCGGCCATCAGCGCCGCCCAGTCGACCGCCTGCCTGGCGAATGCCAGCGCCTGTATTCCCGGCAAGCCGGCAAACGTGACCTATTATAATATCGGCAACAACGCCACCTTCGGCGGCGCCGTTACCTCCGGGCCGCTGGCGGGCATCCAGTTCGGTCCTGGCGGCACGCCGCTGCCATATGTCCAGGGCGTCATTTCGGGCAGCTCCATGGCGGGTGGCAGCACCTCCACCGCCCTTACGGCAAAGGGCATCACTCTGCTTTCCTACCCGCTGCAATCCACAACCGGCTTCTTTTATGGCAGCTACAAGCTGACGCCCGATATCCAGTTCGGCGCCATGCTGAATTATTCCGGCACCCATGCCATCAGCAGCAGCCAGACCGCCGTTCAAACTGGCATCGTCATCAAGAGCGACAATCCCTTTCTGGACCCCGCCATCGCCGCGCGCATGGCGACGCTGGGCGTGACGTCGTTCACGACCTCCAGCATATTGGCGGATGGCGTCAATGAATCGGCGGCGAAATTCAGCGATTTCTACGATACTGTCGGCGCTCCGGTAGGATATGGGGAGCGCCAATTATATCGCGGTGTTGTCACGCTGGACGGCGCGCTCGGCAGCGACTGGTCGTGGAATGCCGCCTACCAGCATAGCGAGTCCCACCTTCATGAAATTGGGACACACAATTTAATAAAGGCAAACTTCACGCTGGCAGCGGACGCCGTGCGCGTCACCTCGGCGAATGTGGGCGCATCCGGCCTGACGGTCGGCAGCATCGCCTGCCGTTCCACCCTGACCGCGCCGGGCAATGGCTGCGTGCCGCTGAACGTATTGGGTACCGGTGTTCAAAGCCAGGCCGCTGTTGCCTATGTCAACTCGAACAACAATTGGCAATTCCAGAATCAGCAGCAGGACACAGCCGACGTATCCATGCAGGGCAAGCTGCCCTGGGACGTGCTGGGCGCCGGCGCGCCGTCCGTCGCATTTGGTGCGGACTATCGCAAAGAGCAAGTGGTGGGCACCACCAATCCAACCTCCACCGCGCTGGGCTATTCCGTGGCGAACTTCCAGCCGGTCCGGGGCGAATTCAACGTCGAGGAAGGGTTCGGCGAAATCGATATTCCTCTGATCAAGGACGGCATCGTGGAGAATCTTTCTGCCAATGCCGCCGGGCGCATCACGAGCTACTCGAGCAGCGGTGTGGTGGAGACCTGGAAGCTGGGTGCCACCAGTCAGATCAACGACGATGTGCGCCTTCGCACCACATGGTCCCTGGACATCCGCGCCCCGAATCTGGGTGAACTCTTTTCCCAGGTTCCTTCGTCCGGAAATCCTCTTGATCCCAAGACCGGCAAGGCTGTCCCGCTGGCGCTCCAGATCACCGCCAACAATCCGAACCTGCAGCCGGAAAAGGCCGTGACCGTCTCGGCCGGCGTGGTGCTGACCCCGCATTGGGTGCAGGGCCTCAGCATGTCGTTCGACTTGTATTCGATCAATGTGCATGGCTTCGTCAGCACACCCAACTCCAATCTTGAATATAAGCTGTGTCTGGGGGGGTCAGCGGCCGCCTGCGCGAATTATGTTTATACAGCCGGCGTTCTCACGGCGGTCTATTTGAGACCGCTGAACGCAGCCTCCATGACGACATCGGGCCTGGACTTCAACGCGGACTATGCGACGGACCTGTTCTCCGGCAATCTGGGCCTGCATCTGACCGGAAATTATGTCGATGAACAGACGGAAAGCGCTTTCGGCACCGCGCCGTTCGACTTTGCCGGCAGCATGGGCTCTGACTCGCAATATGTCGGGATACCCAAGTTGCACTTCAATCTTGCGGCAACTTATGCCGACGGTCCCTGGTCGGGAACGGTGCAGACCCGTTTCACCGGCACAGCCAGGCTGAACAATGCATGGCAGACGGGCGTCCAGGTGGACAACAACAAGGTGTCAGCGGTGGCCTATCTCGATCTGCGCGGCAGCTACCAATGGACCGACCATGTCCAGCTCTATGCCTCCATTGACAACACCCTGAACACGCCTCCGCCGCAGATTGTGGGTACCAATACAAATAATCTGTCCCTGAATACGGCTCCCGCGATCTATGACATTCTGGGCCGCCTCTACCATGTGGGCATACGCCTGAATTATTAGGGGATATTCAACCTGCTGGCTTTTGGCGCCGAGGGCGAGGTTTTCGCGAATATCAGTGCGCGGCGGTGATAGCCCGCACCGCCTTCAGTGTCAGGCTGACATGCTGGTCGGGATCAAGGTCGCGATAGGCGAAAGCGATCCTGCCTTCCTGCGTCACCACATAGGATGTGCGGTCGGCATAGGGGGCGAGAAAGCCCATCGCCGCGCCGATAGGCGGCTTCGACCTTGTCGCCCACGGCATGGGCCAGGGCCATTTCGGCTTCGTCCCGGGAATAGGGTGTTTTTTCCGCAGCCCAATCCCGAAACGTCGAACGGAAGCCATGCGCCGTGATGTCAGTCCACTCCATCCGTTTCAGCAGAACAAGCAACGCCATGTTGCTCAGGGGCTTTCCCTTCTTTCCGCCACCGAACACAAACTCACCCACCCGGATCTTCTGCATTCGCTTCAGGAGGGCTAGGGCGGACTTTGAGAGGGGGGCGCGGTGTTCTTTGCCTGACTTGATCCGACTGCCGGGCACCGTCCAGACGGCTTGCCTGAGGTCGATCTCGTCCCACCGGGCACCCACCGCCTCACTTGTCCGGGCTGCCGTTAGGATGAGAAATTCCAAAGCAACCGCCGCCATGCCTTCTTGCTTCCGCAGGGCGCGCATAAACGTCCCCATTTTGTCGTAAGCTAATGCCGGGCGGTGCTTAACCTTCCGTACCTTGCGCCGTGCGGGCAAGAGGTTCTGACCTGCTCCCCGTAATGCCCCCGTTTATGGGGAGAGTCTGTTCTGGTTATGCCCCTCAGTGGGGCGTGCTGCAAACTCCGTCGGTGTGAGCCCGTCCAGGCTCGTGTGCGGTCTGAGTGTGTTGTAGTCGGTCCTCC
>DASZQW010000034.1:0-49002 GCA_035549455.1 Rhizomicrobium sp. | reverse complement strand
GATGCCTTCCTCGACCGCGGCCTTGGTGGCGTTCAGGGCGTCATCGACGCGGTCCTTGCGCTCCTTGACCTCGACCTCGGTGGCGCCGCCGACGCGGATCACCGCAACGCCGCCGGCCAGCTTGGCCAGGCGTTCCTGCAGCTTTTCCTTGTCATAGTCGGAAGTGGTCTCTTCGATCTGCACCTTGATCTGGGCAACGCGCGACTGGATGTCGGCCTTCTTGCCGGCGCCGTCGATGATGGTGGTGTTGTCCTTGTCGATCTTGACGGTCTTGGCCTTGCCCAGCATGTCGAGCTTGACGTTCTCGAGCTTGATGCCGATGTCCTCGCTGATGACCTGGCCGCCGGTGACGATGGCGATGTCTTCCAGCATGGCCTTGCGGCGATCACCGAAGCCCGGCGCCTTGACGGCGGCGACCTTCAGGCCGCCCCGCAGCTTGTTGACCACCAGGGTGGCCAGGGCTTCGCCTTCGATTTCCTCGGCGATGATCAGAAGCGGACGGCCCGACTGAACCACCGCTTCGAGAACCGGCAACATGGGCTGCAGGCTGGTCAGCTTCTTTTCATGGATCAGGATCAGCGCATCGCTGAGTTCCGCCACCATCTTGTCGGGGTTGGTGATGAAATAGGGGCTGATATAGCCGCGGTCGAACTGCATGCCTTCGACGACATCCAGCTCGGTCACGAGGCCCTTGGCTTCCTCGACGGTGATGACGCCTTCATTGCCGACCTTGGCCATCGCCTGGGCGATCATGGCGCCGACTTCCTTGTCGCCATTGGCCGAGATGGTGCCGACCTGGCCGATCTCGTCATTGGACTTGACCTTCTTGGAGCGCTTCTTGAGGTCGGCCACCACGGCTTCCACCGCCTGGTCGATGCCGCGCTTCAGGTCCATCGGGTTCATGCCGGCCGCAACCGACTTGCTGCCCTCGCGCACAATGGCGCGGGCCAGCACGGTGGCGGTGGTGGTGCCGTCGCCCGCGATGTCATTGGTCTTGGAAGCGACTTCGCGCACCATCTGGGCGCCCATATTCTCGAACTTGTCGGCCAGTTCGATTTCCTTGGCGACCGTCACGCCGTCCTTGGTGGTGCGCGGGGCACCGAACGACTTGTCGATCACGACGTTGCGGCCCTTGGGGCCCAGCGTCACCTGCACGGCGTCGGCGAGGATGTCGATGCCGCGAAGCATCTTCTCGCGGGCGTCGGCGCCGAATTTCACGTCCTTGGCAGCCATAGTCTAATTCTCCTGAATTCTGTGAGTGGGATTGGGTTTGGAACGGGGAAGGCGGCTACTTCTTCTTCTTGCCTTCCAGCACGCCCATGATGTCGCTCTCCTTCATGATCAGGAGATCCTCGCCATCGACCTTGACCTCGGTGCCGGACCATTTGCCGAACAGCACCATGTCGCCGGCCGCGACTTCGGGCTTCACCCGCTTGCCCGATTCGTCGAGGGCGCCGGGGCCGACCGAGATGACTTCGCCTTCCTGGGGCTTCTCGGCGACGGTGTCGGGGATGATGATGCCGCCAGCGGTCTTCTGGTCTTCCTTGATGCGGCGAACCACCACGCGGTCGCCGAGCGGACGGAACTTCATTGGGAACCTCTTCCTTAAGTTTATGAATTTATTGCTGTTTTCAATAATCGCAGCACTCACCCCTGACGAGTGCCAAGGGGCGCGAGCGGTATTTAGGAAGCTGCCGGGCCGCGGTCAAGGAGGGGCAGCGCAATAGGGGCGGGGAGGGCCGGATGAATGGTCCGTCAGGTCTGGGGCCTTTTGAGGGTATTTGCTCCATCGCCGCAACGGGTTGACGGACCTTAACGTTGTTCATGTGCGGTTCAGCCGGGCGCCATCAATCTGCACGGCAGCAGGTTTGAGGGGACCCGCGAGGAACAAAGGAGACCAAAGATGAAGACATTTGCGAAAATGGCCCTGGGTGCGGTGATGGTGGCGGGTGCCGCTATCGCCGCGATCAGCACGCCTGCCGAGGCGCGCGTGTCGATCGGCATCGGCATCGGCGGCCCGGGATTTTATGGCGGCTATTATGGGCGTCCCTATTACCCCCGCTACAGGCGGCCCTATTACGACCCCTACTATGCGCCCGTCTATTACGATCCCTATTACTATGGCGGCTATTACGGCCCAAGCATCTATTTCGGCTCGGGCTATGGCGGTTATCGCGGCGGGTATGGCGGCGGTCACGGCGGCTATCATGGCGGGGGCCGCGGCGGCGGTCATCGCCGCTAAGGCATCGCCTTGAAAAAGAAACGGCTTCGCGCAATCGCTGCGCGGGGCCGTTTTGTTTTTGCAGTGCGGAAAACTCCAACACAAAGAGACCGCAATCGGTTCAGCCGCGGTTCATTGCGGGACGCTCATCTTCATCCTCAAGCGCGAATCCCGCGCATCGGCCGCGAGGGCAGGCCGCGATGGAAGTGGAGCGAAACGAGATGAAACCAATGATCAAAGCGGCGGTGATCGCCCTGGGCGCGGCAGGCGCGCTGTCGGCGGTGCCAGCCAGCGCGCAGCCTTACGATCCCGCCTATTATGGCTATCCCGCTTATGACGGCTATGGCCCCGGTTATGACGACGGCTATGGCGATCCTTACGCTGACGCCTATGGCGATCCGTATGGCGGCATCTATGACCAGGCCTATGGCTATGGCTGCGACGAATATGGCTGTCCCGACGATTATTACGACCTGCCTTACTATGACGGCGAGGTCTATTACGATGGCAGCTGGCTGAACGGCCCCTTCTTCTATCGTGACTGGGGCGGCGGCCGGCAATATTGGATTCATGGCGGCTGGCGCGCCGGTCAGTATCGCGGCGGCAACTTCCGCGCCGCGCGCGGCCAGGCCTGGTACCAGCAGCAACGCGGGGGATACGGCAATCGCGGCTATGCCAACAGTTACAGCGGCGGCAATCGCGGCTATGCCGGCGCCAACCGCAACTATGGCAACACTTCCGGCCAGCGCTATGGCGGCGCTTCCACCTTCCAGAGGAATGGCGCTCCGCAGAGCTACCAGGGCCAGAACGGCACCGACTGGCGCTCGCGCTGGAGCAATCGCCAGGGCTTTGGCCAGAATGGCTTTGGGCAGCATGGCTATGGCCAGAACGCCCAGCGCAGCTTCCAGCCGCAGCAGCAGCAGGCCCAGCAGCGCAGCTGGCAGGGCCGCGGCAATGGCGGCGGCGGTTGGCAGGGACGCCAGTCCGCGCAGCCGCAAAGCGCGCCGCAGGCACAGCAGGGCGGCGGCGGCCACAGCCGTGGCGAGGCCGACGGCGGACGCCGGCATCATTAGAAAAGCGTGGAGCGCCTGACGCAAAAAGCCCCGATGGGTGACCATCGGGGCTTTTGTTTCGTCTTTGGCCCTGTTCATCGGAGGGATGGAACCAACCAATCGCCTGAGCGGGGGAACAGACCGCGCGGCAGGGACTTTCCAACCTGTGCCGTTCAGGCACAGTTCATCTGGCGGGGATCAGTTTGCACCCGACATTTCCCGCGAGTGCGACCATGAAAAAACTTCTTCTTCTGACGGCCTTGAGCGTGGCGGTGACGGCAGCGCCCGCCTGGGCCCAGCGCGGCGGCCATGGCGGCGGTTCTCATGGCGGCGGTTCCCGTGTTGGCGGTTCCCATGGCGGCGGTTCCCATGGCGGGGGCTTTCGCGGCGGATATGGCACCGGCCATTACGGCGGTTATGGGCGCGGCTATGGCCCGTCGCTGAGTTTCGCCTTCGGCGAACCCTATTACCCGCCTTACTATGGGCCGATGTATTCGCCTTATTATTATGGCGCGCCCTATCCTTATGATTATTCCTACAGCGAATACCTGGACGACATGCCGCCGCCTCCGCCGCCGGTCTATGACCAGCGGCCTGTCCCGTCCCGCCAATGGCAGGTCAGGCGCGGGCAAAGCGAGACCGATTACGAACTGCCCGACAGCGTGCTGTTTGGGCTGGATTCGGCCCGCATCAATCCCGATGCCGATGCCGTGCTGAAAGAGATCGCCGACGCCGCCCGCGACCAGCCCGATGCGCGGCTGGTGGTGGAAGGCCATACCGACACCTCCGGCAGCCACGATCACAATATGCAACTGTCCGACGCCCGCGCCCATGCGGTGGCGGCGGCCCTGGCCCGCCAGGGCGTGGCGCGCGCGCGCATCCAGACCGAAGGTCTGGGTGAGACGCAGCTGGCGGTGGACACCGGCGATGGTGTGCGCGAGGCCAGGAACCGCCGGGTGGTCGTGCGACTGCTCGATGGCGCCCGCGACCAGGACGACCAGCCGCCGCCGCGTTAACGGCCCGTTAACCGGCGGGGTCCGGCCGCTGCCGGTTTTTCGTGGTTAAGGAATTGGAAACGCGGCGTGGTCAGACTTGCGCCCATGACCGACCGCATTTCCGCCGTCACACGGGTGCTCCTGACCCTCAGCGTGTTCTTTGTCTGCGCCACCCTGGGCGCGGGCCTGGCGCTGTTCATCGGCTGGCCGGTGGCGATCCTGTCGGGCGTCGTCGCATTCGTCTGCGTCCAGCAGGTCACCAGCGCCCATGTCCGCCGCAAGGACAAGCGCGTCATGGCCCGGGAAATGGCGCATCTGCGCAAGTCGCATCTGGAATTCGAAACCGCTTTGCACGAGACCCGCGCCCGGGTCGGTGAACTGGGCGGCCTGATCGAGGCGCGCGCCGGCGCCCAGGAAAAGAAGATTGTCGCCGAACTCAGGGTGCTGGAAACGCTGATGCGCGACTTTGCGGGCAAGATCTCGCGCAGCGCCGCCGCCATTCCCCATGCCGCCGCCAAGCCGCAGCGCGGCCCGGCCAGCGCCTATCTGAACACACTCGACGCTTCGGGCGACAAGGGCGAGCTGCTGGAGACCATTCGTTCGAGCCTCGAAGAAAACCGCGTCGACCTGTATCTGCAGCCCATCGTCAGCCTGCCGCAGCGCAAGCTGCGTTATTACGAAGCTTTGTCGCGGCTGCGCGCCAGCAATGGCGACGTCATCATGCCCGCCCAGTATATCGAGGTGGCGGGCGCCGCCGGGCTGATGAGCGTGGTCGACAATCTGCTGCTGTTTCGCTGCGTCCAGATCGTGCGCCGCCTGACCCAGAAGAGCCGCGACATCGGCATCTTCTGCAACATCTCGGGTGAGACCCTGGCCGATGGCGAATTCGTCCCCCAGTTCCTGGAATACATGGCCGCCAACCGCGACCTGGCGGGCCAGATCATCTTCGAGTTCAACCAGGATGCCGTGCTGAAGGCCGGCGCGGCGGGCGAAAAGAACCTCACCGCCTTGGCGACGCTGGGCTTTGCCTTGTCGATGGATCATGTCGATACCGTGAAGCTGGACTTCCTGCGCCTCAAGGCCATGGGCTTCCGCCACATCAAGCTGCGCGCCGCCACCCTGACGGCCGGCATGAGCGGTGCGGGGATTGCGGCGGAGGATTTCAAGAAGCTGCTCACCCGCCACGGCCTCAACCTGATCGCCGAGCGCGTCGAGGACGAAAAGACCGTGGTCCAGTTGCTGGATTACGCCGTGGACTATGCCCAGGGCTATCTGTTCGGCGAGCCGCGCGCCGTGCGCGAGGATTCCCTCAAGCCCGTCAGCGCCCTGGAACCGGCCACCGTGATTGCGCTACGCCGGGCCGGCTGACGCCGGCGGGGCCGCCGGGCCGGCTGACCCCGGCCCAGACATTTGGCGCCATTGACCCTGCGGGCCGCACGGCCTATCCGCTTGCCATGCTCCCCCGCCTGATCTCCGGCCTTTCCGAGATAGCCCCGAACCACGACGCGCTGATCTGCGACGTCTGGGGGGTGATCCATGACGGCCAGACGCACCATCCCGCCGCCGCCGAGGCGCTGTTCAAGTTCCGCGAAACCCACGGTCCCGTCGTGCTTTTGACCAATGCCCCGCGCGTGCCGGAGGAAGTCGCCGCCCAGTGCGCCGCCTATGGCCTGCCGCCCGGCTGCTATGACGCCATTGTGTCGTCGGGTGGGGCGGCGCGCGACGAGCTGGCGCGGCGCAGCGCCAAGAGTTCGCTGCCGCTTTACTATATCGGCCCCGACCGCGACCTGACGATGATCGCCGGACTGAATGTGCGCCGCGCCAGCCTGGAGCAGGCGGAAGTCGCGCTCTGCATCGGGCTGGTGGACGACATGACCGAGACGCCCGCCGACTATACGGCCCGGCTGGAAGCGATGCGGGCGCGCGGCCTGACCATGCTGTGCGCCAATCCCGACCTGGCGGTGCACCGGGGCGACCGGCTGGTCTATTGCGCCGGGTCGCTGGCCCAGGCCTATGAAGCGATGGGCGGGCAGGTGATCTATTTCGGCAAGCCCCATCCGCCGGTCTATGCCGCCGCCCTGGCGGCTGCGGCCGGGGCGGCGCAGGCTGCTCATAGACCAAGCCCCAAGCACCCCCTGGCGGTGGGCGACGGGCTGCTGACCGACATCAAAGGCGCCAATGCCGCAGGGCTGGAGGTGCTGTTCATCGCCGACGGGGTTCATGGCGAGGACGTCGCCCCCTATACTGGTGAACACTTGGCTTCCCTGTTCGCGCGATTCGGGGTGGCCGCTCCCGCCGCCGCGCGCGTCCTGAAATGGTAGCCCCCAAGGAAGCCAAATGCCCAGCGTATATCTCGACGAGCTGAAGCCCGGCATGAGCGCCTCCACCGAACGCACCGTCACCGAGCGTGACGTGCAGTTGTTCGGCGAGGCCACCGGCGACATGAACCCCGTGCATTTCGACGAGGAGTTTGCCCGCCGCACCATCTTTCGCGGCCGCGTCGCCCATGGCGCGCTGTCGATCGGCTATATCTCGGCGCTGCTGGGCACCAAGCTGCCGGGCGACGGCTCGATCTTCGTCTCGGCCAGCATCGTCTTCAAGCTGCCGGTCAGGGTCGGCGACACCGTGATCACCACCGCCACGGTGCGCGAAGTGGTGGGCCGCGAGGTCATCATGGACTGCGTCTGCAGCGTGGACGGCAAGCAGGTGCTGTCGTCCGAGGCGCGGGTGCTGGCGCCGCGCCGTTCCGCATCCAAGGTCTGATGAAGATATTTCGTCATTATGCCGACGTAACGCCGGGCCTCAAGGGCGCCGTGGTGGCGATTGGAAATTTCGACGGCGTGCACCGGGGCCACCGCGCCTTGATTGCGGAAGCCAAGCTCCAGGCCGATGCGAAGAAGGCGCCGCTGGCGGTGTTGTCCTTCGAGCCGCATCCCCAGGAATTCTTCAAGATACTTCGCAATGAAGGCGGGGCCGCCGGGGACGACTGTTTTCGCCTGACGCCGCTGCGCGCCAAGGCGCGGCTGCTGTCGGACCTGGGGGTGGACGCTTTGTTCGCGCTGAACTTCGACGCCGAACTGGCGACCATGACGCCGCAGGATTTCGTGATGCGGGTGCTAGTGGGGGCGCTGGGCATCTGCGGCGCGGTGGTGGGCCACGACTTTGAATTCGGCAGGGGCCGGGCGGGCAACCTGGCGGTGCTGTCCTATATGGGCGAGATGGAAGGCTTCAGCGTCACCGCCTTCGACACCGTTACGGCGGCGGGCGGGGACGAGAAGATTTCCTCCACCCTGATCCGCCGTCTGCTGCGCGAGGCGCGGCCCCAGGACGCCGCGCGCCTGCTGGGCCATTGGTGGGCGGTGGAGGCGCGGGTCGAGCATGGCGATGCGCGGGGGCGCGAGATGGGTTTTCCCACCGCCAACATGCATCTGGGCCACTGCCTGGCGCCGGCCTTCGGCGTCTATGCCGTCAGGGTCAGCATCCTGGACAATGACAAGGTGGTATCCCGCCATGACGGCGTCGCCAATTTCGGCATCCGCCCCATGTACAAAGTGGCGGTGCCGCTGATGGAAACCCATCTGTTCGATTTCGACGGCGACCTGTACGGCAAATACCTGTCGGTGGAGCTGGTCGGCTATATCCGCCCGGAGGCGAAGTTCGACAGCCTGGAGGCGCTGATCGCCCAGATCGGCGACGACGCCCGCACGGCGCGCGGCATCCTCGCCAAAACCCCGTAACGGCCCAACTGGACGGGTGGGGAGGGGGCTGTTAGAAGCGGGGCCCCATGCCCGATCAGCCCGAAAAGCCTGAAAAACCCAGCGAAATCCCGGACTACCGGGCGACCCTGTTCCTGCCTTCCACCGACTTCGCGATGAAGGCGGGCCTGCCGGAGGCCGAGCCGCGCTGGCTGGCCCATTGGGCGCAAATCGACCTGTATGGAAAGCTGCGGGCCAGGGCGAAAGGCCGCCCACTATTCGTGCTGCATGACGGCCCGATCTATGCCAATGGCGACATCCATTCCGGCACCGGGCTGAACCATATCCTCAAGGACTTTGTGGTCCGCAGTCAGGGCATGCTGGGCAAGGACGCGCCTTACATTCCGGGCTGGGACTGTCACGGGTTGCCGATCGAATGGAAGGTGGAGGAGCAGTTTCGCAGCGAGGGCCGGGCCAAGGATTCGATTCCGAAGGACGAACTGCGCCGCGCCTGCCGCAGCTTCGCCGCCCACTGGCTGAATGTGCAGCGCGAGCAGATCCAGCGGCTGGGCCAGATCGGCGACTTCGCGCATCCCTATACCACCATGAACTTCAAGGCCGAGGCCAGGATCGCGCGCGAGGCGATGAAGTTCGTCGAGAACGGCCTGCTGTATCGCGGCTTCCGCCCGGTGATGTGGTCGCCGGTGGAAAAGACCGCTTTGGCCGATGCCGAGGTCGAGTATCACGACAAGTCCTCGCCGCAGATCTATGTGAAGTTTCCGATCCAGTTTGTTCGGCAGATACGTGCGAATGAATACCTGACCGTTTCGCCGGAAAAAGCCGGCATGGCCCATACGTTCGTAGTTATCTGGACGACGACCCCTTGGACCATTCCGGGAAATCGGGCTATCGCGTTCTCGCAGGCTATTACGTATGGCCTCTATCAGGTGGCCGATGCCACCGATGGCAGCTTGGCGCGCGCAGGCGAAAACTTGATTCTGGCTGATGCCTTGGCCGAGCAGGTGGCTAAGCAAGCAAAGATGATGATCTCGCGTGTGCGCGATGTGCATGCAAACGAACTACAGACGCTTGTTGCCGCGCATCCTTTGCGCAGTCTCGGCTATGATTTTGAAGTGCCGCTATTGCCGGGTGCTCATGTCACGGCCGATACCGGCACCGGCTTCGTCCATACCGCGCCGGGCCATGGCGAAGACGATTTCGAGCTGATGATGGGGATATTCCCCGATTATGCCCGCACCAATCCCGACGCCTTCAATGTGGTGCAGCCGGACGGCAGCTTTTCGCCCCATGTGCCGGTGTTCGCGGGCAAGCGCATCCTCACCGACGAGGGCAAGGACGGCGACGCCAATGGTGCGGTGATCAAGGAACTGATCGCCCATGGCAAGCTGCTGGCCAAGGGCAGTTTGCGCCATTCCTATCCCCATAGCTGGCGCTCGAAAGCGCCGGTGATCTTCCGCGCCACGCCGCAATGGTTCGTGGCGATGGACAAACCATTCAAAGACGGCAAGACCCTGCGCCAGCTGGCGATGCAGGCCATTGACGAGACGCGCTGGTATCCGCCGCGCGGCAAGAACCGCATTGGCGCCATGGTGGAGGGCCGCCCCGACTGGGTGCTGTCGCGCCAGCGTGCCTGGGGTGTGCCGCTGGCCATTTTTGTCGAGAAGGCGACCGGCCAGGTCTTGAACGACAAGGCCGTGTTTGCGCGCATTGAGGCGGCGTTCGAGGCCGAAGGGGCGGACGCCTGGTTCACCTCGCCGCCGCAGCGCTTCCTGGGCGAAGGCCGCAACCCGGACGATTTCGAACAGGTCAGCGATATTCTGGATGTCTGGTTCGATTCCGGCTCGACCCATGTCTTTGTGGTGGAAGACCCGATTGATCCCAACTGGCCGCGCGCTGAGCGCGCGGACCTCTATCTGGAAGGCTCCGACCAGCATCGCGGCTGGTTCCAGTCCTCGCTGCTGGAGGGCGTCGGCACCAGCGGCCACGCCCCCTATCGCGGCGTCTTGACCCACGGCTTCGTGCTGGACGAGCAGGGCCGCAAAATGTCCAAGAGCCTGGGCAATACCGTGGCGCCGCAGGTCATCGCCGAAAAGAACGGCGCGGAGATATTGCGGCTATGGGCGGCCAGCTCCGACTTCACCGAGGATCTGCGGATCGGCCAGGACATCATCAAGTCCAATGTCGAATCCTATCGCCGGCTGCGCAACACCATCCGCTTCATGCTGGCCAACCTGGCGGGCTTCGACGAAAAGGAGCGCATCGGCTATGATCAGATGCCGGAGCTGGAACAGTTCATGCTGGCGCGGCTGGCCGAACTGGACGGTATTGTCCGCAAGGCCTATGGCGAATTCGACTTCGGAATGGTCAATTCCACTTTGTTCAATTTCTGCACCAACGAATTGTCGGCCTTTTATTTCGACATCAGGAAGGACGCGCTTTATTGCGACCCGGCCGCCGCGCCGCGCCGCCGCGCCAGCCGCAGCGTGACGGACGAAATCTTCCGCCGCATCGTCACCTGGTTTGCCCCCATCCTGTGCTTCACCATGGAAGAGGCCTGGACCACGCGCTTTGGCATCGATGACAGCGTGCATCTGCACGACTTCGCGCCCACGCCCAAGCAATGGGCCAATCCCGCTTTGGTCGCCAAGTGGAGCCGCATCCGCGAGCTGCGCCGCGTCGTCACCGGGGCGCTGGAACTGGCGCGGGCCGACAAGACCATCGGCGCCTCGCTGGAGGCGGCGCCGTCGCTGCTGGTCAGCGATCCCAGCGACAAGGCGCTGTTCAAGTCGGTGGACCTGGCCGAAGTCGCCATCACCTCGGCGGCGACGGTGGAAACCGCTGCCGAGCTGAACGGGCTTTACACCCTGCCCGACGTGAAGGGCGCGGGCGTGCGCTTCGTCAAGGCGCCGGGCCACAAATGCGCCCGCTGCTGGCGGGTGCTGGAAGAAGTGAGCCAACGTCCCGACACCCATCTGTGTGATCGCTGCACCGATGCGGTGGCGAGCCTGGAGCCGGCCTGATGCGCAGCAGCTGCCGCAAGGACTCGCGTGAGGTGGGGCTGATCACGGCCGCCATCGCCCTGTCCGTTGACCAGGGCTGCAAGCTGTTGATGCTCTATGGCGCGGGCTTTGCCCATCTTGGACCCGGCCAGTCTGTTCCGGTCTTGCCATTTTTTAACCTGGTGATGGTGTGGAATCCCGGTATCTCCTACGGCCTGTTTCCGGCCTCGTCCGGGGTGGGGACGGCGCTGCTGGACATCGTAAGCCTGGCGGCGGTGGCGGGCCTGGCCTGGCTTTTGTGGCGCGCCCCAAGCCGCTCTTTGACGCTGGGCTATGGCCTGGTGATCGGCGGGGCGCTGGGGAACCTGATCGACCGGCTGCTTTACGGCAAGGTGGCCGATTTTTTCCACTTTTACGGCTTCGGCTATGACTGGTATGTCTTCAATATTGCCGACCTGGCCATCACCCTGGGGGCGATAGGCATCATCTATGATGTGCTGAAGCCGGAACCCGGGTCGTATGAGGTTTGAAATGCGCAAGACACTGATTCTCACGGCGGGTCTCGCCATGGCTTTGGCCGGCTGCACCAGCTTTCGTGAAATGGCGGGGCTGCAGAAGAGGTCGCCTGACGAGTTCGCCGTCACCACCAAGGCGCCGCTGGTGATCCCGCCCAACTTCAACCTGCGCCCGCCCATGCCCGGCGCGCCGCCCACCAACCAGCTCGATCCCGGCGCCACGGCCGAAGAGGCGCTGTTCAGCACCGCCGATCCCCAGACCGTCGCCGCCGGCATGCGCGGCAACTATTCGATGTCCGAGAAGCTGCTGCTGGCCAATGCCGGGGTGCAGAATGCCGATCCCGGCGTGCGTTCCAAGCTGGCCGCCGACAGCCGCTCGATCCAGAACGCCAACCGCAGCTTTACGGATAAAGTGCTGGGCGCCAGCGCCACGCCCGACACCGGCCGCCCGGTCAATGCCGACGCGGAAGTGACCAAGCGCAGCGGCAAGACCCCCGCGCCCAAGAAAGAAGACAGTGGCGGCTGGTTTGACTGGTTCTAGGCTTGCGCGTTTCACCGCCGTCCTGCTGATCGCCGCCGCCTGCTTCGCGGCGGCGCAGGATCGCAGCAAACTGTCAGCGCCCACGCCGGTCGATGCGCGCCAGACCGGCAACAACACCTTCCAGTTCGCGCTCGCCAACGGCATGCAGGTTCTGGTGATTCCCGATCACCGCGCCCCCGTCGCCACCCAGATGCTGTGGTTCCGGGTCGGCGCGGTGGACGATCCGCCCGGCCTTTCCGGCCTGGCGCATTTCTTCGAACACATGATGTTTCGCGGCACCAAGGCCAATCCCAACGACACGTTCAGCCAGCTGATTGCGCGCAATGGCGGCGAGACCAATGCCTTTACCGACCATGACTATACCGCCTTTTATGAGCAGATTGCCAAGGACCGGCTGCCGCTGGCGATGCGGCTGGAAGCCGACCGGCTGGCCAATCTCGATCTCTCCGACGCCCATGTCCGCCCCGAGCGCGACGTGGTGCTGGAAGAGCGCCGCATGCGGGTGGACAATGATCCCCAGGCGCTGATGAACGAGCAGATGCAGGCCGCGCTGCATTATTCCCATCCCTATGGCCGTCCGGTGATCGGCTGGGCCGACGAGGTGCGCCGCATCGACCGGGTCTCGGCGCAGGACTTCTATGACCGCCATTACGCGCCCAACAATGCCATCCTGGTGATCGCCGGCGACGTCACCGCCGATGAGGTGCGCCGCATGGCGACCGACGCCTATGGCAAGGTCCCCGCGCGCAAGCTGCAGCCGCGCGCCGAATATGCCGAGCCGCCGCGCCTGGCCGAAACCCGCATGGTCATCACCCGCGCCGATGCCCGCGTGCCCATCTTCAGCCGCATCTACCGCGTGCCGTCCTATGCCACCGGCCGTCCCGGCCAGGCGGTAGGCCTGGAAGTCTTTGGCCAGCTTCTGGGCGGCGATCAGACCTCTACCCTGTACCGGGTGCTGGTGGAGCAGAAGAAGCTCGCCAGCGATGCGGGCGCCAGTTACGACGGCTTCAAGCGCGATCTGGGCGAGTTCAGCGTCTATGCCGTGCCGCGTCCCGGTGTGGCGCTGCCGGTTCTGGAAAAGGCCGTGGACCAGGTGCTGGCCCAGGCGATGGCCGCCGCGCCCGGCGCCAAGGATCTCGCCCGCGCCAAGACAGGACTGGTGGCGTCCGTCATTTATCGCCGCGACAGCCAGTTCGCGCTGGCATCCGCCTATGGCCAGGCGCTGGCCATAGGCCTGACGGTGGACGATGTGAATGAGTGGCCCCAGCGCATCCGCGCCGTCGATGCGGCGGATGTGAAGCGCGCCGCGGGCCTGTTGTCGCGCAAGGAAGCGGTCACCGGCTATCTGGTTCCGGGGGGCAAACATTGATGTTTGGTCGCACCATTTTTGCGGGCCGATGCTTCTGGACTGTCGTGGCATTGGGCCTGGCATTGTCCACCCCTGCCGGGGCGGCCGACATCGTCAATGTCGATCTGGGCAAGCATGCCCAGGTCTGGTTCGCCGAGGACCACACCGTGCCGATGGTGGCGTTCAACATCTCGCTTCCCGCCGGTTCGGCCTATGACCCGGCCGGCAAGGCGGGACTGGCGGCCTTCGCCGGGGCGATGATCGACGAGGGCGCGGGCAATCTGGACTCCAAGGCTTTTCACGAGGCCCTGGCCAGCAAGGCGATCGGCTTCTCGGCCCGGGCCGACCGCGACTATCTGGTGATCTCCATCACCACCCTGACGGAGAATGCGCCCGAGGCGATGCATCTGCTTCAGATGGCGCTGACTCATCCGCGTTTCGAGGCCGAGGCGCTGGCGCGGGTCAAGACCCAGATCGTGCAGTCGCTGCAGCAGGACCAGGCCGAGCCGTCGCGTGTGGCCAGCCGCGCCTTCATGCGCGCCTTCTTCGGCGGCCATGCCTATGCCCATCCCGTCAATGGCGAGATCGGCAGCATCTCCTCGATCACGGCGGCGGACCTGCGGGCCTTCGCCAAAAGCCATTGGGTGAGCAATGGCCTGAAGGTGGCGGTGGCGGGCGACATCACGGCGCCCCAGTTGCAGAAGCTGCTGGGCACGACCTTCACGCCGGTCTCCAATCGCGCGCCGCCGCCGCTGCCCAATGTCGGGCGGCTGGGCGCGCCTGGCGTGCATGTCATCGCCATGCCGGTGCCGCAGGCCAGTGTCAGCTTCGGCCTGCCCGGCATCATGCGCCAGGATCCCGATTTCATTCCCGGCTATGTCGCCAATTACATCGTGGGCGGCGGCGGTTTCGCCTCGCGCCTGACCAACGAGGTGCGCGAAAAGCGCGGCCTGACCTATGGCATCTCGACCTCGCTGAGCGCGATGAACAAGGCCAGCGTGATGGCGGGATCGGTGGCGACCCGCGCCGATGCGGTGCGCCAGACGGTGGCGGTGGTGAAGGATACGCTGGCCAACTTCGCCGCCGAGGGGCCCACCCAGACCGAGCTGGACGATGCCAAGACCTATCTGACCGGCAGCTTCCCGCTGGCCTTTGCCTCCAACAGCGGCACGGCGGCGCAGCTGGGCGCCTTCCAGCGCCAGAATCTGGATATCGGCTATGTCGCGCGCCGCAACAGCCTGATCCAGGCCGTGACCCTGGCGGATGTGAAGCGGGTAGGGACCAAGCTGTTCAATCCCGCCAGGCTGACCGTGGTGATCGCCGGCGCCCCGGCCGAAGGCCGCGGCGCGCCGCTGGTGGCCCGGCCGCCGGTTCGTCCCGTTCCCCCCGGGCCGCCGGCTGGAACGCCCAAGCCCACCGACAAACCCTTGGCCGGCCCCGTCACCAAGCCCTGAAACTGTTGATGCCGGGCGGTTTGCGCCATGGGCGCGCCGCGGTCTGCTAGGCTTGCGCCATGAGCCGAATCCGTCAGCTTTCCGAAGGCACCGTCAACCGCATCGCCGCCGGCGAAGTGGTCGAGCGCCCCGCTGCCGCCGTGAAGGAGCTGGTGGAGAACGCCATCGATGCGGGGGCGACCCGCATCGACATCACCGCCACCGGCGGCGGCGCCGACCTGCTGCTGGTCGAGGATGACGGTTGCGGCATGACGGCGGAAGAGTTGACGCTGGCGATCCGGCGCCATGCCACCTCCAAGCTGCCCCATGCCGATGGCGAGGATGATCTTTCGCACATCGTCACCATGGGCTTTCGCGGCGAGGCGCTGCCCTCGATCGGCGCGGTGGCGCGGCTGTCGCTGATGAGCCGGATGGCGGGCGGCGAGGCGGCCGAAATTCGCGTCGAGGGCGGCAAGGTCAGCGGCCCCATGCCCGCCGCGTTCCGGGGCCGGCACGGCACCCGCGCCGAGATACGCGAGTTGTTCTATGCCACCCCGGCGCGGCTGAAATTCCTGAAGTCGGGGCGGTCGGAAGAACTGGCGATCAGCGACATCGTCAAGCGCCTGGCCATGGCGCGGCCCGATATCGGCTTCACGTTGATGCTGGACGGGCGCAAGGCGCTGGACCTGGCCGCCGAGCCGGACCTGATGGATGGCCGCCTGCCGAGGCTGGCCCACATCATGGGGCGCGACTTTGGCGACAATGCCGCCCGCGTCGAGGCGGGGCGCGAAGGCATCACCTTGTCGGGCTATGCCGGACTTCCCACCTACAACCGCGCCAATGCGGCGATGCAGTTCCTGTTCGTCAACGGGCGGCCGGTGAAGGACAAGCTTTTGCTCGGGGCGGTGCGCGGCGCCTATGCAGATTTCCTGGCGCCGGGCCGCCATCCGGCGCTGGCGCTGTTCCTGGACTGCGATCCGGCCTTTGTGGATGTGAATGTGCATCCCGCCAAGACCGAAGTGCGCTTCCGCGACGCCGGGTTGGTGCGCGGGCTTATCGTGGGCGCCTTGAAACAGGCCCTGAGCGAGGCGGGGCACCGCGCCTCGACCACCGTGGCGGGGGCGGCGCTGGCGGCGTTTGCGCGGGAATCATCGCCGTTCCAGTCGCCCAACATCTTCTCCGCTGTCGGCGTGAGGGAGGCGGCGCCGTCCTATGGCGCCGTGCCGCTGTCGGTGCGGATGGAAGATGCGCCGGTGGAAATGGCGGCGGACGCGCCGCTCGGCGTGGCCCCTCTTGGCGTGGCAAGGGCGCAGTTGCACGAAACCTATGTCGTGGCCCAGACCGAAGACGGCATCGTCATTGTCGACCAGCATGCCGCCCATGAGCGGCTGGTCTATGAGCGCATGAAGAAGGCGCTGGCGGCTGGCGGGGTGGCGCGCCAGCCGCTGCTGATCCCCGAAGTGGTGGACCTGGACCCCGCCGAGGTGACGCGTGTTGTGGCCCGCGCAGTTGAATTGGCCGAGCTGGGCCTGGTGGTGGAGGAATTCGGCCCCGACGCGGTGGTGGTGCGCGAAATCCCCGCCATGCTGGGCAAGCTGGATGTGAAGGGGCTGGTGCGCGACCTGGCCGACGAGATCGCCGAGACCGGCAATGCCCTGACGCTGAAAGAAAGGCTGGAGGAGGTCAGCGGCACCCTGGCCTGCCATATGAGCGTGCGCGCCGGGCGGCGGCTGAATGGTGAGGAGATGAACGCGCTTCTGCGCGAGATGGAAGCCACGCCGCATTCGGGCCAGTGCAATCACGGCCGCCCGACTTACGTCGAACTCAAGCTGGCCGACATCGAAAGATTATTTGGACGGAGGTGATCTGTATGTCGGCCCGCTACGCTGCCGCTCGCTCAGGCTCGCGGCGTTCGCCATCTCTCGCATGTCCACAGGACATGCTCGCGCGCTCTGCGCGCCGATGGCTCCAGGCGGATATCGAGAAATTGTTCGGACGGCGCTAACCCGGCGTCAGGAACCGCACCCGCGTTTCGCCATAGTCGCGGTCGTCGAGCAGTTCGAATCCCGGCGTCTCCAGCGGCTCCATCGCGTCGGTCTCCGCCACCAGCAATGCGCCGGGCGCCAGCCAGTTGCCCGCCTTGAGGCTGGCCAGCGCGCGCGGGATCAGCCCCTTGCGATAAGGCGGGTCCAGGAACACCAGATTGAACGGCCCGCCCGCGCTGGGGCCGATGGGGCCAAGCTCGCAGGCGTCGCGCCGCCAGATGCGGGTGGCGCCGGTCAGGTTCAGGGCCTCGATATTCTGCCGCTGCAAGGCCCGGCTGTCGGCGCTGTCATCCACCAACAGGCACCAGCGCGCGCCATGGCTCAAGGCCTCGATCCCCAGCGCCCCGGTTCCGGCGAACAGGTCGGCCACCGCCGCGCCGTCCAGCGCAAAGCCGATGCCGAAATCCCTGTGCATCAGCATGTTGAAGATGGCCTGGCGGGTGCGGTCGGAGGTGGGGCGCACCGACATATCCGGGGGCGCGGCCAAGGGCCGTCCGCGAAATGTCCCTCCGGTAATGCGCATTGCCGATAACCCTTCGTCTTGCAAGTGGCGCATAGCACGGCAACACGCTATAGGGCAGGGCATGAAGTCTGTCTTTTTTGCGTTTGTCTTTTTGCTCGCCGCGCCAGCCTTGGCGCAACAGGGCGCCCCCAAGGTATCGGCCCGGCTGGTGGCCGAGGGCGGTGTCGCCCCCGGCGGCACCGTCACAATCGCGCTGGAAGAACAGATCGCGCCGGGCTGGCACACTTACTGGCGCAATCCCGGCGACGCGGGCGCCCCCACCCAGATCGAATGGACCCTGCCGCCGGGCTGGAAGGCGGACGCCATCCAATGGCCGGTGCCCAAGCGGCTGCCGGTCGGGCCGCTGATGGATTACGGCTATGAAGGGCGGCTGTGGCTGCTGACCCGGATCACCGCGCCCGCCGATGCCCACGGCCCCGCCCTGGTCAAGGCTCATGCCTCATGGCTGGTGTGCCGGAATATCTGCATCCCCGAGGAACAGGCGCTGACGCTGATACTGAATGTCGGCAGCGCCGCGCCCGATCCGGCGGTGGCGAAGGATTTTGCCGCCGCCCGCGCCTTGCTGCCGCTGGCCTCGCCATGGAAGGCCAACTATGCGTTGGGCGCCACGCTCGATCTGCATGTCGCCGCGCCATCGCTGGCGGCGGCCCATCCCGTCACCGCCGACTTCTTCCCGGCCGGCAGCGGCCTGATCAAGAACGCCGCGCCGCAACGTGTGGGTTATGCCAAGGACGGTCTGGTGCTGCGCCTGACGCCCGGCACCAAGCTGCACGGCGCGCTGGACGGATTGCTGGTGCTGACTTCTTCGGATGGGTCGGTGCAGGCGCTGGAGATTTCCGCCGCCCCCGGCCCGGTGCCGCAAGCCGATTTCGCCGCCGCCCCCGGCGGCGGCGGCGGCCTGAGCCTGTGGCTGGCGGTCGCGTTCGCTTTCATCGGCGGGCTGATCCTGAATGTGATGCCCTGCGTGCTTCCCATTCTTGCCATGAAGGCGCTGGCCGTGGCGCGGCATGGCCATGAAGGCCGACGCGAAAGCTTCACCTATGCGGCGGGCGCGGTGGCCAGCTTTGCGGGTTTGGGGCTGGCAATCGTCGCCCTGCGCGCCGGCGGCAGTGCGGTGGGCTGGGGCTTTCAGTTGCAGTCGCCGGTCATGGTGGCGGGCTTTGCCCTGCTGGTGTTCGCGGTGGGGCTCAACCTGTCGGGCCTGTTCGAAGTGACCTCCGTCACGGCGGGCGAGGGATTGACGCATAAGGCCGGCTTCACCGGCGCCTTTTTCACCGGCGTGCTGGCGGTGGCGGTGGCCGCGCCCTGCACCGCGCCCTTCATGGCGGCGGCGCTGGGTTTCGCGCTGGCGCAAGGGCCGGTCAACGCGCTGGCGGTGTTCATCGCGCTGGGCCTGGGCTTTGCGCTGCCCTTTATATTGCTGGGCCTTTGGCCCAGGGCCTTGTCCTTCCTGCCCCGGCCGGGGCCGTGGATGCTGACCTTAAAACAGTTCCTGGCCTTCCCGATGTATGCCGCCGCCGGATGGCTGGTCTGGGTGCTGTCGGTGCAGGCGGGACCGCGCGGCGTCGCCGTCATTGTGCTGGCGATGGTGCTGGCCGGTTTTGCCGCCTGGCTGTGGAGCAAGACGCGCGCGCTGTCGCCGCGTGGCCGCGGCATCGGCGCGGTGGCGGTGCTGCTGTGCCTGGCGGCGGCGCTGTCCGCCCTGAGCCTGCTGGGGACCAGCGCCGCGCCCGCGCCCTCTGCGCAGGCCAGCAAAGCCGAAGCCTATAGCGCCGCCGGGCTGGCGGCCCATCGCGCCAAGAATATTCCGGTGTTCGTGGACGCCACCGCCGCCTGGTGCATCACCTGTCTGGTCAATGAGGAGGCGGTGCTGTCGCGCCCCTCCGTCAAACAGGCCTTTGCCGACAAGAAGGTGGTGTACATGGTGGCGGACTGGACCAGCCAGGACCCGCAGATCACCGCGCTGCTGAAAGAGAATGGCCGCTCCGGCGTGCCGATGTACGCCTATTACGCGCCGGGCGCGCCTGCGCCCGTGCTGCTGCCGCAGATCCTCACCGTCAAGGACGTGCTGGCGGCGCTTTAGGGCAGGGCGGCTTTGTCGCCGGTCTTTCCGGCGGAGCCGTCTTTCACCTTCTTCTCGGCATCCGCCACGGCAGCCGGGTCCACCGCGGGCGACTCGCTTTCGCGGCCCCTGGGGGCGCCGACGGCATGGTTGCCGCCCGAATAGGAGGGCGGGTCCGAGGCCGGAAACGTGTCTTTCATCTGGGCGTCGATCTTGTCTTCCCTGGTCGTATGCGCCTTGTCGGGGGAATGATGCTCGGGCAGCTTGGGCGGCGGGGTGGGATGGCTTTCGTGCTGCGTGGCCATGGGCATATCTCCTTATGTCAGGGTCGTGAATAGGTGGGGAAACAGGCCGGTCAGTCCGATGACGATCAGGTAGATCGCGATCAGATAGTTCAGCAGGCGCGGCAGGATCAGAATCAGTATTCCGAAAATCAGCGCGATCAGCGGCTGGATCATGATGATATTGACATGCATCGGGCGGTCTCTTTCGGCCTGGGTCTCGGAACATGACAACGCGCGAGAAGGGTTCGGGGTGGCAAAAAGTTCCATAATGGGCGAAATTCCTTGAAATTCCGCTGTTCGGCGAGCACAGCGCCGCCCACGATCTTTACTCTGGCAATGACATCAAGGCGTGGCAGGCCGACGGCACCATGGAACGCACCGACCTGGTGTTCTCGCGCGGCGCGTCACCGCTCCTTCCCGGAAGTGGGCGATACGTCCAGCTGCTGGTGGCCGAGCAGGACGCGGAAATCCGCCGCTGGCTGGAGCGGGGCGCGTGGCTGATGGTGTGCGGCGGGCTTCAGATGGCGGCGGGCGTGCAGGAGTCCCTGGCCGCGATCTGCGGCCAGGAAAAGCTCGACGCCGTGACCCGGGCGGGCACCTATCGCCGCGATATTTACTAGCGGACCTTTTGCCCCTGGCTTGGCGACGCTTTTATTCATCACCCTGACGGTGCGGCGGCCCGCTGGTGGTGAGGTGGTGCAGCATCAGGGCGGCGGCCTTGTCGGCATAGCCGGCCTCCAGCGCATCCAGGATTTCCAGATGGTCGTCGATGGCGCGGTGGACCTGCCCCTTCGGATAGTCCCAATGGTCGCCCAGGAAGCGGCGCAGCCGGTTCTGCCGCTCCACCGCCTTGTGCATGATGCGGTTGCCGCAGCAGCGCGCCAGATTGTGGTGGAAATCGGCATTCAGGATTTGGAAATCGCGGCTGGCGCCGGGCCGCCAGGGCTGGGCGCGCAGGCTGTTATGCGCGGCGCGGGCCTTGCGGGCCCAGGCGCGGTCCAGCCGAAAGCCGGGCTGCAGCAAAAGCTGCGGCTCGAGCGCGCGGCGGAAGGCATAGCTCTCGTCAATGGCGCGGGCGGTATCGGCGACAAAGGCCCAGCCGTTGCCGGGGCGCTTTTCCACCAGCCCGACTTCCGCCAACTGGCCCAGAAGCCTGAGCGCCGGGCCGGGCCGCATCGCGAAGCGGCGCATCAGCTCCTGCCGGGTGAAGCTGTCGGCGAGCCGGCCTTCCAGCCGGGCCCTGGTCATGGCCGCGAACAAGGCGCGGTCGTCATCGGCCGCGCTGCCGCCGGTACGCGGTTCGGGCGGCGAGCTGGCCAGCACATAGCCCCGGCCTTGCCGCACGGTAAGGATGCCGTCCGTGGCCAGCAGCTTCAGCGCCCCGCGCACGGGGGTGCGCGAGACGCCGAAGCGGGCGCACAGATCCAGCTCGACCAGGCGCTGGCCCGGCCTGGCGCCGTCTTCGCTCAGGGCTTGCAGGATCTGGCGGGCCAGCTCGGCCTGCAGGCGGCTGGGCACGGTTTTTCCGGCGGACTTTTTGGCGATCATGGCGGCAAAGTTGATCTTTCGCGCAAGAAAATACAATCAGCGCCCGGGCAAAAAGAAAGCCCGGTCGAAGCCGGGCTTTCCTGTCGTGACTGTGGCGCGATTAGCGCTGCTTGTTCTGGTCGTTCGGGGCGTGTTTGTTCTGGTTGTTCTTGTCCAGATTTTTCTGGCCCGGATTGGCCGCCGGCTGGCCGGGGTTGCCCGCCTGCTTCTGCTGCTGGCCGGCATGCTGGCCCGACTGCGGCTGGTTCTGCTGCTTGCTGTTCTGGTTGTCGTTGTTCTGGTTGGTCATTGTCGTCCTCTTGAGGAAGGTTGTGTCCCAGCCCGTTAGCCAACCCCGCAGCGGCGTGCTTGTTCCGGCAAAAGCTGCGGGTTCCGAAGGTTTCTTGGTAGGCGCTGCAAACGCGCCCACGCCTTGCGCATGCCCGTTTTTGCGCCTGAAAACGTGATGGCAAAATTGATCTCTTGGGAACTCGCGCCGAGGATCAGGCGCACCAAGAACACAATCGCGGGCGGGAACAACCAAGCCGGAACAAAGCGCCTTCAGCCGCCGCTGGCCAGCCGCGTGACCTAGTAGCCGGGCGCGCCATACCAGGTGGAATAATAGTCGGGCGCATAGCCGCCATAGCCATAGCCGTAACCGCCGGTGGCGGGTGCGATGGACGGGCCGTTCGGGCCGTAGGATGGGTCGGCGCCATAGGCCGGGCCCGAGGAATAGGACGGATCGGACCGCCCGGAATGGTAGGTGGACGGCGTCTGGTAGCTCGGGGCGTCATAGGCCGGAGCCGTCGGGGCAGGATAGATGGGAGCGGGCGCTGCCTGATACACCGGCGCGGGATAGACGGCGGGCGCCTGATACACCGGCGCCTGGTAGCGCGGCACCTGATAGGCGCCGGCATTGTAGGGCCGGTCATAACCGCTATAGCCCCAGTCATAGGTCGGGTCGTAGTTGGACCAGGCGCCATTGGAATAGCCGCCATACCCGCCATAGCCCGGATAGAGGCAGCCCTGCAGCAGCAGCAACGGCAATACCGCGATCAGTTTCTTCATGGCCAGGACCCAGCGCTAATTGTGCCGCGATGGTACAGCCCGCTTGGGGCGGGGGCGAGAAGCGGCAGCTATTAGGGTAAACTTCCATACCTTGCGCACCGCGCCCGGCGTTAGCGTTAACACCACGTCATCCGGGCGCCCGATGCGCCGTCCACCATCGTCACCCACCCTGGCGAAGACGGGGCCGCCCCGAAAGGCGCGCCGGAGCGCTAGCGCTCCTCGGGGCCTTCGGCGCCGCCGGGCAGGCGATAGGCCACCAGATCGGCGCCATAGGAGCTGCCGATGGCGGTGACGATATACTGCTTGCCTTGGTGCATGTAGGTCATGGCGGCGCCGGTCTGCACCTTGTCCATGAACACCGCGCCCACTTCCTTGCCGCTGGCCTTGTCATAGGCGCGCAGCCGCGCACCCTTGCGGCCCTTTTCGTCGGTGAACAAGCCGCTATCGCCGCATATCACCAGCGACCTGGTGGTCAGCGTGCCCAGGATTCCGGACTGGCCGGTGCGCGGAATGTTCAGGCCCTTGAGCAGCGGGTGGTTCCTGATGAAGTCCGGCGTTTCGCCATGCGCCACCTGCCAGGCGATGGTGCCGGTCTTGAGGTCGATCGCGGTGATGCGGCCGTAAGGCGGCTTGTTGATGGGAAGGCCCGCGACATTGAGCATCCCCGGCACGATGGGCGCATCCATGGACATGGTAACCAAGGGTCCGCGCGGGCCGCGCGCCTCGCCGCCGGTCAGGCTGGCCGAGCCGCCGAAAGAGCCGCCGCCGCTGTCGGCGGTGTTGGGAGTGCCGCCCCCCCCGGGGGCCAGGATGATTTCGCCGTTGGGTAGCTGTTGCAGCCCGGTTATCTGGGGCAGGGTCTTGGAGAAGACATAGACCATGTGGCTTTCGGGGTCATAGGAGCCGCCGGGCCAGTCGGTGCCGCCCTGCGAGCCCGGCACGGTCACTGTGCCCCAGACCTTGTCGGTGACCAGCGTCGGCGGCGTCAGCAGCGGCCCCAGCCTGTAATGCTTGACGATCTCCAGCGCGCGCGCCTTGATCGCCGGGGTAAAGTCCACCACATCGTCCTCGGTGAAGCCCTGCATGTCGTACGGCGGCGGCTTGGTCGGTACCGGTTGGGTGGGCGAATAATATTCGCCCGGAACGTCGCCTTTGGGGGCGGGGCGTTCGGGGATCGGCCAGACCGGCTTGCCGTTGGTGCGGTCCAGCACATAGAGAAAGGCCTGCTTGGAGGGCAGGGCGATCGCCTTGATGGTGCGGCCATTATGGGGAATGTCGCAGACGATGCCGGCGCAGCAGACGTCGCGGTCCCACAGCCCGTGATGCTCGAGCTGGTAATGCCATTTGCGCGTGCCGGTCTCGATGTCCAGCGCCACCAGCGATTCGGAGAACAGGTTGTCGCCCAGGCGGGTGGCGCCCACATAGTCGGTCTGCGGCAGCTCGACACCGACATAGATCATGCCCAGCTCTTCGTCGGCCGACATCGGCGCCCAGGCGCCGGTATTGCCGGAACTCTCGGCCTGGCCGGGCTTGGTCCAGGTGTCGTAGCCGAACTCCCCCTTCCGCGGGATGGTGTGGAAGATCCACTTGCGCTTGCCGGTCCTGATGTCGAAGCCGCGCACGTAGCCCTTGACATAGACGGTGGGGGCGGCGCCGACCACCACCGTGTCGCGCACCACCAGCGGCGGGGCATGCAGGCCGACGACGCCGCGATCAGGGTCTATGGTCTGGTCATTGTCCAGGCGCAGATCGACAAAGCCTGCGGTCCCGAAGCCGGGGTCGGGCAGCCCGGTCTTGGCGTCGAGCGAGTACATCGTATAGCCGCGCGTGACATAGAGAATGCGCTCGGCGGCGCCGTCGGTCCAATAGGCGCAACCGAAGCCGGGGCCGCCCCGGCTGCCGATGCGCGCCCCTTCGTCATGGGTGTGTATCCACAACAGTTCGCCGGTCGCGGCATCCAGGCAGACCACATCGCGGCGGAAGCCGGCGGTGGTGTAGATGCGGCCCTTCACCACCAGGGGGGTGGACTGGTAGTCGGCGTCGAGACGCGGGCCAAGCGCATTGGTGGAGAAGCGCCAGGCCATCTCCAGCGTGTCGAAGTTGGACGCGTTGATCTGGTCCAGCGGCGCGTAGCGGGTGCCGGCCAGGTCGTTGGCGTAATTGGTCCAGTCGCTCTCGGCCGGCAGGGCGACCGGCGCGCCCTGCGCCCAGCTTTCGCGCCCCATCAGGGCCAGCGCCGACGACGCGGCCATCATCATTCTGCGGGTGATCATCGTTGTCCGGTCCCTTGGTCGTTTGCCCCCGCGGCGTTCAGCGCCGCCTGGTGTTTGCCGCATATTAAGCACAGGTCAGGCGCCGAGGCTTCTGCAAATTGTCCCGACTTTCGCGACAAATAAGCGGCGAAGGGCGCAGGCATCTATACTGCAGTGCAGCGTGGATGGCGATTGCCACCGCGCCTGGGATCCAAACCGAACATTGTGTGGCCCCGCAGGGCGACGATCAGGGGTTTCAGGAAGATGCGATTTTGCGGTCGGGCGTTTTGCATACCCGTGGCGAACGCATCAAGGGCCTTTGACCTTCACCACCAGGTATCGAAAATTGTCCTTTGGCTGAATCATCCGGTGCGGCACACCCGCTGGAATCTCGAGATAATCTCCCGCGTGAAGGACGATGGTCGTGCCGCCGCTTTGTGTCCCGCCATGGCTCTCCCCATTTGGCCCCACCGTTTCGCCTGCCTGTGTTCCGCCCACGATCACGCTGACTTCCCCGGAGAGAATACTCATGATGTCGGTCCAGTGGTCATGCCGCTCAACCGAACCATCCGCCGTGCGGGTGGCGACAAGGGTGTTATAATTGGCCTGCTGCGAGATGATCGAAGTAACCGTATCGCCTGGTGTCGCGGGAGGCTGGGAGACTCGTTCCGCGATTTGAGCAGAGGTGAGATGAAGCACACCGGTTTGAGAGGGCTGCGCGCCTGCGGCCCCGCAGATCAAGCCACTCACGAGACAAATCAACGATATCCGGCGATACATGGTTCCTCCGAAAAATGTGAGCTGTGGCAGTGAGAGTTTGTGTTGGGGGCGTTGCGAGGGGAAGCGGTCCTATCGAGAAACTGGAACTCCAACGGCCGGCAGTCAATCCCAAATGATGCGTTTGCGCAATGCACTTGCGCCTGATAAGCGGGCCGTGAACGAAAATTTGATCGTGCTGGCGACGCCAAACCGCCACCGACAAGGTCTGTTGGGGTCGTGCCGACAGCGGAAGAATTGACAGGCCACTTGTTCAACCGACATGGGCTGCCAGCAAGGCCGGACTCCGCGCCGCAGCGCGTCTGGCAGGTCAGCCGGGTTACCGCCCTTGGGCTTTGATGCGTCCAGCAATGGCCGGGCGGCCACGGATTGAGTTATCCGCCGGCCTGGCCCAGACCAGTCCATGATCATCGCGCGTAATACCAATCTTTAATGTGTGCTGTTCTGCACACCCGCGCTCATGACCGGGGCTTAACCTACCGCGCCTTTCATCATCGACATCGTCAGGCCGTTCCTGGGACTGGTCGAGAAATCCGGCAAGCCGGCCGGCGCCAATGGCGGCGCGCGCAGTCCCGCTGTGAGCGATCTGAATGCGGCAGCGCCCGCCGCATGATGTCACCGTTTGCGGCTTCGGCCTGCACGAGTAATATCCGTTATGCGTTCTCATACCGATCCATCCAAGACCAAGAAAGCCGGGCCTGATCCGGCGCCCGATGCAAAAGACGATTTGAAGACCTTGCCCTTGGCCGAGGTCGAGAAGAAGCTGGATTCGTCGCCAGACGGTCTTACCCAGGCCGAGGCACACAAGCGCCTGGCCCAGTATGGGCCCAACGAGATCGCGGAAAAGAAGACCAATCCGTTCCTGAAATTCCTGACGTATTTCTGGGGTCCGATTCCCTGGATGATCGAGATTGCGGTCGTCCTGTCGGGCGTGGTGCGGCACTGGCCGGACTTCTTCATCATCCTGCTTCTGCTTGTCGCAAATGCGGTCGTCGGCTTCTGGGAAGAGCGCCAGGCGGGCAATGCCATCGCCGCCCTCAAAGCCAAGCTGGCAATCAACGCCCATGTAAAACGCGACGGCAAATGGGTTACGCCGCCGGCGCGCGAGTTGGTGCCGGGCGACGCCATCCGGCTGCGCCTGGGCGACATTGTGCCGGCGGATGCCAGGCTGTTGGCCGGTGATCCGATCGAAGTCGATGAGTCGGCGCTGACGGGGGAGTCGCTGCCCGCCACACACAAGTCCGGCGAAGCGGTGTTTTCCGGCTCGATTGTTCGCCGCGGCGAGATCGGCGCGCTGGTCTATGCCACGGGTACGAACACCTACTTCGGCAAGACCGCGGAACTTGTGCAGACGGCGCATACCGTCAGCCATTTTCAGCGCGCCGTGCTGAAGATCGGCAATTATCTGATCATTCTCGCGATCGCTTTGGTGGCCGTCATCGTTGCCGTCGCACTCTATCGCGGCGACGCGATCCTCACCACCTTGCAGTTTGCCCTGGTGCTGACCGTGGCGGCGATACCGGTGGCGATGCCGACAGTGCTGTCGGTCACGATGGCGGTCGGCGCGCGCCTGCTGGCCAAGAAGCAGGCGGTCGTCAGCACGCTGGTGGCGATCGAGGAATTGGCGGGTGTGGACACGCTGTGCGCGGACAAGACCGGCACGCTGACCCAGAACAAACTCACTTTGGGCGATCCGTTCTGCGTCGACAATATCTCCGCCGCGCAGGTGATCCTCGACGGCGCCCTGGCCTCGCGCAAGGACAACAATGACACCATTGATCTGGCTGTCCTTGGCGGTCTGAAGGACGATGCCGTTTTGAAGACCTATAAAGTGCTCCACTTCAAGCCCTTCGATCCTGTCCACAAGCGCACCGAAGCCAGTGTCACGGGCCCTGACGGAAAACAGTTCAAAGTCACGAAGGGCGCGCCGCAGGTGATCCTGGCACTGTCGGCCGATGCCGCCAGGGTGAAGTCCGCGGTTGACAAGGCGGTCAATGACTTCGCGGCGCGGGGCTTTCGCGCGCTGGGCGTGGCGCGGGCCGAAGGTGACGGAGACTGGAAGTTTCAGGGCGTGCTGCCGCTGTTCGATCCGCCGCGCGACGATGCCAAGGCGACCGTCGCGACCGCCGAAAAGATGGGCGTGAAGGTCAAGATGGTGACCGGCGATGCACTCGCCATCGCCAAGGAAATGGCCAAAAAGCTGGGGATGGGAACAAACATTCTCAATGCCAGCGTCCTGGGCGACGCCAAGCACAAGGAGACGGCGGCCGAGACCGCCGACATCGAGAAAGCCGACGGCTTCGCGCAGGTATTTCCCGAGCACAAATTCCACATCGTGGATATTCTGCAGAAGCATGGCCATATCGTTGGCATGACCGGCGATGGCGTAAACGATGCCCCCGCCCTGAAGAAAGCCGATTGCGGCATAGCGGTATCGGGCGCGACGGACGCTGCCCGCGCCGCAGCCGCCATCGTGCTGATGACGCCCGGCCTGTCGGTGATCATCGATGCGATCAAGGAAAGCCGCCGCATCTTCCAGCGGATGAACAGCTATTCGATGTACCGCATCGCCGAAACGATCCGCGTGCTGCTGTTCATGACGCTGGCGATTTTGGTCTTCAATTTCTATCCCGTGACGGCGGTGATGATCGTGATGCTGGCGCTGCTCAACGACGGCGCGATTCTGTCAATCGCCTACGACAACGTCCATTTCAAGGACCAGCCCGAAGCGTGGAACATGCGCCTTGTGCTGGGGATTTCCACGGTGATGGGCCTGTTCGGCGTCGCCGCCGCGTTCGGGCTGTTCTATCTGGGTGATCGTGTCTTTCATCTCGATCACGCGCACGTCCAGACGCTGATGTATTTGAAGCTGTCGGTGGCGGGGCATCTGACGATCTTCCTGACGCGCACGCGCGGACCCTTCTGGTCGATACGCCCGGCGCGGATATTGCTGATCGCCGTGTTCGGCACGCAGGCGGTGGCGACGCTGATCGCGGTCTATGGGCTCTTCATGACGCCGCTGGGCTGGGGCTGGGCGGGGTTCGTCTGGGGCTATGCGCTGGCCTGGTTCCTGGTAACCGACCGCGTGAAGCTGCTCGCCTATCGTGTTCTTGATCACATCAAAGTGGAGTCCAAGATGAAAACCAAGACCATGGCCAAGCCTGACCCAAAGGCAGCCCACCCAAAACCCGACGCCAAGCCCGCGGCGAAACCTGATGGGAAGGACGATTCCAAGCCGCAAGCAAAGGCCGAACCGTCCGCAGAAAACAAGCCTGTACCCAAGCCCAAACCAGAACCCGGCATAAAGACCGACACCGCGTCCCTACTCGACAAGACGCTCGGCGAGGTCCTTCTGGCCGGCATGGCCAAGGATCCGCAGGATGCCGGACGCATCATCGCCGCCGCTCTCAGCCCGACGGCGGCGTCTGTCGCGCCGGCCCAGGAGCCTGAGGCCAATCCCTCACCTGACGCCGACGCCCCACCGCAAGGCGGGGCCCGCAAGCCGCCGCCTTCAACACCCAAACCCGCCGAATAGATGAACATATCCGCAGCCCGACCTTTGAAAGCCAGATCATGAAAATTCACACCAAGGACTTTCGCGTGGCCGAAGACAGCAAGGTCGACCTCAAAAAATGGCCGACGAAGATCGATTCCGTCTATAAATCGAAACACCAGTACAGGAAGCTTTTGGACAAACATGTCGAGAAGTTGAGCGCGCAGCAGCAGCTTCTCTATGCCGACAACCGCCACGCCATCCTGCTGATCTTCCAGGCGATGGATGCGGCCGGCAAGGACGGCGCAATCCGGCATGTCATGTCAGGGGTAAACCCGCAGGGCTGTCAGGTATTCAGCTTCAAGCATCCCAGCGCCACAGAATTGGAGCATGACTTTCTGTGGCGCACGACACGCGACCTGCCGGCGCGCGGCAAGATCGGAATCTTCAATCGCTCCTATTACGAAGAAGTGCTGATCGTGCGCGTGCACCCGGAAATTTTCCGCAGCGAAGGTCTTCCAAACGCCTTGCTCGATGAAAAAAAAGTCTGGCGCGACCGCTACCGCTCGATTGTGGATCTGGAGAAACACCTTCAGGCCAATGGAACGCACGTCGTCAAATTCTTCCTCCATCTTTCCAAGGAAGAACAGCGCAAGCGATTCCTGGCGCGCATAGACGAACCGGATAAAAATTGGAAATTCAGCGTCAACGACATAACGGAGCGTGGATTCTGGGATGACTATAGGAGGGCGTATGAGGACTGTATCGGCGCGACGAGCACCAAACATTCCCCCTGGCACATCGTCCCTGCGGACGATAAGGAAAACGCCCGCCTAATCGTGTCGCAGATCGTTCTCGACACTTTGGAAGATCTGAAGATGGCCTATCCCAAGGTGAGCGCCGGTCGCCGCAAGGAATTGCTGGCGATCCGCAAACAGCTTGAGACGTGAATGCCCCAACGCGCTGGACCGGCAATAAAGCCGATAGGAGAATGGCGATGTTGAAACTCATCGAGGGTATGCCGGCGGACGTGTTGGCCGTCGAAGCCGTCGGAAAGGTGACGCATGGCGACTACCGGACCATCCTCATCCCGACGGCCGAAGCGATGATGGCCAAAGGCCCGATCAAGATGCTCTATGTCATCGGAAAGGAATTCTCCGGCTACGAGCCGGAGGCGTTGTGGGACGATGGCGCATTCGGGATTGAGCATTGGCGCGAATTCAAGCCCGTTGCCGTGGTCGCCGATCAGGTATGGCTGCGCGCCTCGATAAGCATGTTCACGCCCTTCTTTCCGGCGGAAGTGCGGCTCTTTGCGCTCGCTGAATTGTCCGAAGCGAAGGACTGGATTGTGGCGGCGTAATGCCTGCCATGCGCCGGCGCCCGGCGCTTTCGCGAAGCCATTGGCCCGGCCTATACTTGTCGACGCATCCGGGACGGAGATCGGCATGAGGTCGCGCGCAATGCCCCTCGACAAGGGCCAACAGCACCGCATGATGCGCCAGGGAGGGGCGCCGGATTTTCTGGATTCCGCCCTCGAATGGCGACGACTTTTTTCCGAGGTCTGGGGGACGTTTCTGCTGGTCGTCGTGGCCGCGGGCGCGGATGTGGTGGCGGCGAAAAGCGGCGGCGCCGTCACGCTTGGCATGGCGGTGGTGGCGCCCGGCCTGATGGTCATGGCCATCATCTACTTCATGGGCACGGTCAGCGGCGCCCATCTCAACCCCGCCGTCACGCTCGCCTTTGCCGTGCGGCGGAATTTTCCCTGGGGCCGCGTGCCCGGCTATATTCTGGCGCAGATCGCGGGCGGCATCGCGGCCGCGCTCTTCCTGTTCGAAATGTTCGGAAGGACGGGCAATCTCGGCGCGACCGTGCCGGGCGCGGGCATCGATGCCTCGCAGGCGCTGGCAATGGAAGTGCTGCTCACGGCCGGCCTGGTGAACACGGTGCTGGGTACCGCATCGGGCGCCCGCAACATCGGGACCAATGGCGCCATCGCGGTCGGAGGATATATCGCGCTGGCGGGACTCTGGGCAGCGCCCATCAGCGGCGCGTCCATGAATCCCGTGCGCTCGCTGGCGCCCGATCTGGTTCGCGGGGACTTCAGCGCGGCCTGGGTCTATCTGGTCGGGCCGCTCGCCGGAGCCATGATCGCCGTCGCGTTCGAGTGGATTCTGAAGGGGCCGCCCACCAGGCCGGGAACCATCGCGGCGCAAGGCACGCTGGAGGGCGATATGGCAGACCCGCGCCCATGATCAGCGGCCGCGAAACGCCGCCTTACGGGGCAATGTCATGGGCGTGGACATCATGCGCCGCATGCGCGCGCAGAACCTCCAAGGCCGTTTCTTCCTCCTTGGCGCCGCGCACATTCACCCAAAGAAGCAGGCCGCCGCGCGCCAGCTGTTCCTGGACGCGCGTCGCATGCGTCTGATGAATCATCCGGCCGAGCGCCGCGCCAAACAGGCCCGCGGTGCCGGCCGCGACCAGGACAGGCACGAGCGAACCCACGCCGATCATGACAAGGGCGCCAACCGCCGCGAAGGCGGGGGCGGGCAGATAATCGGCCTCCAGCCGCGATATCCGGGAAAAGAAGGTTTCACGCGGCACGCCTGGATTGTCCTCGACATCCTTGACCTGCCGGTAGCGGTGGCCGAGTTTCTGCTCCACGGCTTTCTCACTGGCCAGAAGCGAAAAGGCGGCGCGATCAAAGCCGCGCGTTTCGAGCGCGAAAACCGCGGTATCAAGCGCCTCCACATCATGGAATACGGCAACAACCTCTCGAATGGTTTGCGGCATCGTCTTGGCTCCTGACGTTGGCCCTGAAGCATTGTCTCGCGACATGAACTGCCCGGCGAAAGATCGCGCTTGGAAGAACTGGTCATCGGACGGCCGGGGAAGTAGGTGCCAAGGCGCCGATTGCCAGGCCAACAGCCCGATCCTTCTCATTTGGATAACGGGCGCGAACGGAAAAAGCCCAGTTTTGCCGGGGAAAACGGTGCGCAGGCTGGAATCCAAATCTACGGCTATCTAGTTGTTTTAATGTGTATTTTCAAAACATAATTTATAAATACCAACATGGGTACAACAAATGTTCTGTGTATAAATGTGAAGCGATGTGCCGGGGTCGGCCGCAATAGAAATCCGTGATCGAAGCCGTGGGAATGTCCGCTTTGCGCCATAAGCGGCCATTGCATTGATACCGCAGTCATCAAGCCAAACAGAACCTTCGCGGAAAATCACGCCGCAGGGACGCCTTGGGCGCGGTCCAGGTAACTGGACAATTCACCCACCCACCTGCGCGAAGCTTTGTTATCCACATTCTCGGCTGCCCGCTCGATAGCAGCCCCGATATCGGTAATGGCTTGAAAGCCAAACATGCCCCCGGAACCGTTCATCTGGTGACCCAGGGATTGCACGGTCGCAAAGTCAACCCGGTCCAGGGCATCCAGCATGGCGATGCCGTTCCGCCGGCAGTTTTGCAGATATGCGGGAATCCGGTCCGCAAATCTGTGGTTCGCATGAAAGGGGATCGCGGCCATCCAGCTGCTTTCCTCTTTTGCGGCGGCTGCGACTTTGGAGTGTTCCTTGATGGCCTGGAGCAGCACATCCTGCTTGATGGGCTTGGTCAGAAAAGCCGTGCAGCCCGCCGCGAGACACATTTCCCGGTCCCCCTTCAGGGCGGAGGCCGTCAGCGCGATGATTGGCGTGGGAGATTTGTCATTGCCCTGTTCCCATGCCCGGATCGCCCGCGTCGCCGTCAGACCATCCATCACCGGCATTTGCCGGTCCATCAGGACCAGATCATACGCTCCGGCCTTGAACATCTGGCAGGCGATGGCCCCGTTCTCGGCGATATCCATCAGGTATGGCGTGTCCTCCACATAGGCCATCGCGATGGTGCGGTTGTCGGGGGAGTCCTCCACCAGAAGTATGCGCAGTGCCGGCAGCGGCGCCCCGGCATCCGTGCCGACGGGCGCAACCGCGCCGCGCGCGGCATCGGTCCAGATTTCGAACGGCACGGAGAAGGAAAACACACTGCCCTTTCCGACCTCGCTTTCGGCGCCAATGTGTCCGCCCATGAGTTCCACCAGCCGCTTCGAAATCGTCAGGCCAAGCCCAGACCCCCCGAATCTGCGCGTGGTGGAGGAGTCGGCCTGGGTGAACCGCTCGAACACCAGGTCCAGCTTTTCGCCCGAAATGCCGATGCCGGTGTCCGAGACCGTGAATCGCAAGGCCGTGGGTATGAGGGTGTTCGTATCCGACGTGACACGCAGGCAAACCATCCCGGATTCCGTGAACTTGATCGCGTTGCCGACCAGGTTAAGCAGGACCTGCCTGAGCCGCGTCGGGTCCCCGATCAGGTCGTTGGGCACGCCGGGCGCGATCTCGCAGACCAGGGCCAGACGCTTTGCGTTCGCCGGGACCGTCACCATTTCCATCACTTTTTCCAGCAGGTCATTCAGGGAAAAGCCGGTCCTCTCCAGTTCGAGCTGCGAGGCTTCGACCTTGGAGAGATCGAGGATGTCATTGATGAGATTCAGCAGATTGTCGCCGGCCCGCCGGAATATCTGGACATATTTGTCCTGTTCGGGCGAGAGCGGGGTTTTTGCGAGAAGATCCGCGATACCCATGATCGCATTCATCGGGGTGCGGATTTCATGGCTCATGCTCGCCAGAAAGTCGGACTTGGTCCGGCTCGCGCTTTCGGCCGCGCTCTTGGCCTGCTGCAGCTCCGCCTCCACCCGCTTGCGTTCCGTGACGTCGCGCGCCGCGGCGAAGACGCCTTGCAATGTGCGCCCCCGGTCGTAAAAGGTGGTTGCGTTGTAGGACACCACGGTCTTCTTGCCGTCGAGCGCGCGCGCCGTGAGTTCGTAATCGGTGACCTTCTTTTCGCGAAGAACAAGCTTGATCGCCGCCTCGGCCCGCTCGGGATCGGTGAAATAGCTCTTGAACGGGGCGCCGATCAGCTCGTCGCGGGTGCAGCCCGTGAGCGCCTCCATCTGCTTGTTGACGTCCGTAATGATGCCGGAGGGGTCGGTCGTCATCAGCGCGTCAATGTTGGATTCAATAAGCGAGCGCGTGTAAAATTGCTGGTCGCGCAGGCGCTGATCGGATTTCTTCTGCTCGGCTTCGACCAGCTTGCGCGCGGTATTGTCCGTGCCGATGAGCAGATAGCCGATGATGGCATTCTGCGCGTCGCGCAGCGCCGTGACGGACACCACCGCCGGAAACCGGCTGCCATCCTTGCGGATATAGGTCAGCTCGTAGATGTCTTCGATCCCGCGTGAAGCCTTGAACACCAGGGCTTCAAAGCCCGGCGTGATCGGGGTGGCAAGTTCAAGGCTCAACTCTTCGGCCCGCGCGATCAACTCCTGCGGATCGGAAATATCGGCGGGCGTGATCTTGTTCATCACCTCGAAGGCCTCGTAGCCCAGCATGCGCTCGGCCCCGACGTTAAATATCTGGATGACGCCCTTGGCGTCCGTGGCGATGCTGGAGAAATTGGCGCTGTTGAAAATCGCGCTTTGCAGCGCGCCCGCCTTGAGCAACGCCTCTTCCGCCAGTTTTCGCGCGGTATTGTCTGTTCCAATGAGCAAATAGCCGATGATGGCATCGTGCGCGTCCCGCAGGGCCGTGACAGACACCACCGCAGGAAACCGGCTGCCGTCCTGGCGGATATAGGTCAGCTCGTAAATATCTTCGATCCCGCGCGACGCCTTGAACACCAGGGCTTCGAAGCCTGGCGTGATCGGCGTGGCGAGTTCGGCGCTCAGCGCCTTGGCGCGCGCGATCAACTCCTGCGGATCAGAGATATCCGCGGGCGTGATCTTGTTCATTACCTCCGAAGCCGTGTAACCCAGCATCCTTTCGGCGCCGACATTGAAAATCTGGATGACGCCCTTTGCATCGGTCGCAATGCTGGAGAAGTTGGCGCTGTTGAAAATCGCACTCTGCAGCGCCCCCGCCTTGAGTAGCGCTTCTTCCGCCAGCTTGCGCGCGAAATGACCGGCCCCTTTGGGAACGCGCGGGGGCGTTTCTGTCACACGCTTCTTGTTGGCCATGCGGTCGCCTCTTAGACTCATGCGCATCAAGCGGACGAGCAATCCGGACTTCTAGTTGAGAAGATTCTGAATGGATATCTCGAGCTGGCGCTCGCTATACGGCTTGGAAAGAAAGTGCGTGCCCACGGCAAATCTAGCATGCATCGCGTCAGGATCGCGCGTTGCTGTGGTGTAGAGAACGCGCAGTCCTGGACGCAGCAGAATCCCCAGTCGCGCGACATCGCATCCCCCGAGTATTTCGGTTTTGAGATTCACGTCCGTGAAAACAGCATCGATATGGTCCGAGGACTTGAGATGGGTAAGAGCCTCGGGAACGTCGCAGGCGGAGAGAATTTGATGGCCCCAATCCTGAATGATGGATTCGGCTATTTCTCGAATGAAAACATCATCTTCGACGACCAGGATTACTGCCATTTCAGAAATGCCCTTCGCCGCGAATGCGGCCGTTCCTGAGGCGTAGAGGCGCCGCAGGTCGCGTTTTGCCACTATGAGGGCATCTGCCATACGCGGCTGCCGCACTTAGGTTCCAGCCGGAATCAAGTCTATTTCGATTTGGGGACGTAGTGCGTTTCCAGACGTCCGGGGACATTCCCGGATTGGAGGATGGTGCCGTAGGTGAGAATCGAACTCACGACCTATCCCTTACCAAGGGATTGCGCTACCACTACGCTACTACGGCAACCGTGGTATTCGTTGACCTTACGGCCCAACCCTTAAGCCAAGGTTTGCTCAAGGGTGCGCTGCTATAACGTAAGGATTCCGCGAAGGAAAGCCGGACTTTTCGAATCATCCCATGGCAAAATCCCCGCCTGAAAAGCTCAGCGCGGCGCTGCGCGCCAACCTGAAGCGGCGCAAAATCACCGCCCCCATGGCGCCCCCCGGACCGGTCCTGTCGGCCCCTGAGCCGCCCCAGGCCGCGCTGGGCGAAAATCCCCCCGCAATGCCCCCCAAAAAGTCAGCCTAGCCCTGCCTTTTGCCCGCCTTTCCCTGTCCGGGCGGGGCAGCTACAACCTCCCTCGGCCCCCAAGGACCGCCATTGGATAAAGCATGGACCGAATTCGCATCCGGGGCGGCAGGCCCCTGAAGGGAGAAATCCCCATCAGCGGCGCCAAGAACGCCGCCCTGAAACTCATGGCGGCCGCGCTTCTGACCGCAGAACCGCTGACGCTGACCAATGTGCCGCGCCTGGCCGATGTGCGCGCCATGGCCGAATTGCTGGCCAGTTTCGGCGTCGATGTGCGCGTCACTTTGGCCGGCGGCTTTGGCGAAGGCGACACCATGCGGCTTGAGGCCAGGGACATCACCAGCGTCTTCGCCAGCTATGACATGGTGCGCAAGATGCGCGCCAGCTTCCAGGTGCTGGCGCCGCTGGTGAGTCGTATGGGCAAAGCAAAAGTGTCGCTGCCCGGCGGCTGCGCCATCGGCGCGCGCCCGGTCGAGCTGCATCTCAATGCGCTGCAAACGATGGGCGCGAGGATCGAGCTGGCGGAAGGCTATGTCAATGCCAGCGCACCGGACGGGCTGAGCGGCGCGGAGATCGTGTTTCCCTTTGTCTCGGTCGGCGCCACCGAAACCGCGATGATGGCGGCAACCCTGGCCAAGGGCAAAACCTGCATCGTCAATGCGGCGCGCGAGCCGGAAATTTCCGACCTCGGCCATTGCCTGATCGCCATGGGAGCGGAGATCTGGGGCCTGGGCTCCAGCGAGATCACCATCCAGGGCGTCGAAAAGCTGCACGGCGCGGCGCACCGGGTGATGCCCGACCGCATCGAGGCCGGCACCTATGCCATCGCCGCCGCCATCGCCGGCGGCGAGGTCGAACTTCTGGGCGCCTCGCACGACACCATCGCCTCGCTGCTGTCGCTGCTGACCAAAAGCGGCGCCGATGTCACCACGACGCCGCGCGGCATCAAGGTGCATATGAACGGCGCGCGGCCCAGATCCGCCGACGTCACCACCGCGCCTTTTCCGGGCTTTCCCACCGATTTGCAGGCCCAGATCATGGCGCTGATGACGGTGGCCGACGGCACCAGCGTGGTGAAGGAAAAGATTTTCGAGAACCGCTTCATGCATGTGCCGGAACTGGCGCGCATGGGGGCGGATGTCCGCATCGATGGCGACACCGCCACGGTGCGCGGCGTGGCCAAGCTCAAGGGCGCCCAGGTAATGGCGACCGACCTGCGCGCCAGCGTCAGCCTGGTGCTGGCGGGGCTGGCGGCGCAAGGCGAAACCAATGTCAGCCGCATCTATCACCTGGACCGCGGCTTCGACCGGCTGGAGGAAAAACTCAGCCGCGTCGGCGCCGATATTTCGCGGGTGCCGGAATGACGCGCCTGAAGCTGGCGGCGGTCGATGCCGAGGATCTGGAAGTGCTGTCGGCGCGGCTGCAGGACGCCGTGGCCAAGCTGAAGAATGTCATCTGGCTGCCCAAGAAGCGGCGCTTCGCGGCCCTGGTCAACCGCCTGCAATGGGAAGCGGGCGGCAAGACGCGGGTCAAGAGCGGCCTGCATTTCGATGGTGTTCTGAAAGTCCAGTCCCAGCAGGTCAAGCTGGGCGCGGGCGAGGCGGTGGTCGACATCCTGGCGGTGACATTCGCGCCGAACAGGGCGCAAGAGGGCGGCGGCGAGGATCCCGGCGGCGTGATCGAGATCGTGCTGGCCGGCGGCGGCGCCATCCGCCTGACGGTGGAATGCATCGACGCCGAACTGGCCGATGTCACCGGCCCCTGGGCGGCGCAAGGCACGCCCGACCATGAAGGTCCGGCGCAAGGCACGACCGACCATGAGGTCCTGTGATGGCCCGCAGGCTCAATGCGTCCGACGCATCCTTTGATGCGGATTTCCGCAAACTGCTCTTCGCCAAGCGCGAGGAGGAGGAAGACGTCGCCCAGGTGGTCAAGACCATCATCGCCGATGTACGGGGGCGCGGTGACGCGGCGCTGGTGGAACTGACCAACAGGTTCGACCGCGCCGGTGTCACGGCAGAAACGCTGCGGCTGACGGCGGAGGAGATCGACGCGGCGCTGAAACAGGTCTCCCCGGCGCAGTTCGCCGCCATCGAGACCGCCGCGACCCGCATCGAGGCCTATCACAGGCGCCAGCTTCCCGCCGATGAACGTTTCACGGACGATACCGGCGCGCTGCTGGGCTGGCGCTGGACCAGCGTGGACAGTGTCGGCCTGTATGTGCCGGGCGGCACCGCGTCCTATCCCTCGTCGGTGCTGATGAACGCGATTCCCGCGCAGGTGGCGGGGGTGGCGCGCATCGTGATGGTGACGCCGGCCAGCGGCGGCAGCCTCAATCCCCTGGTGCTGGCGGCGGCCCGGCGGGCGGGGGTATCGGAAATCTATCGCATCGGCGGGGCGCAGGCGGTGGCGGCGCTGGCCTATGGCACCGGGACCGTCAAGGCGGTGGACAAGATCGTCGGTCCCGGCAATGCCTATGTTGCCGCCGCCAAGCGCGACGTGTTCGGCCGGGTCGGCATCGACTCCATCGCCGGCCCGTCGGAAATCCTGGTGATCGCCGACGGCGCCAATGATCCGGACTGGATCGCCGCCGACCTGCTGAGCCAGGCCGAACATGACGCCAGCTCGCAGTCCATCCTGATCACCGACGATGCCGCGTTCGCCGACAAGGTGGCGGCGTGTGCCGAGGCCCAGATCACCACCCTGCCGCGCAAGGAGATTGCCGCCAAAAGCTGGAACGGCTATGGCGCCATCATCGTGGTGAAAAAGCTGGACGATGCCGCGGCCCTGGCCGACGCCATCGCGCCGGAGCATCTGGAGATCGCCACAGCCGACCCGGAAGCTTTTGCCAGAAAAGTCCGCCACGCCGGCGCCATCTTCCTGGGCCGCCACACGCCTGAAGCGATGGGCGATTACATCGCCGGTCCCAATCATGTGCTGCCGACCTCGCGCACGGCGCGCTTCTCTTCCGGCCTGTCGGTGCTGGATTACATGAAGCGCACCACCATCCTGGGGCTGGATGCCAGGTCCATCGCCGCGATCGGGCCCGAGGCGCTGACCCTGGCCGAAAGCGAGGGGCTGCAGGCGCATGCCCGCTCCATCGCCTATCGCCTCAACCGCAAGGATTGAGGCGTGGAATACCGGCTCTCGGCCATCACGCTTGACGAGCAAAGCGTGGTGCATCGCAGCCGCGCCATCGAGCAGGAGCGCGAGGTGGCGATCTATGATCTGCTGGAAGCCAACAGCTTCAAGCCGGAAGGCAGCGCGGGCGGCCCCTATCGCCTGACGCTCGGGCTGGAGGAAAACCGCCTGGTGCTGGACATCAGGCTGGAAAGCGGGGCGCGCGCGGACGGCGCGCCGCATGGCCGGGTGCTGTTGTCGCTGACGCCGCTGCGCAAGGTGGTGAAGGACTATTTCCTGGTCTGCGAGAATTACTACAAGGCGATCCGCACCGCCCCGCCGCACCAGATCGAATCCCTGGACATGGCGCGCAAGACGCTGCACGACGAAGGCGCCGCCGAACTTCAGCAGCGGCTTGAAGGCAAGGTCGAGACCGATTTCGACACCGCGCGGCGGCTGTTCACGCTGGTCTGCGTGCTGCAGATGCGGGGCTGACCGTGCAATCCGAACCCAAGCCGGGCGCCATCCTGTTCGCCTGCACCATGAATGCGGTGCGCTCGCCCATGGCGGCGGCGCTGCTGCGCCACCTCAGCAGGGGCGTCTATGTCGAATCCGCGGGGGTGCGGGCGGGCGAGCTGGACCCGCTGGCGGTGGCCGCGATGGAAGAGATCGGGCTGGAGATCGCAAAGCACCGGCCCCGCCGGTTTGAAGACCTGGAAGACGGCAGCTTCGACCTGGTGATCACTTTGTCGCCCGAGGCCCAGCACAAGGCTGTCGAGATGACCCGCACCGCCGCCACCAGGGTCGAATACTGGCCCACCATGGACCCCACGGCGGTCGAAGGCTCGCGCGAACAGCGGCTGACAGGCTATCGGGCGGTGCGCGACCAGCTCATGGAACGCCTGAAAGGCCGCTTCCTGGCCCCAAAAGCGGGTGATACATGAGCGTAGGCCCCGGCGCGCAAAGCGCGCCTTTTGTTGAAATGGACGCTCCGCGTCCGGGCCGGAGCGCTTTAAATAACAGGAAAAGCCCCGCAAAGCCTTGATTTCAGCCTGTTTCCCCCCTATTTCCCTGCACCCTAACCACGTTATGAGGACCCATTGGCCAAGGAAGAATTGCTGGAGTTCGAGGGCATCGTCGAGGAGCTGCTGCCCAATGCGACCTTCCGCGTCAAGCTGATCGCCAATGACCACATCATCATCGCCCATACCGCCGGCAAGATGCGCAAGAACCGCATCCGCGTGCTGACCGGCGACAAGGTGATGATCGAGATGACGCCCTATGATTTGACCAAGGGCCGCATCACCTACCGGTTCAGATAAGACTTGCTGATCCTCGCCAGCGAAAGCCCGCGCCGCGCCGCCCTTCTGGCGCAGGCCGGCATCGTGCCTGACGCCATCCTTCCCGCCGCCATTGATGAGGCCGTCCGCAAGGGCGAGCAGCCGCGCGAACATGCCCTGCGCCTGGCGGGCGAAAAGGCCCGCGCCGTGGCGGCCCAGAAGCCCGGCTGTTTTGTGCTGGCGGCCGATACCGTGGTGGCCGCGGGGCGGCGCATCCTGCCCAAGGCGGGGACCGCCGCTGAAGTCGCCGCCTGCCTGAAGCTGCTGTCTGGCCGCCGCCATCAGGTGATCACGGCGGTGGCGCTGGTCACGCCGGACGGTAAACTTCGCACCCGAGTGGCGGTGACGCGCGTGTCGTTCCTGCGCCTGACGCCGCACAAGATCGCCCAGTATGCCGATTGCCGCGAAGGCGAGGGCAAGGCCGGCGGCTATGCCATCCAGGGCCGGGCCGAGATGTTCGTGAAGGAAATCAGCGGCTCCTATTCCAATGTGGTCGGCCTGCCGCTGGCCATGACGGTGGCGCTGCTGGAGGGGGCCGGATTTCCTGGAGCAGGTCATGGCCGCTAAGACAGATGCCGCCCGGTGCGCCGTCTGCGGCAAGCCGGTGGACGCCGCCTTCAAGCCCTTCTGTTCCAGGCGCTGCGCCGACCTGGACCTGCACAGCTGGCTGAAGGGCGGCTATGCCATTCCCGGCGCCCCGGTAAGCCCCGGAAATCTCCCGGGAAACGACCCGGACCAGGACTAGGCCGGGGGCGCTGGACAGGCTCTGGACAGTGTAGGGCCCATCGCCTAATAAGCCCGTCGCGCCAAGTGTTTGGCCGTGCCCAGGTAGCTCAGTCGGTAGAGCAGTGGATTGAAAATCCACGTGTCGGCAGTTCGATTCTGTCCCTGGGCACCACCGCCTCTTTTAGAGGCAACTTTTAAAATCACAAATTGTTGCGTAAGTTTTTGAAGTGAATCAGAAATTCTGAAAATACGCGCACATAGCTGAACACTCCAACGCGTCGAAATTGTTGGACCATTGTTGGACCTAATCGGCCCTGCTGTTGGACCTGTTCACGCTTCGTAGTACCTATTTGGCATGTCGCTCACCGACCTCGAATGCCGCAAAACGCAGTCTTCTGAGAAGCTCATAAAGCTCTCGGATACGAGCGGCCTTCAGCTCTGGGTTTATCCCAACGGAACGAAGGTCTGGCGCTTCGCGTACCGCTTCGGCGGCAAGCAGAAGCTCCTGGCGCTTGGAAGATATCCGGCGACGACGCTGCTGCAAGCGCGGATGGGACGCGACAAGGCCAAGGTGCAGCTTGATGAAGGCAGCGACCCCGGTCACGTTAAAAAATTGGCGCGTCTTGAAGCCGAGTTTCCGGGTGACAGCTTCGAGATTGTAGCGAAGGAATATCTCGCAAAACTGCGCCGTGAAGGCCGCGCGGACGCCACGATGACGAAGGCAGAATGGCTGCTGGATTTCGCCTTGCCGGTGCTTGGGCACCTGTCCGTGAGCGCCGTACGCCCCATCGAGGTCTTGGCTGTCCTGCGCACGGTTGAGAAGCGGGGGCGGTACGATACGGCGCGAAGGCTCCGCTCAACGATTGGGGCGGTATTTCGCTACGCCGTCGCGACGGCCAGGGCGCAGGTTGACCCGACCGCCCCCCTCCTGGGGGCTTTGACGGCACCCACCGTCACGCCGAGGGCGGCGGTGACTGATCCCAAGGCGTTTGGGGGCCTCCTGCGGGCCATAGACGGGTATAGCGGGCAGAAGACGACCCAAGCCGCCCTGAAGCTGATGGCGCTTCTATTTCCCCGTCCGGGGGAGTTGCGCGCTTCCGAGTGGTCCGAATTCAACCTTGAGGAAGCGGTGTGGACGATCCCGGCCGAGCGAACGAAAATGCGTCGGGCGCATCGCGTCCCGCTTGCGCCCCAGGCCATTGTTATTCTCGAAAATCTCCACTCGATTACAGGTACGGGGGCGCTCGTTATTCCGGGGGTGCGCACCGTGCGCCAGCCGATGTCCGAAAACACCTTCAATGCCGCGCTCCGGAGCCTTGGGTACTCGCAAGACGAGGCAACAGCGCACGGTTTCCGCGCCTCGGCTTCGACCATGCTCAATGAGTCGGGATTATGGAGCGCGGATGCCATCGAACGTCAGCTCGCGCATGTCGAGAATAACGATGTACGCCGGGCCTATGCGCGCGGACAAAATTGGGACGAGCGCGTGAAGATGATGACGTGGTGGGCAGACTATCTCGACCGATTGAAAAGCGTTGGGAAGGTCGTTCAGATCGACAGGAAGCTCGCATAGCCGCCTTAACTGAGCCGGAGGCGAGGGCATCAAAAGTACTTCAGCCAATGGTGCGAGATTTGCACCAAATCCTGCCGCAGCGAGGACGGGGGCGCGTATGCGCTGGACGTGGTCAGTTGCCGCGACAGTTGCGGAACACACGAACCAAAGCGCTTAATGGGGCAGTTTGAACGAATCAGGTCAAAATTCTCGTACGCCGCTCGGTAATACGATTCTAAAAGCCAGGTCCGGCCAGGAACTTAGCAGAGGCCATTGGCAGCGCCGCCCTTTCGACTCATAACAAGATCATTCGGCGCGCGTGCCGAATGATCGGGAACGCAAAAGGTCGCCGGTATGCCCCAAGGGAAAAAGCATCTCTGTCTGCAAAAGGCGACACAGATACACCTCATTGAGGCCGCTCGTGATGCAAAGCCTGTGATCGGGCTGACTCATAACTACTATCGGTATCCGGCAAGGTTTTCCCCCCAGTTTGTTCGTGCAGCAATCGAGGCCTTTACGTTGCCTGGCGATACGGTCCTAGACCCGTTTGTGGGCGGCGGCACGACGCTCGTAGAAGCGATGGCGCTGAATCGCGATGCAATTGGCATCGACATAAGCTCGCTCGCTGCCTTCGTGTCAGAAGCAAAAACGCTTCTCTTGAAGGACAGCGAATTCAATGTTCTGTCGCGCTGGGCATCACGGCTTCCGGATGTCGTCAACGTTCATCATTCGAGGCCGTCTGCCTCCCAATACGAAGAACTTGGCTACTTCCGCAATATAGATACCCATCTCTACTGGCGGCTCCGCAAATGTATTGAGCAGGCATTAGCGTCTGCGATAAGGCTACACTCCGAAAACGCCCGTACGATTGCGCGATGTGCAGTCTTACGGACTGCACAGTGGGCGCTTGACTCCCGAAAGCGGTTGCCATCCGTGCCCGCGTTTCGCGCGACTCTTAACACACATGCAAAGGAAGTAATTTGCGGCGCACGTGAGCTGCGCACCCGTGTTGAATCATTCGGGACCTCGCCGCTGCCAATGGTGAAGTGTTTCAACGCTTCAACCGCTGGGTTTGATGAAACGGATCACGGCAGGCGATTGCCGATGGCGCGGCTCGTGCTTACTTCTCCTCCGTACCCCGGGGTGCATGTGCTGTATCACCGATGGCAGGTAGACGGCAGAAAAGAGACGCCAGCGCCATTCTGGATTGCAAACAAATTGGATGGTGCGGGAGCGTCCTACTACACATTGGGCGACCGGAAAAATCCCGGTCTGCGCACATATTTTGAGAATCTTGAAAAGATACTCACGTCTACGGTTGCGCTGTGTGATAGCGCCGCGACTGTCGTTCAGGTGGTCGCATTTTCCGAACCTGAATGGCAGCTCGAAAAATATCTTCAAATCGCGCGAAATGCCGGACTAGTGGAGAGATTTCTACCACTCGCAGGCTCGCCAGATGGGCGGCTTTGGCGTGAGGTGCCTAATCGGCGTTGGTATGCGGATCAACGCGGGGAGACAAATGGAAGCCAAGAAGTCGTGCTATTCCATCATATCTCACCCAGCGTTACAAACAGGCGTACCAATAGGCACAACAAGCCTAGGCCCATCGCTTCCCGCACATCCACAACAGCTCCGATCTAAATCCGGTCAAGCTGTCTCGCCAGCGGACGCAGACAATGGTTCAACGTCGCCCGTGATTTGTGCAAGTGTGTCCACCAGCGGCAGAAGGAACGGCGCTATTGCCGAAGTGACCTCACCCACAGAGTCTCTAACGTCTTCAGGCTCTTTCAGCTTTTCATCGTCATCTGCCTCCGTTTCAGACTCGACGCGAGGCTTTTTACTTTTTGCCTCCAAATCGTGCCGAATGAGCGCCAGCGACAGCAGCGTCATGCCAAACTTGTAACGATCACGAAATTCTTTTACACGACGAGGGCTTTCTTTCGTCGCCTGATCGAGCCACACGTTGTTCATGTTTATGGAATAGTCGAACACGGAAGAATTTTCATCAGTACCAGGGGGCCGCTTAATGCGCATGGCCGTCAGCTTATCGAACGGTGGGTCTTGGTTCGACCAATCGGGCTCCCATATTTCGTGGGGATTGGGAATGTTCAGCCGCGTGTCGTTTTGGGCATCCGTACCCTCCGCTTCCGTCGGTGTTTTGGGGGGCTTTGGTGGCTGCGGCGGACGCGGTGGTTGCTCCACTCGCTCAGGACGCACAACTAGGCCAAACCGATTCTTAAACGGCTCCACCCTGCTAGGGTCTGTAATTTGGGCTTCATAAACAACGACGCTACCTATTTCTGCATTGCTGGGCAGCTGTAGCTTGACGTTTGCTACCCCATCGAAGAGATGCGGCGTACGCCAATTTTTGGCTGGCGTAAGAACGTCATCGCGAACCTCGAACAGCTGGAATGTTCCTGGTTGCGCATCCCGGCGAAAATAATCGTTTTCGGCATCGGTCACGAAGCCAATCCTAACGTCAGCGTTCAGATATGCTTCGCGGCTCAATGTGTCACCTGGCGCATGGTCCCGGAAGTGAAACCTCGTGGGGAAGCGTACTCCTACCCATTCCTTCTCTTTTGTTTCAACTGCGTGAGGCTTGAAGGGATTCGCTATCCGAAAGCCTGGACCAAGCACCTTTTCAAGAAGCGGATGCTTTTTGACCATTTCCTCAACGAACTTCTCGAACGATTTCGAGACCTCGACATTGTCGGAAAGCTCGTTCTTGCGACGTGCTATCGCTATTTGCTCTAGCTCACTATGATCGCGCAGTTTTTCTTCGAGCTCCCGCTCAAGACGGATTTCTAAGTCGGTATGACGCAGCTTTTCGCGATTGGGCATGAATAACCGTTCGTGCGCCCGGACGCCGATAGAGCTGCAATCCACAAAAATCAGAAGCGAATTGCATAAATAGTCCTGTCTAACGCGCCGTCGCCGAAAAAAATCCTTGCTAAAGGATGCCTGGCACTGGCCGTTAAATGTGAAAATGATTCCCTCATCTTTTCGATACGTATCTGCGGGGTTCCCCTTCTCGTCTTTGTTTTGCTTTCTGAATAAATAAATACGGGCTGTAAACTTTTCGCCGTCTATGTCGATGTCGAATTTATCAAACCATTCGACATTCTGACGTTTAGGGTTCTTCCTGTCTGCCTCAAGCGTGTAGATAATGCCCGGCATTGACGTGTCGAAGCTGCCGGAATGACCTGTGTAGTCTCGGCACTCGTGAAATCGGATAGGCAACGCTGGTTCCGGTAGAAGAAGCCGTATGCGAGACATCAAGCCGTCCGCCAGCATCATATTCGTAACTGCTCGCGTTCCGTACTCGTACATTTTGAAGAGAGTGCCCCATTCGACTTTACGGGCGTATGCCTGATTCTTATCGGGGAAAATTGGCATCGTTGGCGTATCAAAGGTAAGCAGTGCGCGCCTACCTTCTGCATCAACTGGTCCTGGCGCAAGGAATGTAAAACGGCTAGCGCGTGGCGAGTTTGGACCGGGATTCTCACGCCGAATGATAGTAAAACTCCACTTGCTATCCTCCGGCGTTGCATCGGGCGGTGGCAGCTCTGGATTTCTGCGGCTCAATACCAATTCGACGTTGTAATTACTTCCGCAGAACTCAAGTACGCCGCTTCCGCCCATATTGAACTTACCCTGCACGAACGGGATGTTTCCCTTATTGCCTTTGTGCAGCGAGAGGATTGTGCGCGGCATGCCAGAGGGAGTTTGGCCTTCCCCGTCATCTGCTATCGTGATCGAGGGTCGCCGTCTCGTCCCCGTAGCTGCGACCGTGATTGATTTAGACAGATGTTCGATATCGGTCATTTCTTTCTCGAACAGGAGGTCCCGCGCCGCATAGATTGATTGTGGAGCGGTGGGACCTTCGATGGGGACGTGCTTGATTTTGGCTGCCGCTATCAGCTTCGTATCGATTGCGTTTGTGAGTTTTTCAACGAGCGCGTGATCTGGCCTGCTCTGCTGATTTCCGGCAGTTGCCCAATTTTCGGAATGGTCTCCATAGTTTCGCCAAACAGATTCGTCGTTCCAATATCCGGCCCGTGTGAGAATATCGACAACTTCGGCTTCACTGTCGGCCTTCAATAGGGCCTCGCAGCAGTCCTTTGGATTTTTGAGCATATCCATGTATTTCCTCCCGGACAGCCAGATGGGGCTATCCTCGCGAAAGACAGAGGGGACGGCAATGCCGCCCCCTCTGCTTTGTGGATGTCAGGCTGCCCGGTCGAGCGAGCGCTTTTCGCCGTCTGTCAGAGACAGCTTCAGCTTGGATTTGAGGAACGCCTTGGTCGCAGACCGAGCCTGGCGATTGGAAACAACCGAATTGGCAACGATGCACACGTTGTCCCATTCGGGGTTCTTCTTCGACCAGTCAATGCTTGCAAGCGGCTCAAGGCGCTTTTTCCAGTCAGGCAGGTGCTTCAGTTCGGCACCCAATCCGCCCAGAGCACGCAGAACAGTAGAGTGAGAGGAAATCTTCTCCTGCCGCAGCTCGATAGCGAGCTTTTGCCCGCTAAAGACTTTGGCCCAATCGGGCATGTGCTTGGCAACTTCCGTCCAAAACTCGACAAGCAAAGTTGCGTTCGCCTGAATGTCCTTGTCTTCGTAACCCTTCAACAGTTCGGTGTTGGCATCATAGAGCGCCGCAAGAGTGAAAAGTTTGGTGGACTTGACCTCCAACGACACCTTTTCCTTCTCCGTAAGGTCACGAAACAAAGGAATTTGCTGGATTGCAGATAGTGTCGCAGCCCCGGTCTCGTCGCGCTTATCGTAAAGGATGTCGAGCGATTTCGAGGTTTTCTGCACGAACCGGTTGAGATCGGAAAACATTTGCTGCACACGAGAAGTGCTTTCCCAAGGGAAAAGTAGAACGGAAAGTGTGTCGTCCTTGATTCCCGAACCGTTTTCCAGCGCCTTCGCGATACCAGCGCAGCGATGCTGCCCGTCATTGATGACCAGTTCATCTCCCAAACGCAGCTTGAGAGTACCAATGTCGGACTCTGGCGTATAAGGCTCGAAAACTGGCTCAGTTTTGTAAGAGGCAGTGATAGATGAAAACAGGTAGTCGCCTTCGTTTTCGGTAAGATATTCGGCGAGATCAGGCACGCGCTTTTCATTAAGCTGGCGCTGCTCGCGATCTTCGGGACTGATGCCTGCCCAGTTCGTAAACTTGAAGAACTGCGGCACGGCGCTCATCGGCATCAAGCAGGCGTAATAGGTGCGCGTGCCCATTTTTCCGCGCATAGCGGTGACGTGAACAGGGATTTCCATTTTCTTCTCCGTAAGAGCTGGAACACCATGATCGAACAGCTCGATCATATCGGATAGACAGCTCTATATGTCTTTTGACACAGCTCCTTTAAGTCGTCAACGGCTCCTGCTGGATTATTTCACAGCTCGCTTACAAAGTAGGTAGAGCTGTATATAAGTTCCTATGCCACCTGGAGAAAATCGGGTTCAATGTTATCTGGGATAGTAGGTCATTGCGTTGCACGCTGGCCATTTTCCGTAGTCAATCGCGCCCAATCGATGGGCGCTATGGATCGCCCGCTGAACGGCTGACTGGGTGCTCCGTCAATCATCAGCATTAGATAGATATCGCGGTTTGCGAGATTTATAAGGTCTTGGACGTCGAACTTGGGCTGAAATTCCCGCGCCAAAAACCCAGCGTCTTCCGCCCCGACCCTAAAAGATATCAGCGTCGCTGCATTGCCGAGCACTGCATGGCGGATGTCCGGTTCAAGCTGGTGCAAGTGTTGGTGGGCGAGCGTGAGCCCCACGCCGTACTTGCGGAGTTCGCTCATCATGTTTGCAAGCATGAGCGTGGTGAAATTCTGGAATTCATCGAGATAGACAAAGAACGGCTTGCGCTCGCTGGCTGGGCGTTCCGCACGACTGAAAGCGGCGAGCCCGAGCGTGGAGACCACTAGACTGCCCATGATCAAGGCGCTGTCCTCGCCAAGACGCCCTTTGGAGACATTCACGAGTAGCACTTTTCCTTCATCCATGACCGACCGGAACCGTATATCGATCTCAGGTTCTACCAAGATGCGATACAACGTCGGGTCCGATAGAAGCGCCCCAAGCTTGTTTTGGATCGGTGCACATGCCTCCGCGCGCAAGCGCGCGGGGTATTCATCAAATTCGTATTTCCAGAAGTCCTTTACTACCGGGTTGCGAATACCGCTGACGATTTCCTTTCGGAAGTCGTCGTCGGAGTAGAGCCGCAATATGTCTGACCTGCTCCCCGTAATGCCCCCGTTTATGGGGAGAGTCTGTTCTGGTTATGCCCCTCAGTGGGGCGTGCTGCAAACTCCGTCGGTGTGAGCCCGTCCAGGCTCGTGTGCGGTCTGAGTGTGTTGTAGTCGGTCCTCC
>DASZQW010000033.1:0-24372 GCA_035549455.1 Rhizomicrobium sp. | reverse complement strand
CCTTCGCTCCAAGCCCCGCCTGGTGCTGCTTCAATATCCCGATGATCTGTTCTTCGGTGTATCGGCTGCTTCTCATCGTCCGTCTCCTTCAAGGAACGGACTCTACCTCAAATCGAGGGCAATTTCGGGGAGCAGGTCACCGACTATATTTTGTTTTACAGCAAGTCGGAAGATTACATTTGGAATCGCCCAGTAGAGCCATGGACTCCTGAACGCTCTAAGGAATATCAGTATAAAGAATCAGATACTGGTCGACGTTACATGCGCGTCCCAGTGCATGCGCCGGGATCCCGCAATGGCGCAACCGGCATGGAGTGGCGCGGAAAACTGCCTCCTCCGGGCAAGCATTGGCAGTTCACCCCAGAAGCGCTCGACGAGATGGATAGGCGCGGAGAGATAGTGTGGTCAAAAAATGGAAATCCGCGCAGAAAAGTTTACTTGGACCAAAGCAGCGGGATTCCTGTGCAAGATGTTTGGATGGATTTTAAAGACGCCCACAACCAGAACATTCACGTAACCGGATACCCTACAGAAAAAAATCTCGATATGCTAAAGCGCATCGTTGCTGCTTCTTCAAATCCTAACGACCTAGTCATGGATTGTTTTTGTGGTTCTGGTACCACGCTCATGGCCGCTGAATCGTTGGGCCGGCAATGGATTGGTGCTGACAGAAGCCCAGAAGCAATTCGCACTATTCTTACACGGTTCTCGAAAGGGACATCGCCAATGGGAGACTTCGTCGATAAAGATGATGGCACTCCTTCTCTTTTTGAAACTGAGCCGCTCCAAGTGAATTCGACGCACAAGGGAATCACCGAATTCGAGTTCCTGGCCGAAGAGACTGACCGGGACGCAGCTTATGCGCTGATAAAAGATGCCGGATTTAGCTATACCGAAATCGATGCCGCCGAGGTTCGAGTAGCGTAAGGCGTTCGTTTCTAACATTACAACTTATCCCCCTCGCTCCCGCGCGTGGTAGAACGCGCCCCATGGCGATGACGGCGCGTGACGGACTATCAGTGAGCGGAGGGACAGGCCGTGCGGGACGGGCAGGCCTGGACCTCGCCCCTCTTGAGATATGTACCAATTATGGTACATATGCTGCGTGACCGGCGCCAAGAAAATCACGGCCTTTTTCTTTGCGGGCGGATACGGGTCAGGAGCCTGTTCGGGCCTGGCTGAAGGATTTGGACAAGGCGGATCGCCTGCGCATCGGCGGCGATATCTGCACCGTCGAACTGGGATGGCCGGTCGGCATGCCGGTGTGCAGGCCCTTGAAAGGCGGCCTGTACGAGGTGCGCACCGATCTGGAAGACCGGATCGCGCGCGTGTTGTTCGGCATCGAGGACGGCAAGATGGTGCTTCTGCATGGCTTCATCAAGAAGTCCCAGAAGGCCCCAAAAGGCGATCTGGAGACCGCCCGCAAGAGATTGAAATCGTATCGGAGCGCAAAATGACAGCGGCACGGAAAAATCCCCATCTCGGCACCAGGTTCGAGGACTTTCTGGCGCAAGACGGCGCCCTTGAAGCCGCCACCCTGGTCGCGACCAAACGCGTGCTCGCCTGGCGCATTGCCGAACTGATGAAGAAGCAGCGCGTGACCAAAACCATGCTGGCAAAGCGCATGAAGACCAGCCGCGCCGCGCTGGACCGCCTGCTGGACGACCGCAATACCGCCGTCACCCTTCAGACCATGGGCCGGGCTGCGGCCGTGCTGGGCCAGGAACTGACAATCACGCTGCGCAGCGCCGCGTAGCCGCTCGCCCAAGCTCGCGGCGTTCGCCGCTCAAAACGGTCCACTGGACCGTTTTGCCCGCCTGCGGCGGTCGCGTCTCACCATTACAACTTATCCCCCTGCCTCGCGCGCATGGTAGATTGCCTGACGATGGGCGGTGACGATCTATCAGCAATACAAACGAAATCGCGGCGCACAGCCCCCTGCGGACAAGGGGGAGGGGGGCCGGAATTTTGCCCCGTTTCACCCGCGCACTCCCTCGCTTTCGCGCCCAAAACCGGGGGCACAGCGCTGTGCGGATAGCGCGCCGCCCGCTATCGCGGCGGCACGTCGCTGTCGCTGGCCGCCTTGCTATTCCGGCCCACAAGGCGCATGACACCGCCGCGACTGCCGCCAGACGAAGCGCCAATCCCGACCCGCATCTCTCGCGCGCCTGGCCCAGACACTTCTCCTATCTGTCGTTTTCGCCGCCGCGCGACCTCGCGCGGACGCAAACAAAGGAACGACCAATGACTATCGGAACCGTGAAATTCTTCAATTCCTCCAAGGGCTTCGGCTTCATCTCGCCGGACGGCGGCGGCAAGGACGTCTTCGTCCATGCCAGCGCGCTTGAAGTGGCCGGCATGTCCGCCCTGAACGAAGGCGACAAGGTGTCGTTTGACACCCAGCCCGACCCCAAGGGCACCAAGGCCGTCAACCTGGCCAAGGCCTAAAGACTGTGGCGGCGGGGACCACCGTCTCCGCCGCCCCTTTCCCCAGGGATTCCATGCTCCACCGGCACCGCTTCACCACCTCCGAGACCCAGGACGCCGCCATCTTCGACGAGCTGGTTGCCATCCTGGAGCCCCACCCAGCCGGCCTGCGCCGCTGGTCGGTGATGAATGCCGTGCGCAAGGCCCGCCGCAGCAGCGGGCGCGATATCCCCCTCAAGCTGGAAACCGATGTCGAGCGCATCTTCCGCCGCTATTGCGCCGCCGAGGGCGCCCGCGATCCCGGTTTCGCCCGCTTCCGCCGCCCGCCCGAAACCGCCGGCGAGGTCTGGGCCCTGAACCCCGCCTGGTCGCCGCCCCCCCAGGGCGACGCCGCCTGACGCCGGACAACCGCGTCAAGCTATTCAAATCCCACAACAAATACCGGGTTATTGTTATTTAGGCCAAAAACGCCTATACAGCGCTCACGTGGTTCTTGCGTCCCAAGTCAGACGAAGCACTTTCCGTCTATCCGACCCGCCTTCACCGGCGCCAGGACGCACCGAAAACTTCCCGACCCGATGTTCTTGTTTCCACGGCCGCTCCCGCATTTCGCGTGGGCGGAACCCCGATTGTTAAAAGGAAAAGTCATGACCGTCGGAACCGTGAAGTTTTTCAACGCCGCCAAGGGTTTTGGTTTCATCTCGCCGGAAGGTGGCGGCAAGGACGTGTTCGTGCACGTCTCGGCCGTCGAAGCCGCCGGCATGCGCACCCTGAATGAAGGTCAGAAGGTCAACTTCGACATTCAGCCGGACGCGCGTGGCGCAAAGGCCGCAAACCTGTCGGCCGCCTAAGTGAAGGCTGCCAATCTTTCGGCTGCCTAAGACTGAACTGAAGGGCGGGCGGTGCGTGCGAACGCGCCGCCCCTCTTTTTTGCAAAGGAATTGTCCATGGCCAACCAACCCTCCCAGGCCTCGCGCCAGCGCGAAGCCGCGCTGAAGAACGCCAACGGCGCCTTCCAGGTGTGGGAAACCCGCACCCAGCTGGTCAAGAGCGAACTGGCCGCCGCCAGCGCCGCCAACGATGCCAAGACCGCCCGCCTCAAGGCCCTGCGCCTGGAAAAGGAAAAGCAGGACGCCGAGACCGCCAAGTCCGCCGCCGCGCCCGCGCCCAAGAAGCGCGCCAGGCGCATCAAGACCGACTGACGCGTCCGCGCGTTATCGCTGCATGTCGCGCGCATTTGTAAAAGAAACAGCCAAGTCCGCCGCGCCGCCCTCGCCGCCCTCGCCGCCGCCATCCTGGGGGTCCGCCCCGGCGATGTCGTCGAGGCTCCGCTGGGCGAAATCGAGATCATCGCGGCTGCGTAAACGTCAGCCGCCGGCCGCCCTTTTTCTCAGCTCCACCAGTTCCGTCACATCCTCGGCGCGGTTGATGATCCAGCGCACATAGCCATCATCCCCCAGAATCGGCGTGTTGGTAATCGACCACCAGCGGGGCCGAAAGACGCCCGTCGCCGGCTGCACGTCATACCGGACCACCGGCATGGTATCCTGCGTTAGCGTCTTCAGGACGCGCAACAATGACGCGCGCACCAACGCCACGCCCTCGGCGCCGGAATCGGCGGGATTGTCGGGAAACGCCTCGAACAGGTTCTTACCCACCACGTCGCGGGCCAGGGAAAGCGTCGCCGCCTTGTGGTCGGCATTCTGCGCAATAATGGTGAAGGCCGGGTTCAGCACCAGGCACATGCCGGGCATCAGGTGGAAGACAAGTTCGTAATCGACCTTTTCCGGCCGGGTCCGCACCATCTGATCTGGCATTGCCCCGCGCCCTTCCGCCAACCTATCCTCGCGGCTATTATTCCTCCAAACCCGAAAACCCGCCAGCGGTCACAGCGTTTTTCTCGCGCAGGATAGCAAACCGCTTGACCACCCTGAGACTTTGTCAGCGCGGGCGACTTTGTTCGCTGTTGCGAAGTGGGCCGGGCGCCGTGTTGCGTAGCCCTCTTGATGGGCGTATTGTCGCGCCCGCGTGGAGTTACGTCCCGTCACAGTAGAAGCGCACTGAACTACTCCTGCCGCCTTAAACAGTGCGCGCCTGGACGACGTGAACTTCCTTCAACTGCGACACCGTAAAATCCCGTCCGTCCGGCATTCGCCGGCCGGTACTCAATGCAGGAACTGCCAAATGACGATCGGTACCGTGAAATTTTTCAACACCTCCAAGGGCTTTGGCTTCATCGCGCCGGAAGGCGGCGGCAAGGACGTATTCGTCCATGCCACGGCTGTCGAAGCGGCGGGCATGCGCAGCCTGGCCGAAGGCCAGAAGGTTTCGTTCGACATCGTACCCGACGCCCGTGGCGCGAAGGCTTCGAACCTGAAAGCCGTCTGAACACGGACTGAAGTTAAGCAGAAAGGCCCGGCTGAGCGATCCGCCGGGCCTTTTGTTTGGGCTTCAGTTGCTGGCCGGGGGCCGCAGGAAGGTCAGGGTGATTTCCTTCTGCGCACCACCGCCGCCGCTGAAGTCGGCGCTGGGCGACTGGCCGCTGCCGCCGATCAGCGAGGCAGTGACACTATAGTCGCCGGGCGGCGCCTTGATCAGGATCCAGGGCGCGTCGCAATCGGTCTGCACCACGGGCTGGCCCGCCTTGGACACAGTGACATGGGCATCGGCAAGGTTGGCGCCGCCGGCCGTGGCCAGCACCACCTTCACCGGATAGGCACTCCAGCGCGGATCATCCTTGGCCGAGCCGACGCCGGTGCAAACCGTCTCCACCCCGTTGATGGTGGTGGGGGTGTCCTGCACCGCCAAAGCCTCGGTGGTCATCATCAGGCTGGCGAGGGGAAAAAAGGCCGCCGTGGCGGTCATCAGGAAAAGGCGCATTTTCAAATCTCCTTTAAGCCCCGCCATAAAGCGTATAGAGCGGGATCGGGTTCCCTCGGTTCCCCGCCTGTGGCAGGCTTTGGGCATGAAGCCCGTCCTTCTCGCCACTGCCCTGGTCCTGTTGCCCGCGCCGGCGCTGGCCGCGGCCAAGGCCCATGCCGTCGCCCGGCTGGCCAGCCTGGAGGGCAAGGCGCTGGGTACCGCTGAATTCAGCGCCATCAATCACGGCATCCTGATCGTGCTGGATCTTCACGACTTGCCGCCCGGCCCCCATGGCGTCCACCTCCATGTCAGCGGCAATTGCGACGCCAAGTCGGGCTTCACCAGGGCCGGGCCCATCCTGTCGCTCACCCAAGGCAAGAGTCATGGCTATTTGGCGCAGGGCGGGCCGCTGACGGGTGATTTGCCAAACCAGTTCGCCGGTGCCGATGGACGGCTGCATGCCAGCATGCTCACCACCCAGTTCACGCTGGGCAACGGCAAGAAATCCATCTTCGACCGCGATGGCGTCGCGCTGGTGCTGGACCAGCGGGCCGACGATTATCACACCCAGCCCCTGGGCAATGCTGGAGCCCGCATCGCCTGCGGCGTGGTCATCCGGACGATTGGGCCGAAAGCCCGCAAAAAGCGCCCCTGACCTGCGACCGGCATGGGTAGCAACCCCCAACACCCCATGACATGATCCCGCTGCCATGGGCCTGGAAAAACCCCAAAACCTCGCCGTCCGTGATCTGATCGATGCGGACGCCCTGCGCCGGGAGCTGACCGCGCTGGCCAGGGAGACGCGCGATACCGGCAGCCTGCGCATATCGGGCCTGGCGCTGATCAAGGGCGCATTCCTGGACGGCCGCGACACAGTCAAGCACGCGGTGGAACAGGAGGGCCTGTCGGGCCTGGCTGCCGCCCGTGCCTTGTCGGGCCTGCAGGACGCCATCATCCAGGTGATCTACGACTTCGCGACCAAGCACATCTATTGCGCACAGAACCCCTCCAGCGCCGAGCGCATCTGCGTGGTCGCCACCGGCGGCTACGGCCGCGGCGAACTGGCGCCGGGCTCCGACATCGACCTGCTGTTCGTGCGTCCCTTCAAGCAGACTGCCTGGGGCGAAAGCGTCATCGAGTTCATCCTGTATATGCTGTGGGACCTGGGGCTGAAGGTCGGCCATGCCACGCGCAGCCTGGCGGAAAGCGTCAGGCTGGCGAAACTCGACATCACCATCCGCACCGCAATCCTGGAGTCGCGCTACCTGTGGGGCGATCGCGGGCTGTACGAAGATCTGCGCAAGAAATTCTGGAACGAGGTCGCCACGGGGAATGGCCGCAACTATGTCGACGCCAAGCTGGCCGAGCGCGACGCCCGCCATGGCCGCCAGGGCGAAAGCCGCTATCTGGTCGAACCCAATATCAAGGAAGGCAAGGGCGGCCTGCGCGACCTGCAGACCCTCTACTGGATCGGCAAGTATCTCTACCATGCCGAGGACACCGCCGACCTGATTGAGTATGGTGTCTTCACCCGCGACGAATACCGCACCTTCCAGAAGGCGGAAGCCTTTCTGTGGAATGTGCGCGTCCATCTTCATTACCTGCTGGGCCGCGCCGAGGAGCGCCTCAGCTTCGACGTGCAGCCGGCGCTGGCGGCGCAGCTCGGCTATAGCGATCCCGAAAAGCCACGCCGCGCGGTGGAAAGCTTCATGCGCGCCTACTTCCTGGTCGCCAAGGATGTGGGCGACCTGACACGAATCTTCTGCGCCGCATTGGAGGAACAACACAGGAAGCCCCGACCCTCCCTCAGCCGCATGCTGCCCGGCTTCCTGAAGAGCCGCAGTCCGGACGACGACTTCTATGTCGAGAATGGGCGGCTGACCGCCAATCCCGCCATATTCCGCCAGGATCCGGCCAACATTCTGCGTATGTTCCATATCGCCGACATCAAGGGCGTGGACATCCACCCCGATGCCCTGCGCACCGTGACGCGTTCGCTCGACCTCATTACCGATGCGGTGCGCAGCAGTCCCGTCGCCAACCAGGCCTTCCTGGAAGCGCTCACTTCGCGCCACGATCCCGAGCGCGCGCTCAGGCTGATGAACGAGGCCGGCGTGCTGGGGCGCTTCATTCCGGAATTCGGCCATGCGGTGGGCCTGATGCAGTTCAACATGTATCACCATTATACGGTGGACGAGCATCTGATCCGCGCCGTCGGCAATGTTGCGGCGATCGAGCGTGGCGAGCTCAAGGAAATGAACCCGCTCACCAGCGACATCATCAAGCGCATCCAGTCGCGCAATGTCCTGTATTGTGCCGTCCTGCTGCACGACATGGCCAAGGGCCTGCCCGGTGACCACAGCGACGTCGGAGCGGCGATTGCCGAAAGCCTGTGTCCCCGGCTGGGCCTGTCAGCGGCCGAGACCAAGGCCGTTGCCTGGCTGGTGAGGAACCATCTGGTGATGAGCGACACCGCCCAGCGCCGCGACGTCTCCGATCCCAAGACGGTGCGTGACTTTGTCGATCACGTCCAGTCGCCGGAGATGCTGCGCCTGCTGGTGATCCTGACAGTGGCCGACATCCGCGCCGTGGGACCGGGGGTATTCAACGGCTGGAAGGGTCAGCTGCTGCGCGAACTTTATTATGCCGCCGACAATATGATGACCGGCGGCGACCAGGCGCCGTCGCGCGGCAGCCGCGTCGCCGCCGCCAAGCAGGCGCTGGAAGCGCGCCTTTCGGACTTCACGCCGCAGCAGCGCGAAAAGCTGCTGGGTCGCCATTACGACAATTACTGGCTGGCTTTCGACGAGGACGAACTGGAGCGCCATGCCCGGCTGATGGCCAAGGCCGATGCCGAGGGCCAGCTGCTGACACTGGCGGCCGACACCAACAGGTTCCGCGCCGTCACCGATGTTATCGTCTATACCCCGGACAATGCGGGCCTGTTCTCGCAATTCGCCGGCGCCATCGCCATGTCGGGAGGCTCCATCGTCGATGCCAAGGCCTTCACCACCTCTGACGGTTTCGCGCTGGATGTATTTTCCGTGCAGGATGCCGAGGGCGAGGCCTTTGGCGACAAGGAGCGGCTGGCGCGCCTTTCCAAGTCGATCGAAAGGACCCTGCGCGGCGAAGTGCGTCCGCGCCAGCAGCTTGCGGAGCGAAAGTCGATAAAGACCCGCGCCAGCGCCTTCGCCATCAGGCCAAAGGTCCTGTTCGACAATGAAGCGTCGCGCATCGCCACCGTGATAGAAGTGGAATGCCTGGACCGCCCCGGCCTGCTCTATGACATCACCCAGGCCATCTTCGAGGCGGGCCTGTCGATCTCGACCGCGATGGTCGCCACCTATGGCGAACGCGCCATAGACGTCTTCTATGTGCGTGACGGTTTCGGCCACAAGATCGTGCATCCGGCCCGCCTGGAAGCAGTTGAAAAGCGCCTGAAAACGGCGTTGGCGCCCATCGCCACCGAGGTGGGCCTTGAAGCGGGCACGCCTGCCAAGGCATAAGCGCGCCATGAAAAGCTCTTCCCTCGTCCTGTCGGGCATGCAGCCCACCTACACCCTCCATCTGGGAAATTACCTGGGGGCGCTCAAGAACTGGGTCAAGCTGCAGGCGGAAATGCCCTGCCTGTTCTGCGTGGTGGACATGCACGCCATCACCGCCGATGCCGGTTATGGCAAGCCCACCGAACTGGCCGCCCAGATCCGCGAGGTCGCCGCCGCCTATATCGCCGGCGGCGTCGATCCCGCGCGCTCGCCCATCTTCAACCAGAGCCGGGTGCCCGAGCATGCCGAGCTGGCCTGGGTCTTGAATTGCGTGGCGCGGCTGGGCTGGCTGGACCGCATGACCCAGTTCAAGGAAAAGTCTGGCAAGCACAAGGAGCGTGCCAGCGTCGGACTTTACACCTATCCCGTGCTGATGGCCGCCGACATCCTGGTCTACAAGGCCACCCATGTGCCGGTGGGGGAGGACCAGAAACAGCATCTGGAGCTGGCGCGCGACATCGCCCAGAAATTCAACAATGACTTCGGGGCGGCGGACTTCTTTCCCCTGCCCGAACCGGTGATCACCGGGACCGCGACGCGGGTGATGAGCCTGCGCGATGGATCAAAGAAGATGTCCAAGTCCGAAGAGAGCGATGCCAGCCGCATCAACCTGACCGACGATGCCGAGGCGATTGTGGGCAAGATCAAGCGCGCCAAGACCGATCCCCTCCCCCTGCCCGCCTCGAAGGATGAGCTGAAGGGCCGCCCGGAGGCCGAAAACCTGCTCAACATCTATGCCGCCCTGGCCGAACAGGATCGCGACATTGTGATCGCCCAGTTCGCCGGGCAGCAATTCTCGGCCTTCAAGACTGCGCTCGCCGACCTGACCGTTGCCAAGCTGGAACCGATCAACAGGGAAATGCGGCGGCTGCTGGCCGATCCAGCCGAGATCGACCGCGTCCTTGCCGAAGGCGCCAACCGGGCGCGCGCCATCGCCACCCCGATCATGGACGAAGTGAAAAAGAAGGTGGGTTTTCTGTCTTGAAGAATGTCCTTGTCACCGGCGCCGCCAAGCGGCTGGGACGGGCCATCGCCCTGGACCTGGCGGGCGCGGGCTGGAACGTGGCGATTCATTACCACGGCTCCGAAGACGATGCCCAAAGCGCCGCCGCCGAGGCTCGCGCCAAAGGCGTGAAGGCCACGACCCTGAAAGCCGACCTGTCGCGGGAAGACCAGACCATAACGCTGGTGGGGCACGCGGCAAAAGAGATCGGCCCCCTGACGGCGTTGATCAACTCGGCCTCGCTGTTCGAGAATGACGATTGGCAGACCGCCAGCCGCCAGAGCTGGGACGATCACATCGAAACCAACCTGCGCGCGCCCCTGGTGCTGTCACAGACCTTCGCCAGGCAACTCCCCGATGGCGAAGCCGGCAACATCATCAACATTATCGACCAACGCGTGCTGAAGCCTACGCCGCAGTTCCTTTCCTACAGTCTCAGCAAGGCGGGGCTGTACTGGCTGACCACGACATTGGCGCAGGGCATGGGGCCGCGCATCCGGGTCAATGCCGTGGGGCCCGGCCCCACAATTCGCAACACGCGCCAGTCACAGGCCGATTTCGACCGCCAGCGCCACGCCACCATCCTGGGCCACGGCGCCGAACCCACCGACGTCTGCGCCGCCATCCGCTATCTGCTGGCCGCGCCTGCTGTCACCGGCCAGATGCTGGCAGTGGATGGTGGCCAGCACCTGATCTGGCAAACAGCCGATGTGCAGGTGACGGAATGAGCAAGCCTGACTTTCCCCGCATCGCCAGCGCCGCGCGCGGCATTCGCCATGTCTTCATCCGCAACCTGGAACTGCCGGCCCATATCGGCGTCTACGCCCGCGAAGAGGGCCGCACCCAGCAGGTGCGCATCAATGTCGATCTTGGCGCCGAGGACATGGCCGATGCAGGGGACATGCTGGAAAACGTGGTCGACTACCACGCGGTGGAAAAGCGCATCCGCGCCATCCTGGCCGAAGGCCATGTCCGGCTGGCCGAAACCCTGGCGGAACGCATCGCCACCGCCTGTTTTGCGGATCTGCGCGTCCGCACCGTGCGGGTGCGGGTGGAGAAGCTGGAAGCCCTGACCGCCGCGGAATCGGTGGGAATAGAAATCGAGCGCACCCGATAATATATAGGGACATGAATTCCCCGGAAGTTCCCCTCAAAGGGGCGGAACGCATCGCCGCCTATCTCAAGACCCTGCCCGACGCGCCGGGCGTTTACCGCATGCTGAATGCGGCGGGCGAGGTGCTGTATGTCGGCAAGGCCAAGAGCCTGAAGAAGCGCGTCAGTTCCTATGCCCTGCGCGGCAGCCATAACGAGCGCATCACGCGGATGATCTTGGAAACCGCCGAGATGGTGTTCGTCACCACCGCGTCGGAAACCGATGCCCTGCTGCTGGAGAGCAATCTCATCAAGCGGCTGAAGCCGCGCTACAATGTCAGCTATCGCGACGACAAGAGCTTTCCCAACATCCTGCTGCGCGAGGATCACCCCTTCCCGCAGCTTTTGAAGCATCGCGGCGCCAAGACCATGAAGGGCGTCTATTTCGGCCCCTTCGCCAGCGCCGGGGCGGTCAACCGCACCCTCAACACATTGCAGCGCGCCTTCCTGCTGCGCTCCTGCTCGGACTCGGTGTTCGAAAGCCGCACCCGTCCCTGCCTGCTGTTCCAGATCAAGCGCTGCAGCGCGCCCTGCGTGAACCGCATCGACCTGGGTGGCTATCACGAACTGGTAGAGGAAGCCGAAAGCTTCCTCAACGGCAAGAGCCAGACTGTGCAGGACGCGATGAAAGCCGAAATGACCCAGGCATCACAGGCGATGGATTTCGAGGCCGCCGCCCGCTATCGCGACCGGCTGCGCGCCATGAGCCATATCCAGTCCTCGCAGGGGATCAATCCGTCCACCTTTGACGAGGCCGACCTGTTCGCGGCCTTTGGTGAAGGCGGCCACACCTGCATCCAGGTCTTCTTCTTCAGAGCAGGACAGAATTGGGGCAACCGCCCCTATTTTCCCAAACATGACCGCGACCTGCCGCTGGCCGAGATTCTGGAAAGCTTCATCGGCCAATTCTATGACGAGCGTACCGCTCCTGGACTGATACTCGCCAGCGAGAATCTGCCGGACGCTGTCTTGCTGGCTGGGGCGTTGGCCAGCCGCGCCGGACACAAGGTCGAAATCTCCAGGCCCCAGCGCGGCGAAAAGCGCGAGATCATGGAACGCGCCATGATCAATGCGCGCGAACAGCTTGGCCGCCGCATGGCCGAGAACAGCGCCCAGACGCAGTTGCTGGAAGGCGTCGCCGATGCCTTCGGGCTGGAACAGCCGCCCCGCCGTGTCGAGGTCTATGACAATTCCCATATCCAGGGCGCGCATGCCCTGGGCGCCTTCATCGTGGCGGGGCCTGAAGGCTTCGAGAAGGCGCAGTACCGCAAGTTCAACATCAAGAGCGAAGACCTCGCGCCGGGCGACGACTATGCCATGATGCGCGAGGTCTTGACCCGGCGCTTCGCGCGCATGGTCAAGGAAGAATCCGATCAGCCCGACAATGCCCGCTGGAAACGTCCTGACCTGGTGCTGATCGATGGCGGCCCCGGCCAGCTTTCCATCGCCTGCCAGGTCTTTGCCGATCTGGGGGTCGAGGATGTGACGCTGGTGGGCATTTCCAAGGGGCCCGATCGCGACGCGGGACGTGAGCACTTCTACCTGCCGGGCAAGGAACCCTTCCGGCTCGATCCCAAAAGCCCGGTCCTCTACTATCTGCAACGTCTGCGTGACGAAGCCCATCGCTTCGTGATCGGCGGCCACAGGAAGAAGCGCAGCACCGCCATCGGTGCCAATCCGCTGGACGAGATTGCCGGGGTGGGCGCCGGCCGCAAGCGCGCTTTGCTGCAGCATTTCGGCTCGGCCCGCGCAGTGGCGGGGGCCAGCCTGGCGGATCTGGCGGCGGTGGGCGGGGTCAGCGAGACACTGGCGAAGAAAATCTTCGACTTTTTTCATCCGGGCGGGTGATTTTGCCGCGTCAGGCGTTCTAAACTGGCCCCCATGTTCGCATTGCCCAACGCCCTGACCATTCTGCGCATCGCGCTGGTGCCGGTTTTTGTCGTCGCCTTCGTGCTGCCGGGCGAGGCATCCCGTCTGGTGGCCTTTTTCGTCTTCTGCCTGGCAGGCATCAGCGACTGGCTGGACGGCTTCGCCGCCCGCAAGCTGAATGCCGGTTCGGACTTCGGCCGCATGCTGGACCCCATTGCCGACAAGGTGCTGGTGGCGGTGGCGCTGATGATGCTGGTCGCGGAAGGCACCTTCCGGCGGGTCAATCCGGCGACCGGTGACACCGCCTTCAGCCTGCTGCGGCTGATCCCGGCCCTGATTATCCTCGCCCGCGAGATTCTGGTGTCAGGGCTGCGCGAATTTCTCGCCGGCACCCGGGTCAGTGTGCCGGTGACGGCAGTGGCCAAATTCAAGACCGCTGTGCAGATGCTGGCGATCGGGGCCATGCTGCTGACTCCCCTGTTCGACAGCATAGTGCCTGGCATCCCGTCCATGACCTATGCGGCACTGGCCTATATCCTGCTGTGGGTGGCGGCGGTACTAACCGTCTATACCGGCGTAATCTACTTCAAGAACGGCATGGCGCATCTGCGCCCCGGCACTACGCCCGACCCCGCGCAACTGCACGAAATCTGATGCAGTTTCTCTGGGTTGCGTTTACCCTGCTGGGGTCGGCGGGCCAGACCGCGCGCAACGCCATGCAGCGCGAATTGACACCGCAGCTGGGCGCGCTGGGCGCCACACTGGTGCGCTTCCTGTTCGGCTTTCCCTTCGCGATCCTGTTCCTGGTGGCGGTGCTCAGCTGGAGCCATGGCCGGCTGCCTTCCTTCAACCGCAGCTTCGCGCCGTGGATTCTGCTGGGGGCATTGACCCAGATCGGCGGCACCGCCCTGATGCTCAAGACCATGGAACGCCGCTCCTTCGTGGTCAGCGTCGCCTATCTCAAGACCGAACCGGTGCTGGTCGCGTTGATGGGCCTGGCGTTCCTGCACGACCCGCTAAGCCTGTCGACGGCCTTGGCGATCGGGGTGGCGATGACAGGCGTGGCGCTGATCTCGGTGACGCCGCAAACCCTGAATGGCGGGCTTGCGCCTGCGCTGCTGGGCCTGTCGTCCGCAGGATTGTTCGCGGCCTCGGCCATCGGCTATCGCGGCGCCATCCTGTCAGTGAATAGCGGCTTCGTGCTGTCTTCCACCGTATCGCTGGCGGCAGGACTGACGTTGCAGACACTGTTGCTGCTGGCCTGGCTGCTGCTGTTCAACCGTCCCATTCTGGCGGCGCTGCGCCGGCTGTGGCGGCCCAGCCTGGTGGCGGGTTTCACCGGCGCGACCGCGTCGCAATTCTGGTTCCTGGCCTTCGCGCTGGCCACCGCCGCCAGCGTGCGGACCCTGGCGCTGGTGGAAGTGCTGTTCGCGCAGGGGGTGACGCGCTTTGGTCTTCAAGCAGAAGACCACCCCGCGCGAAGCGGTCGGCATCGCTGTGCTGCTGGCGGGCGCGGTGATGATCGTCTGGGCGCAGCCCAGAGGCTAGGCGGAGACCTTCGCCAGCCCGCGGACCTCGTCGGAATAAGCGTTCATCAGCGTCTCGGTCAGCGTGCCCGGCTTGAAGGTGTAGGGTCCGATCTCCGACACCGGCGTCACTTCCGCTGCGGAACCCGTCAGGAAACATTCGCTGAAGCCGGTCAATTCTTCCGGCTTGATGTGACGCTCGATCACCTTGACGCCCCGCGCCTTGGCGATGGCGATGACCGACTGACGGGTAAGACCGTTGAGGAAACAGTCGGGGATGGGGGTGTGCAGCTCGCCGTCCTTGACGAAGAAGACATTGGCGCCGGTGGCTTCCGCGACATAGCCGCGATAGTCCCACATCATCGCGTCGGCATAGCCCTTGGCTTCCGCTTCATGCTTGGAGATGGTGCAGATCATGTAAAGGCCGGCGGCCTTGGCATGGACCGGCTCTGTCTCCGCCGAGGGCCGTTTCCAGCGTGAAATATCCAGCCGGATGCCTTTCAGCTTTTCCGCCGGACTGAAATAGCTGGGCCAGGGCCAGCAGGCGATAGCGACATGGATGGTGGTGTTCTGCGCCGACACCGCCATCATCTCGCTGCCTCGGAAGGCGACCGGGCGCATATAGCCGTCGGTGATGTCCTGCGCCTTGGCGGCGTCGATGCAGGCCTGGTTTATCTGCTCCTTGCTGAAGGGAATCTTCATACCCAGCGTTTCGGCCGAGAAGAACAGCCGGTCCGTATGCTCCTTCAGCTTGTAGATGGTGCCGTTGTAGATGCGCTGGCCCTCGAACACGCAAGAGCCGTAATGCAGCCCATGGGTCAGGACATGAGTCTGGGCCTGCTTCCAGGGCACCAGCTTGCCGTCATACCACAGCAAGCCGTCGCGCTGGTCGAATGGGATCACGTCTGCCATGGCACTGTTTCCTGTCCGTCGCCCTGCCGGGCTTGCCCCTCCGCGAGGGAGGGCCTAGTTTTTCGCCATGTATTGCAGCATGGCGCGTGTGAAATCCGCAAGGGCGGCAAGGGTATTTTCGGCCCTCGCCCGGGCATGGCTGCCATGAGTTTCCCCGCAAGCGCCGGAGGGGAGCCGCACCTGCTGGTGGTCGATGACGATGAGCGGCTGCGCGCCCTGCTGCAGCGTTATCTGTCGTCCAATGGCTACCGGGTCAGCGCCGCGCCGGGGGCGGCGGACGCCCGCGCCCTGATGAAGAGCATGGAGTTCGACCTGTTGATCCTGGACGTGATGATGCCGGGTGAAAGCGGGCTGGACCTGACCAAGAGCGTGCGCGCGAGTTCCCCGGTGCCGATCCTGATGCTGACGGCGCGCGGTGACCCTGCCGACCGTATCGCCGGGCTGGAACTGGGCGCCGACGACTATCTGCCCAAGCCGTTCGAGCCACGCGAGTTGCTGCTCAGAGTCAACTCGCTGCTGCGCCGCGCCGCGCCGGCGGAAAGCCCCGCCGCCGGCCCGGTGCGCATGGGCGCGGCGATATTCGATCCTGCCACCTCGCGGCTGACCCGTTCGGCCAAGCCGGTGAAGCTGACAGGGGCGGAAGCGGTGCTGCTGCAGCTTTTCGCCACCCATGCCGGACGGCCCTTCAGCCGGAGCGAATTGTGCAAGCGGCTGAACGTGGCGCTCGAGAGATCAATCGATGTGCAGGTGACGCGCCTGCGCCGCAAGATTGAGGAAGACCCCAAGCTGCCGCTCTACCTGCAGACGGTACGGGGCGTGGGATATATGCTGGTGCCGGATCGTGGGTGACGGTCTGTCGCTGAAGCGCTTCCTGCCGAGGGCCCTGTTCGGGCGCGCCCTGATCATCATCGTGGCCCCGGTGATCATCCTGCAGGCGATCATCGCCTATGTTTTTTTCGAGCGCGACCTCGACACCACCACAAGGCGGCTGGCGCGCGACGTCGCCGCCGACATCGCCCTGCTGGTGGCGGTGGAGGACAATCATGGGGGTGCCGAGCGGGTGCGGCTGCGCAACCTGGCGGGGCGGCAGCTGGACTATCGCATCACCTTCCTGCCCGGAATCGATGTGGCGCGCGCCAAGGGGCCGCCGACCAGCACGATCGACGTGGCGCTGGACGATATCCTGGAACAGCGCATCGGCGCCGACCGCGACTTCCGCACCGTCCGCATCGGTGACGATTTCGAGATCCGTGTCGATGTCGATGACGGGGCGCTGGCGGTACTGGTGCCGCGCGACCGCATCACCGTCTCCAAGCCTGACATCTTCATCCTGTGGATGGTGGGATCGTCGCTGCTGCTGCTGGGCATCGCCATCCTGTTCCTGCGCAACCAGGTGCGCCCCATCGAGCGGCTGGCGCGCGCCGCCGACAGTTTCGGCAAGGGCCGCGCCGTACCGGACTTCAAGCCCTATGGCGCCGCCGAGGTGCGCCGCGCCGCCCAGGCCTTCATCACCATGCGCGCACGCATCGAGCGCCATGTCGCCCAGCGCACCGAGATGCTGGCGGGCGTCAGCCACGACCTCAAGACCCCGCTGACCCGGCTGAAGCTGGCGCTGGCGATGATGGAAGGCGGCGACGCCGCCTCCATGCGCGACGACATTGCCGAGATGGAGCATATGCTGGACGAATATCTCGCCTTCGCGCGCGGCGAAGGCGGCGAGGAGGCCCAGATCACCGAACTGGGCGAGCTGGTGCGCGACGCCGCCGCCGCCGCCGCCCGGGCGCGCCAGCGCGATGCGATCCCGGTCGCCGCACCCGGCCCGGTGGCGGTCAGCGTGCGGCGCGCGGGCCTGCGCCGGGTGCTGGCCAATCTGCTCGACAATGCCCTCAAGCATGGCCGCCAGGTGACGGTGACGCTGGCCCAGCGCGGTCCTGCGGTGGAAATCGCGGTGGAGGATGACGGCCCCGGCATTCCCGAAAGCCGCCGCGAGGAAGCCTTCCGCCCCTTTCACCGCCTGGACGAAGGCCGCAACCTGCAGACCGGCGGCTCGGGGCTGGGGCTGGCCATCTCCCGCGACATCGCCCGCGCCCATGGCGGCGACATTGTGCTGGGCAGTTCCGCGCTGGGCGGGCTGAAGGCGACGATCCGCCTGCCGGTCTGAGGCAATCCTCCGAATTTCGGGACAAATTCGGCCTTTGCCGCGGGCGTTTCGGGCGCAAATTCCGTACCCCCTCCCCCTTATCCCCCGCCTTCGTTCCACAGCCTCGCCCTCCTTGCGGCAGCGATGCTAGCACCGCCGCGAAAGCCGTGACGGGGGGATATCCCGGCCTAACCCAATTCCCGCGCACGCTTGGCAGCCGCGCGGGCGGCGCGTTTCACCAGGGTGAGAAGCGCGTCACCCTCCATAAAGACGGCCAGCGCCGCGGCGGTGGTGCCGCCGGGGCTGGTGACCGCCTCGCGCAGTTTCGCGGCGGGCGTCTTGTCGGCGGCCAGCAGCGCCCCCGCCCCCACCATAGTGGCGCGGGCGAATTTTTCCGCCTGGGCGCGGCTCAGCCCTTCGGCAACACCGGCCTCGGTCAGGGCTTCGGCGAACAAGAACAGATAGGCCGGACCGGAGCCCGACACGGCGGTGACGCTGTCGATCAACTTCTCTTTCGCCAGCCATTCTGTTGCGCCCAGACCGGACAGCAGCGACGCGGCCCGCTTTTTGTCGCCCGCCGTCACGCCCTTGGCGGAATAGATGCCGGTGATGCCGGCGCCTACGGAACCAGGCGTGTTGGGCATGGCGCGGATGATGCGCGCCTTCCTGCCCCATGCCTTCGCCAGCGATGCGACAGACATACCCGCCGCGATGGAGATCATCAGGGCGCCTTTTTGCGCGAAGGCGGCAAGCGCGGGCGCTTCGCCTTTGAGGATCTGCGGCTTGATCGCCACCACACAGACCGATGGCCGGGCTTTCACCAGCGACGGCGCGGCGACCAGCGCAATCTTTTTCGTCTTGGCAAGACTGCGCAGGTCCGCCGACGGTTTGGGTTCGACCACTGTTATGGATTTGATGCCGCCCGCCAGCCAACCCTTGAGCAGGGCCGAGCCCATGCGACCGCAGCCGACCAGCAGGATGCTCATTTGATGGCGCGCCTGTGGCGCGCGGGGTCCATGCCCGTCATCACGCCTGGCCGGCGCATTCCAGCACCGCCGAGGCCATGGCGTCTTCCGCCGTCTTGCCGCCCCACAGCACGAACTGGAAAGCCGGATAGTAATGCTCGCAGGCTTCCAGCGCCAGGTTGAGCAGCGCCTCGCACTGGGCGGCGCTGGCCTCGGCGTCGGGGAAGATCATGGCATGGCGGAAAATGATGGTGCCGTCCTGGGGCCAGAGGTCGAAATGGCCGATCCACAGCTTGGCGTTCACATGCATCAGCAGGTCGGCGACATTCTGGCGCCGCACGCCCTCGGAAATGCGCATGTCGAAGGCGCTGGACAGATGCAGGGACTGAAGATCCTCCCGCCAGGAGAAATTGAAATGATGGTCGCTCCATTTGCCGGCCACCGACAGGTTCAATTCGTCCCGGCCCGCCCGTTCGAAGGCCCAGCCATTCTGTTCCACCGCCCGCTCCAGCAGGTCCAGCGGGTGCAGCGCGTCCAGCGGCTCGTCGTCCAGGTGGGTAAGGGGCATGGGCAACTCCAGACACAAAACGAAGCAGTTGCAATCCAAACTGGCACAACATCTGGAGAAAACAAGAGTCCGGGAGTCGCCATCCCCGGCTGCGGGAAAGACTCCACAGCTTTGGTTATTGGGTCGCTCCGGCTCACGCCTCCGCTCCGGCGGCTCACAGATTCGTGAACAGCGTACGGAAAAGACTCCCGGATTTCCGCCTAAGTGGTTGATTTGGATTCCAAAGCGCCCGCTTCCAACTTGGACAGGCGGGCGGCCAGCGCCTCATTCTCGGCCCGGGCCTTGGCCGCCATCGCCTTCACCGCCTCAAATTCCTCGCGGGGGACGAAATCCATGTCGGCCACCAGCCGCTCCAGCCGCTGGCGCATGAAGGTATCGATCTCGGTGCGCACGCTCTGGGCCATGCCGGCGGCGTCGGTAAAGGCCTTGGCCACGCCGTCCAGGAAAGGGTTGTCGGTCTGCGCCATGGGGGGCTCCTTTGGCGTCTTTTATGGACAGCGCGCTGACTTGACACAAGACGCGAAGCACCGGCGCGCCGTGTCCCGATTCCGAAATTCGCAAGTGCTTGATATCACGCTATTGGTGAATTCCGGAATCGAAGGACACCGGCAATACTTTGATTTTAGTATCGTTTCGGTTTTGAAGTTCACCAAGGGGGTGATATCGGGGGTTGGTGAACTTCAAAACCAACGACACGGCCCGCCCATGATCCAGGCCCTGCTGCCCTTTCCCCAGTTTGACCCGGTGCTGGTGCATCTGGGGCCGCTGGCGATCCGCTGGTACGCGCTGGCCTATATCGCGGGCATCGTGCTGGCCTGGTGGGGGGTGCTGCGGGTCCTGCGCCGCAAGGCGCTGTGGGCGCACCCGCCTTTCAACGGCAAGCCCCCGGCCACCGAGGACCAGATCGGTGACCTGGTGGTGTGGGCGACCTTTGGCGTCATCCTGGGCGGGCGGCTGGGCTGGGTGCTGATCTATGGCACCATCCTGTGCAGCGTCACGCCGCAATATGCCGCCTTCTGCGACGGGTTGCCGATGGGCTTTCTCAGCGATCCCGTCCGCATCATCGCCGCCTGGGAAGGCGGCATGTCGTTCCATGGCGGGCTGCTGGGCGTGGCGATCGCGGTATGGTGGTTCTGCCGCCGCAACAGACTGGGCTTGCTGCCGGTCGCCGACCTGGCCTGCGCCTTTGCGCCCATCGGGCTGTTCTTCGGGCGGTTGGCCAATTTCGTCAATGGCGAATTGTGGGGCCGCGTCACGGATGTGCCCTGGGCCATGATCTTCCCGCGTGGCGGGCCGCTGCCGCGCCATCCCAGCCAGCTTTACGAGGCGGGGCTGGAAGGCCTGGTGCTGCTGGTCATCCTGCAGGTGGCGCTGCGCGTCTTTCGCGCCAACGAGAAGCCCGGCCTGCTCTGCGCCATCTTCTTCGGGGGATACGGCACCTTCCGCTTCATCAGTGAATTCTTCCGCGAACCGGACACCCAGTTCATCGGGCCGGTCAGCATGGGCATGGCGCTTTCGATTCCCATCTGGCTGACGGCGGGGGTGCTGTTCTGGATCGCGCTGAAGAAGCCGCCCCAGGCCAGAATCCCCAAATGAGCCTTTCCACCGTTCTTGGCGCGCGCATCGCCGCTCTGATCGAGGCCCAGGGCCCGATGTCGGTGGCGCAGTTCATGACCATCGCCCTGCTTGATCCCAGCCATGGCTATTACGCCACCCGCGATCCTTTGGGGGCGCCTTCTTTAAGCAAGGGCGGTGACTTCACCACCGCGCCCGAGATCAGCCAGATGTTCGGCGAAATGGTGGGGCTGTGGCTGCTGCAGGCCTGGGCCGACCAGGGAGCGCCGAAAAACCCCCGCCTGGTGGAGCTGGGGCCGGGGCGCGGCACGTTGATGGCCGACATCCTGCGCACCGCGGCGGTGGCGCCGGAGTTCCTGGCCGACCTGGATGTGGTGATGATCGAGGCCAGCCCCGTGCTGGCGCAGATCCAGGCGGACAAGCTGCGCGGCCTGCATGCCGATATTTCCTGGCAAGGCCAGTTCGATAACAGCCTGGCCGACCGCCCGCTATTCGTGGTGGCCAATGAATTCTTCGACGCCCTTCCCTTGCGCCAGTATGTCAAGACGCCGCGCGGCTGGTGCGAGCGCATGGTGACGGTCGGCGCCAAGGGCGAGCTGGCCTTTGCGCTGGCCCCCGTGCCGCTGCCGCCCGCCGCCGCGCCGCGGGGCCGCGAAGCCGCGCCCGATGGCGGCGTCTGTGAAAGCGCCCCCGCCGCCACCGCCCTGATCGAAGACATGGCCCGCATCATCGCCGCCAGGGGCGGCGCCGGGCTGGTGATCGATTACGGCTATGGCGCAGCCGAAATTGAAAAAGGCGGCTTTGCCGAAACCCTGCAGGCGGTGGGCGGCCACCGCTTCGCCGATGTGCTGGCCGAACCGGGCGAGGCCGATCTGTCGGCCCATGTCGACTTTGCCGCTTTGGCGCACGCCGCGCGGCGCGGCGGCGCCCATGTCGCCGGTCCCGTCACCCAGGGCGCGTTTCTCGCCACGATCGGCATTACCGAACGCGCCGAGCAGTTGATGAAGGCCAATCCCGACAGCGCCGACCAGGTTTTGAGCGCCACCGAGCGGTTGATCGGGTCCGAGCAGATGGGAACCCTGTTCAAGGTGCTGGCGCTGACCCCGCCGGGACTGACCGATGTGGCGGGATTTGCCGGATGAGGCGGCTGGAGGCGCAAATTCCCAAAGCGCCGGGCATCGCTCATGGCTTTTTTGGCCGCGAGGGCGGGGTGTCGGACGGCCTGTATGCCTCGCTCAACTGCGGCCCCGGCTCGCACGATGCGGCTGAGGCGGTGGCGGAAAATCGCCGCCGCGTGGCCGGGGCGCTGGGGGCGCAGACGCTGGTCAGCCTGTCGCAGATTCACAGCGCAACCGTGCATGCCCTGTCGGCGGCCCCGGATACGCCGCCACAGGGCGATGGCATGGTCACCGCCACGCCGGGCCTGGCGCTGGGCATCCTCACCGCCGACTGCGCGCCGGTGCTCCTGGCCGATCCCAAGGCGCGGGTGATCGGCGCCGCCCATGCCGGCTGGAAGGGCGCGCTGGGGTCAAAAGAGGGTGGCGGGGTGCTGGAAGCCACGCTGGACGCCATGGAGGCGCTGGGCGCGGCCCGCGCCGATATCCGCGCCGCCATAGGCCCCTGCATCAGCCAGGCCAATTACGAAGTGGGCTGGGACTTTCGCGACCGTTTCCTGGAACAGGGCGGCCTGAGGATGCGAAAATTCTTCGTCGCCAGCGACAAAGTGGGTCATTACCGCTTCGACCTGGAGGGCTATGCCGCCCACCGGCTGGAAAAAGCCGGGGCCGGATCGGTCGAAAAACTGGGCCTCTGCACCTATCCGCCGGACGCGGGATTCTTCAGTTTCCGCCGCGCCACCCATGCCGGCGAGCCCGATTACGGGCGGCAAATCTCGGCTATAATGCTGGCCATCGCGTAGGCCAGAGCCGGAGCGACCGACATTGAGGATGACGGTGGTTGCGGTCGCCAAGCCCAACCGCTAAAAGCCCGTCATCAAAGGTTCACGGGGTTCTCCTCCCCGGCGCGCGCGACAGCGCGCTTGCAGGGGGAGGTGGCCGTAGCCGGCTCTCGAGCCAGCGAAGGCCGGAGGGGTGTTTGCGATGACGGATCTGAACGGATCGCGGGGCATGCGCCTCATTACCGGCAACTCCAACAAGCCGCTGGTGAACGCCATCAGCGACTATCTGGGCCTGACCCCGGTCAAGGCCGATGTCCGCCGCTTTGCCGATGACGAGGTGTTCGTCGAAGTGCAGGAGAATGTGCGCGGCGAGGACATGTTCGTCATCCAGTCGACCAGCGCGCCCGCCAATGACAATCTGATGGAACTGCTGATCATGATCGATGCGCTGCGCCGCGCCAGCGCGCGCCGCATCACCGCCGTGATCCCCTATTTCGGCTATGCCCGCCAGGACCGCAAGGTCGGGCCGCGCACACCCATCTCGGCCAAGCTGGTCGCCAACCTGATCACCGAGGCGGGCGCCAACCGGGTGCTGACGGTGGACCTGCATGCCGGGCAGATCCAGGGCTTCTTCGACATTCCCACCGACAATCTGTTCGCCCAGCCGGTGATCGTGAAGGACATTCTGGAGCATCTGGCGGGCAAGGAGCCGATGGTGGTGTCGCCCGATGTCGGCGGCGTGGTGCGCGCCCGCAGCCTGGCGCGCCGCCTCAACACCGACCTGGCCATTGTCGACAAGCGCCGCGAGCGGGCCGGTGTGTCGGAAGTGATGAACATCATCGGCGATGTTGAGGGCCGGCCCTGCATCCTGATCGACGACATCGTGGATTCCGGCGGCACGCTCGTCAATGCCGCCGACGCGCTGCTGAAAAACGGCGCCACCGAGGTCTATGCCTATTGCACCCATGGCGTGCTGTCGGGCAAGGCGGTGGAGCGCATCCAGAATTCGCGGCTGAAATCGATGGTGGTGACCGATTCCATCGCCCCCACCGCCGCCCAGATGGCCTGCGCCAATATCCGCACCATCTCCATCGCGCCGCTGTTGGGCGAGGCGATGCGGCGGATCAATAATGAAGCCAGCGTTTCGAGCCTGTTCGACTGATGTGCAGGCCGGCCTGGTCCGAAGCGGGGAAAGCGCCCCGGTTGCGCAGGTCCCCTGCTTTGCGCTACAAGCCGCCTCCTTCGGGGCCCCCTCTGGGGTCTGGAATAAGAGGCTAGAAAAAATGTCGAAGATTCAGGAACTTACGGTTGAAGCGCGCAGCGGCAGGGGCAAGGGCCCGGCCTATCAGGCGCGCCTGAAGGGCCTGATTCCGGGCGTCATCTATGGCGGCACCGCCGACCCCGAGACCGTTGCCGTCGACAGCCGCACCCTGGAGCGCCATGTCGAGGCCGGCCACTTTCTCACCACCCTGTTCCTGCTGGACAATTCCGGCAAGAAGACCCGCGCCATTCCGCGCGCCGTGCAGCTGGATCCGGTCAGCGACCGCCCCGTGCATGTCGATTTCATGCGCCTGGCCGAAGGCGCCAGCGTCAAGCTGGAGATCCCGGTGCATTTCAACGGCCAGGATGTGTCCCCCGGCCTGAAGAAGGGCGGCGTGCTGAACATCGTGCGCCACGCGATCAACCTGATCTGCCCCGCCGACAGCATTCCCAACACCATCGAAGTTGATGTCTCCAAGCTGGACATCAATGAAACGATCCACATCAACGACCTGAACCTTCCCAAGGGCGTCAAGGTCGTGATCCGGGGCCGCGACTTCACCGTCTGCTCCATCGTCGCGCCGACCAGCGTGATCGAAGAGCAGCGCGCCGCCGCCGCTGCCGCCGCCGCGCCCGCCGCCGAAGTCGCGCCCGTCGAAGGCGCTGCCGCC